>NZ_JBILJW010000018.1:0-71470 GCF_044377035.1 Silanimonas sp.
TCCGCTGGCCCTCGAGCCACACCACCGCCGCTTCGCGCTCCGACAGATGCTCGCGCAGCGCCTGCTCGGCCCCTTCCCGCTCGCCCAGTGCGGTTTGAAGGGCCAATCGCTGGCCTTCCAACCACGCGACAGCCGCTTCCCGCTCCGACAGATGCTCGCGCAGCGCCTGCTCGGCCCCTTCCCGCTCGCCCAGTGCGGTTTGAAGGGCCAATCGCTGGCCTTCCAACCACGCGACAGCCGCTTCGCGCTCCGACAGATGCTCGCGCAGCGCCTGCTCGGCCCCTTCCCGCTCCGATAGCGCCGCCTGCAGCGACGTCCGCTGGCCCTCGAGCCACACCACCGCCGCTTCGCGCTCCGACAGATGCTCGCGCAGCGCCTGCTCGGCCCCTTCCCGCTCCGATAGCGCCGCCTGCAGCGACGTCCGCTGGCCCTCGAGCCACGCCACCGCCGCTTCGCGCTCCGAAGCGGCGGATGCCAAACCATGCATTTCGCGAGTGGCTCTGAGCAACCGCTCATGCAAGTCCTGAACCAGCAACTCGACTCGACGATTTCCCAGCCAGTCCGAACCGCCACCCGTAGCGACAGCAAGGAGCGCCTTGGGGGCGGATGGCATCGAGGCGGGACCAATGCGCTTGCGTTGCACCGACGTTGCCTGCCATTGGGCAAGATGGCGCTCGTGGCATGCGGCAAGCGAACGCCCGCCCGCCAAACGCCATCCGTAGTAGTCTGGATTGAAAAGCAACGCTGATGGCACCAGATAGCCCAACATGAAGGCGTTGATCGCCAAGTCGCGATTATCGCGAGCCCAGGGGGCCAATGCACCGTCATCAGCAAAAGGCCTCGTGGGGCAGTCCCCCAATGCCCGAAACGGCACACCCCAGAGCATGGCTTCCGTCAGGACACTTGAGTTGACGGCGTAGACGCTCGAAACTCGACCAAGAAACTCACGTGCGTTGGCGGAATCATCGACGATTCCGAGACCACCTCCCGAAAACTTGAAATGCGAGGCCGGGTGATTCCTGACTCGGAGCCTCGCCCCGGGATTATCCCTACGAGCCGCGTCGATAAGGTCGATTGAACTCGTTCCATTGCCAAAGGCAACGAGGTTAGAGTCGTCCTCGACTTGCATCGCAACGCCGACGTCTGTGGCGTCCGAAACACGCTCAAGTGACTCCTCACCGGAAACCAAGACGCGGAGCTGCTTCTCCGGCACTAGACGAATCCCACGCAGCGCGGAACCGACTGTATTGCCTGAACGCCATGTCGAAGGGGTCGTTCGACCATTGACCCCCAAGAAATCGAAGTAGACGGTGCCACCATAGTCGGGCGCACGGAGTGGCCCGAGCTCGTTGTGAATGACGGGAACCCCCAACGTCTTCGCGGCCAAGTCAAGCGAGGCGCAATTAATCCAAGAGAGAAACGCTGCGATCCGGCGCCCGTGCGCGATATCGCACGCAAGCGTTGTCAATTGCTTAGCAACGGAAGGATCGCTCGCCGTTATCGCACGCCGGAAAAGGGGCAGCCCATGGCCCTGGGCCTTCCAGTGTTTGGGGAGGTCCACTGATCGCTTGCGATATCTACGAAATCGGCCTCTCGATGGCACCACGAAGGAGTGCCCGCCGACGATGAGGCGTTCACCAAATGGTATGCCATCCTCCGCAAAGTAGCGGTCATCACCGATGAAGCCTATTTCCTCAGGCCCGAATGCCGCCATCTGCGCCAGCATTACCCAAGCGTGAAGGGGGCCGCTGCCGCGATCCACATCCGGGAGCAAAAAGGAAATCAGCATCGCATTGGGGAGACGACTTTCAGCAGTTCAACTGACCTCGGCGAAGCCAGCAAACGTCCGCCGTACTCACCCCAAGACAACGGATTCGCCTCGATGTCCAACACGCCAATTGTAAAGCATCGGTCATAGAAGTAAGGACTTTCCGGAGCCGGCTTAAGTCCGACGTGGAACGAGTAGCGCCCCTTCGCCAACGGCAGCTCGACCGCATACTCGAGTACGTATCGTGTTGCAGCATCGAGTATCGGCAAATGCCGTCCGTAGAAGTTGAGATTGTAGGCAACGATATCGATGCCGTGCGCGTCACGTATCAGCAGGCCGAGGACGCTTCCCTCGGGTATGGACTTAGAGGTGTCGAACTGTATTCGGAGAGTTACCAGCCCTGCCTGCTCAATAGTGGCAACGGCACCGCGACCCGGAACAACGATCTCAAAACCGGTGAACTGGACCTCGCCGCCTCCCGAGCGACTTGAGAGCCGTTCCGCGAATCCATCGCACAACACCTCCCGCTCACTTGGAACGGGGCTAGCCTCAATCACTCCATTGGGAACACCTTCGGCCGACCGAGCCGCCAGTGCCGCACGCAGGTCTGCGACAGCGGTGCTCGACATCGAGTTCTGGTAATGCTCGCAAACCTCGTCTGCAGGCCCATCCGCGACGAGCCTTCCGCGCTCGAGAAGGATCGCCCTTCCGCAAATACTCTTCACCGCGTTGACCGAATGAGAAACGAAGAGCAACGTGACGCCGCGCGCGATCAGCTCGCGGATGCGCGCGATGCATTTCTGCTGAAAGAACATATCCCCAACACTGAGCGCCTCGTCGATAATGAGAATCTCAGGATCAAGATGCACCTGCACCGAGAAAGCAAGACGTACAAACATCCCGCTTGAATACGTCTTCAGAGGCTGGTGAATAAATTCACCAAGCTCTGCAAACGATTCAATCTCGGAAAGCTTCGCCTTGACGTCAGCAAGCGACATCCCGAGCACTGCAGCGCTGAGGAAAATGTTCTCCCGACCCGATAGCTCTGGATTGAAGCCTGAACCAAGCTCGAGGAGCGCACCGATCCGGCCGGCCACAGTGACACAACCTTCGGTCGGCTGCAGCACCCCGGTGAGAATCTGGAGGAGAGTGCTTTTTCCCGCGCCGTTGCGACCCAGCACACCAACCGCCTCTCCACGGGCGATCCTGAAGCTTATATCCTTCAGCGCGTCATGGCCTGCGACAGACGATGGTGACTCGGACTTCCCGAAGATCGACCACCCTCCTTTCGCACCGAATTGGTAGCGCTTTGAGACCGCCGAAACATCGATTGCCCAGTCCGGGTACTCAGAGGACATTCGCGAAATTCCTCTGATTGCCTTTGAACGAAGCGTAACCGACCCAGAACACTACCAGCGACACAATCGAACCCACACCCACGACGACGATGTCGGGAGCAACGTTGTGGATCAATGCTGATCTAGCGGGCTCAAGAACCCAGCTAAGTGGATTGAAGGCGATTACCCAACGGAACGCTTCGGGCATACGCTCGGCGGGAAACAGCAGGGGGGAGAGGTACATCAACACCAACAAAGTCATCGGCATCGCATGTTCAACGTCGGGCTTAAACACGGCAAGCGCCGACAGAAACCAAGAAAGGCCCAGACAGAACATAAGGAACGGGAAGAAAACGAACGGGATCCAAATGATTCCGACCGGAAACTCACCACGGATCGCGACGCTAAGGACGGTCCAGATCAGCAATGTCGCGACGAAGGAAACGCCCGCCACAAGGGTAATCACGACGGGAAACACCTCGGTCGGAAAAACCATCTTTGTGACATAGGACTGGTTACTTGCCACGAGTGTCGTGGACCGACTCATGATCTCGTTGAAAAACATGAAGAACATCACGCCGGCGTGCAACACCAAAGCGAACTCGAGAGTGCTTCCAGCACCACCCCAACGAACTCCGAGCAGGACGCCAAAGACGAGCGTGTATGCACCGACAAGAAGCAGAGGATTCAGGATGATCCACGCTGCGCCCAAGGATGACTTACGGTACTTGGAGCTAAGCTCCTTCCTAACGAGCTGCTCGATGAGAAACCTGTTCCTCCATAACGCGGCGAACGCCCTCGCCGGGTGGTTCTGCATAAGCTGTTTCATTCGCGCTACGCCCACTCTTCCCGCTTCGCGAAGGCGATTAGGCGAAGTGAAGAACAGATCACTGGAGCACCTCGTTCAGTTCCGATAAGAGATCCTCGAAATCCTCGATACCCACACTCAACCTCACCAAGTTGTCGGTCACGCCCAACTTCGCTCGTCGCTCTTCCGGCACACTCGCGTGCGTCATCACCGCCGGGTGGTTGGCGAGGCTCTCGACGCCGCCCAGGCTCTCGGCGCAGGCGAACAGCTCCGTGCGCTCCATGAAGCGCTTGGCGGCTTCGAAGCCTCCCTTGAGCCATACGCTGACCATGCCGCCCGGACCCTTCATCTGGCGCTGCGCCAATGCGTACTGCGGATGCGCCTTGAGTCCCGGGTAGGCCACGCGCTCCACCGCCGGGTGGTGTTCGAGGAACTCGGCGATGGCCTGCGCGTTCTCGCAGTGCGCCTTCATCCGCAGGTGCAGGGTCTTCAAGCCGCGGAGTGCCAGGAAGCTGTCGAACGGCCCCTGCACGGCGCCGACGGCGTTCTGAAGGAAGGTCATCTGTTCGGCGAGGTCGGCGCGCTCACCGACGATGGCGAGACCACCGACGATGTCGCTGTGGCCGTTGATGTACTTCGTGGCCGAGTGCATGACGATGTCGGCGCCGAGCTCGATCGGGCGCTGCAAGGCCGGTGAGCAGAAGGTGTTGTCCACCACCACGATCAGGCCGCGCTTTTTGGCACGCTCGGCCACCGCGGCGATGTCGACCAGCTTCAAGGTCGGGTTGGTCGGCGTCTCGATCCAGACCATCCGCGTATTCGGGCGGATCGCCGCCTCGAAGGCCTCGAGGTCGGAGAGGTCAACCCACGAGAAGTCCAGCCCGGCGCTGCGCCGGCGCACGCGCTCGAACAGGCGGTAGGTGCCGCCGTAGACGTCGTCCATCGCCACTACATGGCTGCCGGAATCGAGCAGTTCGAGGATGGTCGAGGTGGCCGCAAGCCCGGAGGCGAAGGCGTAGCCGTTCCTGCCGCCCTCCAGCGCCGCCACGCAGCGCTCGTAGGCGAAGCGCGTCGGGTTGTGGCTGCGCGAGTACTCGTAGCCCTGGTGGACGCCGGGGCTTTCCTGCACGTAGGTCGAGGTTGCGTAGATCGGCACCATCACGGCACCGGTCGAGGGGTCGGGGCTCTGGCCGGCATGGATCGCCTTGGTGCCGAAGCCGTAATCGTGTTCGTTCATCGGGGGGGTCTTGCCGTCCAGTGGCGCAGTCATTGTACGCGACGGCGCAGGTAGTTCAGGAAATCGATGCGGGTGATCAGGCCGAGGAACTTCGGCCCGTCCATCACGATGGCGACGTGGCCACGCTCGAACACGCCCATCAGGCTGTTGATCGGCGAGCGCATGTCGACGAGTTCCAGCTTGGTGACCATCGCCGTGGACACCGGGTCGCGGAAGCGCGCCTCGTCGGCGTGCACGTGCATCAGCACGTCGCTCTCGTCGAGGATGCCGACGATCCGCTCGTTCTCGATCACCGGCAGCTGCGACACGTCGTAGAGCTTCATGCGCTGGTAGGCGACGGTCAGCAGGTCGTTCGGGCTGACCACGATGGTGTCGCGCGCCGCGTAGGGGCGCAGGATCAGGTCGCGCAGGTCGCCGTGCTGCGGGCGGTCGAGGAAGCCCTGGTCGAGCATCCAGTAATCGTTGTACATCTTCGACAGGTATTTGTTGCCCGTGTCGCAGACGAACACCACCACCTTCTTCGGCGTAGTCTGCTCGCGGCAGTAGCGCAGCGCCGCGGCCAACAAGGTCCCGGAAGAAGAACCGCCCAGCACGCCCTCCTTCGCCAGCAGCTCGCGGCCGGCGAGCATGCTGTCCTTGTCGGAGACGGCGTAGGCCTTCTTGACGCGGGTGAAGTCGGAGATGTCCGGCAGGAAGTCCTCACCGATGCCCTCGACGAGCCAGCTGCCCGATTTGGTGTCGAGGATGCCCTCGTTGATGTACTTCGTGAGGATGGAGCCGACCGGGTCGGCCAGCACCAGCTCGACGTGCGGCGCGGTCTGGGCGAAGTAGCGCGACAGCCCGGTCATGGTGCCCGAGCTGCCGCAGCCGAAGACGATGGCGTCCATCCCACCCACGTCCTGCATCTGGCCCCAGATCTCGGGGCCGGTCACCGTCTCGTGCGTGAGCGGGTTGTCCGGGTTGCCGAACTGGTTGATGAAGTAGGCGCCCGGCGTGTCGGCGGCGATCTTCGCGGCGAGGTCCTGGTAATACTCGGGGTGGCCCTTGGCGACGTCGGAGCGCGTCAGGATCACCTCGGCGCCCATGGCCTTGAGGTTGAAGATCTTCTCGCGGCTCATCTTGTCGGGCACCACGAGCACGAGGCGGTAGCCTTTCTGCTGCGCGGCCAGCGCGAGGCCGATGCCGGTGTTGCCCGCGGTGCCCTCGACAAGGGTGGCACCGGGCTGGATCTTCCCGGCCTTCTCGGCGGCCTCGATCATCGTCACGCCGATGCGGTCCTTGATCGAACCGCCCGGGTTCATGCACTCGAGCTTCAGGTACAGCTCGCACAAGCCGGTGTCGAGCTTGCGGGCCTTGACGATGGGCGTCTTGCCGACGAGTTCGAGGACGCTGTGGTGGACGGGCATGGGGAGAGGCGGTCAAAAGGGTGGCGGATTGTACCAGCCGCATGTCTGAGCTCCCCGGCAGGGGTGCCCCCCGAAGACAACGCGGCCCGCACGCAGCGGGCCGCCTTCCTTCCGTCGCCGCCACCGTCAATGTCGGGTTCGGGCGAACAACCGGGTGAGCCGGTCCTTCGCCAGCAGCTTTTCCTTCTTCATCCGGGCCAGCGTCATGTCATCGATCGGCAGCACGCCGAGCTCGGCGTCCATCACCTTGCTGTTGAGCTGCTGGTGGTGGCGGTAGAGCTGGCGGAACTCCGGATCGGACTTGATCAAGGCTTCGACATCGGCGGTGGATTGACCTTCGAACATTTCAGCGACCTCCTCAAACGCGAACGCCCCGGCTCTGAGGCGCGGGGCGTTGGGGTTGGACTGGGGTCAGGTCGGGAAGGCTGGCCGCCTCGGGCCGCGGGCCACGCGCATCCCGGGCGGGACGCGGCAGCGGGGACGGGATGAGGTCAGCGGTCATCGGCCTGGCTCGTTCTCCCGAAGGGAACAGCCCCCTCGGGAAAACGACGCTACGCCCGCCGCCGCGGGGCGGCAAGGCCTTTTTCCGCCCCGGAAACCCCACTTAACGACACCGCTCGGAAGTCCTCACCCGCCCCTAACGGGGTTCAGCCGGGTGAAGGCGGGCCGGCCTCAGCGGACGGTGATTTCCACCCGCCGGTTGGCCGCGCGGCCTTCCGGCGAGCCGTTGTCGGCCACCGGATCGGCGGCCCCGCGGCCGTCGGTGCGGATCGAACCGCTGACGCCAGACTCCTTGAGGATGGCGGCGACGGCCTCGGCGCGGCGCAGCGACAAGGCCTGGTTGGCGGCGGCGGCGCCCTGGCTGTCGGTGTAGCCGACGACCTCGACGTTGCGGCCGCCGATCTCCATGGCGAGGCGACGCAGGCTGGCATTGGCTTCGGTGGTCAGGGCCGCGCGGCCACTGGCGAAGGCCGAACCCGCCAGCGTGTAGACCGTCGCCGGCCCGACGCTGCGCGAGGGCGGCAGCGGCGCATCGGCGGCCAGCGCTTCGGCCACCAGCGAGTTCGCCAGTTCGGCTTCCTCGCGGGCCAGCGCGGCCTCGCGGCCGCGGCTGGCGGCCAGGCGGCGCGCCTGTTCGGCATCGGCCTTGGCCTGCTCGGCCAGCGCGAAGGTCTCGGCAGCCGCCGTGCGCTCACGCTCGGCCTCTTCCTGGCGGGCAAGGCTCTGCATGCGCAGGCGCTCGGCGTCGCGACGGGCGGCATCGGCATCGCGGCGCGCGGCCGCCACCATGATCTGGTCGCGCTCGCGATCGAGGTCGGTCGACTGCCGGGCCAAGGCGTCGGCCTGCGCTGCGGCCACGGCCGCGCGCACGCGCCGTTCGGCCACGAACTGGGCCGAGGCGTATTCCTTCGACTTCGCAAGGGCGAGGGCCTGCACGGCCTGCTGGGCCTTCAGACGCTCGACACCGCCCATGCCAGCGAGCTGGGTGTCGCCATCGAGCTGGGCGAGCTGGGCCTGGAGACGGGCGACGACGGGATCGATCTCTTCATCGGCGGACAGGGCGGGCGCGGCCAGCGCGACGGCGGCGGCGAAGGCGAGGCCACGGGCCAGGGTGTGGATTCGGACACTGCGGAAAGGACGCATCGGATCAATCTCCCTGGACCAGCAGGCGGCGGCGCAGCTCGGCGTTGCGCGCGGCCTTGGAATCGACCTCGGCCTCGAGCGTGGCGCGGCGGGCTTCTGCGGCGGCGACCGCCGCCGCGGCCTCGGCTTCCCGGGCGGCGACGAGAGCGTCGGCATGGCGTTTGCGCGATGCGGCATCGCGGGCCGTGGCGAGGCGCTGGCGGGCCTCGTCGAGCGCCTGCTGGGCCGCGCCGCGGGGCTCGAGGGCGTCGGCACTGCGGATGGCGCGGTCAGCCGCGTCGAGTTCGGCGGTGGGCGGCGGGACGCTGGCGCAGCCGCCCAGCAGCGCCGCGAGGAGGAGGCCGGCGGCAAGGCCGGAGGGGACGTTTCGGCTCATGGGGATACGGGTCGCTTTTGGTGGCGGAACGCGGCTATTCTCAAAAGCCTGACCCGGTTACGCAATGGCGCTGAGGAGCCCATCCCCATGGACATCGGCTATTTCCTGAAGCTGATGACGGAGAAGAACGCCTCCGACATGTTCCTCACGACCGGCGCGCCGGTGTACATCAAGGTCGAGGGCAAGCTCTACCCGCTCGGCAACACCGGCCTCCCGGCCGGCATGGTGAAGAAGATCGCCTATTCGCTGATGGACGAGGGCCAAGTGCCCCAGTTCGAGCGCGACCTCGAATACAACATGGCGATCGCCGTGAAGGACGCCGGGCGTTTCCGCGTCAACGTGTTCAAGCAGCGCGGCGAGGTCGGCATGGTCATCCGTGCCATCAAGAGCACGGTGCCGACGCTCGAACAGCTGCAGCTGCCCCACGTGCTGAAGGACATCATCATGGAACCCCGCGGCCTGGTGCTCGTGGTGGGTTCCACGGGCTCGGGCAAGTCGACCGCGCTGGCCTCGATGATCGACTACCGCAACACCAACTCGACCGGCCACATCCTCACCATCGAGGACCCGATCGAGTTCCTGCACACGCACAAGAAGTCCATCGTCAACCAGCGCGAGGTCGGCCTCGACACCCACGCCTTCCACAACGCGCTGAAGAACGCGATGCGCGAGGCGCCGGACGTCATCCTGATCGGCGAAATCCTCGATTCCGTGACCATGGAATCGGCCATCGCCTTCGCCGAGACCGGCCACCTCTGCCTCGCGACGCTGCATTCGAACAACGCCGACCAGACGCTGGAGCGCATCCTCAACTTCTTCCCCGAGGCCGCGCACAAGAACATCCTGATGAACCTGTCCTTGAACCTTAAGGCGGTCGTCTCGCTGCGCCTCGTGATCGGCAAGGACGGCAAGCGCCTGCCGGCCTCCGAGATCCTGATCAACACCCCGATGATCCGCGACCTGATCCGCCGCGGGCAGATCCACGAGGTGAAGGAGGCGATGGAGAAGTCCCTGGAAGCGGGCATGCACACCTTCGACCAGTCGCTGTTCAAGCTCTACAAGGAAGGCAAGATCGACCTCGAGGAAGCGCTGCGGAAGGCCGACTCGCGCGACGGCCTCGCCCTCCGCATCCGCCTTTCGGAAGGCGCGACCAGCGAGCACGACCCCTACGCCGACGTGTTCGGCGGTGCGGGCGGCGCCTTCGGCTGATCAGCCCGGCGGCGGTGCATCCGGCTGGGCTTCGGGCGTCGCGCGCTGGAAGGCCTCCAGCGTGAGGCAGTGCGCGTCGATGCGCCGCACCGTCGGATAGGGCGCGAGGTCGAGCGCGAACCGGCGGGCGTTGTACACCATTGGCACCAGCAGGCAGTCGGCGAGGCCGGCATGGTCTCCCTCGCAGAAGGCCCCGGTGGACGGGTTCTCCGCCAGCAAGGCCTCGATCGCTTCGAAACCCAGCGCCAGCCAGTGGCGGATCCAGGCTTCACGCTGTTCCGGCGTCGCCTTGAACTCGCGCTCGAGGTACTGCAGCACCCGCAGGTTGCCCAAGGGGTGCATGTCGCAAGCAATCAG
Source organism: Silanimonas sp. (assembly GCF_044377035.1). Lineage (GTDB taxonomy): Bacteria > Pseudomonadota > Gammaproteobacteria > Xanthomonadales > Xanthomonadaceae > Silanimonas. The sequence continues at coordinate 10,143 of NZ_JBILJW010000018.1, forward strand.
TTGGGCCAGCCCTCGCACCAGGGCGCGTTCGCGCGCGGTCGACGGCAGTAGCGGCTGTTCGGCGAAGGTCTCGTCGAGGTACTCGATGATCGCCATCGACTGCCGGATCAGGCGCTGTCCGTGCTGCAGCGTGGGAACCAGGCCCTGCGGATTGATCTGGCGGAACGCCGCGCCGTGTTGCTCGCCACCGTTGCGCACCAGATGCACCGGCGCGAGCTGGTAATCGAGCCCCTTGAGGTTCAGCGCGATGCGCACGCGGTACGCGGCGCTCGAGCGCCAGTAGGAATAAAGCCGCAATCCGCCGCTCACCATGGCATCGCCCTCCCGGGTGTTTCCCCGCCAGCCTAGCGCGGCGCGCTCAATCCTGCCGCTTCATCACCTGCTCGATGGCACCGAAGATCGATGCCCCCTCGGCGTCCAGCATCTCGATGCGCACGGTGTCGCCGAACTTCATGAAGGGCGTCGAGGGCTTGCCGTCGCGGAGCGTCTCGATGGTGCGCTGCTCGGCGAAGCAGCTGGCGCCCTTGTCGGTGCTCTGGTTCGCGACCGTGCCCGAGCCGACGATCGTGCCGGCCGAGAGCGGCCGCGTCTTGGCGGCATGGGCGACCAGCTGGGCGAAGCTGAACTGCATGTCCTCGCCGGCCTCCGGCGCGCCGAACCACTGGCCGTTGAAGTGGGTGAGCAGCGGGCGATGCACCTTGCTGTCCTTCCACGCGTCGCCGAGTTCGTCCGGGGTGACGAACACCGGGCTTAAGCACGAGCGTGGCTTGCTCTGCAGGAAGCCGAAGCCCTTGGCCAGCTCGTTCGGGATCAGGTTGCGCAGCGAGACGTCGTTGACCAGGCCGACGAGCTGGATGTGCTCGGCCGCGGCTTCGGGCGTGACGCCGTGCGGCACGTCGTCGGTGACGATGACCACTTCGGCCTCGAGGTCGATGCCGAAGGCCTCGTCGCGCACCAGCACCGCGTCGCGCGGGCCGTAGAAGCCGGCGCTCACCGCCTGGTACATCAGCGGGTCGGAATAGAAGCTCTCCGGCACCTCGGCGCCGCGGGCGCGGCGCACGCGCTCGACGTGCGGCAGGTAGGCCGAGCCGTCGACGAACTCGTAGGCGCGCGGCAGCGGGGCGGCCAGCGCCGCCATGTCGAGGGCGAACACCTCATGGCCATCGATGGTCTGCGCGGCCGAGCCGTTCAGGGCTTCCGACACGCCGTTGAGGCGCGGCGCCACGTTCGACCAGTCCTCCAGCGCACGCTGCAGTGTCGGCGCGATGTGCGGCACGCGCACGCCACGGGCGAGGTCGCGGGAGACGACGATCAGCGTGCCGTCGCGGCCGCCTTCCTTCAGGGATCCGAGTTTCATCGCTTGTCCTGGTTGAAGTGCTTCTTCAGGCCGTGCCAGCAGGCCACGTACTGGCGCTGCCGGTGTTGCGCCGCGACCGCTTGGGCCGTGGGCCGCAGCACCGCACGCGACTCGAACATGAAGGCCATCGTGTCACGGATGTAGTGCGGCTTGCTGGTGTCGGCGGCGCTCGCCTTCTCGAAGGTCTCGGCGTCCGGGCCGTGGCCGGTGAAGCTGTTGTGCAGCGAGGCGCCACCGGGCACGAAGCCGTCGGCCTTGGCGTCGTAGGCACCGTGCACGAGGCCCATGAATTCGCTGGCGACGTTGCGGTGGAACCACGGCGGGCGGAAGGTGTCCTCCATCGCCAGGATGCGCGGCGGGAAGATCACGAAATCCATGTTGCCCACGCCGGGCGTGTCGCTGGGCGAGGTGAGCACGAGGAAGATGCTCGGGTCCGGGTGGTCGTAGCTGATCGAGCCGATGGTGTTGAAGCGGCGCAGGTCGTACTTGCAGGGCACGTGATTGCCGTGCCACGCGACCACGTCGAGCGGCGAGTGGCCGATCGCGGCGCGCCACAGGCGGCCGTCGAACTTCGCCACCAGTTCGAAGTTGCCTTCCACGTCCTCCCAAGCGGCCACCGGCGCAAGGAAATCGCGCGGGTTGGCGAGCCCGTTGCTGCCGATGGGACCGAGGTCCGGCAGGCGCAGGCCGGCGCCGAGGTTCTCGCAGACGTAACCGCGCGCTTCGCCGTCCGGCAGGTCCACCGCGAAACGGATGCCGCGCGGGATCAGCGCGATCTCCTGCGGCTCGACCTCGAGCACGCCGAACTCGGTGCGGATCACCAGGCGGCCCTGCTGCGGGACGATCAGCAGCTCGCCGTCGGCGTCGTAGAAGTAGCGTCCCTGCATCGAGCGGTTGGCCGCGTACAGGTGGATGCCCACGCCCGCACCGGCCCCGGGGCCGCCATTGCCGGCCATGGTGTAGAGGCCATCGAGGAAGTCGGTGGGCGCGGCCGGAGCCGGCAGCGGGTTCCAGCGCATCTGCTCCGGCGAGACCGGGCCATCACCGAAGACGTTGTGGAACGCGCCTTCGGGCAAGAGCTCGAACGCGCCGTGCATGGCGCTCGGGCGGATACGGTAGAGCCAGCTGCGGTGGTTCTGGTGGCGCGGCGCGGTGAAGGCCGTGCCGGAGAGCTGCTCGGCGTAGAGGCCGTAGGGGCAGCGCTGCGGCGAATTGCGCCCCACCGGCAACGCGCCGGGCAGGGCCTCGGTGGCGAACTCGTTGCCGAAACCGGATTGGTAGGCGAGGGTCATGGCCGCGCCCTCAGAGCACGCCGCGACGCATCTGGTCGCGCTCGATGCTCTCGAACAGGGCCTGGAAGTTGCCCTCACCGAAGCCTTCGTTGCCCTTGCGCTGGATGATCTCGAAGAAGATCGGGCCGATCGCATTCTGCGTGAAGATCTGCAGCAGCTTGCGCGACTTCGTCTCCGGGTCGGCGTCGATCAGGATCTTGTTCTCGCGCAGGCGCGCCACGTCTTCGCCGTGGTTGGGGATGCGCGCGTCGATCACGTCGAAATAGGTGTCGGGCGTGTTCAGGAACTGCATGCCCTGCCCGCGCATCGCTTCGATGGTGGCGTAGATGTCGTCGGTGAAGCAGGCGATGTGCTGGATGCCCTCGCCGTGGTAGGCGTCGAGGTACTCGTTGATCTGCGACTTCGGGTCCGACGACTCGTTCAGCGGGATGCGGACGATGCCGTCCGGCGCGGTCATGGCCTTCGAGACGAGGCCGGTCTTCGCGCCCTTGATGTCGAAGTAGCGGATCTCGCGGAAGTTGAAGAGCTTCTCGTAGTAATCCGACCACTTCTGCATGTTGCCGAAGTAGAGGTTGTGCGTGAGGTGGTCGATGAAGGTCAGGCCGAAGCCGACCGGGTTCGCATCGACGCCTGGGATCGCCACGAAATCGCGGTAGATGCTGTCGACGCTGCCGTAGTCGTCAACGAGGTAGAGCATGCAGCCGCCGATGCCCTGGATGACCGGGCGGTCGATGGCCTTGGTGCCCTCGCGGGCCACGTGTTCGCCGCCAGCGGCCAGCGCCGCGGCCTGCACCTCGTGGGCGTTCTTCTGGAAGCGGATGGCGAAGCCGCAGGCCGAGGGGCCGTGCGCCTTGGCGAAATCCGCCGCGAAGCTGTCCGGATCCTCGTTGACGAGGAAGTGCACGCCGCCTTGGCGGTACAGCGTGATCGGGCGCGCCTTGTGCTTGCGCACGGCCGTGAAACCCATCGCGCGGAAGTAGGCGTGAAGCATCTCGCCCTGCCCCGCCGGTGCCGCGAACTCGACGAACTCGAAGCCGTCGATGCCCATCGGGTTCTCGAACGTGGTGACGCTCATGCCGAGGTTCGGCGCGGCGATTGCGGGAGAAGCGTTCATGGCATGCTCCGGAGCTGGGGACGGGACGGCACAGGGGATGGTTCGCCGCCCGTTATAGTTTCATTTGAAACCACGCGCAACTTGCGCCGCACTGCAGCATCCGATGCTCGACCTCGAACGCTTCCTGCCCTACCGCCTGTCCGTGTTGTCGAACCGCATCAGCGCCGACATCGCCCAGCTCTACGAGACCCGCTATGGCATGGCCATCCCGGAGTGGCGCGTCATCGCCGTGCTGGCGAAGCGCCCCGGCCTCTCGGCCACGGAAGTGGCCCAGCGCACCGCCATGGACAAGGTGGCGGTGAGCCGCGCCGTTTCGTCCCTGCTCGACGCCGGCCGCATCCAGCGCGACATCGACAGCGACGACCGCCGCAAGAGCGTGCTCCGCCTCACCGACGCCGGCAAGGCCGTCTACGAGGACATCGCACCGCAGGCCCTCGCCTACGAACAGCGCCTGCTCGGCGCCCTCCGCACCGACGAGCGCCAGGCCCTCGACCGCCTGCTCGCGCGGATGGAGCAGCTCACCGCCGAAGCGGACCGCGCCGAACGCGCCGCCCGCGCGGCGGCCAACGCCGCAGCGTCGATGCCCTGACGCGGCCGCGAACAGCGCCCGGAAACGAAACGGCCCGGAGCGATCCGGGCCGTTTGCGTTGCAGCGTTTGCCGCGGCGCTTACTTCACGCCGTGCATCAATTTCTGGATGAGCGGAGCGAGCAGGAACAGCGAAACGCCGCCGATCACCAGCGCCCAGAACCCGAAGGTATAGCCCGAGAGCGCCGAGGCCGCGGTCATGCCGCCCTCGCCCGAGACGTGGCCGGCGAAGATGCCCGACAGGTTGTTGCCGATGCCGGTGGAGAGGAACCAGCCGCCCATGCCGAAGCCGACGAGGCGCAGCGGGGCCAGCTTGGTCACCATCGAGAGGCCGATCGGCGACAGGCAGAGCTCACCGATCGACTGGATCCAGTAAACGGCGAACAGCGTCCAGAACGGGATCTTCATCGTTTCCGGATCGACCATGCTGCCCAAGGCGATCATCAGCAGCAGGAAAGCGAGGCCGTTGAAGAGGATGCCGAGGCCGAACTTGCGCGGGATCGAGGGGTTCCACGAACCCATCCTCACCCAGCCCCAGGCGATGATCGGCGCCAGCACGATGATGGCCACCGAGTTCACCGACTGGAACCACGCCGTCGGGAAGGTCATGAAGCCGAGGTCGCGGTTGACGATCTGGTCGGCGAGGAAGGTGAACGAACTGCCCGCCTGCTCGAAGAACATCCAGAACAGGATGTTGAAGGCGAAGATGATCAGCATGGCGATCACCTTGTCGCGGGCCTGCGCGCCGTTCTTGATGCCTTCGACGAGCAACATGCCGGCCAACACGACGAACATCACGGTGAGGATGATCTGCAGCGTCGCTGCGCCCATGGCCAGCAAGGCGTAGACCACCGGCACCGCGATGGTGCAGCCGACGAACACGGTGACGATCCGGCCGATGCCGCCGGCGCCTTCCGGCGCCTCGCCCACGCCCTTGAGCTGGGCGCGACCGAGGTAGAACCAGAACAGCGAGATCACCATGCCGATACCCGCGGCGATGAACACGACCTTGTAGGCCGGCATCGCCTCGGTGCCGAACACCTTGGCAGCGAGGATCTGGGTGAGGATCGGCGAGATCATCGCGCCGAGGTTGATGCCCATGTAGAAGATCGTGAAGCCGGAATCGCGGCGATCGTCGCCCGTGGTGTAGATCTTGCCGACCAGCGTCGAGATGATCGGCTTGAACAGGCCGTTGCCGACGACGATCGTGGCGAGACCCAGCTTGAACACCGTCTCGTTGGGGACGGCGATCATGAAGAGGCCGGCGGCCATGAACACTGCGCCGACGAGGATCGAGCGCTGGTACCCAAGGTATTTGTCGGCCACGAGGCCGCCGAAGATGGCAGCGGCGTAGACGAGGGCGAGGTAGGACCCGTAGATCAGGCCGGCCGGCTGCTGGCCTGCCGCATCACCACCGTGGAACTGCGCCACGATGTAGAGCACGAGGGCCCAGCGGATGCCGTAGAACGCGAAGCGCTCCCAGAACTCCGACATGAACAGCATCCACAGCGGCTTCGGGTGTCCGAGCAACTGGTCGTAGGCGGGCGGCGGCGTGGCCGTCGCCGAGGTTGCAGCACCGCTCATGCGGTATCCCCTTGATTCGTCAGGAAAGTGAAGCCCGACAACAGGCGCCGGGGCCGCGACTGTGTACCGTTTGTGAAGGCGGAGGTCAAACCGCGTTGCGGCATGGCTTCGGACAGCCCACGAAAAAAGACGCCCCGCACGGGGCGGGGCGTCCTAGGGCGACCGAGCTGGGGGATCAGCCAGCCGGCGTCGGGTACACGTAGCTGGCGCCCGGGCCGAGGGGGATGCCGAGGCTCCAGTAAAGCAGCAGGAAGCCGCTCCAAAGCACGAGGTAGGTAATCGTGAAGGGCAGCATCATCGCGACCACGGTACCGATGCCGGTGTTCTTGACGTATCGCTGGCAGAACACGACCACCAGCGGGAAGTACGGCATCAGCGGGGTGATGATGTTCGAGCTCGAGTCACCCACGCGGTAGGCGGCCTGGGTGAGGTCCGGCGAGATGCCGAGCTGCATCAGCATCGGCACGAAGATCGGCGCCAGCAGCGTCCACTTGGCCGAGGCCGAGCCGATCACCAGGTTCACCGAGGCGGTCAGCAGGATGATGCCCACCATCGTGACGCCGGCCGGCAGCGCGGCGGCCTTCAGCACTTCAGCGCCTTCGAGGGCCAGCAGCACGCCCAGGTTCGACTGCCCGAAGGCCGCGATGAACTGCGCGCAGAAGAACACCAGCACGAGGTAGTAGCCCATCCCGTTCATCGCCTTGCTCATGCCGGCGATGATGTCGCGGTGCGACTTCACGGTGCCGGCCATCATCCCGTAAATGACGCCGGGCAACAGGAACAGCACGAAGATCAGCGGCACGATCGACTTCATCAGCGGCGCGTCGGTCGATTCCAACGCGCCCGTAGTGGGCGAACGCCACGATGAGGTTTCCGGCAAAGCCGTCAGCGCCAGGGCCACGAGGCCGAACAGCATCGAACCGAGCGCCGCCCACATCGCGGTGCGTTCCTGCGGGGCGAGCGGCTGGAAGGCTTCGATGGCGGAGAGATCGCCGTCGATGCTGGCCGTGCGCTTCAGGCGCGGCTCGATGATCAGGTCGGTGAGCGCCCAGACGATGGCGATCACCAGGCCCGCCGAGGCGAAGGTGAAGTACAGGTTGTTGGCCGAGCCCACCTGGTGCGTGGGGTCGAGGATCTGCGCGCCGGCCATGGTGATGTTGGCCAGCATCGGGTCGAGGCTGGTAGGCAGGAAGAAGGTCGCGCTGTACGCGCCCGAGACGGCCGCGAACGCGGCGGCGATGCCGGCGAGCGGGTGGCGCCCGGCGGCGTGGAAGATCACGCCGGCCAGCGGGATCACCAACACGTAGCCGGCATCGACGGCGTAGTGGGAGAGGATGGCCACGAAAGCGACCATCGGCGTCATCAGCTGCTTGACGGTGATCGCCATCAGCGCGCGCAGGACGGCGTTGATGAAGCCGGTGTGCTCGGCGATGCCGAGGCCAAGCATTGAAACCAGCACCACGCCCAGCGGCGGGAAGTTCACGAAGGCGTTGACCATGTTCGAAAGGAAGCCCACGAGGGCATCGCCGCCGAGCAGGTTGTTGATGACCAGCGGCGCCTTGGTGCGCGGGTCGACGACCTCCCAGGTCACGCCGGAGAGCGCCCAGCTCAGGCCGAACACCACCAGCATCAGGAGGATGAACAACAGCGCCGGGTCGGGCAGCTTGTTGCCGACTTTCTCGACGCCGTCGAGGAAACGCATCATGGCGCCACGCGGCGCATCGGGAGCAGGAACAGCCGTGGTCACGCGGGGATCACCGGATGGGGAGGACGCGCGACTACAGCCGGGCCGCTGTCAGCGGCCCGTGAAAATCGTGTCGTCAGGCCGCCCCGAGCGCGGTCCGGACGTCGAACAGCTCCGGGAAGAAGGTGAGGTCCAAGGCTTGTTTCAGGAAGCCGGCCCCCGAGCTGCCGCCGGTACCGGCCTTGAAGCCGATGATGCGTTCGACCGTCTTCAGGTGCCGGAAGCGCCAGAGCTGGAAGTTCACCTCGAGGTCCACCAGCGATTCGCACAGGTGGTAGGCGTCCCAGTGGGTGGTGGTGTCGGCATAGATGCCGACCAGCACGGGCACGAGGTCGGGGCGACGGGCATGCGGCAGCCGAACATCGCGGGCCAGCAGGTCGGCCGGCACGGCGTGGCCGCGGCGGGCGAGGAAGCGCAGCACCTCGTCGTACAGGCTGGGCGCCTCGTAGACCGCCGCCAGCGCCGCGTGGTCGCCCGGCTCGTGCGCGAACACCGCCAGCATCGCGGCGTTCTTGTTGCCGAGCAGGAACTCGATCATCCGGTACTGCAGCGACTGGAAGCCCGACGACGGCCCGAGGTGCGGGCGGATGCCGGCGTACTCGCTCGGCGTGAGGGTCTCCAGCACGCTCCACTGTTCGCTCAGCTGCTTCTGCACGTGCTTGACCCGGGCGATGCCCTTCAGCGCGCGGTCCAGGCGGTCGGCCCGCAGGTGGCCGATGGCCGCCTGAAGTTCGGCGATGACCAGCTTCATCCACAGCTCGGAGGTCTGGTGCTGGACGATGAAGAGCAGCTCGTCGTGGTTGTCCGGCGCGCTGCGCGGCTGCTGGGCGGCCAGGAGAACGTCCAGCCGCAGGTAGCCCGAATAGCTGAGGCGATCCCGGAGGTCGGTGGTGATGCCGGCCTCGAGGGCGCGGGTCTCGGACGGGGCGGCGGGACTCGACATGGGACGCAGGCGCTTGGGAAGGCGCCGAGTCTAGGCCCTGTGAAGACACGGCGGGGGCCGCCGTCAGGAAATCGATGAACCGGATGTAAACAAAACGTCATGGGAAATCGTACAATTCGTGACCCCCGGCACGTTCCGCCGCCCCCCTTTCCCTCTCTCTCCAGGACCCCACGATGCGGCCCACCCGCCTTCGTCCCCTTGCCGCGCTCTGCGCCGCTGCCCTTGCCCTTTCCGGCACCGCCGGCGCCCAGGTCGTCATCAGCCAGGTCTACGGCGGTGGCGGCAACACCGGCGCCCCGCTGCGCAACGACTTCATCGAGCTCTACAACGCCGGTCCGACGGCGGTGAACCTCTCGACCTATTCGGTCCAGTACGCCAGCAGCACCGGCACGGCCTGGAGCCGCACCAATCTCACCGGCACCCTTCAACCCGGCCAGTACTACCTGGTCCAGCAGGCCGCCGGCACGAACGCGGCCGCCGCGGCGCTGCCGACGCCGGACGCTACCGGCACGATCGCCATGTCCGGCACCGCCGGCAAGGTGGCCCTGGTGGGCACCCAAGTGACGCTGGCCGGCGCCTGCCCGGGCTCGGCCGACGGCGTGCTCGATTTCGTCGGCTTCGGTAGCGCGAACTGCTCGGAAACGGCCCCGACCGCCGCGCTCTCGAACACCACCGCTGCGATCCGCAAGGCGGCCGGCTGCACCGACACCGGCAGCAACAGCGCCGACTTCGACCTCGCCGCCCCCGCGCCGCGCAACACCGCGGTCGCCGCCGCGCCCTGCAGCGGCCCGGCCATCCCGGTGCTGACGATCGCCGATGCCGGTATCGAGGAGGGCGACGCCACGGGAAGCACGCTGCGCTTCACCGTCACGCTGAGCGCTCCGGCCCCGGCCGGCGGCGTGCGCTTCGACATCGCCACCGCGGACGGCAGCGCGCTGGCCGGCAGCGACTACACCGCCGCCTCGGCCACCGGCCTCGTGATCGCCGCGGGCGAACGCAGCGCCACGTTCGACGTCGCGCTCACCGGTGACACCACGCCCGAGCCGGACGAATCCTTCGTCGTCCGCATCACCAACGTCACCGGCGCCGACGTCGGCGACAGTGAAGCCACGGGCACGATCCGCAACGACGACATCGTCGTCGTGCCGATCCACGCCATCCAGGGCAGCGGCACCACCTCGCCGCTCGACGGCCAGGTCGTCGTGACCGAAGGCGTCATCACCGCGCGCCGCAGCAACGGCTTCTTCGTGCAGACCGCCGACGGCGAGGACGACGGCAACCCGGAAACCTCGGAAGGCCTGTTCGTGTTCACCGGCAGCACGGTCCTCCCGGCCGTGGCCGTGGGCAACCGCGTGCGCGTGTCCGGCCGCGTGGTCGATTTCACCCCGAGCAGCAACCTCAACCAGCGCCCGCTCACCGAGATCACCGGTGGCGGTGGCGTGACCGTGCAGGTCAGCCTGCGTGCCGCCGGCGTCGCGCTGCCGACCCCGGTCGCCGTCGATCCCGCCCTTGCCGCGCCCACCAGCGCGCTCGAAGCGCTGGAACGCTACGAAGGCATGCGCGTCAGCACCGGCCCGCTGGTGACGGTGGCGGCCTCGGGCGCCTTCCTCAGCGAAGCCAATGCGACGGTCACCGGCACCGACGGCGTCTTCCATGCCGTGCTGCAGGGCGTGCCGCGCCCGTTCCGTGAACCGGGCATCGCCGTGACCGACGTGCTTGCCGCGACGGCCCCGGCCGGCGTGCCGCGCTTCGACACCAACCCGGAGCGGATCCGCATCGACAGCGACGCCCAGCTCGGCGCCGCGCGCGTGGCCGCCGATGCCGGCACCGCGCTGCCCTCGCTCACCGGCGTGCTCGACTACGGCAGCGGCGTCTACACGCTGCTCCCCGATCCGAACCAACTGGTGGGCGACGCCACCGGCCTGCTGCCGGGCGGCCCGGCACCGAAGCCCGTCGCCGATGCACCGGCCGACGCGATCAGCGTGGCCAGCTTCAACCTGCTGCGCTTCTTCGACAACGTCAACGACCCGGCCATCGGCGAGCCGGTGCTGACGACGGCGGCCTTCGAGGCGCGCCTCGTCGACACCAGCGAGGCGATCTGCCGCTTCCTGAAGACCCCGGATGTGCTCGGCATCGTCGAAGTCGAGAACCTCGCGACGCTGCAGCGCCTCGCTGATGCGGTGAACAGCAATGTCTCCGGCGCCTGCGGCAGCAACCCGCAGTACGTCGCCCGCCTGCTCGAGGGCAACGACGTCGGCGGCATCGACGTCGGCGTGCTCGTCAGCGAGCGCGAAGTGCGTCCCGGCACGCCGCGCGTGACCGTGCTCGACGTCGAACAAGTCGGCAAGGCCAGCCTCTTCACCAACCCGAGCGGCGCCACCGAGCTGCTGAACGACCGCCCGTCGCTGGCCGTGCGCGCGCGCATCGCCTCGGCGAACGGCAACAGCGCGCCGCTCACGGTGGTCGTCAACCACCTGCGTTCACTGAACGGCGTCAACGACACCGCGGCAGGCTCGGCCGGCTGGGCCACCAGCGGCCAGCGCGTCCGCGCCAAGCGCGCAGCGCAGGCCATCGAGTTGGCGCAGTGGATCGAAGCGCGCCAGCAGGCCGATGCGAACGAGCGGATGATCCTCGTCGGCGACTTCAACGCCTTCGAGTTCAGCGACGGCCTGGTCGATTCCATGGGCATCATCACCGGCCGCGAAGCTGGCGCTGGCACCGTGCTGGAATACGCCGACAGCCCGGTGTCGCGCCCGCTCACCACGCTGACGACGCTGATCGCGCAGGCCGACCGCTATTCCTTCAGCTTCGAGGGCAATGCGCAGTCGCTCGACCACGTCGTCGCCAACGACGCGGTGTTCGCCTCGGCGCTGGACGTGGTCACCGAGCACGCGGCGATCAACGCCGACTTCTCGGAAACGCGCTTCGGCCAGTCGGCGGTCCGCACTTCCGACCATGACCCGGTGGTGGTGCGCCTCATCGAAGGCGCGTTCCGCTCGGCCGATCTCGGCGTCTCGATCGAGTCCTCCGACAGTTCGGCCACCGGCCGGCCGCTGCCGATCCGTGTGGTGCTCCGCAACAGCGGCCCCGACGAAGCGGTGAATGCGCGCGTGCGCCTGGCGTTCGACCGCGCGGTGGACGGCACGACCGTCCGCGCTTCGAGCGGCTGGACCTGCTCGGCCTTCACGGCCAGCGCGACCGGCGCCGAAGCCGAGTGCCGTGCCGACCGCTTCAGCAATGGCAGCACCGCGACGTTCGACGTCACCGTGCCGGCCACCGTCCTCGGCACGCCGGGAACGCTCGGCTTCCGGGCCAGCGCCGAGGCCGCCAGCGCCGACCCGGCCACGGCCAACAACAGCGCCGCCGTGGCAACGACCATCGCCAACCCCGCCGACCTCGCCATCGAGGTGCTGTCCTCGGGCCAGACGGCCGGCAAGTGGCCCGTGGCGGGCTTCGTCATCGCCTCGGCCAACCGCGGCCCGGCGACGGCCCAGGACGTCCGGCTCGAAGTCGTGTTCCGCGGCCCGGAGCGCCTGCTGAGCCGCGTGGTCACCGCCGGCTGGAACTGCACGCGCTCGCCGCTGCCCGGCAATGCGGAAGGCGTGGTGATCGGCTGCCGCCTGCTCTACTCGCCGCGCGTCTCGATCCTGCCGCCGGTGATCATCCAGGTGGTGCCGCGCGATCTCGCCGGCCCGGTGTCGGTGGGTCTTGAGGCCCGAATCGCCGCGACGACGCCGGACGTGGTGCAGGGCAACAACGCCGACCAGGCCACCGCCACCGTGGGCCGTCGCGGGCAGTAAGCCGACGCTCCCGGAGACCCGAAGACGCCGGCCTCGCGCCGGCGTCTTCTTTTGCGACGCGGCACCTTGGGCGCCACCCACGCCCAAGGACCCTTGCCGCCTCGGGGCCGCCCCTGCTATCAAGCAGGTCCCTTCGACGGGAGCCCGCGGATGCGCACGGCAGCGACGTTCGAGATCGATTACGTCCAGTTCCTCGGCGAGGACGGGCGCCTGCTCCGCGAGGACCTGCCCGAGTTCGCGCAGGACCCCAAGGCCCTCGTCGCGCTGTTCAAGCAGATGCTGCTGGTGCGCGCCTTCGACACCAAGGCGGTCGCGCTGCAGCGCACCGGCAAGCTCGGCACCTACGCCAGCTGCCTCGGCCATGAGGCCACGCACATCGGCATCGGCAGCGCCATGCAGCTCGACGACGTGCTGGCGCCGAGCTACCGCGAGTACGGTGCGCAGTTCGTCCGCGGCGTGAAGCCGCGCGAAGTGCTGATGTACTGGGGCGGCGACGAGCGCGGCAACCACTTCTCCGGCCCCGCGCACGACTACCCGTGGTGCGTGCCGATCGGCACCCAGTGCCTGCACGCGGCCGGCGCGGCGCTGGCCTTCAAGCTTCGCGACGAACCGCGCGTGGCCGTGGCCTGCGTCGGCGACGGTGGCAGCTCCAAGACCGACACCTACGCCGCCATCAACTCCGCGGGCGCCTACGGCCTGCCCTTCGTGCTGTGCATCATCAACAACCAGTGGGCGATCTCGGTGCCGCGAAAGGCGCAGACGGGCGCACGCACGCTGGCGCAGAAGGGATTGGCCGGCGGCCTCGACTGCGTGCAGGTCGACGGCAACGACCTGATCGCCGTGCGCGCCGCGATGGACCACGCGCTGAAGCGCGCGCGGACGGGCCACGGCGGCAGCGTGATCGAGCTGGTCACCTATCGCCTCGCCGACCACACCACCGCCGACGACGCCCGCCGCTACCGCCCCGACGAGGAAGTGAAAGCGGCCTGGACCCGCGAACCGCTGGTGCGCCTGCGCACCTATCTCACGTCACTCGGGGTGTGGAGCGAGGCCGAAGAGCTGGCGTGGCGCGAGGTGTGCAACGCCCGCGTCGACGAGGAGGTAAACGCCTACCTCGCCGTGCCGCCGCCGCCCGTCACCGACATGTTCGACCACCTCTACGAGACGCTGCCGCTCGACCTCGCCGCCCAGCGCGAGGACGCCATCGACTGGGAGAACCGCCGATGAGCGCTGAAACGACCACGCCTACGATCACCCTGATCGAAGCGATCACGCAGGCGCTGGCCTACGAGATGACGAACGACCCGAGCGTGCTCGTGCTCGGCGAGGATGTCGGCGTGAACGGCGGCGTGTTCCGCGCCACCGCCGGCCTGCAGATGCGCTTCGGCATGGACCGCGTGCTCGACACGCCGCTCGACGAGACCACCATCGCCGGCCTCACCGTCGGCCTCGCCACGCAGGGCATGAAGCCGGTGGCCGAAGTGCAGTTCGACGGCTTCGTCTATCCGATGCTCGACCACCTGATCTGCCACGCGGCGCGCTTCCGCAACCGCACGCGCGGCCGGCTCACCTGCCCGATGGTGCTGCGCGTGCCCTGGGGTGGTGGCATCCGCGCGCCCGAGCATCATTCGGAAGCGAACGAGGCGATGTTCACCAACGTGCCCGGCCTGCGCGTGGTGATGCCCTCCTCGCCGCAGCGCGCCTACGGCCTGCTGCTCGCCGCCATCCGCGACCCGGACCCGGTGATCTACATGGAGCCGAAGCGCATCTACCGCCAGTACAAGGAGGAGGTGCCCGACGACGGCGAGGCCCTGCCGCTAGACGTCTGCTTCGTGCTGCGCGACGGCACCGACGTGACCCTCGTCACTTGGGGCGCACAGGTGAAGGAGTGCCTCGAAGCCGCCGAAAAACTAGCGACAGAGGGCATCAGCGCCGAAGTCGTCGACGTCGCCACGCTCAAGCCGCTGGATTTCGACACCATCCACGAGTCGGTGAAAAAAACCGGCCGCTGCGTGATCGTCCACGAGGCCTGCCGCACCGCCGGCTTCGGCGCGGAGATCGCCGCGCGTCTCGCCGAGCACGCGATGTACGACCTCGTCGCGCCGGTCGAGCGCGTCACCGGTTACGACGTGCCGATCCCGCTGTTCCGCCTCGAGATGAAGTACCTGCCCTCGGTCGAGAAGATCGTGGCCGCCGCGAAGCGCACGCTCGCCGTCTCCTGACCCAGGACGCCCCCCGCATGAGCACCACGCAGCTGTTCCTGTTGCCCGACCTCGGCGAGGGCCTGCCCGATGCCGAGATCGTCGAGTGGCATGTCGCCGTCGGCCAGGTCGTCCGCCTCGATGATCCGCTGGTATCGATGGAGACGGCGAAGGCCGTCGTCGACGTGCCGGCGCCCTGCTCCGGCACCCTGCTGCGCGTGGCCGGCAAGGCCGGCGATGTCATCACCACCGGCGCGTGGCTGGCCGAATTCGAACTCGATCCGAACCTGCCGCAGCGCGCTGCGGGCCATGACACCGGGCATGCGCATGGTGCGGGCCACACGCCGGCACCGGCCGCAGCAGCGAGCCCCGTCGCGGTCATGCCGCCGATGCCTTCGCTCTCCGCCTCGGACCTGTCGAACGACCTGCCAGAAGGCGTGACGCCCGCCTTCGGTGGCGGCTTCAAGAACGCGATACCGGCGCTAGCGGCGCCCACGCCGGCACCGCCCGCGCCAACCCAACGCGAAGACGCCGGCACCGTCGTCGGTGCCATGCAGGTGTCGAGCGAAGTCCGCCGCGAGGCAGCGGTCGCCGTTGGTGGCATCAAGGCCGTGCCGGCGGTGCGCGCGCTGGCGAAGAAGCTCGGCGTCGACCTCGCGCGCATCACGCCGACCGGCGCCGAAGGCGTGGTAACCCTCGCCGACGTGAAGCGCGCCGCCGAACGCGGCGAGGCCCGCTTGGGCAGCGCGCCCGCCGTCTCCACCGCGCAACCCATCGCGCTTTCCACGCCGCCTGCGGCCTTCGCGTCGTCGGCGAGCCCCGCGCGCACGGAAACGCGTCGGGATAGCGCCACGGACGCAGGCTTCGATACCGACGCGCCGATCCGCGGCGTTCGCCGCAACATGGTGCGCAGCATGGCCGCCGCGCATGCCGAAGTGGTGCCGACCACGCTGATGGACGATGCCGACCTGCACGCGTGGTCGCCGGGCGAGGACATCACCGTCCGCCTGATCCGCTCCCTGGTGGTCGCCAGCGCGGCCGAGCCGGCGATGAACGCCTGGCTCAACGCCAAGGAGGGCACGCTGCGCCGCCACGCGCGCGTCGACGTCGGCATCGCCATCGACCACGCCGACGGCCTGTTCGTGGCCAACCTGCGCGGCGCCGACCGGATGGACGCCAGCGCGATGCGCGCCGGCATCTCGCGCCTGCGCGATGGCCTCAAGGACCGCTCGCTGCCGGCCGAAGAGCTTTCCGGCTACACCATCATGCTGAGCAACTTCGGCAAGTTCGCCGGCAAGTACGCCACGCCGGTCGTCGTGCCTCCCTGCGTGTGCATCGTCGCGGCGGGCCGGCTGTATCACGGCGTGGTGCCGGTACTCGGCGGCATCGAGACGCACCGCCTGATGCCGCTCTCGCTCACCTTCGACCACCGCGCCGCCACGGGCGGCGAGGCGGCGCGATTCCTCAAAGCGATGATCGACGACCTGCAGAGGGCGCGGTGAGGCGCCCGCCGCAGTAAGCGTTTACCCGACCGCCGCAGCCAGTCGCCCGAACGGCAGCGCCGAACGACGCTGCTCCACCGCGCGCTTGCGCTGCTTGATCAGGCGCTTTAGCAGTTTGTGCAGCGCGCCGTCGATGGCAGGGCCGAAGCCCTCGCTGCGCGCCTTCACCACGACGAGGCGGCCATCGTGCAGCTTGGCCTGCACCTGGCACTGGCGGTCGATGCCGCCCTTCGGCCCGTTGAGGTCGACCAGCGAGACGACGAGGTCCGAGATCAGGTGGGCGATGCGGCTGAGATGCCGTTCCGCGCGGCGCTGCAGGGCGTCGAGCGTGTCGGTGCCGTGGATGTCGCGATGGCTGAGCAGGGCGATGTGCATCGTTCGTTCCTCCGCGGTTGGGCAACGACAGAGTGCCGCGGCGGGCGGGAGGTTCCCGCGTCGCGCGCGGCGTTCAGCGAACCTTGACGACGCTGAAGGGGCTCAGCCCTTCACGGGGCACGTGTTCAGGCCAAGCAACGGATAGATCGGGCAGAAGCCGATGGCGGACGTCGCCAGCGGCACCACGCCGACCCACGCCCAGACCGGTCCGCCGAAGGCGGCCCAGCCCACCAGTCCCAGGCCTGCGGCGGCGCGCAGGATCCGATCGATGCCACCGACATTCGCTTTCATGACGCAGACTCCTCGCTTGGGGTGTGCGGCCAGTGTCGGCGCGCCCGTACAGCCTGTCGGTGACCGGAGTCACCGGCGATGACCTCGATCAAAGCGCGGCATCGTGGCCGAGGCGGACCGGTCAGCCGCTGGGAGGCTGCGCCCGGCGGCGCAATCCCGCCGCATCGATCACGACGATGCCATCGCGCGAGACGTCCACGAGGCCCTCCTCGACGAACTGGCGCAACACGCGGGTGACCACCTCGCGGGCACTGCCGAACTCGTCAGCGATGGCCTGGTGGGTCATCGCCACTCGTGGGGCGCGCTCCGACAACCATCCGGCCAGACGCTCGTCGAGCCGATGGAAGGCCACGTCATCGACCACCGCCATCAGGGTCTGCAGGCGCCGGCTGAATTGCCCGAACACGAGCGCGCGGAAGGGCGCGTGCTCATCGAGCAGGCGGCGGAAAAGCAGCGGCGGCAGCGCCACCGCGCGTGTCGGTCGCTCGACCTCGCCAAGGGCGCTGTAGGTACTGGATTCCAGCAGGCATCCAGTGCTCACGACGCAGGTTTCGCCGGGTCGCACGCGGTACAGCACCAGTTGCCGGCCATTCGACGAGGTCTGGCTGACCTTGATCTGCCCTTCCAGCAGCAGCGGCAGGCCGGGGCAGGACTGACCAGGCTGGAACACGACGAGGCCGGCCGGCAGATCGATCACCCGGGCGTCCGCGGCGAATGCAGCGCCGAGGGAGGGTGGTAGCCCGGACAGTGATGGATAGGCTGCCGAGAGTCGGCTCAGGTCAGTCGGGTCGAGGGCCATGGGGCCAGCATGCCAGTCTGGACGCGGCGCCGCGCCAGCCCGACGGGCCGGCGGGCCTCAGGCACGCGACGCGGCGGACGCCGGGACCGATGCGGACCCGCGACGTCGCCAGAACCACGCCGCCACAAGGACGAGCAGGAAGCCCTTGTAGGCGATCAGCGACGCAACGATCTCGCGGATGATCGGATGGTGGCCGGCGGGCTCGACTTGCAGGCCGGCCACCATGCCAGCGACCGACAGCGCGATGGCGCCGGCCAGCGCCGCGATGTCGAAACCACGGGCGCTGGCGAAGCGGGCGGGCGCGGTGCGCCAGTAGATCCAGCCGAGCACGGCGAACCACGGGGCGAGGAGGAGAACGGCGAGGAGACTCATGCGCGCAGTCTGCCGAACGCGATGTTCAGGCCGCGTCCTCGGCGAAGGCGGCGAGCGATTCCAGCACCTCGGCGAGCTCGATGCCGTCCTCGAGACGACCGATCATCGCTCCGGCCAAGTGCAGGCCTTCGTCCGCGCGATGCACCAGCGCCGCGCCCTCGGCCTTGAGCTTCGCGATGAGCTGCCCGGCGTCCTTCGGCGAGGCATAGCCCTCGCTCTGCACCAGCACGCGGCCGTCGGCATGAACGAGCTTGAAGTAGAAGCGGCCGTCGCTCTCGCGGTACTGCTTGAACGTCGGCTGCGCAGCCTTCGCCACCTTGGCCTTGGGCGTCTCGGCCATCGCCGCCGTCAGCGGCCGCAGGCCCACCGCCGCGCGCAGATCGCGCAACAGCGGCGTGGCGATGGCGCGCGCTTTCGCGGCACCGGCCTGCAGCGTGGCTTCGATATCCGCAGGCTTCGCCATCAGCGCCTCGTAGCGTTCGCGCATCGGCGCGAGGTGGCCGTCGAGCAGTTCGAACAGGGCCTGCTTCGCCTCGCCCCAAGCGAGGCCGCCACGCAGGGCGGCGTGCATCTCGGCCGCCTGCGCCTCGGTGGCGAAGGCGCGGTACAGCGTGAACAGGTGGCTGTTGTCGGGATCCTTCGCTTCGCCCGGCGCGCGTGAATCGGTGACGATCGACGCGATCAGCTTCTTCAGCTGCGCCGGCGGCGCGAACAGCGGGATGGTGTTGTCGTAGCTCTTGCTCATCTTCCGGCCGTCGAGGCCGGGCAGCGTGGCCACCTGTTCCTCGATCACCGCTTCCGGCAGCACGAGGTGTTCGCCATAGGTGTGGTTAAAGCGCGCGGCGAAATCGCGCGCCATCTCGATGTGCTGGATCTGGTCGCGGCCCACCGGCACCTTGTGCGCCTTGAACGCGAGGATGTCGGCGGCCATCAGCACCGGGTACATGTACAGCCCCGCCGTCACGCCAGCATCGGCGTCCTCGCCCTGCGCGGTGTTCGCGTCGACCGCCGCCTTGTAGGCGTGCGCGCGGTTCAGCAGGCCCTTGCCGGCGACGCAGGTCAGGAACCAGGTGAGCTCGGGGATCTCCGGGACGTCCGACTGCCGGTAGAACCAGACCTTGTCCGGATCGAGCCCGCAGGCCAGCCAAGTCGCGGCGATCTCCAGCGTCGAGCGCTGCACGCGCGCCGGGTCCTGCACCTTGATCAGGGCGTGGTAGTCGGCGAGGAAGTAGAAGCTCTCGGTGCCGGGCTGGCGGCTGGCGGCCACCGCCGGGCGGATGGCGCCGGCGTAGTTGCCGAGGTGCGGGGTGCCGGACGTGGTGATGCCGGTGAGGATGCGGACGGGAGCGGTCATGCCGCGATTTTAGCCTGCGGGCGGGCCGGGCCCATGGGTCCAACCCCGTTGGACGCCGCCGCGCGTTTCTGGGCTCCGAACCCCACGGAGAACCGCGATGCCCACCCTGCCCCGCACCCTCGCCGCCGTCGCGCTGCTGATGGCCACCCAGACCGCCTGCGCCCATCCACGCCCCACGACGCCCGAGGCGGCGCACATGGTGCGGCTCGAGGTGGTCGATCGCGACACCGGCGGCGTCCTGCTGCAGCACCGACACCGGCGCGAGGCCTGGGTGTCCGGCGAGGACGACCAGCCCTACACCCTGCGCCTCACCAACATGACGGGCGCGCGCGTGCTGGTCGTGCTCAGCGTGGATGGCGTCAATGTGGTGACCGGTGAATCGGCCGATCCGGCGCAATCCGGCTACGTGCTCGCGCCGTATGCGAGCGCCGAGATCGACGGTTGGCGGAAGTCGATGCAGGAAGTCGCGGCCTTCCGCTTCAGCCACGCCGGCGACAGCTACGCGGCGCGCACCGGGAGGCCGTTCGACCTCGGCGTGATCGGCGCGGCGGTGTTCCGCGAAGCGAGGGTCGAGGAACAGTGGCCGATGCCCACCCCGCCGATCGCCGAACGCCAACGTGCCCAAGCGGCCCCCGCCGCCGAAGCGCTGGCCGATGCCGCTGCCGGCGCGCCTTCACCGGTCTCGCCGCTGGGCACGGCGCACGGCGAGCGGCGCTGGTCACCCAGCGCGCGGACGCGATTCGAACGAGCGAGCGCCCGGGCCGATGAACTCATCGCCCTGCGCTATGACCGCCACGAGGCACTGGTGGCGCGCGGCGTCATCCGATTCGAACGGCAGCCGTGGCTGGCCCGCAAGCCGCGGGCCTTTCCGGGCGGTTTCGTGCCGGACCCGTGAGCCGGGTTCAGTCCTTGGCTTCGTCGGCTTCGCGGGTCATCACTTCGCCGACCTTCTTCACGTCCTTGCCGAAGCCGGAGACGGTGTTGCAGGCGGAAAGCGCGACGAGGGCCAGCAGGGCGACGGCGAGCAGGCGGAACTTGGTCATGGAAGGTCTCCCTTGGAACGTGGCCGGATTCTAGCGTCACGGCGGGTGAAGACCGGCGGAAAGCGGGCCTTCACGCCTCGGGGCGGACGACTCAATCGCGCATCAGGGTGGACTTGCCGAACAGGCTCTCGACGAGGTCCACCGCGAGTCGCGCCGTCTTGTTCTGCTTGTCGAAAGCCGGGTTCAGTTCAACGATGTCGAGCGAACCCATCCGGCCGGTGTCGGCGATCATCTCCATCACCAGCTGGGCCTCGCGGTAGTTCGGGCCGCCCGGCACCGTGGTACCGACGCCCGGCGCGATGCCCGGGTCGAGGAAATCGACGTCGAAGCTGACATGCACGTGGGTATCGGCGTCGATGCCGGCCAGCGCCTCGTCCATCGCTCGCTTCATGCCGACTTCGTCGATGTAGCGCATGTCGTAGATATCGAGACCGTATTCCTTCACCAGCTTCTTTTCGCCCTCGTCGACGGAGCGGATGCCGATCTGGCGCACGACGTCGGGCGTGATCGCCGGGGCGCTGCCGCCGAGGTGCGTGAGCTCCTTCGGGCCAAGGCCGCAAAGGCAGGCCACCGGCATGCCGTGGATGTTGCCGGAGGGCGTCACGTCCGAGGTGTTGAAGTCGGCGTGGGCGTCGAGCCAGATCACCCGCAGCTTCTTGCCCGTGCGTCGGCACCAGCGCGCCACGGCGGTGATGCTGCCGAGGCCGAGGCAGTGGTCGCCACCCATCAACACGGGCAGGTTGCCGGCATCGAGCTCGGCCTCGACAGCGCGCATCGCCGCCTCGTTCCACTCGACCACCTGGGGCAGGTGGCGGTAGCCGTTCAGCGGCGGCAGCCACGGGTTCATCGGGCCGGTGAGGTTGCCGCGGTCCTCAACGGTGACGCCGCGCTCGCGCAGGGCCTCGGCGATGCGTGCGACGCGCAGGGCCTCGGGGCCCATCACGGCACCGCGGTGGCCGGCGCCGATGTCGGTGGGTGCGCCAATCAGCGCGACGGTCGGGAAACGACTCATGCACAACTCCTTCGTGTGCGTCGTCGTTCGGCCGGACGGCGCTTACGGCGGAGGTGGTGCCGACAGTCCGAATCGAACGGACGACCTACCGCTTACAAGGCGGTTGCTCTACCAGCTGAGCTATGCCGGCGCTGGGGGCGGCAGTGTAAACCAGCCCGGCGATCGGGCGATCAGAAGCAGGGAATGGGCCGCGCCTGCCAGTTGCCCGCACCCAGCGGCGTGCGCCAGTCGTAATCGGCGGCGACGGCGATCTCGAGCCACCACTGCGGGCGATCCTCGCTGGCCGCTTCCATCACGGCCTCGATGCCCAGCGCCTTCACCTCGGCCAGCCGGGCCTCGGCGTTCTTCTGTTCGCGGAACAGGCCGAGCGAGACGGTGTTCTCGCCCGGGCCGGCGGTGACCACGTAGTAATCGCGGATGCCCTGCCCGGCCAGCGCGCGCGCCTTCGCCAGCGCGTCGCCGCGGGTCGCGGCGGCCGGCACGTACACGCGCCAGCCGCGTGAACTCTGGACCTGGGCTTCGCGGTATTGGAGTTTGCCGACGCTCGCGCCAAGCACGTCCACCGCCCGGCGCAGGGCCGAGGGCGTGTCGAAGGGGCCCACGGAGAGGCAGGCCATGGCGGCGTCCATGAGCGTCGGCGCTACGGCCAGTTCCGCGGAGGCCGGCAAGGCGTCAGGCTCGGCTTCGGCCAGCAGGGTGAGGCCCGGCACGCCGGGCTCGGTCGCCGGCAGCGCGGCGGCGTGCGACGGCGCGTGCAGCCCCCACCAGAGGGCCGCCGCGACGTTGAGGCACAGCAGGATGATCAGGGCACCGCGCGAAAGCATGCGCGCAGTGTAGCCGCGCGGAATGCGGCTTCGCTCATCCCGCGATCAAGCGCATCCGGCCGCCGCGTAGACGCGCAGCCCCTCCAGCACCATCGCTTCGTGATGAACGACGCTGGTGGACAGGCGTCTCGCCAAGGCATCGGCGAACGCCGCGGCATCGCCGCCGCCGACCAGCAGGGACGGTGGTCGGCCCAACACGGCGCAGGCGTCGTCCCACGCGGCAAGGACGAGGCCGAGGGCCTGCCCGCGCGCGCCGGCGGCGACGGCCTCGGGGGTATCGGTGCCGAAGGCCACGGCGGCTGGCGTCGGCGCCTCGCCGCGATCCAGCGCCGGAAACCGCGCCGCCAAGGCTTGGCGCGCATGCGCGGGAGCGATCCCGATGAGGCCACCGTGGTGGATTCCGCGGGCGTCGAGGAGATCGACGGTGATCGCGCTGCCGAAGCTCACCACCAGCTGGTCGCCGCCGAGGTCCCGCGCCGCCAGCAGGGCGAGGAAACGGTCGACGCCCAGACGTCCCGGGTCGGCGTAGGCGATGCGCACGCCGGCGCACTCGGCGCGCGTGGCGGCGCGCCGCGGCCGCTGTCCGCTGGCTTCGAGCGCGGCCTCCACGCGAAGGCGCAGGGCCTCCGGCGCGACGCTGGCCAGCCATGCCGCCTCACCCGGCGCGCCTTGGCCCAATACGTCGCGGAGGGCGTCATCGAAGCCGGCATCGCCATGAGCCAGCGCCGTCACGGGCCCGAGGCCCGAGGCATCGGCGCGCGCCAGCTTCAGCCGGGTGTTGCCGAGGTCAAGCAGCCACACGGACGCTCACCTCGCCGGCGTAATGCACGCGATCGCCATCGGCGTGGCGCACGCGCAGGCCACCTCCCGCGTCGATGCCGATCGCCACACCGTCCTCGACGCGCTCGCCCGCAAGCACCCGCACCGGCCGACCGGCCAGCGCATCGAAGCGGGTCCAATCCTCGGCAAACGCGGCGAATCCCTCGCGCTCGAATTCGGCGAGCGCCGGCAGCAGGGCGCGTAGCAGGACGCCGAGGATGCGGGGGCGCGCGACGTCGGCCACGCCGGCGCGACGCAGGTCGGTCCACGACTGTTCGACGCCCGGCACCGCGTCGACGGCCAGGTTCAAGCCGATGCCGATGGCGACCGCCTCGCCGCGGGCCTCGATGAGCAGGCCCGCGAGCTTGGCGTCATCGACCACGAGATCGTTCGGCCACTTGAGGCGCACGTTGGAGGCACC
Source organism: Silanimonas sp. (assembly GCF_044377035.1). Lineage (GTDB taxonomy): Bacteria > Pseudomonadota > Gammaproteobacteria > Xanthomonadales > Xanthomonadaceae > Silanimonas. Next base: position 33,577 of record NZ_JBILJW010000018.1, read on the forward strand.
GGCATCGTGCAGGGCGCGCGCCACCGCCACGCCGACGGCGGGCCCGAGCGGCGCCAGCCGCATCGGCGGCAACGTGAAACGTCGGAGCACGGTGAAGGCCAGCGCACCCTCGGGATCGGTTTGCCAAGCGCGCCCCCGCCGCCCGCGACCGGCCGACTGGCGGTCGGCGAGGAATACCGCGGCGCCACGCATCGGCAGCGGGCTGCCGAGCGCCCAGTCCTGCGTCGAATCGACGGCATCGGCGTGATGGAATGCGGCCAGCTCACCCAGTGCCGCCTCATCGAGCGCGAGGTCGCGTTCGCCGAACGCCTCAGGCATCGGTACGGGCCCACAGTCGCGCGAAGATCCGCGCCTTCTCGAAACGGTGCTCATTGCCATCCCGAAGACGCTGCAGGTTGGCGCGATGCGTCCACGCGAGAAGGACGGCCACCGCCACGGCGAAGCCCAGCCACGCGCCGTCGCGGCCTTCCAGCAGCGCCCACGCCGGTAAGGCGACCCCGGCCAGCACGGTCGCCAACCCGACGTAGCCGGTCGAGAGCAGCACCAGCAGCCAGAGGCCCAGCAGCGGTGCCAGCGCCAACGGCCACAGAAGGGCGAGGCCGCCCACCAGCGTCGCCGCGCCCTTGCCGCCGCGGAATCCGTGGAACACCGGCCACACATGGCCGGCCACGGCGAGGAGCGCGCCCAGCATCTGCAATACGAGATCGCCGCCAGCCCAGCGCATCAGCGCCACCGCGGCCACACCCTTGCCGATGTCGATCAGCACGGTGCCGAGCGCGAAGGCCCAGCCCTGCGTGCGGAAGGCGTTGGTGCCCCCGGCATTGCCACTGCCCTGGGTGCGGATGTCGACGCCGCGCAGCTTACCGAGCCACAGGCTTCCGGAAATGGAACCCAGCAGGTAGGCCGCGGCGCCCGCCGCCAGAATCGTCGCGAGGCTCACGACGTCACCGGCTGCAGGCAGGCGACCAGCGCCCCAGGGCCGGCATGCGCACCCACCGCGGGGCCGGTTTCCACCAGCCAGCCTTCGGCGATGTCGAGGCGCGCCTTCAGCGAAGCGAGCAGCGCCGTGGCGTCATCGGCCGCATCGCAGTGGCCGACGATCAGGCGCCAACGGGTGTTCGGAGGCGCCTGCTTCGCGACATAGGCGGCGAAGCGCTCCGGGGCGCGCGTCGCACCGAACAGCGCGGCGCAGGGCTTGAGCCGCCCTTCGGGAACGACCTTGGCGATGGGCGTGGCGCGCAGCACTGAAGCGATCCATCCGGCCCAACGCGGCACACGGCCGCCGCGCACGGCGTGGCGGATGTCGCGGGCGAGGGCGAAGGTGAGCGTCTTCGGCCTCAACGCGGCCACGTGGGCGAGCACCTCGGCCGCGGCGGCGCCGGTCGCTGCCTTCTCCGCCGCGGCGATGGCGAGCAGGGCCTGCCCGCCCGCGGCATTCGCGGTATCGAACACGTGGGTTCGCGAAGCATCACCACGCTGCGCGGCCGCCTCGGCCGCTTGCAGCGTGCCCGACACCGCGCGCGACAGCCCGATGTAGACGACTTCAGCGTGGTGCGACAGCAGGAATTCGAACTGCCGGCGGAAATCGCCCACCGGTGGCTGGCTGGTGCGCGGCAGCAGGTGCTCGTGGCGCAGCCGCGCGTAGAACTCGGCGGGGCTGATGCCGACGCGGTCGAGGTAGTCCTGCTCGCCGAAGTTCACCCGCAGCGGGATGACATGCAGGTTGAGGGCATCCGCGAGCCCTTCCGGCAGGTCCGCGGAGCTGTCGGTGACCACCACGCAGCCGCCCGGCGCGTTGGCCGTGCGCGCCTGCGCCAGCATGTCGTCGGCCTTGGTCGACTCGACGCGACCGAACCGGCCCAGCGCCTCGAACATGGCCGCCGGCCGCGCGACGTGCGCGTGCACCTTCACGCGGTGCGCGCTGCCGGCGACGACGACGCAGTCAGCGCCGAGGTCGGACATCGCGGCCTGCAGCCCAGCGCGATCGAGGCCCTCGCCGACCAGCAGGCATTCCGTGCACCAACGATGGCGCGGATCGATGTCGTCGAGTTCCGCGTGCAGCGCGTCGTGCACGCCGCTGATGTCGAGGTCGGAGCGATCCTCCGCCCCGTCGGAAGGGCCAGGAGCAGCGCGCCGCGCCATGAAATCGCCGATGCCTTCCAGCAAGTCGACGAAACCCTGCGCCCCGGCATCCACCACGCCGGCCTTGCGCAGCACCGGCAGCTGGTCGGGCGTGCGCTGCAGCGCGAGCCGCGCCTGCGCGAGCGCCGACTCGAACCACGCCCGCAACTCCTGCCGTTCGCCCTGCTCGGCCGCGTGCACCAGCGCCTCGGCGAAGGCGTGGATCACGCTGATCATCGTGCCCTCCTTCGGATCGGCCATCGCCGAACGCGCCGAACGCGACGCGGCACGGGCGGCCTCGGCGAGGCCACGCCGGTCGAGCGAGGCCCGCGAACCGACCGCATCGGCAAGCCCGCTGAAGAACTGCGCGAGGATGGCGCCGGAGTTGCCGCGCGCCCCGTCGATAGCCTCGTCGCCAACCCGGCGCAGCAGGCGGCCCACGCCGCCGGCGCGTCGGTGCAGCGCGCCGGTGAGCACGGTGCCGAGCGTCAGTGCGAGGTTGTTGCCGGTATCGCCGTCGGGAACGGGGAACACGTTGATCTTGTTCAGCGCATCACGGCGGGCGATGACCCGGCGTACGCCGGCGATCAGCGCATGGCGCAGGGCCGCGGCGCGGATGGGACCGGAAGACGGCAGCGGGGAGGCGAAGGGCGTGGTCGCGGACATACGCCGGAGTCTGGGGGAACTCCCCACCTTTGGGCATGCTGCGTGACAGCATGGGCCGCTGGCAAGGCGCTCCCATGCGTGGCCTTCACTGGCGGCGTATGATCCTGCGACGCGTTTGCCCGGTGCCGCATCTCTCTCCGGGCCTGCCCCCTACGGAAACCGCCATGATCCGCGCTGCCCTCCTGTCGCTCGCCCTGCTCGCCCTGCCGATGGCCGGCGTCGCCGCCGAAGCGGTGGCGGAAGCGCCCGCCGCCGAAGCAGCGAGCGCCTGCGACGCCAAGCCGGCCACCGCGCCGGCCGCCGAAGCCGCGGCACCGACCGACGCCCCGGCCCGGCATGCCGAGGCCGCGCCGGCCCGTCCGGCCAGCGCGCGCAGCCCGGGCAGCGTGCGTACCGCCACGCCGCGCTGGAACCGCCTGCTGCCGGGCATGTTCCGCTGACCCACGCCGCGCACCGGCATGCCCTGGGCCTGGTGGCGACGCTGGCGCAAGCCACCCCCTGAGATCGACGACGCGCACTGGGCCGCCCTGCTGGCCCGTGCCCCCTTGGTTCGAGGCCTCGACCCGCTCCGCAAGGACCGCCTGCGTGGGCTGACCGCCCGTTTCCTCGACCGTAAGGCGATCTCCCCGGCCCACGGTCTGAGGCTCGACGACGGCGACCGGCTGGCCTTGGCCGCACACGCCTGTCTGCCCCTGCTGGGCATCGGCGAGACCGGCCTTCGCGGCTGGTCGGAAGTGATCGTCCACCCCGGGGCCTTCCGGGTGGAGCATGGACGGCATGGTGCACCGCACGAGATGGACGAACTCGAAGTCGTCGAAGGCGGCTTCGATGACCGGGAAGGCGAAAGCTGGCAGTACGGGCCCATGGTGCTGAGCTGGGCCGACCTCGCCGCCGAGATCGCCGAGCCCGAGGCCGGTTACCAGTTGGTGGTGCACGAAATGGCGCACAAGCTCGACGCACTGGATGGCGTCATGGATGGCACGCCGCCGCTGCCGCGCGATTGGCAGCGCGAATGGGCGCGCGATTTCGGCGCTGCCTTCGAGGCCCTGAACGCCGAGCTCGATGCCCTCCACGAGGCGGGCGACGACGAGGCCGAACCGGCCATCGATCCCTACGCCGCGGAAGCCCCCGAAGAGTTCTTCGCCGTCTGCAGCGAATACCACTTCACCGACCCGGAGCGCTTGCGCGCGGCCTTCCCGGCGGTGGCGGCGCACCTCGAGCGGTTCTATGGGCCCGCGCCCGCGCTGTGCCGCGACGACGATCCGACGCCGGCCTGAGCCGGACCACACCTCACCCCTGCGGCGGGAACCTCGCCACGAAGCGCGCGCCACCCAGCTCGGTCGAGCGCTCCACCGCCAGCACGCCCTGGTAGGCGGCGACGATGTCCTGGACGATCGACAGGCCGATGCCGTGGCCCTGCACGCGTTCGTCGCCGCGCACACCACGCTGCAAAACGCGGTCGATCTGGTCCTCGGCGATGCCGGGGCCGTCGTCCTCCACTGCGAATTCCACGCCGGCGCGCTTGCCCGGCAAAGCCGGCAGCGTCGTCACCTGCAGCGCCACCCGGCGCTTCGCCCACTTGAAGGCGTTCTCCAGCAGGTTGCCGAGCAGTTCCTGCAGGTCGCCGAGCTCCCCGTGGAAACGCGCCGCCGCGTCGATGTCGAACTCGGCCAGCACGCCCTTCGTCGCATAGATCTTCTCGAGGCCGAGCACGATCTCCTCGGCGGTCCCCTCGATCTTCAGCGGCGCGGCATACAGCACGTGGCCCGAACGCGCGGCCCGGGAAAGCTGGTAACCGACGATGTCGTTCATGCGCTGCACCTGCGTGCGCACGTCCTCGCGCAGCTCGTCACCGGTGGCGCCCGCCTCGAGGCGGCTCTGCAGCACCGCGAGCGGTGTCTTCAGCGAATGTGCGAGGTCGCCGAGCGTGCGTCGCACCTGCTCGAGGTTGCGACGCTCGGAGTCGATCAACGCATTGATGCTCTCCGTCAGCGGCTGGAGCTCGCGCGGGTGCTCGTCGACAAGCCGGGCGACGCTGCCCTGCTGCACGTCGGCCAGCGCCCGCTCGACGCCGGCGACGGGCCGAAGGCTCCAGCGCAGTGCCAGCGCCTGCACCAGCGCGAGCACGATGGCGGCCGCGCCCAGCCAAGCCCACAGCGTGCGGCGGAAGACCCCGACCTGCCCGGCGACGTAGCCGGCATCCTCGTAAAGCGCGAGCGTGAGCTCGAGGTCGCCGCGGCCGGTTTCCCAGATGGTGGTGAGCGAGTAGCGGTAGACCGCGAGCGCATTGCCACTGGAGTCGGTGGCCTCGAGAGGCCCATCGAAACGCCCGGCGCCGGGGGTGCCGGTTTCCGGCGGCGGCAGGATGCGCCCCAGCGCGGAAGCCGATTCCCAACGCAGGCCCTCGCCGACGACGCCGGCGTACAAGCCGCTGCCCGGCCGGTCGAAACGCGGGTCCGGCGGCACCTGCGGCATGACGATGGCGCCGGAGCGCAGCACCTCGGCGCCGTTGAGATAGGCCTTGGCGAAGTTCTCCAGCCGCTCGCGCTGGCTGTTCAGCGCCGCCTCGGTGAAAGCGCGGTCGAGCGCGTAACCCGTCAAGCCGAGGAAGGACACCAGCGCGAGGCCGGCGGCCAGCAACTGGCGCGCCTGCAGCGAGAGGCGGCGGCGCACCACGCCCAAGCGTGCTTACTCGTTGCGCGGGATCGCGAAGCGGTAACCGCGGCCGCGCACGGTCTCGATCGGCTTCAGCTCGCCGTCCGGATCGAGCTTCTTGCGCAGGCGGCCGATGAACACTTCGAGCACGTTCGAGTCGCGGTCGAAATCCTGCTGGTAGATGTGCTCGGTGAGGTCGGCCTTCGAGACCAGCTCGCCCGCATGCAGCATCAGGTACTCCAGCACCTTGTACTCGTAGCTCGTCAGGTCGACCGAACTGCCGCCGACGGTGACCGTCTGCGCCGAGAGGTCGAGCTTGACCGGGCCGCACTCGAGCGAGGGTTTGCTCCAGCCGGCGGCGCGGCGCAGCAGGGCGTTGATGCGCGCCAGCAGCTCTTCCACGTGGAAGGGCTTGACGAGGTAGTCGTCGGCACCGGACTTCAAGCCTTCCACCTTGTCCTGCCACGAGGAGCGGGCGGTCAGGATCAGGATCGGGAACTTCTTGCCCTCGGCGCGCAGCGCGCGGACGAGGTCCATGCCCGACATCTTCGGCAGGCCGAGGTCGATGATCGCCATGTCGAACGGCACTTCGCGGCCGTTGTAGAGGCCCTCTTCGCCGTCGCCGGCGGCGTCCACGGCGAAGCCTTCGCGCTTCAGTCGGGCCGCGAGGGTTTCACGCAGCGGGGCTTCGTCTTCGACCAGCAGGATGCGCATGGACTCTCCTTGGGCAAGCCGGCGCTCAGGGCCGGTGATCAGTCACGGTCGCCGCGTTCGACGGGCGGCAGGGTTTCGGGCACGTCGAGGTCGGCCGGCGGCGGCGCCTCGAAGCGTTCAAAGCGTTCCTCGCGGCGATCGCGGAAACGGTCTTCGCGCGGCAGGGCAGCGCGATCCGCGTCGATGGCCGGGCTTCCAGAGCCGAGGTCCGGTTCGGCGAAGGGATCCCGCAGGGCATCGGCCCGCGCCTCGCGCCAGGCCTCGCGGCGGCGCTCGTGCGGGTCGTCGCGCATGATCCGCACGCGGCCGTCGGGCGTCAGCACCTTGAGACGGTAGACCTCGCGGCCGTCGCGCTGCATGGACTCGGCGCGCAGCACCTCGCCACCGGTCTGGCGCTCCGCGCGGAGCACCGATTCCGGCAACTCCGACCGACGCATCTCGTCTGGCGGCGGCGACGGGGGATCGAAGGCCGGCGGCGGCGGCGCGTCCTGCTGCGCATACGCCGATCCGGCCGCGAGGGCCAGGACGACGACGAGCGACAGTGGGCGGCGAAGGATCATGGGCGGAGGATAGCGGGGCAGGCGCGGCAGGGGCCAGCGATGCGGCGAAGTCTGGTTGCGGGGGGGTGAATTGCCTCTTAACCCCGGATTGCCGCGCAACGGCGGTTCAGAAGATCTCGCCGATGCAGCAGCGCAGCGAACCACCGGCTTTCTCGATTTCCGGCAGGGGCACGGCATGCAGGGTGAAGCCGGCGCGAGCAAAGGCGGCGCGCTCGGCGGCCGACAGCGCGTCCACGGCCCGGGCGCTGAGGAAGGCGGCATCGCCCGAGACGGCGATGCCGTTGCCGGCGTAGGCCTGCCGCGCGCGCTCGTCGAGCGCCAGCGCATGCGGCGCATGGAATTCGAGGATGGCGCGCGCCACGGCCGGGTCGGCGAAGCCGTCCGGGCAGGCCACGGCGAGGCGCCCGGCATAGATCTGCAGCAGGACGTTCGTGTGGTACTCCCCCGGCGCGAGATCGAAGATCAGGGTGGCGTCGAGGCCGAAGGCGGCGTGCATGGCGGCGGCGCCGGTCTCGTCACAGCGCTCGGAGAGTCCGCAGTAGCCGATGTTGCGGGCGCGGTCGATCACCAGCGAACCGGTGAGTTCCGCGATGCCCGGCTGGCGCGAGAGGTCGATCTCGCGCCGGCCCAGGGCTTCGGTGAAGAAGCCGCGGATGTCGGCGCGCGTGGCTTCGCGCTGGCGGACGGCGTGCTTCATGTGGCCGATCACGAGGCGGCCGGGCGCGGTGGCGAAGACGTTGTTCGGGAATACGGCATCCGGCGTGGCGGCATCGCCCGGGAAGGTGATGACCGGCACGTGGGCCGACAGCGCCTTGGCCAGCGCGCGGTGCTCGGCCAGGGCAGCCGCGGCGTCGATGCGGTCGGCCATGGCCATGTAGCTGTTGTCCTGCGCCGACTCGGCGGCCAGCGACATGCCCTCCGGCGCGACGAGGAAGACCGCCTTCGGCGTGGCCCGCGCCGGATTCGGGGCGGCGTGCGCGGCGAAGGCGAAGAAACGCGCGGGGTCGCGGGTGATCATGCGGCGGCCTCGTGGCTGCGGGTGACGGCGAGCGCGCGTTCGAGCAGATCGAGACCCGCGCCGGCCTTGGGCGCACCTTCGCTCAGCACCTGCCGGAAGGCGCGGCCGCCGGGCTGCGCGTGGAACAGGCCGAGGATGTGGCGCGTGAGGTGTTTCAACGCAACGCCGCGGGTGAGCTTCAACTCGACGTAGGGGAACCAGGCGCGCAGCAGGGCTTCGCGGCTTCGCGGCGCCTCGCCTTCGAGCGCGACGGCGTACTCATGCAGGCGGTAGGGCTCGTGGTACGCGGCGCGGCCGATCATCACCCCGTCCACGTGGGCCAACTGCGCCTGTACGTCATCGAGCTCACGCAGGCCGCCGTTGATGCTGACGATCAGCTCCGGCCGCTCGCGCTTCAGGCGATGCACCCAGTCGTAGCGCAGCGGCGGGATCTCGCGGTTCTCCTTCGGCGAGAGGCCCTGCAGCCAGGCCTTGCGGGCATGGACGATGAAGCGCCGGCAGCCGTTGGCGGCCACCGCGTCGATGAAGGACAGGAAGACGTCGTAGTCCTCCACCTCGTCGACGCCGAGCCGGCATTTCACCGTGACCGGCACCCGCACCGCGCCTTGCATGGCCGCAATGCACTCGGCGACCAGCGGCGGCTCCTTCATCAGGCAGGCGCCGAAGCGGCCGGCCTGCACGCGGTCCGAGGGGCATCCCACGTTGAGGTTGATCTCGTCGTAGCCCCAGTCGGCGCCGATGCGGCTGGCCTCGGCCAGCGCCGCCGGGTCGCTGCCGCCCAGCTGCAGCGCGACGGGGTGCTCGCTGGCATCGAAGCCGAGCAGGCGCGCCCGGTCACCGTGGATCACCGCCTGCGCGTGGACCATCTCGGTGTAGAGCAGCACGCCCGGCGACAGCACGCGATGGAAGCTGCGGCAGTGGGTGTCGGTCCAATCCATCATCGGCGCGACCGAGAGGCGCGAGCCGGTGACGGGCGGATGGGTATCGGAAGACGTCATGCGCGAAGTCTGGGGCGGATCAGCCCCGCGCCGCCACCCAGCGGGTGATGTGCGCGTGCATTTCCGCCAGCCCATCCGTCAACGCCGCCGGCCCGGGCTGCAGGATCACCGGCGACTTGATCTCGAACAGCCGGCCGTCGCGCACGGCCGAGACGCCCGCCCAACCCGGGCGCGCAGCGACGGTGCCGGGCTGGAACTTCTTGCCACACCACGAGCCGAACACGACCTGCGGGTCGCGCCGGAGGATCTCGCTGTCGTTCGCAAGGATCCGCTGCTTGGCGAGCGATTCGGTCGCAATCTCCGGGAAGATGTCGTCGCCGCCGGCGATCCGCACCAGCTCCGCCACCCACTGGATGCCGCTGATGCGCGGCTCGTCCCATTCTTCGAAGTACACGCGCGGCCGCACCGGGAAGGCCGCGGCCTTCGCGGCCACCGCCTCGACACCGCGCTCCAGCGCGTCGGCGTAGGCCTCGGCCTTGGCCGCCGCCCCGACCATCGCGCCGAGGCGGCGCACGTAATCGAGGATGCCGGCCACCGAACGGTGGTTGCTGATCCACACCTCGACGCCGCGGCGCACGAGCTCGGCGGCGATGTCGGCCTGGATGTCGGAGAAGCCGATGGCGAGATCGGGCTTCAGCGCGAGGATCTGGTCGACCTTCGCGCTGGTGAACGCACTGACCTTCGGCTTTTCCTTGCGGGCCCGCGGCGGGCGCACGGTGAAGCCGCTGATGCCGACGATCCGCGAGTCCTCACCGAGGGCGTAGAGCACCTCGGTCGGTTCCTCGACCAAGCAGACGATGCGGCGGGGGCCTCGCACGAAGGTGAGCGCCTCAGTGCCCGCCGGAGGACGGCATCACGGACGTGCTCGCGCCAGCCGGCGCACCGGCCAACGGCACGCGCTTCACCGCCATCCAGGCAATTGCCGACAGGGCGGCGGTGGCCGCGCCGACCAGGAACACGCTGCCCTTGTCCGGCAGGTGCTCGATCAGCATGCCGACGCCGAGGCTGACGGCCAGCTGCGGCAGCACCACGCTGAGGTTGAACACGCCCATGTACAGGCCGATGCGGGCCGGGGCCACGCACTGCGAGAAGATCGCGAACGGCAGGCTGACGATGGCGCCCCAACCGAGGCCCATCACCGCCATGCCCACGTAGACGGCCGTGGCGCTGTGCCCCGCGAAGTAGACGAAGGCGAAACCCAGCGCCATCAAGGCAAGGCTGGCGGCGTGCACGTGCACCTCGCCGAAACGCCGCGCGAGCGGGTTCAGCAGCAGGGCGGGCACCAGCGCACCCACGGCGTTGAGCACGAGGAAGGCCGTCGACATCAGGCGGCCCGTGCCGTCATCGTCGAGCCCGGGGAAGCGCTGCTGCACGAAGGCGATCATGTAAACGAACATCGTCTGCACGCCGATCCACGACAGCGCATGCGCGGCCAGCACCTTGCGGAAGGCCGGCAGGTCCTCGCGCGCCGTGTTCGGTGCGGGCTGCGGCTCCATCAGGGCATGCACGAGGAAACCGACAGCCAGCGCGGCGAATCCCACTTCGATCCACATCGAGTGGCTGGCATTGCCGGTGAGCTTCAGGCCCATGGCCACCACCGCGTAGATCGCGAAGGGCCACAGCGGGCGCATCAGCAGCAACACGGTGCCAAGACCGAGCTTCGGCGCTCGGGCGTCCGCGGCTTCCGCCTCGGCGCCGGCCAGCGCGCGCGGCTCGGCAATCAGCATCGGCGGCACCAGCGAGAACAGCAGGACCAGCAAGGTGCCGAAGTAGATGAGGGCGACGTTGCCGAAGATCGCGCCGACGGCGTAGGCCAGCACGCCGAAGGTGCCGGAGACCGTCTGCATCCAGGTGTAGGCCGCGGTGCGCTGCGGGCCTTCGGGGGTGACGTCGGCGATCAGCGAGCGGGTCGGGTTGAAGCTGACGTTGATCGAGAGGTCGAGCGCCAGCGCGACGGCGATGGCCACGCCGAGGATCGCGTCGAGGCCGAGCACTTCGTCGATCAGGCCGATGGAGGGCAAGGCCATCAGCGACAGCGCGGTGAGCAGGCCGCCCACGAGGATGAAGGGCCGGCGCCGGCCGCCCCAGAACCACACCTTGTCGCTGACGATGCCGATCAGCACTTGGCCGAGGATGCCGGCCAGCGGACCGGCGGCCCAGACGATGCCGATCTCGTGGATGTCGAGGTCGTACTTGGTGCGAAGCAGCCAGCTCAGCGCGGAAATCTGCACGGCGAGCGCGAAGCCCATCGCCGTCGACGGCAGGCCGAGCAGCACGAGGAACGGCAGCGAGAGCCGTTGTTGCATCTGCAGCATTGGAGCGATCCCTCCCGAGGCGTCGGCGGAGCCTACCGGTCGGGGGGCCGCGGCGACAGGGGTTGCCGCGCCCCGCGCCTCGCCTCAGCGCGAGAGGTGGGCCAACGCATCGGCGTTGGCTTCCCAGTTGCGGCCGTCGAAGGGCTCCACGGTGATCGATGCGATCGTGCCCTCGTCGAGGCAGCGCACGTTGACGTCGATGCCGTCGGGATTGCTGCGCGGCACGTAGAAGCTCTTGATGCCGCACACACCGCAGAAGCGATGGCGCGCCACGCCGCTGTTCCAGAGGTAGTCGACCAGCCGATCCTCACCCGAGAGCAGGCGGAAGCGCGCTGCCGGGACGATCAGGTGCAGGAAACCGGCCTTGCTGCAGATCGAGCAGTTGCAGTCCTGCACGACCAGGTCGGCCGGCGCCTCCACCTCGAAGCGCACGGCACCACAGTGGCAGCCGCCATGGTGGGAAAGGAGCGCCGTCATGACCGCTGCAGCCGGGCATCCTCGGAGTCGAGGGCACGGCCCTCGGCATCCACCGCCTGCAGCGAACCGTCGGCGTGGCGGAACCAGCGCTGGCCGGATTCGAGCAGCACGAGGCAGCTGCCGGCGACCTCGCCGACGCCGCAGTCCTCCTCGCGCCACTCGCCCGCGATCTCGAAACCCACTGCATCGACGGCACCGAGGTAGGTTTCGACAAGACGGTAACGACCCGCGGCACCGGACTCGCGCTGCAGTTCGAGCACGACATCGATGCCCTCGCAGTCGGCGCAGGGCAGCACGCCAGCCCATGCTCCTTCGAAATACTCCGGCAGGGCCGCGAGCCCCCCTTCGGCGGGCGCATCGGCCGGGGCATCGGACGACTCGCCACCGCGCGTGCAGCCGGCCAGCGCCGTGGCGAGTGCGACGGTGATCAGGAACGGCGCGAGGCGGCGAAAGGAAACGACCATGCCTTGATGGTAGCCCCCAACCCCGTCGCGCGGCGTCATGCGTTGGAAGCGTGGCCCCACCCAGGAGCCCGCCATGCGAACCGCACCATCCGTCCCGACCTCCGCCCTGCCCACTGGCTTCAGCCTGCCGCGCAGCGCCGCCATCGCCGCCGCCGTGACGCTGCACCTGAGCCTCGCCGCGATGCTGGCCATGCCCATCGCCGCGCCCGACGTCGAAATGCCCGAGCCGACCGTCGTGCGGGCGGATTTCCTGCCGCCACCGCCCCCGCCGCCCATCGCCCCGCCACCGCCGAGGCTCGTGGTTCGCAGCATCACGCCGCCCCGGTCCGTGCCGCTGCCGACACCTGTGGTTCCCGTGCCGGTGCCGGAGGCCGTGATCGCGCCCACCACCGACATGCCTTCGCTGCTGGACACGGTTGCGCCAGACACGAGCGGCGAGACGACCGGCATCGACAGCGGGCCCGCGGAGGAAAGCCTGCAGCTGCGCTCAGGCACGCCGCCGCGCTACCCGCCGTCGGCACTGTCGCGGCGCCTCGAGGGCGAAGTCGAACTGCTGATCCTGGTCGGCATCGACGGCCGCCCGGAAACGGTGACGATCACGCGGAGCAGCGGGCATGGGATGCTGGACCGCGCCGCCCGCGAGCACGTGCTGCGTCGCTGGGTGTTCGAACCCTCGCTGCGGAACGGCATCGCCGTGCCGGCCTACGCCCGCGTGCCGGTGCGATTCACCCTGCCTTGAGTGGATCGGCGCCCTGTTCCGGGGCGCCGGCGTCGATCGACTCGGGCGACAACGGCAGCAGGATCGACACGCCGCGCCCGGCCACGCTGGCCCGGCCAAACCGGGCCCAGCAGCGTGCTTCACCGGCCTCGCGTTCGCTGACCTCGAGCAGCACGCGCGTGTCTCCCTGCGCGCCCGACGGGTCGTTCAAGGCCTTGGCGAGGTCGTCGGCGAAATCACCGGCGAGTTGGTAGGCGTCGCCGACGCGCGACACCTTGGCGTCCTCGGTGATGGCGCCAGCGCCTTCAGCCCATCGCAGCACCGCGACATCCGCGAGACCGGCACGCACGGCGCCATCGGCGGCGAAGCCCCCCAACCCGGCGGGCAGGCGGAACGGGCCGGGCACGAACACGCCGAGCAATGCGGAAGCCCCCGCCGCGCCAGACGAGGTGGGGGCGATGGCCGTCACGACGATCTCGATGTCGAGGTCCGGCGACTCGGGATCGATGCGATAGCGCCGCGCCAGCTGCACGCAGGTATCGCGCGCCGCGCGATTGGCCACCAGCGCGGCCTGCTCGGGCGTGATGCCCTCGCCCACCGCGCCGTCGGCGATGCGCACACGCGGCAGCCCGACGCTGCTGGCGGCGAGCACGGCCTCGGGATCGACGAAGCGCTCGGTCTTCGCGTAGGCCTCGTCCTTCGTCACCGCCATCGGCTGCTCTGTGCGGATGCCCGTGCCGACCGGCTTCGGCGCGGAAGCGCAGGCCGCGAGCAGCAACGTGGCGAGCAGCGGGAAAATCGTGCGAAACGGCATCAGATGGAACCCACAGGAGCAAGGCCAAAGAGTGACGGCCGCGCGATGCAGGGCACGTGCGGATCGCGTGCCCGCGTCGTGAACGGGCGGCTGTCGCAGTCCGTGAGAACGGGCCATGCGGGAATGCCTCCCGGCCGGTACCGCGCCGCCCGCCGATACCGGCCTTCACATCGCGCCTCTTGCATTCCGACAAAGAACCACACAAATTTGTGGCATGACGCTCACCGACCGCCAGCAGGCCATCCTCGACTTCCTCCGCGAGCACATCGCGGCGGAAGGCCGCCCCCCGACGCTCGCCGAGATCGCCCAGGCCTTCGGCTTCCGCCAGGCCCGTAGCGCGCAGGACCACCTGCAGGCGCTGGCGGCCAAGGGCGTGATCGAGCTGGTGCCCGGCGCACGCGGCATCCGCCTGCTCGACGAGGACGGCGAGCCGCTCGCCGCTTCGGTGGGCCCGGCGGGCTTCGGCGGCGGAACCGCAGCGAATGCACCGCAGCTGCTCACCCTGCCCTTGCTCGGTCGCGTCGCCGCCGGCCGGCCGATCGACCCGCAGGCCGATTACGAAGGCCAGATGCTGCTCGACCGCGCGCTGTTCTTCCCGCAGCCCGACTACCTGCTGCGGGTGAAGGGCGACTCGATGGTCGATGACGGCATCTTCGATGGCGACTTGATCGCCGTGCGCCGCACGCCGGACGCCGACAACAACCAGATCGTCGTCGCGCGCATCGACGGCGAGGTCACGGTGAAGCGCCTCAAGCGCGGCAAGGGCCGCGTGCTGCTGATGCCTCGCAACCCGAACTACGCCCCGATCGAAGTCCCCGAACAGGCCGATTTCGCCATCGAGGGCCTGTACTGCGGCCTCGTGCGCCGCGGCTGAATCGTACCGCCCCGCTCCCGCTTCGTTGTTCTTCCATCCGCTACCGCGCTGCACGCCACCGGAGTACCCCCATGCACCTCGTCCGCACGCCAGACCTCGCCACCCTGCTGTTCGCGCTTTCGCTCTGCGCGGTTTTCGGCGGCCTGTTCGCCTGGGTGCTCAGCGTGCCCTTCTGGCTCGGCTTCGCGATGGTGGGTGCGGGGCTATTCGCGCTCGGCCTGCAGCGGCACGAGCCGCGGCCGGGGTCGCGTCGCCGCTGGCAGGCCCACGCACCGCACTGAACCTTGGAACGTCTTGGCCCGCAGCGGCCCCCATGCGGCCTCGTCCCCGCATGGGGGCCCTGCGGATCAGGATTCCGCGCCGGGCACCCTTTCAATCACGTGCCGCCGGGCATCCACACGCACCGTCCAGTCGGCGATGCGGGGCAAGGTCGCCAAGGCTTGGCGTGACACGCGCTCGAAGAACAGTACGAAGCGCTCGATCTCGGCCTGCGTCATCGTGCGTCGGCCCGGGTTCGCCGCAGCCAGCGTGACTTCCTGTTGCCAACGCCACTCCGGCACCTGTTCGAAACCCGGCCCCTGCAGGAACAGCAGCGCGCCCAGCTCCGCCCAAAGCGGCGCGTAGTCGGCGAGAGCCGCATTGCACCAACGGCGCCACGTGCCACCCGCGTCTTCGTCGCGCTCCAGCGCATTGATCGGCGCAGCCAGATCGGCTTCGGCCTGCGGCGGCACTTTGTGGAACCAGCCCTCGAAGAGCACGAGGTCCGGCACGCCGTCGATGCGCGCCCAATCGGATTCGGGCAAGCGCCGGTCGCTGATCTTGTCGAAGGCCGGCAGCCGCGCGCGGCCCGCGCGCAGCGCGTCGACGGTGGCGCGCCCGAGAGCGAGGTCGTGCGAACCCGGCGCGCCGCGCGTGGCCAGCAGCGGATGCACCTCGCGTCCGAGCCGCTGGCGTTCCGGCTGGTCCAGGTAGAGGTCGTCGATCGAGAGCACCACGGGGCGCAGGCCGCGGGCTTCGGCCAAGGCCGCCACCTGCGCCGACAGCGTCGATTTCCCCGTGCCCTGCAGGCCGGTGATGCCGAACACGCGGCAGGGGCCCGGCAAGGCCAGCGCGCGCTCGAGGACCGTCGCCACGAAGGCGTCGGGGTAGCCGGTTCCGACGGGTTTCAGCACGGCCATGCAGGGGATTGAGCGAGGTCATGCGCGCATCGCGCGGGGCCGGCGAGAATAGCGCGGCCCACCATCGTCCCCGAGGAAACGCCGTGACCGACCCCCTGCTCGCCGAAGCCATCGACACCTTCAAGGCGCTGCTGGCCGAAGCCGGCGCGGCCGGCGACCCCGACCCCACCGCGATGACGCTGGCCACTGCCGATACGAAGGGTCGTCCTTCCGCGCGCACGGTGCTGCTGAAGCATGTCGACGAACAGGGCTTCGTCTTCTACACCAACTTCGATTCGCGCAAGGGCCGCCAGCTCGCGGCGAACCCGCAGGCCGCCCTGCTGTTCCTGTGGAAGACGCTGCGCGAGCAGGTGCAGGCCAAGATCGAAGGCACGGTCGAGCCGGTCACGGCCGCCGAAGCCGACGCCTACTTCGCCAGCCGCCCGCGCGAGAGCCAGATCGGCGCCTGGGCCTCACTGCAGTCGCAGACGCTGGATTCGCGCGAGACCTTCGAAGCGCGCATCGCCGAATTCACCGCGAAGTTCGACGGCGGCCCGGTGCCGCGCCCGCCGCACTGGTCGGGCTTCCGCGTGGTGCCGGAGATGATCGAGCTCTGGTACGGCGCGAAGTACCGACTGCATGAGCGCCAGCGCTATGCTCGCGTGGACGGCCGCTGGACCAAGCGGATGCTCTACCCCTGAGGAGCCCCCCATGAAGTGGCAGCGCGCGCGGCAGAGCCAGAACGTCGAGGATCGCCGCGGCAGCGGCTGGCGCGGCGGTGGCCGACTTCCCGTGCGTGGCGGCGGCCTCGGCATCGGCGGCCTCATCGCGGTCGTGCTGATTGGCTGGATGCTGGGCATCAGCCCGATAGAAATGCTCGGGCTCCTCAACCAGCAGCAAGGCGACTTGCCTGCGCAATCCGCGCCGGAACGCCCATCGGACCCCGACGCGGCGAACGGCCCCGCGACCCTTCCGGAGGACCCGCAGCGCGCCTTCGTCGCCAGCATTCTCGGCGACACCGAAGACGTGTGGGGCGCGGTGTTCCAGCAGAACGGCCAGTCCTATCCCGCGCCAAGGCTCGTGCTCTTCAGCGGCGCGGTGCAAAGCGCCTGCGGGCAGGCGACGTCGGCGGTCGGGCCGTTCTACTGCCCGGGCGACCGGCAGGTGTACATCGACCTGGATTTCTTCAAGGAGATGCAGGCCCGGCTCGGCGGCGGCGGGGATTTCGCCGAGGCCTACGTGATCGCGCACGAGGTCGGCCACCACATCCAGACGATCACCGGCGTGTCGGCACGGGTGAACGCCGCGCGGCGCCGCGGCGAGAACGTCGAGGGCGATGGCGGCCTGCTGGTGCGGCAGGAACTGCAGGCCGACTGCTACGCCGGCGTCTGGGCACACCACGCGCAGGCGCGGCACCAGTGGCTGGAGCCGGGCGACATCGAAGAGGCACTCAACACCGCCACCGCCATCGGCGACGATGCATTGCAGCGGCAGGCGCGCGGCGTCGTGGTGCCGGACAGCTTCTCGCACGGCACCAGCGAACAGCGCGTGCGCTGGTTCACCCGTGGCTTCGAGGGCGGCCAGCCGAACGACTGCGACACCTTCGGGGCGACGGCGCTGTAGTCCTCAGAGCACCGCCGGATCGAGATCTCGGCACAGCGGATCGACGCTGGCGAAACGTGCCAGCACCGCGTCCTTGGTCGGCAGTTCCCAATCGATGAAGTAGCGCGCCGCGGCGACCTTGCCTTCGAGCATCGCGCGACGCACGTCGCCGTTCGCCAGCGCGCGCTTCGCAGCCAAGGCCTGGTCGAGCCACAGCCAAGCCACCACCGCGTGGCCCATCGCGTCGAGCAGCAGGTAGGCGTTCGCGAGCGCGAGTTCGAGGTCGGTCGCGGCGACCTTGCCGGCCTTCAACACCGCCGGCCCGAGCGCGTTCCAGCGTGCCGCCAGTGTGTCGGCCAAGGGCGCGAGCGAGGCGTCGTCGCGCGCGGCGGCGAGCGTCGCCTCCACGCGCTTCGACAGCAGGCCGAAGGCCTTGCCACCATCACCCAACAGCTTGCGGCCGAGAAGGTCCATCGCCTGAATGCCGTTGGTGCCTTCGTGGATGGCGTTGATGCGGTTCTCGCGCCACAGGCGCTCGACCGGGAAGTCGCGGGTGTAGCCGGCGCCACCGTGCACCTGGATGGCCAGCGAGTTCGCCTCCTGTCCGTAGTCCGAGGGCCAGGCCTTGACGATCGGGGTGAGCAGATCGACCAGCGCCTGCGCTTCCGCATCGCTGCCGTGCTTAGCCTCGTCGACGAGGCGCCCGGCGTACAGGCACAGTGCGAGGCCGCCCTCCGCGAAGCTCTTGGCCTTCAGCAGCATGCGGCGCACGTCGGCGTGCTCGATGATCGGCACCATTGGCGTGGTGGCGTCGCGCTCGCCGGGCTTGCGGCCCTGCCGGCGCTCCTTCGCGTAGGTGAGTGCCGCGCGGTAGCCGCCGTAGCCGGTCATGGCCGCGCCGATGCCTACGCCAATCCGCGCCTCGTTCATCATCACGAACATGCCGCGCAGGCCGTCGTGCGGGGAACCGACGAGTTCGCCGATGGCGGGTTCCTCCTCGCCGAAGCCGAGCAGGCAGTTCACCTGCCCGTGCGTGCCGAGCTTGTGGTTCAGGCCGATGAGGCGCACGCCGTTGCGCGCGCCGGCCTTGCCCTCGGCATCGACGTGACGGCGCGGAACGATGAACAGCGAGATGCCCTTGGTGCCCGCCGGGCCGCCCGGGATCTTGGCCAGCACGAGATGGACGATGTTCTCGGCGATCTCGTGGTCGCCGCTGCTGATCCACATCTTGTTGCCGCGGATGGCGTAGCGGCCGTCGGGCAGCGGTTCGGCGACGCAGCGCAGATCAGCCAGCGAGGAACCGGCCTGCGGCTCGGAGAGGCACATCGTGCCGAACCAGCGGCCCTCGTTCATGGCCGGCAGGAAGCGGCGCTTCTGGTCCTCGCTGCCCACTTCACGGATCAGGTTGGCCGCGGCCTGGGTCAGGAAGGCGTAGCCATTGGTCGCGACGTTGGCGCAACTGAAGAGCCCACCCAGCGCGGCGACGAAAGTGTAGGGCAGGCCGAGGCCGCCCTCCTCCGCTGGCGCCTCCATGCCGAAGAAGCCCGCTTCGCGATAGGCCGCGAGCGCTTCGGCGATGGCGGTCATCAGTTCGACCTTGCCGTCAACGAGCTTCGGCGGATTCTGGTCGGACGCGGCGGCGTGCGGCAGGAAATGCGATGCGGCGAGATCCAGCGCGGCATCGAGCATGGCGACGCCGGTCTCGCGGTCGACATGGGCGAACGCCGGCATCGCGGCCAAGGTGTCGGCCTTCAGCCAGTCGTAGAGCCAGAAGTGCAGATCGTCGCGGGGTGGGAGCATGGGGAAGTTCCGGTAAAGGCGGGCCAGGGGCACCGCGGAGTCTGGGGAGCGCGGCGCGAAGGCATCGCGAGCATCGCCGATCAGGCGGGGGGCGTGGCGTAGCCCTCGCGCCACGTGGGGTAGCGAGGCTGCCAGCCGCTGCCGCGCAGCCGCGCGTTCGACACCCGCTTGCCGGTCGTGGGTCCGTCAGCAGCACCCAGCGCCGGCAGGCCGAGGCGCGCGCGCAGGCCATCGACCACCTCGTGCTCGAGCGCCGGGGCGTCGTCGTTACCGCAGTAAACACGGGCGATGCGCGGCGGTTGAAGCAGATGCAGCAGCGCGCCGGCGACGTCCTCGACATGGATGCGGTTGGTCCAGCGCGGCTCGCCGGGTTCGTCCCGGCGAGCGCGGTTCCACATCCGCTCGCGGCCCGGGCCATAGATGCCCGAGGCGCGGAAGGCCGCGGCGTCTGGATGGGCATCGAGTTCACGCTCGGCCTCGATCAACACGCGGCCGTTGAAGGCGGTGGCGTCGGCGGGCGTGCCCTCGTCGACCACGCCGCCGGCATCCTCGGCGTAGACGGCCGTGCTGCTCACGAACAGCACGCGAGCGATCTCGCCGCGATCCAGCAGGCGCCGCAGGCCGTCGCGATACAGCGTGCGATAGGCAGCCTCGGTGCGCTCGTCGGGCGCGGCGCAGAACACCAAGGCGTCCAGCCGCTTGGGGATCGCCGCGAAGCCCTCGCCGCTGCGCAGGTCGGCGCGCAGGGCGCGGATGCCGGGCCCCATCGATACATCCCGGCGGCGCAGCGCGAGCGCGTCGAACCCATTCGCGGCCGCCAGGGCGGCAAGACGCGAGCCGGTGTCGCCCGCACCGGCGATCAGCAGGCTGCGGCGGGTGTCATGCAGGGCAGGCATGCGGATGTGATCGCTCGGCGATGAATTGGCGGGAGGCCGATGCTACCGTTCGCGAATGAATCCCGCGGTGAACCTCGTGCTCGTCGGCCCCATGGGCGCCGGCAAGACCTCCATCGGCAAGCGCCTCGCCGAGCGCTTCGGCTTGGCCTTCGTCGACCTCGACCACGCCATCGAGGCGGCCACCGGCGTGCGCGTGGCCGATATCTTCGAACGCGAAGGCGAGGCGGGCTTCCGCGAGCGCGAGGCGCGTCAGCTGGCGATCGAACTCGATGGCGAGGACAAGCTGGTCGCCACCGGCGGCGGCGCCGTGCTGCGCGAGGAGAGCCGGCGCCTGATGCGCGAACGCGGCTACGTGCTGCACCTCGCGGTGTCGGTCGAGGAGCAGCTCAAGCGCCTCGCCAACGACCGCGTTCGCCCACTGCTGCAACGGCCCGACCGCGAAGACGTGCTTCGCACGATGGCCGCCACGCGCGCGCCGCTTTACGACGAAGTGGCCGACTTGCGCTTCGACTCCAGCGGACTGACGCCCTCGCAGGCCTGCGAAAAGCTGGTGCCTCAATTGCGAGACCGTTGGCTGCGGGCGAGGGCCGCGTGATGCGCACGGTCGATGTCGAACTCGGCGCACGCCGCTACCCGATCCACATTGGCCCCGGGCTGCTCGACGACGCACCGCGCCTCGCAGCACTCGTCCCGGGCCGTCATGTACTCATCGTCAGCGATGCGAACGTCGCGCCGCATTACTTGGCGCAGGTCGAGGCTGCCTTCGCCGGAAAGCGCGTCGCCAGCCACGTGCTACCGCCGGGCGAACAGGAGAAAACGCTGGCGCGCTTCGGCGAACTGATGTCGGCGCTGGCCGCCCTCGGGGCCAGCCGCGACGCGACCCTCATCGCCCTCGGCGGCGGCGTCATCGGCGACATGACCGGTTTCGCCGCGGCCTGCTGGATGCGTGGCGTGCGCTTCGTCCAACTGCCGACCACCCTGCTCGCGATGGTCGATTCCTCGGTAGGCGGCAAGACCGCCGTCGACCTGCCCGAGGGCAAGAACCTCGTCGGCGCCTTCCACCAGCCTTCGGCGGTGATCGCCGACACCGCTACGTTGGCGACGCTGCCGGATCGCGAGCTGCGCGCGGGCCTCGCCGAAGTGATCAAGTACGGCGCGCTCGGCGATGCCGCGTTCTTCGACTGGGTGCAGGCGAACGCGCAAGCCCTGCTGGATCGCGACGCCGATGCGCTGGCCCACGCCATCGCCACCAGCTGCGCGCACAAGGCCGGCATCGTCGCCCGCGATGAGACCGAAACCGGCGAACGCATGCTGCTGAACCTCGGCCACACCTTCGGCCACGCCATCGAGGCCGAGCAGGGTTTCGGCGGCCTCGTGCACGGGGAAGCGGTGGCCGTCGGCATGGTGCTGGCGGCGCGACTGAGCGCTGAACTTGGTCTCGCTCCCGCACAGGACACGGAGCGACTGGTCGCCGCCCTCGACGCGCTCGGCCTGCCCACGGCCGTGCCGGAAGGCCTCGATCCCGATGCGCTGCTCGCGCGGATGCGGCTCGACAAGAAGAACCTAAGCGGCACGCTGCGATTGATCCTCTGGCGCGGCGTCGGCCAAGCCTTCGTCGCCACTGGCATCGACGAGGCCGCGGTGCGGAGCATGCTGGCCACGGGCTAGACTTCAGGCTCCCCCAACAGGAGCTCCAAGGCATGACGTCCTTCCGCCGCACCGCCCTCGCCCTCGCGCTGGCCACCCTCCCCGCCCTCGGTTTCGCCACCACGGCCACCGAAACGCCCGTCGCCGCGCCAGCGACCGAGGCGCCCGCCATCGACCCCGCCAAGCAGGCGCTCGTCGCCGAACTGATGCGTACCACCGGCGCCATCGAGATCGGCAATCAGATCGCCGGCCAGATGGCGCAGAGCTTCAGGCAGCAAGTGCCGGCGGAGATGCACCCGATCATCGACGAGATCTTCGGCAGCCTCGACATGCGCGACATGGAAGGCGAGATCGCGGCGCTCTACGCCCGCACCTTCACCGAACAGGAGCTCAAGGACATGCTCGCGTTCTACGAGACGCCCTCGGGCCGCAGCATGCTGGCCAAGACACCGGCGCTGATGCAGGAGTCGGTGGCGATCGGCCAGGCATGGGGCGCCCGCAAGGCCGAGGCCGTGATCGCGCGGATCCAGGCGGAGCAGAAGGCGAAGCGCGAAGCCGGCGAAGCCGCCGACGCCAAGGGCTGAGTTCCAAAGCGGCGGCCCGCCCGAACGGCGCGCCGCCGCCTACACTGCGGGCATGGACTGGCTCGACGCCCTGCCCGACACCCGCGTGCTGCGCGACCCCGCGCAGACCGCCGGCTACCGCCACGACGAATCCCACGTGCGCGGGCCCGAGCCACTCGCCGTGGTGAAGCCACGCTGCCGCGAAGCGCTGCGCGAACTGGTGCGGCGCGCCAGCGATGAAGGCTTCACCCTGGTGCCGCGCGGCGCCGGCAGCGGCAAGGCCGGCGGCTGCGTGCCCGATGCCCGCAGCGTCGTCGTCGATCTCTCCGATTGGCCGGGCGGCATCACCGTGAACACCGCGAACCTCACGCTGTCGGCGCCCGCCAGCGCCGGGCTGGCGGCGGTGAAGGAACACGCCGACGCCCGCGGGCTGTGGTATCCGCCGGACCCGAATTCCTGGCCGCTGTGCAGCTTCGGCGGCTCGCTCGCGACGAATGCCGGCGGCCCGAACGCCTGCAAGTACGGCATGACCCGGCGCTGGGTGCTGAGCGTCGAGGCGCTGATGGCCGACGGCGAGGTGCATCGCTTCGGCATCGATTCCGTGAAGCAGAACGTCGGCCCGAACCTCGCGCAGCTGATGGTCGGCAGCGAAGGCGTGTTCGGGATGATCCTCGGGGCCACCGTCGCGCTGGTCCCCCGGCCCCGCGAGCACCTCACCCTGCTGCTGCCGCTGCCGGACATGGCCTTGCTGCCCGCGCTTCCGGCGCAGCTGTTCGCGGGCGGCTTCCTGCCGTCGGCGCTCGAGTTCTGGGACTCGGCGGTCCTCGCCGATCTACGCCAGCACGGCACCGACGACGCTCGCCGCCTGCCCGGCGAGGCGCTCGTGCTGCTGGAGTTCGACGACCCCGGCTGCTCGCACACGGGCTTCCTCGAACCGCTGCTCGACGCGCTCGGCCCGTTGGCGGCCGACGCGCAAGTGGCCACGACCGGCGCGCAGCGCGAGGCGCTGTGGGCGGTGCGGCGGATGACCAGCGTGCACCTGAAGCAGCGCTTCCCGCGCAAGGTGAGCGAGGACGTCGTCGTTCCCCGCGACCGACTGCCCGAGTTCTTCGCGCGGCTCGCGGCACTGGACGCGAAGACCGTGAGCTACGGCCACCTCGGCGACGGCAACCTGCACGTGAACCTCCTGCAGGCCGGCGAACTGGACGGCGCGGCTCTCGACGCGGCACTCGACCCGCTGTTCGCGCTGTGCATCGAACTCGGCGGCACGCTGTCCGGCGAGCACGGCATCGGCCTCGCGAAGCGCGAGGCCTTCCTCAAGCACGCCGATCCGTTCGCCATCGCGGCCCTGCGCGGCATCAAGCAGGCGCTCGATCCGAAAGGCGTGTTCAACGCGGGGAAAGTCTTCTGAGGCATTCGGACGCGCAAGCGTCCATCACCCGGCCCGCAACGAGGCTGGCCCGCCCCGTCACTGTCCGAGCAAGCTTTCCGGCGGTCGATCCGAAGGGGACATCCATGTCCCTCGGATCGATCGCTCATCCTAAGCGCCCCCTTCGGGGCTTTCGCCTCGACGGCGCGCTGGGGCTCCTTATTCGCCTCGCTGCGGGCCGAGTGCTGGCGCTGCGCGTTCGTCGCACGCCGAAGCCATGCTGCGACGGTGCGCCTCGCTGAACCGCCGCTCTCCGCTCGAAAGCGAGGCGAAGGACGTGGAGCGCCGCGTCCGCGGGCCGGCGGGCCAGCGACAAGCGAGCCAAGGATGGCGAGCACGCGGCTCGGGGCAGGACAGTCCCGAGTCCGCGAAGAGCGGCCTGCCGAACCCGCGTGGCAGGCGCGACAACGCGATAATGCGCCGACCACGGAGAACCCCATGCCCTACACCCCCATCACCGGCACCCTCGGCTACGTGCTCTCGCCGGACGGCAGGCAGGTGCTGATGGTCCACCGCAACGCGCGGCCCGGCGACGAGCATCTCGGCAAGTACAACGGTCTCGGCGGCAAGCTCGAAGCCGACGAGGACGTGGCCGCCGGCATGGCGCGCGAGATCCACGAGGAAGCCGGCCTCACCGTCACCGCGATGGAACTGCGCGGAACCATCAGCTGGCCGGGCTTCGGCAAGAACGGCGAGGACTGGCTCGGCTTCGTCTTCCTGATCACCGCCTTCGAGGGCGAGGCACCGACGCGCAATGTCGAGGGCGACCTCGAATGGGTGCCGCTCGATCGCCTGATGGACCTGCCGATGTGGGAAGGCGACCGCCACTTCCTGCCGCTGGTGTTCGACGGCGACCGCCGGCCCTTCCACGGCGTGATGCCCTATCGCGACGGCCGCATGGTGCGCTGGGCCTACTCGAGGTTCTGAAGCGGCGCTTGCCGACCGCCGCGCGACGCCCTAGCGTGGCGCGGAACCCTTCGTGGACAAACGCCCATGGCGTGGTTGATCGACCTCTTGCTCGCGCTGCTGTGGATCGGCGGCAGCATCGGCCTCGTGCTCGTCGTGCATGCGGCCGGTCGGCGCTGGATCGCACCTCCCCCAACCCTCGAAGGCGCGCCGCCCGCCGCCGACGGCCATGACCATCCGCCCGCCGTGCGCGATGCCGCGCAGGTGATCGGGCTGCGCACCGCGGCGTTGTTCGGCGTGATCCTCGCGATGGTGTATGCGCAGGAACTGGGCCAGTACCAGCAGGTGCGCGAGGGCCTCTCCAGCGAGGCCGTGGCCATCGCCGACGTCTTCCACGACGCCGGGCGCTACGGCGGGGACCTCGCCGAGCCGGTGCAGTCCGCCATGCGCGACTACGTGCGCTTCGTCGTCGACCGCGAGTGGCGGCTGCTTGGCACGGAAAGGCGCCTCTCCCGCCGCGCCTGGGAAGCGCGCGAACGGGCCTATGCGGCAGTACTCGACGCCCTGCCCGCGACGCCGCGCGAAGTGGCGCTGCGCGAGCGGATGCTGGCCCGCCTCGGCGTGATCGCGGAACACCGCCACCTGCGCGAGGAATGGGCCGCGCAGGGCTTCAGCATGGTGTTCTGGTTGCCCGCGCTGGCCGGGCTGGTGCTCGTGACCCTGCCGCTCTGCGTGTTCCCGCCCACGCGGCCCACCCGCCTGCTGCTGGCGAGCCTCGGGGCCTACGCGGGCCTCGTGCTCTTTTTCGTGCAGGCCTTCGCCAGTCCCTTCGCCTATCCGCTGCACGACCCGCCGGGCGCCTTCGAGCGCCTGCTGGAAAACGACTTCGACGCCCGCGCGCCCTGAGGCGCGCTACCGCAGCGGCCGCTGAGCGCGACGCCTAGTCCTGCGCCCGAAGCCACGCCGCGCGGACCCGCGGGCCCTGCGCGGTGGGCTCGGTCCACGCCACCATCGCGACGTCGCCGCCGGTGGCCGCGAGGCGCGGATGCCCGAGCTGGCGGCCCGGTGGCAATGCCACCACGTCGCGGCGCGCGATCACGCGGCCGCTGGCATCGAGTTCGGCCACGCGGAGCACCGCACCACGCCCGTCACTGCCGACCCAGCTGGCGAGGAAGCCGCCGTCGCGCCACGGCGCCACATCGACGCGCCCCAGCACCGACTCGCCGGCCTCGAGCACCACGGGTGCGGCGAACGCCGCGCCTGCGCGCGGACTGATCGCCAGTTTCACCTCGAGCGGGCCCGTCGCCATCGTCGGCCACAGCACCGCGAGCGCGTCGCGGTTCACCGCCGCGGCCGGGCCGTTCACCGGGCAGCCCGGCATGCGCCAGGCGTCGTCATGCACGGTGGTCGGGGCCGACCACTGGCCGTCGCGGGAACGCCGCAGCATGGCGATGTCGCGGATGCCTTCGGCGTGGTCGCGGTACACCGCGATGGCCTCGCCGCCGCGACGCACGAGATCGGTCTGGCAGCAGGAGCAGGTGTCGGCATCGAGCTTCGCGCCCTCGCGCGCCACGCCATCGCGCCCAACCACCGCGCTGCGCAGCGTCATCGGGCCCTCTTCGTGGCCGTGGTGGTCTGCGCCGTGTCCGCTCGCATGGCTTCCATGGCTGCCGTGCACGGTGTCCTGGCGGCCATCGAGCCACACCATCAGCACGCGGTCGCCACCATCGGGCAACAACGAGACGAAGCCGTGCTGCACGGGCTGGCCGTCGTCGTTGACCTTCACCGGCGGCTGCCACGTGGCGCCGCCGTCGAGACTGCGCTGCAGGTGGATGTCGTAGGCGTAGGTCGAACCCGCCGACTTCCGCAGGGTGAAGCTCACCCAATCGCCGTTGTCGAGGACGGCGAGCGAGGGGAAATCGGCCCAGTTCACGAACCAGTCGTCGCCGCGGGCGACGGTGGCCTGTGCGGTCGGCTCGGCGGCGCGCGGCGCATCGAAGCGCGCGACGTGCAGCTCGGCCTCGGCACCTTGCTTCTGCTGCCATGTCAGCGCGAAGCTGCCTTCGCGCGTCGACGTGAGGCTCGGCTGCGCGCTGTTCGGCCCCGGCGTCCACGCCAGCGGCTCGACCTGCACGGCCAGCGCCGGCAGCGCGAAGACGGCGAGCGCGAGGCCCAGTGCGAGCCCGCGCCGGTTCATGCGTCCCAACCGGCCAGCACGGCGGGTACCGCGCCGGCATTCGGTACGCTGGCGAAGCGCGGATGCGCCGGGTCGATCTCGGCGCGATCCAGCGCCCAGACCAGCGGATACGGCACGTGGATGCCCCAGCCGCCCAGCGCCAGCACCGGCGCGATATCGGATTTCTGCGAGTTGCCGACCATCGCGAACTCCGCAGGCGACACGTCGAACTCCTTGAACAGCCGCGCGTAGCTCTTTTCGTCCTTCTCGCTGACGATCTCGATGCGCTGGAACAGGTCGGCGAGGCCCGACGCAGCGACCTTCCGCTCCTGATGGAAGAGGTCACCCTTGGTGATCAGCACCACGCGATGCGTGGCCGCCACGGCCTCGACGGCGGCGCGCACGCCGGGCAGCAGCTCGACGGGATGCTGCAGGATCGATTTGCCGAGGCCCACGATGCGGTGCAGGTCGGCGGCGCTGATGCGCTCGCCGCTCAGGGCAATGGCGGTCTCGATCATCGAGAGCGTCATGCCCTTGGCGCCGTAACCGAACAGCTTGATGTTCTCGCGCTCGGTGGCGAGCAGGCGCTCATGCACGCCGGCGTCGGCGAGGTCGACGTAGCCACCGACGATGCGCTCGAACTCCGCGTGCGCCTCGTGGAAATAGGTTTCGCTGTGCCAGAGGGTGTCGTCGGCATCGAAACCGACCAGGGTGATGCTCCGAGCCACGGCCTCAGCCCTGCCCCATGCCGACCGGTCCGAGGTAATCGGCCTTGCCCAGCGGAACGCCGGCGTGGCGAAGCAGGGCGTAGGTGGTCGTCACGTGGAAGTGCACGTTCGGCAGGATGAAGGCGAACAGGTAGTCGAGGCCCTTGAAGTGCAGGTCGCCGCGGGCTCGGGTGGGCACGGTGATGTCGCGCGTCTCCGCCCCCTCGAAGGCCACGACCGGCACCGAGCCGATGTAGGCGATGGTGCGCTCGACACGGTCGATGAGCTGTTCGAAGGTGGTTTCGCTGTCGTCGAACTTCGGCGCCTCGCCGCCGGTCATGCGACCAACGCTGTTCTTCGCGATGTCGGTGGCGATCTGCACCTGCCGCGTCATCGGGAACATGTCCGGGGCGAGGCGCATGCCGAGCAGCACCGCCGGGTCCCATCCCTGCGCACGGGCGTGGGCCTCGCCTTTGGCGAGGATGTGCTTCAGCTGCGTCAGGGTGCGGACAAGGGCGGGTACGGTCAGGGTGTGCATGGGCGTCACTGGAGATGGACAGGGGTGCAGTGTAAATCGTCACCATGCACCCGCTGATCCCACCCACCACCGTCACGCCGATCGGCCTGCGCGAAGCCGTCATCGCGCCACTGCTCCGCGCCGTGCTGCGACTCGCCGTGAAGCCGTGCTTCTCGCCGCAGGTGCAGATCGCCGCGCAGCGCGCACGGCTGCGGCGCTTCGTGCCGCTGAACCGACTGCCCCGCGGCGTGCGCGTCGAAGCCGCGATGCAAGGCGGCGTGCCGGGCGAGTGGCTGCACCCGCCGCAGCCTCCCGTGAAGGCCGGTCGCGTGATGTACCTGCACGGCGGCGCCTTCTGCGTCGGCTCGCCGGCCACGCACCGCGCGCTGACCGCGAAGCTCGCCCGCGATCTCGGCCTGCCGGTGTTCTCGGCGGACTACCGGCTGGCGCCGGAGCACCCCTTCCCCGCCGCCCTCGACGACGCGCTCGCCGCGTATCGCGCGCTGGCTGCCGACGGGCCGGTGGTCGTCGCGGGGGATTCCGCCGGTGGCACGTTGGTGCTGCTGCTCGCGCAAGCCCTGCGCGATCGCGGCGAAACCCCGCCGGCCTGCCTGCTGCTGCTCTCGCCACTGGCCGACCTCACGCTGTCGGGCCTACCCGACACCATCCCCGGCGAAGCGCTCCTCTCCAAGCCATGGGTGTCGGCCTGCATCGACCATTTCCGCGCCGCGCTGCCGGCCGATGATCCGCGCGTTTCGCCCCTGCACGGCACGCTCGCGGGCCTGCCGCCCACCCTCGTGCAATGGGGCAGCGACGAGATTTTCGCCCCCGGCTGCG
The DNA here is from genome assembly GCF_044377035.1 of Silanimonas sp. Taxonomy (GTDB): domain Bacteria; phylum Pseudomonadota; class Gammaproteobacteria; order Xanthomonadales; family Xanthomonadaceae; genus Silanimonas. The sequence goes on from NZ_JBILJW010000018.1 coordinate 62,208, forward strand.
CGCGCCTCGTCGAGGCGCTGCGCGAAGCCGGTGTCACCGCGACGGCCGACATCGTGGCGCACCGCTGGCACGTGTTCGCCCTGCATGCGGGCACGCTGCCCAGCGCCGACGCCGCGCTCGGCCGCGCCGCGCGCTTCGCCCTGCCGCACCTCGAAGCGGCCACGCCGCCGCGCACCACGCGACACGAGGTCGTCGTGCTGGGGGCGGGCATGTCGGGGCTGTGCATGCTGCGCACGCTGAAGCAGGCCGGCATCCACGACGTGGTCGCGCTGGAGAAGCAGCCTGGCCTCGGTGGCACCTGGTCGGACAACCGCTACCCGGGCGCGCAGGTCGACGTCCCCGCACCGGCCTATGCGTTCTCCTTCGCGCCGAACCGGCATTGGCCGCAGCGCTTCGCCGACGCGGCGGACATCCACGCCTACCAAGAGGCCCTCGCGGCGCGCGAAGGGCTGCTGGGCCACCTGCGCCTCGGCACCGCGCTGGTCTCCGCCACCTGGGACGAGTCGGCCGCACTGTGGCGCTTCCGCACGGCGAAAGGCGACACGCTGGAATCGCGCTTCTTCGTCTGCAGCACCGGGCCGCTGAGCCAGCCGCGATGGCCGGCGATCCCTGGCCTCGACGAATTCGCGGGGCTGAAGGTGCACACCGCACGCTGGCCCGCCGACGACACGGCCCTCGATGGGAAACGCATCGGCGTCATCGGCACCGGCTCCACCGCCGTGCAGGTCATCCCGAAGCTCGCGTCCCGCGCCTCGCAGCTGAGCGTGTTCCAACGAACGCCGAACTGGGTGCTGCCGCGCCTGGAGCGCCGCTATCGCTGGTTCGATCGCTGGCTGGTGCGGGTGCCGGGCTATGCGCCGGCCGTGCGGCTGGCGTGGGCGAGCTTCCTCGAATGGACCCGCCGCGGCTTCGACGAGGGCACGTTCGCGCGGCGCTTCATGCTGGGCCTCGCGCGCTGGCACCGCGGACGGCAACTACGCGACGCGCCGGATCGCGCCGCCCTCGAATCGGCCCTCGCCCCGCCCTACCCGCTGGGCTGCAAACGGATCATCTACGCGAACGACTACTACCCCACGCTCGCGCAGCCGCACGTCGCGCTGGTCACCGACGGCATCGCGCGCATCACCGCCGATGGGATCGTCACCACCGACGGCCGCGAACACCGGCTCGACGCGCTGGTCTGCGCCACCGGTTTCGAGACGGTGAACCTGCTCGAATCGATCACGATCACCGGCTGCGCGGGCCGGACGCTCGCCGAGGCCTGGCGCGATGGCCCCGTGGCCCTGCACGGCATCGGCGTGGCGGGGTTCCCGAACCTGTTCCTGATGCTGGGGCCGAACACCGCCACGGGCCACACCAGCACCCTGTTCTACATCGAAGCCGCCGCGCGCCACGCGCTCGCCGTGATGCAGCGCGTCCGCGAACGCGGGGGCCGCTGGGCCGCGGTGAAACCCGAGGCCATGGCTGCCCACGATGCCGCCCTGCAAGCGCGGCTGCGCGGCTCGATCTGGACGCAGTGCCGCAGCTGGTACCGCATGGAGGACGGCCGCGTCATCGCGATCTTCCCCGGCTTCACACCGGAATACGTGCGCAAGGCCGGCACCCTTGAGCCCGCCGATTACCACTGGGGCTGAACGGTTCGCCCACAACGCGACTTCCGGCCTATCCCGCCCCCGCCCCGACTGCGCGAGCATGCGTCCGTCCCCCGGAAACCGGATTCCACCCATGGCCATGCGCCTCCGCCCGCTCGCCCTCGTCCTCGCCATCGCGCTGACTGCGTCCCTCGCCGCCAACGCGCAGACCGCGCCTTCGGAGTCCGCGCCCGCCGCCGAGGCCAGCGCGCCCGCCGAGCCCGCACTCGCGACGCTGGAAACGGTGGTCGTCACCGGCATCCAGCCCGGCCCCGGCCTGTGGCAGATCCGCAAGGGCGAAAACACGCTGTGGGTCATGGCCACGTTGAGCCCCTTGCCGAAGCGCATGGAATGGGAGCCGCGCGAACTCGATGCCCTGGTGGCGCGCGCCGACCGCGTGCTGACCTCGCCGGGCGTCAATGTCGACGCCGACATCGGCTTCTTCGGCAGCCTGCGCTTGCTGCCCACCGCCCTGCGCGCGCGCAACAACCCGGACGACAAGACGCTCGCCGAAGTGCTGCCCTCCGAACTCTATGCACGCTGGCAGGCCCAGAAGGCGATCTACATGGGCCGCGACCGCGGCGTCGAGAACCGCCGCCCGGTGTTCGCCGCCTACGAACTGATGGACGAGGCCCTCGGCGACCTCGACCTCAAGCGCGAGAACATCGTCTGGGATCGCGTGGAACGCATCGCCAAGCGCAACGACCGCGACATCGTCCGCGTGGGCGTGAGCATCAAGGTCGAAGACCCGCGCGATGCGCTGAAGGAATTCGAGCGCTCGGCCGTCGACGATGTCGGCTGCATGGAGGCGACGGTCGCACGCCTTGAAACCGACACCGCGAACATGGTCGAGCGCGCGAACGCCTGGGCCGTGGGCGACCTGCAGACGCTCGAGGAACTCGAGTTCGACAGCGAGATCCGCGCCTGCGCACTGGCCCTGCTGGGCACCGATGCCTTGAAGAAACGTGGGTTCGACGACCTACCGAAGCGCGTGGTCGACGAGTGGGTGCGCGTGGCGGAGGAAAGCCTTGCCGGGCATGCGACGACGGTTGCCGTGGCCGATTACCAGGTGCTCACCGCCGACGATGGCCTGCTGGCCGCCATGCGCGGCAAGGGCTACACGATCATTGCGCCGGGCGAGGAACCGCCGACTGATGCGGTCGCCGAAGACCGGCCCGCCGAAGCCAGCACCAACGTCGAGGCGGTCGAACCCGCATCGAACTGAGCGGGCTCAGCCCTCGGCCAGCACCACCCGATCACGGCCGGAGCGCTTGGCGGCGTAGGCCGCCGTATCCGCACGGGCGAGCAGGTCGGTGCCGCGGTCGCCCGGACGGAATGCCGCGACGCCGATCGACACGGTCACCGCCACACGCGGCACATCGACCAGCGGGGCTTCGGCCACGGACGCGCGCAGCCGCTCGGCGATCTCAAGCGCGTTCGACACGGGCGCGCCCGGCAGCAGCACGATGAACTCCTCGCCGCCGAGACGCGCGAGATGGTCGCTCTGCCGCAACGGCCCGCGGATGCGCCGTGCGAAGGCGCGCAGCGCCTCGTCGCCCACCGCGTGCCCGTGCGTGTCGTTGACGGCCTTGAAGTGGTCGAGGTCCAGCGCCAGCACCGAAACCATGCCGCCCTGCGCCTCGCAGCGCTCGATCTCACGGGCCAGCAGCCGATCGAGCGCGCGGCGGTTGAGCACGCCGGTGAGCGGATCGGTGGCCGCCTCCTCCTCGACGGTGAGCAGGTGCAGACGCAGTTGCTCGGCCAGACGCGCATTCGCCTGTTGTAGGCGAATGCCGTCGACCACGCGGGCAGTGATCCCCGGCAGGAAGAACAGCGCCAGCACGTGCATCACCGCAAGGCCAAGGACGATCGCGCCATCCGGCCCCGCACCGAGCAGCGATGAGAGCACGATGCCTACCCATGTGCCTGCGACTTGCAGGCGCAAGGCTTCCGGCGCGGTGATGTAGATGCCCAAGGTGACCGCCACCACGCCGCAGAGCACGGCGGCCAGGCGCGCATCGAGCGTCGGGTCGTGGCCCATCAGGAACAGCGGCACCATGCCCCAGCCGATGCCGTCGAGGAACGCCGACGCCCAAGCCGAGAGGCGATGCCGAGCGACGTCGAAGCCCTGACGCCGGGACCACTGGCTCTGGGCAATGCACAGCACCCAGCACGCCAGCGCCGCTCCGAACCACGCCCACAGGGAGGCCCTTGGCGCCAACCCCCAGGCCATGGCAAGCACCACCAGCCAACCCACGGGCGTCGTCAGCAGGGCCCGCGCGAAGTTCCGCGCGAACTGCTCGAACGCGATCTGTCGGGTATCGGCTTCGAGGGTGTCGGTCACGCGCCCGAGTATGCCGTGGGCAGCAGCATCCGGTAGCGCAACATGTCATCGGGCCGGGCGTAGCCCTCGTAGAGCCGACGCGCCACCGCGTTGCCGGCCTGCGTGTGCCAATACAGCCGGGTCCAGCCTTCGGCGCGGCACCGGGCCAGGAGGTCCTCCATCAGCGCGCGCCCCACCCCCGCACCCCGGGCCCCCGGCGCCACGAAGAGGTCCTCGAGGTAGCACTGCGGCTCGACGGTCCAGCTGCCGGCATGCGGCAGGGCCAGTGCGAAGCCCAGCAGGGCGCCATCCGCCGCGACGGCCACGCGGCCGAACATCGGCGCGCTGGGGTCGAGCAGGCGCCGCCAGGTGGCCTCGGTCGTCGACGGTGCCAAGGCTGAGCCGTAGAACGCGAGGTAGCCCTCCCACAGCGCCTCCCATTCCCGCCGATCCTCGCTGCATAGCGCGCGCACACCGGCGAGGCGAGGCGGCGGATTCGAGGCACGCTCGACGTGGGTGGCCGCGGCACGTTCGGCTCGCACGCGGGTCGATGACCCGGGATGGCGGGCCAGCGCGCTTCCCACCCGCAGCGGCCGCATCTGCAGGCCGCCGTCGCAATTGGGGCAGCGTCCCGCGAGCGGCCCGAGCGCGCAGCTCGCGCAGAAGGTGCATTCGAACGAGCAGATCCACGCGCCCGCCGTGTCGGCGGGAAGGTCGGTATCGCAGCACTCGCAATTCGGTCGCATGGCCAGCATTGGGCACTCCGCGAAAAGGTGGGAAATGTCAGTGGGAAGCGTGCAGCGCCACGATCCTCGCGGCCTCCTCGGCGAGGGCCCGCCGCAGTTCCGGCGGATCGAGCACTTCAACTTCGGCCCCCAGCCGCAGCAAGTCGCGCAGGGCCTGCTCGCCCTGCTCGACCGCCAACACGGTGTCGCGCCAACCGGCGGCGTCGGGCGCGGCCGCATGGGCCTCAGCGGTCGCAGCGACCGACGGCTGCTGCTCGTGCAGCAAACGCCAGCCCAAAGGCGACAGGCGCACGCGCGCGGCACGCGAGCGCAGGCGATCCTCGAAACGCGCGACGGCGTCGGCCCAGTGCGCCGCCAGGGCGAAACCCTCGGGACGGCGCGCCACCTCGTCCCGCACGGCGATCGACTGGATCGCGCCAACCCGGTAGGTGCGCACGTCGCTGTCCACGGCGGCCACGAGGTACCAGTCGCCGGCCTTCAGCACCAGGCCGAGCGGCGCGACCTCACGGTCCACCTCGCCCTTCCAGCTGCGGTAGCGCAGGGCCACGCGGTGATCGCTCCACACCGCCTCGGCGAGGGGCCGCAAGGCGGGCGGTGGCGACCGGCGGCCGTACCAAGACTGGGGATCGAGATGGAACCGCTCGGCCACGCGCTGCGCGCCGGAGCCGGCGGCGGCAGGAAGGCTGGCAAGGAGCTTTCGGTGGGCCGACTGCGCGTCCTCGCCCAAGCCCAACTCCGCAGCAGCCTGCACGGCGCCCAGCAGGCCAACGGCATCGGCCTCGCCACGGGTCAGCCCGGTCAGCCGGGTGGTGTAGCCCCCCAGCAGTTCGAAACCGCCATGGCGACCGCGCTCGGCGAAGACCGGCACGCCCGCTGCGCTGAGCTGCTCGACGTCCCGGTAGATCGTCCGCACCGACACTTCGAACTCACGCGCCAAGGCTTCCGCGCTCTGGCGGCCGCGGAGCTGCAGCAGGATCAGCAGGGAGAGCAGGCGGCTGGCGCGCATGCCAAACATCTCAGCACGAAAACCTGACAGCAGGTGTCAGGTGGTGGGGCGTTCCATGGGCGAGCGGGGCTGGACCCGCGTGGACAGGCCTCCCCGAGGACACCGACATGCATCTTCCCGATACCGACCTCGTCGTTCCGCAGCGCCCGACGATTCCAACGCCCGGCCAACCCGGCGATTTCGATTTCCTGCAGGGCGAGTGGCGCATCCGCCACTGGCGCAAGCCCTCGCCCGACGCCGACTGGGATCACTTCGAGGGCGAAGCCACCTGCTGGTCGATCCTTGGCGGCATCGGCAGCGTCGAGGAGCTGCGGATCCCGGCGCGACAGTTCAGTGGCCTGGGCTTGCGCCTGCTGGACGTCGAGCGCCGACGCTGGTCGGACCACTGGGTGAACGCGAAAAGCGGCGTGGTCACCGCACCAGGGCTCGAAGGCAGCTTCGAGAACGGCGTCGGCCTGTTCGTCTCCGAGGAGGAAGAGAACGGACGCCCCCTGTTGGCCGCAGGGATCTGGGACCGGATCAGCCGCGAGGGCTGCCGCTGGCGCCAGGCCGTCTCACGCGATGGCGGAACGACCTGGACGCACAACTGGGTCATGCATTGGCGGCGGGCCTGAGCCCGCTCAGCCGCACTTGGAATAGCCGCAGTTCAAGCAGGTCTGGCAGCCGTCCATCAGCACGAGGGCCTTGGTGTTGCACTTGCTGCACATCGTCGCCGACGGCGGGAAGCTGGTGCCGTCACCCGTGATGGCGATGTCGCCGCCCACCGCCGGGGCGGCGCTCACGTCAGGGTTTTTTTTTGAGCGGTTCTCGTAGGCCGCGCGCTTCTCGGCGATCAGGGCGCGCTGCGCGTCGCTGATCTCCGGGTCGATGATCATGCCGATCGACTTCAGGTGCTCTTCGATGACGCCGCCGATCTCGGCGATGATCGAGGGCATGTAGACGCCACCGGCCTTGAAGTAGCCGCCGCGCGGGTCGAACACCGCCTTCATCTCCTCGGCGAGGAAGGTCACGTCGCCGCCCTTGCGGAACACCGCCGAGACAATGCGGGTGATGGCGACGATCCACTGGAAGTGCTCCATGTTCTTCGAGTTGATGAACAGCTCGAAGGGACGGCGGAGTTCGTGCTCGGTGCCGGGGTTCAGCACGATGTCGTTGATCGTCACGTACAGCGCGTGCTCGAACAGCGGCGACTTGATCTTGTAGGTCGCGCCGACGAGCGTCTCCGGGCGCTCGACGCGCTCGTGCATCTGGATGATCTCGGCCGTCGGCAGCGGCGCGGGCGCAGCGGCGACGGGTGCGGGTGCCGGCGTGGCGGCCTTGTCGTCCGGCGTGGCGACGCTGTACGACTTGATTTTCTTGCTGATCTTGATGGCCATGCCGGCGCTCCTGCGGGTGGTGCCTGTTGCGTTGTCTGGTGCGGATTTCAGGGGTGACGCTTCCGGCCCCGCTCAGGGAGCGGGGTTCCGGGCCGGACGCCGCGATCAGCGGCGCGCGGTCTTCTTGGCGGCTTTCTTCGCGGCCTTCTTCGGGGCCGCCTTCTTCACCGCTTTCTTCGGCGCAGCCTTCTTGGCCGGTGCCTTCTTGGCGGCGGCCTTCTTCACCGGCGCCTTCTTCGCGGCCTTCTTGGCCGCGGGCTTGGCCGCCTTCTTCGCCGGGGCCGCCTTCTTCGCGGCCGGCTTGCCGCCGAGCTTGGCCTTCGCCGACTTCACCGCGGCGTCGACCGACTTCTTCGCCGCCGCGACCTTCTTCTTCGCGTTGCCGACGGCCTTCTTGACGGCCTGGCCGGCGGGCGACTTCTCGGCCTGCTTCATCTTCGCCTTGGCGGCCTTCTCGACCTTCGCGACCTCGGCCTTGGCCTTCTTCACCATCGGCGCCGCCTTGGCTTTCGCCTGCTCGACGACCTCGTTGGCCTTGCCGCTCACCGCTTCGACCGCCTGGGCGATCGTCGTGGTCACACCGTTGCCATTGCTCATGGGAACACTCCAGTGGGGTGCTGCATCCGCGTGCCTTGGGGGCCGGTGCACGCTTGCCGGTTCGGGCCCACCTCGCCGGGGCGGGTCGGGCGGGCCTCGATCAGGAAGCCGCGGGCGCTCTGCCCGCAGCCTTCCGTCAGAACTTACCGTAGTAACCCTCTTTGAGCGCATCGAACAGGTTGGCGGCGGTGTGCATCTCGCCGTCGTACTCGATCTGCTCGTTGCCCTTCACCTCGACCACGCTGCCGTCTTCGAGCTCGAAGCGATAGGTCGTGTTCTCGAGGTCCTTCTCCTTCACCAGCACGCCCTGGAAGGCGGCCGGGTTGAAGCGGAAGGTGGTGCAACCCTTGAGGCCCTTCTCGTGGGCGTAGCGGTAGATGTCCTTGAAGTCCTCGTACGGGAAGTCCGTCGGGACGTTCGCCGTCTTGGAGATCGAGGAGTCAATCCAGATCTGCGAGGCGGCCTGGATATCCACGTGCTCCTTCGGCGAGATGTCGTCCGCGGCGATGAAGTAGTCCGGCAGCTTCGCTTCCGGGTCATCGCTGTACGGCATCGCCTTCGGGTTCACCAGCTCGCGGTAGGCCAGCAGCTCGAAGCTGTAGACGTCCACCTTCTCCTTCGACTTCTTGCCTTCGCGGATCACGTTGCGCGAGTAGTGGTGCGCGAACGAGGGTTCGATGCCGTTGGAGGCGTTGTTGGCCAGCGAGAGCGAAATCGTTCCGGTCGGCGCGATCGAGCTGTGGTGGGTGAAGCGGGCGCCGGTGTCGGCGAGCTTCTGCACCAGCTCGGGCGCCACGCCGGCGACGCGCTGCATGTAGCGGCTGTACTTGGCGTGCAGCAGGCGGCCCTTGATGGCATCGCCCACCTTGAAGCCGTCCTTCGCCATCTCCGGACGCTTGCGCAGCATCTCGGCGGTGACGGTGAAGTCCTCGTCCATGATCGGGGCCGGGCCCTTCTCCTCGGCGAGCGCCAGCGCCACTTCCCAGCCGGCGACGGCCATCTCGCGCGACACGGCCTCGGTGAACTCGCAGCTCTCCGGCGAGCCGTACTTCATGCGCATCATGGTCATCGTCGAGCCGAGGCCGAGGAAGCCCATGCCGTGGCGGCGCTTGCGCATGATCTCGATGCGCTGCTGCTCGAGCGGCAGGCCGTTCACTTCGACGACGTTGTCGAGCATGCGGGTGAACACGCGCACGACTTCCTTGTATTCCTCCCAGTCGAAGCGCGCCTTGTCGGTGAACGGATCACGCACGAACTTGGTGAGGTTCACCGAGCCCAGCAGGCAGGCGCCGTAGGGCGGCAGCGGCTGCTCGCCGCAGGGGTTGGTCGCGCGGATCGCCTCGCAGAACCAGTTGTTGTTCATCTCATTGACGCGGTCGATGAGGATGAAGCCCGGCTCGGCGAAGTCGTAGGTGGACGTCATGATCATGTCCCACAGGCCGCGCGCCCGGGCGCGGCTGTAGACCCGGCACGCCACCATGCCGTCGTCGCGGCTCACGTAGCCCTTGCTCGTCGGCCAATCGCGCCAGATGACCTGGTTCGCGTCGGCAAGATCGATGTCGCCGATTTCCTTGTCGCTGATCG
>NZ_JBILJW010000043.1:0-6311 GCF_044377035.1 Silanimonas sp.
GGCGGATGAAGTCGTCGGTGTCGAAGGCGAGGGCTTCAAGATCGCCATGGGCGTGCTGGATGCGGGCCGCATCGGCATCGCCTCGCAGGCCGTCGGCCTCGCTCGTGCCGCCTACGAGGCCAGCGTGGCCTACGTGAAGGAGCGCAAGAGCTTCGGCCAGGCCATCGGCAGCTTCCAGATGATCCAGGCCAAAATCGCCGACATGAAGTGCAAGCTCGATGCCGCTCAGATCCTGACGCTGCGCGCGGCGTGGGCGAAGGCGCAGACCGAGAAGACCGGCGGCCGCTTCAGCACCGAGGCCTCGGTGGCCAAGCTCACGGCGTCCGAAGCGGCGATGTGGATCACCCACGCCGCGGTCCAGATCCACGGCGGCATGGGCTACTCGAAGGAAATGCCGCTCGAGCGCTATTTCCGCGACGCCAAGATCACCGAGATCTACGAGGGCACGAGCGAGATCCAGCGCCTCGTCATCGCCCGCAACGAGACCGGCCTCCGCTGAGGCCGGGCGGCGTCGGCTCCGCGCGGATGGACGCCGACGTCCTCGTCGTTGGCACCGGCCTTGCCGGCGCCGCTGCAGCCCGCGCGCTGGCCGATGCCGGTTTCCGGGTCCGTGCGCTGGACAAGGGGCGCGGTCCCGGCGGTCGCCTGAGCACCCGCCGCAAAGGCGCGGGCAGCTTCGATCACGGCGCGGCGACACTGCAGGCGAACACGCCGGTGTTCGCTCGATGGTTGAGCGAGGAAGCGGCCTCCGGACGCGCGGCACGTTGGAGCGAGGCCTACGTGGGCCTTCCGGGCATGAGCGCCCTCGTGGCGGGGCTGCTCGATGGGCTGGACGTGCACTGGTCGGTGGCGGTGGCCGCCCTGCATTTCGAAGGCGGGCAATGGCGGGCCATTCACGCCGACGGGCGCGAGGTCGGCGCGGCACAGGCACTGGTCCTCGCGCTTCCCGCGCCGCAGGCCTTGGGCCTGCTGAGGGCTGGCGCGCTTTCCAATGACGTCGTGCCCCCGCAGATGCTCGAGGCCCTCGCGGGAATCCGCTACGCGCCGTGCTGGGCCGCCTTGCTTGAGACCGAGCCTTCCGCGATGCGCCGGCTGCGGGACTCCGGCCCCGGCGATGTCGTCGAAGCCATCTATCGCGAAGCCGACAAGCCCGGCCGGTCAAACTCGGGGCATTGGGTCCTGCAGGCGACCACCGCTTGGAGCGAGGCGAACCTCGAGCTCGATGCCGGGACCGCTGCGCAGCATCTGCTGGACGCCTTCATGGCCATGACAGGTATCGGCCCGGAGGCCATTCACGACGTGTCCGCGCATCGCTGGCGGTACGCGCGACCGCTCGACGTCCTCGATCCGCGACCGCTGGAGGGCAATGGCCTCGCGCTCGCCGGCGACGCGTTCGGCGAGCCGGATTCGGCCGATCTTCCACCCGCGGAGCGGGCGTGGTTGTCCGGTCGCGCGGCAGCGGGCCGGTTGATCGCCGCGCGTCAGCCGAAGTCGTAATTCATCGTCGGACCCGCGGCGGCGAGGAAATCGCCCTCCACGTAGTCCACGCCGATGCCGAACAGCACCGTCATGCTGGCGGCATCCTGCACGTAGTGCACCACGCAGGTCTTGCCGAGGCTACGGGCCTTCTCGGCGAACTCGCGGACCTTCGCCTGGTTGTCGCTGTTCTTGGACAGCTCGGTGATGTAGCTGCGGTCGATCTTCACCACGTCAGCGTCGATGTGCTGGAGCAGCTGGAACGAGTTCAGGCCGGTGCCGAAATGTTCCAGCGCCAGCCGGACGCCGGCGGCGTGGAGGGTCTGGGCGAAGGCCTGGATCGCTTTCAGATGGGTGAAGACCGCGGGTTCGTGCAGCTGCAGCACCAGCAGTTCACCGGGGATGCCGGCCGCCTTCACCGCTGCGACGATCTCCTCGCCCAGCCGATCGTTCGCCGAGATGCTCTCCGGGCCGAGCTTCACGTAAAGCGTGGTGTCCTTCCGCGCCGCCTTGCGTTCCGCGATCACTGCGATGGCGCGGTGGATGACCCAGCGGTCGATCTCCGGCCCGAGTCCCTGTTCGAGGGCCAGTGGCAGGAAGGTGGTCGGGCCGATGATCTCGCCGCCATTGCCCTTGAGGCGGAGGTAGGCCTCGTAGGTTTCGCCCGGCTCGCCATTGAGGCTGATGATCGGCTGGTAGTGGAGGGTGAAACCGTCGCTGTCGAGGGCGTCACGCAGGCGCTGCACCCAGGCCTGGATGCGCTCCTCCTCGGCGCGGTCGCGGGCCGCCGGATCGTGGATCTCGACGCGATCGCCGCCCACGCCCATGGCCGACTGCAGGCTCGTTTCCGCTCGGCTTAGGACGGGGCCGATCTGGGCGTTGCGCTCGCCGATCTGCACGCCGCCCACGCTGACCGTCAGGGTCAGCGAACGGTCGCCCACTTCGAGGATCTTCCCCTGGAACGCCGCGCGGATCTTCTCGGCGCGAACCTGGCTGGCCTGGTGGTCATGGAGGCGGCAGATCACCGCGAAACGGTGGTCGGAGAGGCGTCCGGCCATCGTCGTGTCGTCGAGCGCCGTGCCCAGTCGGGCACAGAACGCCTTCAGCAGTTCGTCGGCTTGCGCCATGCCGATCGTGCCGACGAGCGTCTCGTAGTTGTCCGGTTCCACCAGCAGCAAGGCCTGGTGGTGCCGCCCACCTGCCGCCGCGGCGACGGCGCTCTCCAGCTCGCCCATGAAGTGCGCGCGGTTGGCGAGGCCGGTGAGGGAATCGCGCAGGCGCAGGGCTTCGAGTTCGGCCGCCATCGAAGCATCGACGAGTTGCGGACGGAAGACGATCTGCAGGCAGGGCTCGCCCTCGTAGCTTGCCGGCGTGAACTCCATCAGCGCGTCGAACTCGTCGCCGTTCGCGTCGATGGCCTGAAGTTCCAGCTGCTTCGGCGGGGCCTCGCCTTTCGAGATGCGCTTCAGCAGGTCCTTGAACCCGCCGGCGTTCGAGGGCGCGATCAGATCGAGGACGGACAGGCCTTCGATGTCCTCGTAGCTTTCGTAGCCGAACATCTCGAGGTAGGCGTCGTTGGCCCGGATGTGCATGCCCTCGTGGATGTAGGCGATTGGGTCGCGCGAGGAATTGATCAGGGCGTCGCAGCGGCGCTCGGTTTCGCGCAGCTGGGCCTCGAGGACGCGGACGGCGCGGCGGGTCTTCACGAATTCCGCTTCGGAGCGGACGATGGTCTGCGCCTGCGCTGGCTGGTGGCGATGGACGATGTCGCGCGCCCCGAGCTTCAGGGCTTCGAGGACGGTGGCCTCGTTCAGCGCCTCGAGCACCGCGAGCACCGGCAGGTCCTTGCCGCTCGCTTCCACTTCGCGGACGACGGTCTCGAAGGGGATGGAGGTCGCCGTCAGGGCCGCCACGACCAGATCGAGGCTCTGGGTCGAAAGGAGCTTGCGGAGTTCCTCGAGGTTGTCCGGGCGCTGCGGACGAACGGCCATGCCGCCATTGCGGAGCATGCTGGTGAGCTGCTCGGCATCCTCCAGCCGGTCGTCGACCAGAAGAAGGCGCAGGACGGCGTCGTTCGTGGGCATTCGGGCTCCGGGGGTCGCAGCGGTATCGCGTCGCAGTATACGGACAGCGCCGCGCTTGGTAGCCCCTCGCGTGGCGTCAGGCCGGGGTCTTGCCGGGCTCTCCCGGGATCTCGCGGACGAGGCGCGGCACGAGGTAGCCCGGCAAGCGGGCATGGATGGCGTCGCGCAAGGCCAGTGCTTCGGCTTCAGGGACCTCGAAGTGCGCCGTGCCCTGCACTCGGTCGAGCAGATGCAGGTAGTAGGGCAGCACGCCGGACGCGAACAGTGCTTCGGACAGGGCCACCAGCGCGTCGGCGTCGTCGTTGACCCCGCGCATCAGCACCGCCTGGTTCAACAGATGGACGCCGCGCTGGCGGAGGGCCCCGCAGGCCTCGCGAACGGTGGTGTCGATCTCGTGGGCATGGTTCGCGTGCACCACCATGACGGTCGGCCAGGGCAGGCCGCCGATCCAGCCGAGGAACTCGGCGTCGATGCGCTCGGGAAGCACGATCGGCAGGCGGGTGTGGAGGCGCAGCCGCGTGATCTGGGGCAGGGCGCGCAGCGCGTCGGTGAGTTCGGCCAGCTTCGCGGTCGACAGGCTCAACGGGTCGCCGCCGGAGAGGATGAGCTCGTGGACCGTTGGATCACCGCGCAGGTAATCCAGCGCCGAACCCCAGCTGCCGGATGCTGCGGTCTCCTCGGCGTAGGGGAAGTGCCGGCGGAAGCAGTAGCGGCAGTGGATCGCGCAACTGCCGGTGGCGATCAGCAACGCGCGGCCGTCGTACTTGTGGATCACCCCCGTCCCGCCCTTCGCCGCGCCGTCGCCGACGGCATCGAGGCTGAAACCGGGGACGAGGCGGTCCTCGTCGTCCAGCGGCAGGACCTGTCGAAGCAGGGGGTCGTTCGCATCGCCGTGGCGCATGCGAGCCGCGTAGCCGCGCGGGACCCGTAGCGGGAGCTGGGCTTGCGCCGAGGCCGAGACGCGCGCCGCCAGGCCCGGCAGGCCGAGGCCTTCCAGCAGTTCGACGGGGTCGCGGAGGGCGTCACGCCACAGGGCCTGCCAACGGGCCGGCTGCCGGGCGGCGGCGGGAACGGGTATCATCACCGGCTGCATTCTAAAGGTTCAGGAGCACCCGCATGGCCAGCTACGGCATGAATGACGTCAAGAACGGCATGAAGATCATCGTGAACAACGAGCCGTGCGTCATCCAGGACACCGAGTACGTGAAGCCGGGCAAGGGACAGGCCTTCACCCGCGTCAAGTACCGCTTCATCAAGTCCGGCCGCGTGGTGGAAATGACCATGAAGGCCACCGACAACGTCGAGGCCGCGGACGTCGTCGATACCGACATGCAGTACCTCTACACCGACGGCGAGTTCTGGCACTTCATGCAGCAGGAAACCTTCGAGCAGGTGCAGGCGGATGCGGCCGGCGTCGGCGAGACTGCGAAGTGGATCAAGGGCGAGGAGCCCTGCGTCGTCACCCTGTGGAATGGCACCCCGATCGCGGTGCAGGCGCCGAACTTCGTCGAGCTCAAGATCGTCGAGACCGACCCGGGCGTCCGCGGTGACACCTCGGGCGGCGGCGGCAAGCCCGCCAAGCTGGAGACGGGCGCCGTCGTGCGCGTGCCCCTGTTCGTCGGCCAGGAGGAAATCATCAAGGTCGACACCCGCACCGGTGAGTACGTCAGCCGCGTCAAGTAATCGCGCACGCCAGTCTCTGGCGTCATCGCCCCGCCACGGCGGGGCCGTCATCCTTGCGGCGCGCCCTCACCGGCGCGCCGCAGCCTTATCCGGGGAATGAACGTGCTCGAACCCTGCGACCTGTTGATCGAAGCCGGCCACGTCGTGCCGGTGGTGCCGAAAGGTGCCGTGCTCGCCGACCACGCCGTCGCGGTCAAGGACGGCCGCATCCTCGCCGTGCTGCCACGTGCCGAGGCGCGCGCCCGCTTCCTCCCCGCGGAGATCGTGTCGCGGCCCGAAGCCGCGCTGATCCCGGGCCTGGTCAACATCCATACCCACAACCCGATGACCCTGCTGCGCGGCGTTGCGGACGACCTGCCGCTGATGCCTTGGCTCCAGGAACACATCTGGCCGATCGAAGGCGCCGTCATGGGGCCGGATTACATCGCCGATGGCATCGAGCTGGCCGTCGCCGAAATGCTCCGTGGCGGCACCACGACCTGCAACGAGAACTACTTCTTCCCGGACGTGCAGGCGCAGACCTACAAGCGCCTCGGCTTCCGCGCCACCGTCGGCCTGCCGGTCATCGAGTTTCCCTCGCCCTGGGCAAAGACCACCGCCGAGTACTTCGACAAGGCGCTCGAGGTCTACGACGCCTGGCGCACCGATCCACTGATCCGCTTCGCGTTCGCGCCGCATGCCCCGTACACGGTGTCGGACGCCAGCTTCGAACGCATCGGCATGCTCTCGGCGCAGCTGGACATCCCGATCCACTGCCACGTGCACGAGACCGCGCAGGAGATCACCGATTCGCAGGCGCAGCACGGCCAGCGCCCGCTGGCGCGGCTCGACCGCCTCGGCATCGTCGATTCGCGCCTGATCGCCGTGCACATGACCCAGCTCACCGAAGGCGAGATCAAGCTCTGCGCCGAGCGCGGCGTGCACATCGCGCATTGCCCGCAGTCGAACCTGAAGCTGGCCTCGGGCTTCTGCCCGGTCGAGGCGCTGCGCACCGCTGGGGTCAACGTGGCCATCGGCACCGACGGCTGCGCCAGCAACAACGACCTCGACATGTTCGAGGAAACCCGG
>NZ_JBILJW010000044.1:0-6236 GCF_044377035.1 Silanimonas sp.
CAGCTGCAGGAGTTCCAGCTTGTCGCGGACCTCAAGGCTGGCCTGGTCCATGTCGGTGCCCCAGGCGAATTCGAGCACGACGTCGCTCTGCCCGGTGCGCGAAACGGACTTCAGCTTGCGCAGGTTCTTGACCACGCCCACGGCCTGCTCGATCGGCTCGCTGACGAGCGTCTCGATCTCGGCCGGCGCGGCGCCCACGTACTCGGTGCGCACCGTGAGCGTCGGGTAGCTCAGGTCGGGCAGCAGGTTGACCTTCAGGTCGAACAGCGCGATGAAGCCGAACAACACGAGGGTGACGGTCGCCATCGCCACCGTCACGCGACGGCGGGTGGCCAGTTCAATCAGGCTCATGGACGGGCGCTCAGCGGTTGGCAGCGTCGGCCACGGCCGTCGCGGCGGGCGCGGCGGCGGGCGGGTTCAGCACTTCCACCTCGGCGCCGTCGCGCACCGCGACCCGGCCCTGGGTGATGACCTGCTCGCCCGCTTCGATGCCGCCCAGCACTTCGGCGTATTCGCCGTTGATGTAGCCGAGCTGGAGCACCTTGCGAACCGCCTTGCCGTCCTCGACGACGAAGACCGCGGACTCGCCCGAGCCTTCGATGAGGGCGATGCGCGGCACGGTCAGCGCGGCGTCGCGTTCGTCGTAAACGATGTTCAGACGCCCAAACATGCCGGGGCGCAGCTTGTCCTGGCCGCGGAACACGCCGACGACGCGGAACGTGCCCGTCTGCGAATCCACCACCGGGCTGATGCGGCCGACCTCCCCCTGGAACACCTGGCCCGAGAGCGCATCGACCATCATCCGAATCGGCAGGCCAGGCGTCATCGTGTTCATCTCGCGCTCCGGCACGTTCAGCACGGCCTCGAGGTAGGAGGTGTCGACGATGCGGTACACCGGCGCATTCAGCGCGATCAGGTTGCCCGGCTTGGCCATCCGCTGTGCCACCACGCCGGAGATCGGCGCAGTGATCGTCGTGTAGCTCAATTCGAGGCGCGCGAGGTCGTAGGCGGCCTTGGCGGATTCGAATTCGTAGCGCAGCTGGTCGTTGGCGTCGGCGCTCACCAGCTTGCGTTCGAACAGCTCCTTCGAGCGCTCGAAGTTCGCCTGCAGGCGGCGCATCGTGGCTTCGGCGCGGGCCACCTCGAGGCGGGTGCGCTCCGGGTCGATCTGCGCCAGGGCCTGGCCGGCCTCGACGGTATCGCCTTCTTCGACCAGGACGCGCAGCAGCACGCCGCCGGTCTTGGCCACGACCTGGGCGTCGGCCGGCACTTCGAGGTTCGCCGTGCCGCTGTAGCTGGCCGAAATGCGGCGCTCGGCCACGGCGGCCACTTCGACCGGCACGGCCTCGTTCTTCTTCTCCTCGCCCGGCTTGCCGTCCTCCCCGGCCTCGGCCGTAGCCTCGGTCTCCTCGTCGGTGGCGGCATCGCCCTCGTCTTCGGCACCGCCCGAGCAGGCGGTCAGGGCGAGCACGGCCGCCAGGCCGAGGGCCAGGGCAAAGCGCGGGGTGGCGGAGGGGTTTGAGCGTGAAGCGGTCATGGGGAGGCCGTGGTGTGCTGGTTTCATACAACACTAATCCCCGGCCTTCACAAGCGCATATGCCAAGAGTCAGCCTGACCTCGCACACAGCCCCATGGAACGCGGATCAGTGACTCGGCGCACATCGGGGGTGGCCCGAGCCGCGGGCGCATCCTGAGCCATGACCCTGTCAAGGCGCCGCGTACGATGGCTATAATCCGCGGGCTTTCCACCCTGACCCCGGATCGTCTGATGCGTCGACTCCTGACCGCCCTGTTCGGCACCGCGCTCGCGCTCGCGATGGCGCCCGCCCACGCCGCCGGCAACCCCGAAAACGGCAAGACGCTGTCCTACACCTGCGCCGGCTGCCACGGCATCCCGGAGTACCGCAACGCGTACCCGAGCTACCACGTGCCGAAGATCGCAGGCCAGAACGAGGCCTACCTCGTCAACGCCCTCAAGGCTTACAAGAGCGGCGACCGCCAGCACCCGACGATGACCGCGCAGGCCTCGAGCTTCTCGGACCAGGACATCGCCGACATCGCCGCCTACCTGTCGGCCCCGAAGGCCAAGTGACGAAGGACCTCCGCCCCATGCGCCTCCAGACCCTCGCCACCGCCTCCCTCGTCCTCTTCGCCGGCACCGTGCTCGCCGTCGGCGCGCCGAAGGGCGACATCGCCGCCGGCAAGCAGCGCTTCGAAGCCACGCCGGAAGGCGGCCAGTCCTGCGCCAGCTGCCACCTCGAAGGCGGCGCCAAGTCGATCGACGGCAACACGCCGCTGCTCGCCGGCCAGTACGCCGACTACCTCGAGAAGGCACTGAAGGACTACCGCTCCGGTGCCCGCGTCAATGTGCTGATGAACGCCCAGGTCAGCGCGACCGAAGGCGCCAACAAGCTCACCGACGCCGACATCCAGAACATCGCCGCCTACCTCGCCGCGCAGCCGCAAGCGGTGGAGATCTACAAGTCGCGTTGATCATCGGAAGGCGCCGTGTCCGGCGCGCTCTGCTCCACGGGAAGCCCGGCCTCGCGCCGGGCTTCGTCGTTTGCGGCCGCATCGTCGGGCGAGCTGCCCGCGGGGTCGGCGCCGGGGCTGCACAGGGCCGACAGGCGGTCGAGGAAATAGGCCACCTGCACGGCCTCCTCGGAGTCCTCCAGGGCTTGCCGCAGTTCGCGGCACTGCACGCGGTTGGAACGGTCCCATGGCGCGGGCGGCGGGCGCTCCACGATCACCCCGGTGCCGCCGTTGCGGACGATCATGCAGCCCCCGGCGACGCCGGCCACGGTTCCGCAGACCAGCGAGAACTTGGGGTTGAGCGGAATCGACACCTTCCCCGTGGCCTTCTCCACCAGCCTCCCGAGCCACTCGTCGATGAGGCTGCCGCGCGGCCGCCAAGCGTGCGCGAAGCGCGACGGGTTCGGGTCCAGCGCCCGCGGACGGTAGAACACGTCGTCCTCAGTGCCGTTGCCCGGCGTGTAGTAATCCCCCTCGCGCGGCGGTGGCGTCGCCGAATACAGGTTCTCCTTCGGCAGCAGGGCGCGGGCCTCGTCGTCGAGATACAGGATCGTGCGCGCCACGGGCGCCGCTGCGAGCGCGGCGGCTGCGGTCGTCTCCGGCGAGGCAGCCTCGACCGGCTCGATCAACGGCGCGCGATCCACCAACGGTGGCGCGTCTCGGGGCGCTGCGACGTTGGGCGATGCGTCCGACGGGGCCGCCGCGGTGCGCGGCTGATCCGCGAGCGCCGGCACGCTGCGCTCCGCGGCCGGGTCCAGCAGATCCACCGGCACCCAGGCCGGGACCGGCCCAACATCGGCGACAGCCTCGAGAACGACAGGCTCGCTGGGCAGGGTCATCGCCACCAGCAGGCCGAGGTGCAAGGCCAGGGAAAGGCCCCAAGCGAGGCTGCGGCGCCACGAGAACTGCCGGTCTGACGCCATGCGTGCGGGGGGCCTCGATCACGAAGCGCCCGATGCTGGTGGGCCGGCGCGTAAGCCGCGGTTAAAGCCGCCTTATGGAGACGCGTCGATTCAGCGTCCAGCAGGAAACCGCCGACGTGGCGCGGCGATTCAGCGCGCGATGTAGGGCGCTTCGCCGGTGCTGTGGTCGGTGGCGTCGCGCACCGCGATGATGCCGGGGATCTTCGCCATCAGCTGCTTCTCGATGCCCTGCTTCAGCGTGACGTCGGCCATGCCGCAGCCGTGGCAGCCACCGCCGAAGCGCAACAGGACCACGCCGTCCGCGGTGACTTCCTCGAGACGCACGTTGCCCTTGTGCGCGGCGAGCTGCGGGTTGATCTCGTTGTCGAGCATCCAACGCACGCGCTCCGGGATCGACGCGCCATCGGCTGGTGCCGTGCCCTTGATCTTCGGCGCGCGGATATTGAGCTCTCCGCCGGTGGCATTCGTCCGGTAGTCGATCTCGGCGCCATCGAGGTAGCTCGCGGTGCCGCCGTCGACGAACAGCGTGAAGCCCTCGCAGTCCACGGCCCACTCGCTGCCATCGAGATCGCTCTTCTCGGCGAACTCCAAGCGCACGTCGGCCTTCGGCGTGCCGGCATGCAGCGCGGAAAGACGGATGCCCACGGCATCACCACCTTGCGATTCCAGCAGCCGGCGGAAATGGGTCTGTGCGGATTCGGTGATCTGGATCATCGGCGTATTCTATGCGCCCTCGTGCTTCACCGGCGTCGAGTCGCCGTCACGCGACATCGTCCGACGCCCACGCCGCCTTTGCCGAATGGACCTGCCATGACGACCCTCGCCGAACTCGCCGCCGCCCGCTGCACGCCGCTCCGCGGCGCCGAACACCAGCTTTCGCCGGAGCGCATCGCCGAGCTGCTGGCCCTGCTGCCGGCCGGCTGGCGCCTGATCGACGACGGCCCGGCCATCGAGAAGACCTTCCGCTTCGCTGACTACCACCGGACGATGGCCTACGTGAACGCGCTGGCCTTCATCGCCCATGCGGAGGACCACCACCCCGACCTCGGCGTGCACTACGACCGCTGCGTGGTGCGCTTCTCGACCCACGACGTGGGTGGGCTCTCGATCAACGATTTCGTCTGCGCCGCCAAGGCCGAAGCGCTGCTGCAGCGCTGAACCACCGACGCCCTCAGGCCAAGCGGTCGAGCACCGCGCGCAGTTCGTCGCTCAGCGGCGCGGTCACGAGGTAGGGCGTCGCGCCACCGTCGAGCGCGAACTCCATCGACGCCGCATGCAGGAACAAGCGTTTCAGGCCCACCTGCTCGGCGAGGCGCTTGTTGGCCTCCTTGTCGCCGTACTTCGGATCGCCGGCCACCGGGTGTCCGATATGGGCCGCGTGCACGCGGATCTGGTGCGTGCGGCCGGTCTCGATGCGGATCTCGCAGAAGCTGTGACCGCCGCGGCGCTCGAGCACCTTGATGTGGCTGACGGACGCCTTGCCCTCCGGATCAACGCGCACCATCCGTTCGCCGCCCTGCAGCACCGACTTCCGCAGCGGGGCGTCGACGGTGATGGTGCCGTCCGGCACGCGGCCGACCAACAGGGCGAGGTAGCGCTTGCCGGGGCCTTCGTCGTCCTCGCCGCCGCGCATCAGGGCCTGCAGTTCCAGCAGGGCCGAGCGTTTCTTGGCCAGCACGATGACGCCGGAGGTGTCGCGGTCGAGCCGGTGCACCAGTTCGATCGACTCGTTCGGGCGCAGGGCCCTCAGGCCCTCGATCACGCCGAAACTGACCCCCGACCCGCCGTGGGCGGCGATGCCGGAGGGCTTGTTGAGGGCGAGGATGGCCTTGTCCTCGAAGACGACGCTGGCGGCCAGTCGGTCCAGCAGCCCCTTGGGCGCCACCTTGGGCTCGCCCTCCTCCGCCAGCCGGACCGGCGGGATGCGCACCTCGTCCCCGGCCTTGATCTTGGTCTCCGGCTTGGCCCGGCCGCCGTTCACCCGGACCTGCCCCGAGCGCACGATCTTGTAGATGATCGAACGCGGCGCGCCTTTCAGCTGGCCGAGCAGGAAATTGTCGAGGCGCTGGCCGTCGCGGTCGTCCGGGATGCGGACGAGGCGAACGCCTCCGGTTTTCTCATTCATGGGCGAGACCGACGGGGTGGGCGGGCCGGAGCGCATCTGTTAAGCTCCGCGCGCAGGCTAAGGTTCTGATTCGCTTGGGAGTTGGCCGAAAGCCCCCTCCCCTGAGTTCCCGCCGAAACGCGACCACGCCCCCCGGGGGCGATCATGTTAGCGGCTTTCGAGTGGGCAAACCCGCCCCCTGCCCGAGTGTCCCGAAGGGTTGCCCGACGGCCACGCGGCTAGCACCGGATCGGCCTGACACACCGACCGGCATCAGTGGAATACAAATGAAGCGCTCCCGCGGGAATGCCCCGACGGTCCGAAGCGCTGGATCGATGCCAGGCGCCGCGCAAGCGGCGCCGGATGACGGGCCCGACCCGGCGTTCCTCGCGGTAGAGCGCATGAGGAACCTGACAATGAAGCGGATGCTGATCAATGCCACGCAGGCAGAAGAACTGCGCGTGGCGATCGTGGACGGCCAGTCCCTGTACGACATCGACATCGAGCAGTCGGCCAAGGAACAGCGCAAGTCCAACATCTACAAGGGCCGCATCACGCGGCTAGAACCCTCCCTCGAAGCGGCGTTCGTCGAATACGGCGTCGACCGCCACGGCTTCCTGCCGCTGAAGGAGATCGCCCGCGAGTACTTCCAGCCGGGTACGAACCCCGACAAGAAC
>NZ_JBILJW010000020.1:0-66761 GCF_044377035.1 Silanimonas sp.
ATCAAGGTGAACCAGATCGGCACGCTGACCGAGACGCTTGAAGCCATCGCGATGGCCGAGGCCGCCCGCTACGCGCAGGTCATCTCGCACCGCTCGGGCGAAACGGAAGACACGACGATTGCCGATATCGCTGTGGCCACCACGGCGACCCAGATCAAGACCGGCTCGCTGTGCCGCTCCGACCGCGTGGCGAAGTACAACCAGCTGCTGCGCATCGAGGAGGCCCTGGGCGCTTCGGCGCGCTACGCCGGCCGCGCCGCGTTCACCAGCCTGAAGCGCTGACCGCCCAGTGATCCGCCGTTGGTTGCCGCACGTCGTCCTCGCGCTCGTCGCCTTCGCGCTGCTCTGGCAGCTCGAGCGCGGCGAGGGCGGACGCGGGCAGCTGGCGGAATTGCAGGCCCGGGTGGCCGCACAGCAGGCGGAGAACGCCCGCCTCGAACAGCGCAACCAGGCGCTCGCCGCCGATGTCGCCGAGCTGAAATCCGGCGAAGCGGCCGTCGAGGATCGCGCTCGCGCCGAGCTCGGCATGATCAAGCCCGGCGAGACCTTCTACCGCGTGGTGGAAGGCGAGAAGCCGGCGCCGGCCACCGACGAGTCGGGCGGATGAGTTGGGTGGTGGTGCCCGCCGCCGGGCGCGGCGCACGCTTCGGTGGCGAGATTCCGAAGCAGTACCTGGATCTCCTCGGTCGCCCATTGATCGAGCACACCCTGCGCGCGCTGCTGGCGCACCCGTCGGTCAGTGGCGTGATGGTGGCGCTGTCGGCGAACGACCCGCATTGGCGCGGCTGGCGTGAGCTGGAAGGCAAGCCGGTGCTCACCTGTCTCGGTGGCGGCGAGCGTGCTGATTCCGTGCTGGCCGGCCTGCGCGCCCTGCCGGCCTCGGTGCCCGCCGACGACTGGGTGCTGGTGCACGACGCCGCCCGTCCTTGTGTGAAAGCCCTCGATCTGTCGCGTCTGTTTGCTGCACTGAAGACCGACCCGGTCGGTGCGCTCCTCGCCGCACCGGTGCGCGACACGCTGAAGCGCGCCGGTGACGACGGTCGCGTCGAAGCCACCGTGCCGCGGGGTTCGATGTGGCGGGCGCTCACGCCGCAAGCCTTCCGCCGCGACAGCCTCGTGCGTGCGCTGGAATCCGCCGAGCGCGCGGGCGTCGTCGCCACCGACGAGGCCATGGCCATCGAGCGCCTCGGCCTCAAGCCGCTGCTGGTCGAAGGCAGCGAGGACAACCTGAAAGTCACCACGCCCGCCGATCTGGCCGTGGCCGAATCCATCCTCCGTCGCATGGGCGACGGACGCGCCTGAGGCGAGGCAAACATGGCGAACATCCGCATCGGGCAGGGCTATGACGTCCATGCCTTCGGCCCCGGCGACCACGTCGTCCTCGGTGGCGTCCGCGTGCCGCACACGCGGGGGATCGTCGCCCACTCCGACGGCGACGTGCTGATCCACGCGCTCTGCGACGCGATCCTCGGTGCGCTGGCGCTGGGCGACATCGGCAAGCATTTCCCGCCCTCCGACCTGCAGTGGAAGGGCGCGGATTCGCGGCGCTTCCTCGTGCATTGCGTCGCCTTGGCGGCCGAGCGCGGCTGGCGCATCGGCAATGTCGACGCGACCGTCGTCGGCGAGCGTCCGAAGGTCGGGCCGCATGCACAGGCCATCCGCGAAACGCTGGCGGCGGATCTGGGGGTGTCCCTCGACGCCGTTTCGGTGAAGGCCACGACCACCGAGAAACTCGGCTTCACCGGTCGCGAAGAAGGCCTTGCCGCCATGGCCGTGGTGCTGCTGGAGCGCGCGTGAGCGCCTCGCCGTTCGGCCCGCCGCTGTTCGCCGCGCGCATCAAGGCCTCGCCCGAGGACTTCGTCGTCGAGGAGATCGCCACCGAGCCGGCGACGGGGCAGGGCGAGCACCTGCAGTTGTGGATCGAGAAGCGTGGCCATGCCACCACCGACATCGTGCAGCGCCTGTGCCGCTGGGCGAACGTCGCGCCGGTGGCGATCGGCTACGCCGGATTGAAGGACAAGCAGGCGGTGACGCGCCAGCGCTTCACCGTGCACCTGCCGAAGCGCGTCGCGCCGGCGCTCGAGGCGCTCGAAGGCGAGGGCCTCCGCGTGGTCGCGCACGACTGGCATGCGCGCAAGCTGCCGCGCGGCGGGCTGGCCGGCAATGCATTCACGATCACGCTGCGTGAGTTGCGCGGTCCGGGCGGCGACGTCCCCGACGATGCCTTGCGCGCCGCCATCGAAGTGCGGCTGCAGTCGATCGCTGATCGCGGTGTCCCGAACCGCTTCGGCGTGCAGCGCTTCGGCCGGTTTGGCGACAACGTCGGGCAGGCGCGGCGCATGTTCGCCGGGGCGAAGGTGGGTCGCGAAACCCGCTCGATGCTGCTCTCGGCCGCGCGCTCCGAGTTGTTCAATCGCGTGCTCGACACGCGCGTCGCCGACGGTAGCTGGGAACGCGCCATCGACGGCGAAGTGTTCATGCTCGATGGCCGAAAGAGCGTGTTCGGCCCGGAACCGCTGACGCCTGAACTCGAGGCCCGCGTGGCCGCGTTCGACCTGCATCCCACCGGCCCGCTGTGGGGTCGTGGCGCGTTGCGGACCACCGGTTCGGCGAACGCGCTGGAATCCACCGTCGCTGCCGACGAGGCGGCGCTGTGCAAGGGCCTCGAAGAGGCCGGCTTGTCGCAGGAGCGCCGCGCGCTGCGCGTTCGCGCGGAGGGGCTGGCCTGGACGTGGCCGGCCGACGACGCCCTTGAACTGCGCTTCCGCCTGCCGCCGGGCTGCTACGCCACGGCGGTGCTGGCCGGCCTGTGCGGTGAGACGGGTGAAGGTGCGGGCGACGCTTTGCCCGACGGCGATTGAGCGGCGCGCGGCCTCAGACGCCGCGCAGCAGCACGAGGGTCGCGCCGGTGCCGCCTTGGGCCGCCGGGGCGGAGGCGAAGGCGAGCACGTCGCCGCGGTGGCGCAGCACTCGATCAACCAGCGCCTTCAGCACGGGGCCGGCTTCCGAACGCAGCCCTTTGCCATGCACGAGCCGCACGCAAGGAAACTGCGCGCGCCGGGCTTCGCCAAGGAATACCCGCAGCGCCGCCTCGGCTTCGTCGACGCGCATCCGGTGCAGGTCGAGTTCGTCCTGCACCGCGAACTCACCGCGCTTCAAGCGCCTGAGCGTCTGCGGCGCCACCTCGTCGCGGCGGAACTCCAGCACCTCGCCCATCGCGTAGGCCAGTGCGTCGAGCGGCTGGCGCATGGTTTCACGCAAGGCCTCGGCCTCGTCCTCGTCGTGGCGGCGGGTGTTGGGCTGCGGCTTGGGGGCCTCGACGGCCGGCGCTTCCGTTTCGATGACCCGCACCGGGCCGATGGCCTCGCGGAACAGCGCGGCATCGTCGGGTTCGGGCTCGGGGGCCGCGACCGGCGCGGGCTTGCGGGTGACGGCCTTGCGGAGGGCGCGGGGAATCTTCATCGCCGCACAGGCTAGCCGAAGCGATGCGAGCGCGGCATCGACACGGCCGGCATTCGCTATCATGGCGGCTCGCTTCAGTGGGGATTCCATGCGCGTTCTGGTCAGCAACGATGACGGGGTCGACGCCCCCGGCATCCACGCCCTCGCCGAAGGGCTCAAGGCCGCCGGCCACGCGGTCACGGTCGTCGCACCGGACCGCGACCGCAGCGGCGCCAGCAATTCGCTCACGCTCGACATGCCGATCCGCGCCAAGCGGATCCGCGACGGCGTCTACAGCGTGGCCGGCACCCCGACCGACTGCGTGCATCTCGCTCTCGCCGGCATGCTCGACGAGCAGCCCGACATCGTCGTTTCCGGCATCAACAACGCCGCCAACCTCGGCGACGACGTCATCTACTCCGGCACCGTCGCCGCGGCGATGGAGGGGCGCTTCCTAGGCCTGCCCGCCATCGCGATGTCGCTGGTCACGCGCGACCACCAGGGCCTGCATTTCGACACCGCGGCGCGTGTTGCCGTTGAACTCGTGGCGCGTCTCGTGGCCGATCCCTTGCCGGCCGACACCATCCTCAACGTCAACGTGCCGGACCGTGCCTGGGCCGATGTCGCTGGTTTCGAGGTGACGCGCCTCGGCCACCGCCATCGCGCCGAGCCCTGCGTCGCGCAGACCGACCCGCGCGGCCGCCCCGTGTGGTGGATTGGCCCCGCTGGCCCCGAGCAGGACGCCGGCCCCGGCACCGATTTCGACGCGCTGAAGCGCGGCTTCGTCTCGATCACGCCGATCCATGTCG
Source organism: Silanimonas sp. (assembly GCF_044377035.1). Taxonomy (GTDB): domain Bacteria; phylum Pseudomonadota; class Gammaproteobacteria; order Xanthomonadales; family Xanthomonadaceae; genus Silanimonas. The sequence goes on from NZ_JBILJW010000020.1 coordinate 4,251, forward strand.
ACCTGACGCGCTACCAGGCGCTGGAGACGGTCGCCGGCTGGGTGGGCGGGCTGGCGAAGGGCCTGGCGCGCGCATGACCACGCCGCTGAAACTCGCCCCGCGCGCCGTGCCCGGCGTCGGCATGACCGGCCAACGTGCCGTCGAGCGCCTGCTGCAGCGCCTGCGCGAGCAGGGCATCACCGACGAGCGCGTGCTGCGCGCCATCGGCAGCGTGCCGCGCCACCAGTTCATCGACGAGGCGCTGGCCAGCCGCGCCTACGAGGACACCGCGTTGCCGATCGGCCGCGGCCAGACGATCTCGCAGCCTTGGGTGGTCGCGCGCATGACCGAGGCCTTGATCGAACGCAGCCTGCCGAAGCGCGTGCTCGAGGTCGGCACCGGCAGCGGCTACCAGGCCGCCGTGCTGTCCACGCTGGGCATCGAGGTGTTCACTGTCGAGCGCATCGACGAGCTGCTGCGCGATGCGCGCCGCCGCTTCCGCCAGCTGTCGCTCGACATCCGGTCGCGCCACGACGACGGCCGCCTCGGCTGGCCGGAGCATGGCCCGTTCGACGGCATCATCGTCACCGCCGGTGGTGCGGCCCTCGAGGCGCCCCTGCTCGAACAGCTCGCGCCCGGCGGCACGCTCGTTGCGCCGGTTGGCGGCGCCAGCGCCCAGCGCCTGCTGCGCCTGCGTCGCGAAGGCGACACCATCGAACAGGACGATCTGGGCGCGGTGGTCTTCGTGCCCTTGTTGTCGGGAGTGCAGTGATGCGGAATCGGAATCCGGCCGTCGGCGCCCTGCGCGGCATCGCGCTGTCGGCGACGGCCCTGCTGCTGGCCGCCTGCGCCAGCACCACCGTGGTTCGTGAAGAGGCGGCCCCGCGCCCCATCTACACCGATGCGAGGCCGGCCAGGGCAGCGGCCTCGACCGCGCCTCGTGGCCCCTCCCATGTGGTGCAGGCCGGCGACACGCTGTATGGCATCGCCTTCCGCAACAGCCTCGACTGGCGCGAAGTCGCGCGTTGGAACGGCATCGGCGAGCCCTTCGTGATCAAGCCGGGCCAGGTCCTGCGACTGACTGCGCCGCGTCGCGCCGCGACGGGGGGGCGCGTCGCTTCGGTGCCCTCCAGGACGCCCCCCGCTTCGGCCCCGGCTCCGATGGTTGCGTCGGGTCCGCCCTCCATCCCGAGGGGTCCGGCAGGATCCTCAGGCCCGGTCGTTCCGCCGGCGGCGTCTGCTTCGGCCCCGCCCGCCCGACCGGTGACGGCACCAGCGAATGCGCCGCCCGCTGCGCCGGCCATCGTGGCAACGCCGTCCAACCCGCCGCTCGCGGCCGCGCCCCGGCAGCCGGCCGCGGTCGCCGCACCCGCCCCGGTCGCAGTGCCGGCCTCGACGCCGACCGGTCCGGCGGGTACCGGCGCGTTCCGTGCCGGCCAATGGCAATGGCCCACCCAGGGGCAGGTGATCTCGCGCTACGCCGAAGGCGACAAGGCGCGGCAGGGCGTCGCCATCGCCGGCACCGCCGGGCAGCCGGTGCGCGCCGCGGCCGCGGGCACCGTCGTGTATTCCGGCGCGGGACTGGTGGGCTACGGCGAGCTGATCATCATCAAGCACAACGACGAATGGCTCTCGGCTTACGGCCACAACCGCCGTCGTCTCGTCGCCGAAGGCGCGAACATCAGCGCTGGTCAGCAGATCGCCGAACTCGGGCGCACGGGCACCAGCCGAGACATGCTGCATTTCGAGATCCGCCGGAACGGCAAGCCGGTCGATCCGGCACCGCTGCTGCCCCGGCGCTGAGCGCCAGCGCCATCCAGCAAGGGAGGCGCGTCAGGCGCCGGGGTCGATCAGGAAGGCCGCCACGACCTTGCGGCCTTCGCCGGCCAGCACCGCGAAGGTGCGCGCCGCGGCGGAATTCACCATCGGTTCGAAGCCGATGCCGCGGGTCAGGGCTGCGCCCATGACTGCCGGGGCGGGGAACGCATGGCGCGTGCCGGTGCCGAGCAGGATCACCGTCGGCTGCAAGGCGAACAGGGGAGCGAGGTCGTCGGGCTGCAGGTCGGCCACGTTCCGTGGTCGCCAGCCTTCGACGAGCTGCTCCCCGGACACGAAGAAGCTGGCTTCGAAGCGGGTGTCATTGATCGTCACCCGACCCTCGGCATCGACGCCGCGGGGCACGAAGCGGAAATCGGGCTGCTCCTGGGCGAGCGGCATGGCTCAGCGCGGCAGGGCGATCAGCGGCTTGTCGGCGCGGGGCTTGAACATCACGGCGATGTTGCCGATCCGCGCGATCAGCGCGGCATCCGCCGCGTCCGCCAGGGTGGCGATGGCGAGGTCGCGGGCCTCGCGGTCCTCCGCAGCGACCTTCACCTTGATCAGCTCGTGGATCTGCAGAGCGCTCGTGGTCTCGGCCACCAGGCCGTCGGTCACGCCCTTGCCGCCCACCAGGATCACCGGCTTCAGGTCATGGGCCAGCCCGCGCAGGTAGCGCTTCTGGGCGGAAGTGAGGGCGATGGGCATGGCGGGAACCTTCGGCGGCAGCAGGACCTTCGGCCCGGGGCGGCCCGAAGGGCGCGCAGGGTATCATGGGGGGCCTTCCCCACGGCGGCACCATGGCCACCCGCAGCAAGTCCAGCCAACGCTGGCTCAAGGAGCACTTCAGCGACCCCTTCGTAAAGAAGGCGCAGGCCGAAGGCCTGCGTTCGCGCGCGGCCTACAAGCTGGAGGAGCTGCTCGAACGTGACCAGCTGCTGAAGCCCGGCATGACCATCGTCGACCTGGGCGCGGCCCCGGGTGGCTGGTCGCAGCTGGCCCGCAAGCAGCTCGGCGACCGCGGGCGAGTGGTCGCGCTGGACATCCTCGACATGCCGCCGATCGCGGGCGTCGATTTCCTTCACGGTGATTTCAGGGAGCCGGAAACACTGTCGCAGCTGGAAGCCCTTCTCGCGGGTGCGCCGGTCGACCTTGTGCTTTCCGACATGGCCCCCAACATGAGTGGCGTGGCCGTCACCGATCAGGCGCGGGCGATGCATCTGTCCGAGCTCGCGCTGGATTTCTGCGACGGCCACCTGAAACGCGGCGGCGCCTTCCTCATCAAGCTGTTCATGGGGGTGGGGTTCGACGATTACGTACGGCAACTGCGCACTCGCTTCGAGCGCGTGGTGATCCGCAAGCCCGAGGCGTCGCGAAAGCGTTCGACCGAGGTGTATGCGCTGGCGACCGCCAAGCGCGAAGGACCGATGAAATGAACGATCTCGCCCGCAATCTCCTCCTCTGGCTCGTCGTCGCCGTCGTGCTGGCGATGGTGTTCCAGAACTTCTCCGGCGGCCCGAGCGCGGGACGCGACGTCGCGTACAGCGAGTTCATCGAGGAAGTCCGCAGCGGAAACATCCAGAAGGTCGAGATCGAGGCGGATCGCGTGACGACGCGTGTCACGCGGAAGAACGGCGAGAGCTTCGTCACCTTCAAGCCGGAAGACCGCGACCTCACCAATGAACTGCTGGCGAAGGGCATCAGCTTCACCCAGGAGCCGCCGCCGCAGAACAGCTTCTTCCTGTCCCTGCTGGTCAGCCTGCTCCCGGTGCTGCTGCTGGTCGGCGTGTGGATCTACTTCATGCGCCAGATGCAGCAGGGTGGCGGCAAGGGCGCGATGAGCTTCGGCCGTTCGAAGGCCAAGTTGATGAGCGAGGACCAGATCAAGGTCACCTTCGCCGATGTCGCCGGCTGCGACGAAGCGAAGGAAGAAGTCGGCGAGCTCGTCGAGTTCCTGCGCGACCCGGGCAAGTTCCAGAAGCTCGGCGGCAAGATCCCGCGCGGCGTGCTGATGGTCGGCCCGCCGGGCACCGGCAAGACCCTGCTGGCCCGCGCCATCGCTGGCGAGGCCAAGGTGCCGTTCTTCAGCATCTCCGGTTCGGATTTCGTCGAGATGTTCGTCGGCGTCGGTGCGAGCCGCGTGCGCGACATGTTCGATACGGCCAAGAAGCACGCGCCCTGCATCATCTTCATCGATGAAATCGACGCAGTCGGTCGCCATCGCGGCGCCGGCCTCGGCGGCGGCCACGACGAGCGCGAGCAGACCCTCAACCAGATGCTGGTCGAGATGGACGGTTTCGAAGGCGGCGAAGGCGTGATCGTCATCGCGGCCACCAACCGCCCCGACGTGCTCGACCCGGCCCTGCTGCGTCCGGGCCGCTTCGACCGCCAAGTGGTCGTCGGCCTGCCGGACGTCAAGGGCCGCGAGCAGATCCTGAAGGTGCACATGCGCAAGGTGCCGCTGGCCGATGACGTCGTGCCCATGACCATCGCGCGTGGCACGCCGGGCTTCTCGGGCGCCGACCTCGCCAACCTCGTCAACGAGGCCGCGCTGTTCGCCGCGCGCGAGAACGGCAAGCTCGTCCGCATGGAGCATTTCGACAAGGCTCGCGACAAGATCCTGATGGGCGCCGAGCGCCGTTCGATGGCGATGAGCGAGGACGAGAAGAAGCTCACCGCCTTCCACGAGGCCGGCCATGCCATCGTCGGGCGTGTCGTCCCGGACCACGACCCGGTCTACAAGGTGACGATCATCCCGCGCGGCCGCGCGCTGGGCGTCACGATGTACCTGCCCGAAGGCGACCGCTACAGCTACAACAAGGTCCACATCGAGTCGATGCTGTGCTCGCTGTATGGCGGCCGCGTCGCCGAAGAGCTGATCTTCGGTGCGGACAAGGTCACCACGGGCGCGTCCAACGACATCGAGCGCGCGACCAAGATGGCCCGCAACATGGTCACCAAGTGGGGCCTTTCGGACGAGCTCGGTCCGATCGCGTACGCCGAGGACGAAGGCGAGGTGTTCCTCGGTCGCAGCGTCTCGCAGACGAAGAACGTCTCGGACGAGACCGCCCGCCGGATCGACGAGGTCGTGCGCGGCATCCTCGACCGTGCCTATGCCCGTTCGAAGCAGATCCTCACCGACAACATGGACAAGCTCCATGTGATGGCCGAGGCGCTGCTGACCTACGAGACCATCGACGCAAATCAGATCGACGCCATCATGGAAGGCCGTCGTCCGGGCCCGCCGGCGGATTGGGGCAAGGCGGGCAACGCCCCGGTGAAGGACAATGACGGCCCTTCGGCGGGTGCCCCGCTGGGCCCGGCGGCTCCGCAGGCTTGATCGCCTCCGGCCGCTCACCGCCGTTGGTCGACGCCGCGGCGGTGCTGCGTGCATCGCGGCGCAATCGCCTCCGCGGCGCGGTGGGCGGTGGCTTGGTGGGTAGCGGCTTCGCCGCCCTCGCGGTCTCGGGCTTGAACCTCTGGCTCGGTAAACCGGCCCCGCTCGTTTGGGCCGCCCTGCTGCTCGGCCTGCCGATGGCCATCATCGGCAGCTGGTTGATCTTGAAGATCGGCGACTAGCCCGGGCTTGTGGCGGCCGGGCGCAGCGGCGAGCATGGGCGCCCCGTCCAGCCGCCCTCCTCATGCATTTCCCCCTCCAAGTCGCCTTCAAGCGCATCGCGCTCTCGCCGCAGATCCGCGTCACCGACGCGCGCGGCACGCTCACCCATTACGTCAAGCAGAAGCTCTTCAAGCTGAAGGAGAGCGTCACCGTCTTCGCCGACGAGGCGCAGGCGCGCCGCCTGTTCGAGATCCGCGCGGACCGGGTGCTCGACTTCAACGCGGCCTATCGCATCGCCGACGCCGCAGGCAAGCCGATCGGCGTCGTGCGTCGCCACGGCATGCGCTCGCTGTGGCGCGCCCACTACGAGATCCAGGCCGCCGATGGCCTGCTGCTCACCGTCAGCGAAGAGAATCCATGGATCAAAGTGCTGGACGGCCTGCTGTCCGACCTGCCGATCATCGGGCTGTTCGCCGGCTATTGGCTGCATCCGGCCTACTTGCTCACCGATCGCAGCGGCACCCTGGTGATGCGCGTCCAGAAGGTGCCGGCGCTGATGGAAGGGCGCTACCGCATCGATGCGCATGCGGCGCTCGACGGCGAAGCGCGCGACGCCGTGCTGCAGGGCATCTTCATGATGCTGCTGCTCGAGCGCACCCGCGGCTGAGCCCATCCGGGGAGAATCCATGATGTTCGGCATCGACACCGTTCCCGTCATCGACTGCGCCGGCCGAGTGCTGCGGCTGGATCGCCCGCGGGTGATGGGCATCGTCAACGTCACCCCGGACTCGTTCTCCGATGGCGGCCACCATGCGACGGTCGAAGCCGCCGTCGCGCATGGGCTGCGGCTCGTGGAGGAAGGCGCCGACGTGCTCGACATCGGTGGCGAATCGACCCGGCCCGGCGCCGAGCCGGTGGACGAAGACGCCGAGCTCGCCCGCGTCCTGCCGGTGATCGAAGCGCTGGTGGCGAAGACGGCCGTGCCGATCTCCATCGACACCACCAAGCCCGGCGTGATGCGCGCCGCGCTGGCCGCCGGCGCCGGCATGGTGAACGACGTGATGGCGCTGCGCGCGGAAGGCGCGCTCGAGGCGGTGGCGGCGTCGAAGGCCGCCGTCGTGCTGATGCACATGGCCGGCGAGCCGCGGACGATGCAGCAGGCCCCGGCCTACGACGACGTGGTCGGCGAGGTGCACCGCTTCCTCGCCGAGCGCGTGTTCGCCTGCGAGATGTCGGGCATCGACAAGCGGCGCATCGTCATCGACCCCGGTTTCGGCTTCGGCAAGGCGCTCGAACACAACCTCGCTCTCCTAGCGCAGCTCCGGCGCTTCACCGAGATCGGCGTGCCGGTGCTCGCGGGGCTGTCGCGGAAGTCGAGCCTCGGCCAGATCACCGGGCGTGAGGTTGGGGATCGCTTGGCCGCTTCGGTGGCCGCGCACCTGATCGCCGTGCAGAACGGCGCGATGCTGGTGCGCGTGCATGACGTGGCGGCGACTGTCGACGCGCTCAAGGTGTGGGCGGCCGTGGCTACCGTACCGACGCCGCGGGGCAAGCCGGCGATGCCGTCGATCCGCTGGCCCGACGACGAGTAGGCGGCGCGCCGCTCAGCCTTCGCGTCGTGACCGGATGACGCGGTAGACGACGTAGCCGACGCCAATCAGCAGCAGGATCGGCAGCATCCTCCCGATCCCCAGCCCGAGCTGGAAGGCGCCGGTGGATTCGATGTTTGGCTTGTGTGCCGCGGGGATTTCGCCTTGGCCGACGGTGATGAGCAGTCCGGCCGGCTGGATGCCCTTCGCGTTCTCCACGCTGACGAGCAGGATCGGATCGCCCTGCGACAGGGGCGGCAACTCGCGCACCGCCGTGCCGTCGAGCATGCGGCCGGTGCCGGCGTTCACCGCCACGTAGGCGTCGTACATGGCGTCGCCCCAGATCGATCGGAGTTCGGACTCGCTGCGTATTCCGAAGTTCTGCTCGAACTGCTGCTGGATCGTGCCGGCGGACTTCGTGACGCGCAGGTCGCGGGGCTCGAACAGCACCGTGCCCGCGGTCGGGGCCGTCGGCTCACGCTCGAACATGCCGGTGACGACAACCTGTCCCTCCGGCTCGGCGGTGGGCGACACCGCGATCAAGGTGTACGACACCCAGGTAGGCTGCTTCGGATCGAAGGCTTCGGGCAGGTACAGCTGGGTGGAACTCTCCATCTCCGGCGCCAGCGGCATCGGCAGAAGCTCGGTGGCGAGCACGCCGGCATGGGCGAGGGGAGCGATCGCCAAGGCGACAGCGAGCATGGCGCCCCGTGCAGCGGCGTTTCGAAGCATCAGGAATCCTTTTCTGGGGGGGCAGGGGGGGCGGTCAAGCCGTCGCGACGCGGGCGCGGAAAGCCTCGACGCGCGGGTGGATCACGCGGAACCACAGAGGAGGCACCAGCGCCAGGACGAACATCGACGCGTAACCGCCGGGCAACTGCGGGCTGTCGGCGTGGTGACGCAGGATGGCGTAGGGCCGCTTCGGGAAGGCGTGGTGGTCGCTGTGGCGCTGCAGTTGGAACAGCATCAGGTTCGACAGCCGGTAGTCGCTGTTCCAGCTGTGCAGGTGCGTCGTCCGCTCGTAGCGGCCGTCGGGCAGCTTCCGGCGCTCGAGGCCGTAGTGCTCGATGTAGTTGATGATTTCCAGCGAGCTCGCGGCGAACAGGCCCTGCAGCAGGAAGAAGCCGAGGCCCACGACACCGAGCCACGCCGTCATCGCCGCGGCCATCGCCAGCCACGCCGCCGTCCAGCCGACCAGTTCGTTGCGCCAGTGCAGGGCAGGCAGGCCGAGTTTGCGCAGGCGCGTGGCCTCGAGGGCCCAGGCGTTGCGCGTGTTGTGGAGGAGCGCGCGCGGCAGGAAGTGCCACAGGCCCTGGCCATAGCGGGCGCTCGAGGCGTCCTCCGGCGTCGACACGTGAACGTGGTGGCCGCGGACGTGTTCGACCTTGAAGCCGTGGTAACCGACCGAGGCCAGCAGCAGGCCGCCGACGGCCTGCTCGAAACGGCTGTCCTTGTGAATCAGCTCGTGGGCGGTATTGATCGCGAGCACGCCACCGACCACGCCCTGCGACAGCAGCCAGCCGGCCATGGCCACCGGGGAAAGGTCGGCGCCGACAAACCACCATCCGCTCCACGCCAGCACGCCGAGGTGCACCGGCAGCGCCAGCACGGTGAGGCCGCGGAACCATCGCGAGTGGGCGAAGGCGCGTTCCTGCTCGACCGGTACGTTCAGGCTGTCGTGGCCCAGCGTGTAGTCGGCGAGTGGCAGCAGCACGAACAGCGCCACCAGCGGGAACCATGCCGCCGCGCCGGGCGCCAGTCCTTGCGATGCCAACCACGCCGCGAAGGGCAGGGTGGCGGGGATCAGGAAGACCAGCAGGAATCCGAAAGCCTTCAGGCGCGACATGGACGGGGCTCCGTAGGGCGGCGCAGCGGGAATCGGCTTCGAATCTACGCCCCGCACCGGGCCCGCACAACGGCGCGGGACTCACCCGGGTGTCCTGCGGCTATGCTGCGCGCCGATGCCGAACGCTTCCTTCGACCTCCTTTCCTCCCTCGCCGTCGATCCACGCGCCGACCACCGCCCGCGGGCCGTGGCGGTGATGGGCCCGACCGCGTCCGGCAAGACCGATTTCGCCGTCGACTGGGCCCAGCGCCTCGGTACCGAGGTCATCAGCGTCGATTCCGCCCTCGTCTACCGACGCTTGGACATCGGTAGTGCGAAGCCCGATGCCGGGACCCTCGCGCGCGCACCGCATCGGCTCATCGACCTCCGCGAGCCGCACGAACCCTATTCCGCTGCGGACTTCGCACGCGATGCCCTGCGCGAGATGCAGGCGCTTTCCGCGGAGGGCAGGGTTCCCTTGCTCGTCGGCGGCACCGGCCTGTACTTCAAGGCCTTGCTGGAGGGGCTCTCCGACCTGCCCGAATCCGATCCGGCGATGCGCGAGCAGCTTCAGGACGAACTCGTGGATCGCGGCCTGCCGGCCTTGCATGCCGAATTGCAGCGCGTCGATCCGGTGGCGGGTGCTCGCATCAAGCCCGGCGATACGCAGCGCACGCTGCGTGCGCTGGAGGTGTTCCGCTTGAGCGGGGTGCCGATCAGCGAGTGGCAGGCCCGCAGCCGGGGGGCGCGTGCGCCGTTCCCGTTCCGCGTGCTCAAGCTCGTGTTGGCGCCCACCGACCGCGCGGTGTTGCACGAACGCATCGCGCGCCGCTTCCACGCGATGCTGGCCGCCGGGTTCCTCGACGAGGTTCGCGCGCTCAAGGCCGACCCGCGCCTGCATCCCGACCTCCCGGCGATGCGCGCCGTCGGCTACCGGCAGGCCTGGCAGCACCTCGACGGCGCCACCGACACCGCGACCTTCGTCGAGCAGGGCATCGCCGCCACGCGCCACCTCGCCAAGCGCCAGCTCACGTGGCTGCGCGGCGAACACGATGCGCTGTGGTTCGACCCCTCGACCTCGCGCGCGCCGCTGGACCGGGCGATGCAGGCCTTTCTCGGCCCCGACGCCTGAATCGCCGCTGCGCCGCTCGCTCCCCGCGTGCTGCGCTCACTCGCGCGTGACCGGTCCGCGGGCTAGGATGCGTGTCCCGAGAAGAACAACCACACCGGATTCCCCATGTCGAAAGGCCAGAGCCTTCAAGACCCGTTTCTGAACGCGCTGCGTCGCGAACGGATCCCGGTGTCGATCTACCTCGTCAACGGCATCAAGCTGCAGGGCACGATCGAGAGCTTCGACCAGTTCGTCGTCCTGCTGCGCAACACCGTCAGCCAGATGGTCTACAAGCACGCCATCTCGACCGTGGTGCCATCGCGCAACGTCCGCGTCGGGCCCGGCGGCGGCCAGGTGAATTCAGCCGGCGATGGCGGCGAGGGTGGCGACGAGCTGCCCGACGAAGGCAACGAGTGACCTTCGCGCGGCGCGTTCTCCGCCGCCCGTACCGATGAACAGCCCCCGCCGAGAGCGCGCCCTGCTGGTCCAGCCGGCGGCGCCCGGACAACGCGATCCCGCCATCGCCGAGGAGTTCGCCGACCTGGCGCGCTCGGCCGGTGCCGAGGTGGTCGCCGTCATCGATGCCCGCATCGAGCGCCCCAGTGCCAGCCATTACCTCGGCAGCGGCAAGGTCGAGGAGCTCAAGGGCTACTGCGAGGCCACCGACGTCGACGTCGTGCTGGTGAACGCCACCCTGAGCCCGGTGCAGGAACGCAATCTGAGCGACGACCTCGGGCGGCGCGTCATCGATCGCGTCGGCCTGATCCTGGACATTTTCGCGCTGCGCGCCGCGAGCGCCGACGGCAAGCTGCAGGTCGAACTCGCGCAGTTGAAGCATTCCGCCACCCGCCTTACCGGCAAGGGCAAGGGCATGGACTCGCAGCGCGGTGGTTCGATCGGCCTGCGCGGCCCCGGCGAGACCGCGCTGGAAACCGACCGGCGACTGATCCGCGCGCGCATCGACGCCCTCGAGAAGCGTCTCTCGCGCATCGATGTGCAGCGCACGCAAATGCGCCGCGCGCGCATGCGCAACGAGCTGCCGCGCGTCGCCATCGTCGGCTACACCAATGCGGGCAAGTCGACGCTGTTCAACGCGCTGACCGGCAGTGGTGTGTACGCGGCGGACCAGCTGTTCGCGACCCTGGATCCGACCGTGCGCCGCATCGACGGCCTCGCCTGCGGCCCGCTGCTGCTTTCCGACACCGTCGGCTTCGTCCGCGACCTGCCGCATGACCTCGTGGCGGCCTTCCGCTCGACCTTGGCCGAAGCGCGCGAAGCGGACCTGCTGCTGCACCTCGTCGACGCCTCCGATCCCGAGCGCGACACGCGGATCGCCGCGGTGAACGCGGTGCTCGAGGAGATCGGCGCTGGCGACGTGCCGCAGTGGACGGTCTTCAACAAGATCGACCGCATCGAGGGCCTGGAGCCGCGGATCGACGTCCGTGACGGCGAGGCGACGCAGGCCTGGGTGTCGGCGCGCGCCGGTGCCGGCCTGGACGCCCTGCTGGAGGCCTTGGGCACCCATTTTGCCGCCGACCTGCTGGTGGGGCGCCTGATGCTCGGCGCCGCCGACGGCCGGCTCCGGGCCCAGCTCCACGCGATGGGGGCGGTGCGTGCCGAGACGGTCGACGAGGCTGGCTGGCAGCTCGAGGTCCGGCTGCCGCGCGGCACGGCTGAGCGGCTTGCGGCCGCGCCCGGCGGCCATCCGCTTCACGGTCTCTTGCTTGTTGCCCCTGTCACCCCTACCTAGAATTGTGAACTGATCGACGCCCGCGGCCTGCGGGTGTCCGCACGGAGCCCCCATGGCCTGGAACCAACCCGGAAACCGCAACAACGACCCCTGGCGCGGGAAAGACCCGAACCGCGAGGTGCAGGCGTTCGTCGACAAACTGCGTGGCATGTTCGGCGGCGGTGGCGCCGGCCGTGGCCGCGGGGGTGCCGACGGCTTCAACCCGCTTTACCTGATCGGCGGCCTCGTGCTCGTCTGGTTGGTCTTCAACTCCTTCAAACTGATCGACGAGCGTGATCGCGGCGTCGTGCTGCGCTTCGGCGAGTACAGCCGGATGATGGAGCCGGGCGCGAACTTCAAGCTGCCGTGGCCGATCGAGCGCGTGATCGTGGTGCAGGCGCAGGACGTCGGCGCGGTCGAGGAGCAGATGCTGGCGCTGACGCGCGACGAGAACCTCGTCGAGATCGGCTACAACGTCCAGTTCACCATCACCAACCCGGAAGACTTCCTGTTCGGTACGCGCACGCCGCGCGACCTTCTGCAGCAGTTCACGGAAAGCGCGGTGCGCGAGGCCATCGGCAATGCCGACCTCGAGACCGCGCTAAACAAGCGTGACGACCTGACGGCCAGCGTCCAGAAGATGGTGCAGGACTCGCTCGACAAGTACCGCACCGGCCTGACGATCAACCAGCTCGTGCTGCCCGTGGCGGCGCCGCCGGCGGCGGTGAAGGCCGCCTTCGACGACGTGATCGCGGCCGAGCAGGACGCCCAGCGCTTCCAGAACGTCGCGCAGGCGTACGAGGGGCAGGTCGTGCCCCGCGCCCGCGGCCAGGCCTCGCGGACGCTCGCTGCCGCCAACGGCTATCGCGAAGCCGTCGTGGCGCGTGCCGAGGGTGAGGCCCAGCGCTTCGAGCTGCTGCTGGCCGAGTACCGCAAGGCGCCGGAAGTGACCCGCAAGCGCCTCTACCTCGAGACCGTGCAGCAGGTGCTGGCGACCAATCCGCGCATCATCGCCGGCGCCAGCGGCAACACGCTGCTGCTGCAGCCGACCACCCAGGGTGGTGCGGCGACGGGCGACCCCGGCACGGCACCGCCGCTGCTGTCGCGCCCGGAAGTGCAGGCCGCTGCCGTCGAAGCCAGTGAATCCGCCCGCCCGGCCCGTCCGACGGACCGTGAACTCCGCGAAGGAAGCCGCTGACATGCGCCAGCTCCCCAATCTCCTGATCGCCGCCGCACTCGCCATCCTCCTGCTGATGGGCTCGGTGTTCACCGTCGACCAGACCGACACGGCCATCGTGCTGCGCCTCGGCGAGGTCGTCCGCGAGGACGTCCAGCCCGGCCTGCGCTTCAAGGTGCCGCTGATCGAGACGGTGCGCACCTTCGATCGCCGCCTGCTGACGATGACGGCCGACAACAAGCGCTACCTCACGTCCGAGCAGCAGGACGTGCAGGTCGACTACTTCGTCGCATGGCGCATCGAGAACGTGGCGCAGTACTACCGCGCCGCCGGCGGCGGCATCGAGAGCCAGGCCATCACTCGCCTGTCGCCGATCGTCGAAGGCGCCCTGCGCAGCCTGATCAACCGCAGCACGCTGCGCCAGCTCGCCGAGGCCGGTCGCCGGGATTCCACCGCCGGCCTGATCGACGAGATCAACAAGGGCGCCGCCACGCTCGGCATCAAGGTGGCCGACGTCCGCATCAAGCGCATCGACCTGCCGGATGACGGCGCGTCGGGCACCGAGTCTGTGCTGGATCGCGTATTCAACCGCATGCGCGCCGATCGCGAGGAAGTCGCCACCCGCACGCGTGCGGAAGGCAACGAGCGCGCCGAGAAGATCCGCGCCGAGGCGGACCAGCAGGCCCAGGTGATCCTCGCCAACGCCGAGCGCGATGCCGCCAAGATCCGCGGCGAAGGCGATGCCAAGGCTGCGGAGATCTATGCTGGCGCCTACGGCAAGGACGCGGAGTTCTATGCCTTCCATCGCAGCCTCGAGGCCTACCGCGGCGCGCTCGCCGACGGCAAGACCACGCTGGTCCTCGATCCGGATTCGGAGTTCTTCGAGTACTTCGAGCAGGCCCGGCGCTGAGCCGTGGCCGCCCGCCGCCCTTCGGGGTGGCGGGGGGCGGAAAAAGGGCGGATAATTTCGCAAAGCCGGGGCGCCTCAAGCGCCACCGGCTTTTGTCTTGTCTGGGGCCGGGAATGCCCGGCGCCCCGCGGCGCCGCTCCCGCCCGGCCAAGGCCCGCCCGAAAGGGCCCGCATTCCATTGAAGAGAGGGCTTCGGCCATGGGTCAGTCGGTAGTCGTTTTGGGCGCCCAGTGGGGCGACGAGGGCAAGGGCAAGATCGTCGACCTCCTCACCGAGGAGATCGGCGCCGTCGTCCGCTTCCAGGGCGGCCACAACGCCGGCCACACGCTGGTCATCAACGGCCAGAAGACGGTGCTGCACCTGATCCCGTCCGGCATCCTGCGCGAAGGCGCGCTGTGCCTGATCGGCAACGGCGTGGTGCTGTCGCCGGCGGCGCTGCAGAAGGAGATCACCCAGCTCGAGGAGAGCGGGGTCGAGGTGCGTTCGCGGCTGAAGATCAGCCCGGCGACGCCGCTGATCATGCCGTACCACATCGCGCTGGATCAGGCCCGCGAGAAGGCCGCCGGCGGCAAGGCCATCGGCACCACCGGCCGCGGCATCGGCCCGGCCTACGAGGACAAGGTGGCGCGCCGCGGCATCCGCGTGGCCGACCTCGCCTATCCGAAGGAGCTGGCCGAGAAGCTGCGCACCACGATGGATTACCACAACTTCGTGCTGACGAATTACCTCGGCGTCGAGGCGGTGGACTACCAGAAGACGCTCGACGAGGCGCTGGCGTTCGGCGCGTACGTCGATCCGATGAAGGCCGACGTGGCCGGCATCCTCCACGACCTGCGCAAGCAGGGGAAGCGCGTGATGTTCGAAGGCGCGCAGGGCTCGCTGCTCGATATCGATCACGGCACCTACCCGTACGTCACCTCGTCGAACACGACGGTGGGTGGCGCGATGGCCGGCACCGGCGTCGGTGCGGACGCGATCGACTACGTGCTCGGCATCGCCAAGGCCTACGCCACGCGCGTCGGCGGCGGCCCGTTCCCGACCGAACTCAATGACGAGATCGGCCAGGGCATCCGCGACCGCGGCCAGGAATACGGCGCCACCACCGGCCGTCCGCGCCGCTGCGGTTGGATGGACATCGTCGCGCTGAAGCGTGCGGTCGCCATCAACGGCATCACCGGCCTGTGCATCACCAAGCTCGACATCCTCGACGGGATGGAGAAGCTGAAAATCTGCATCGCCTACGAATACCGCGGCAAGCGCACCGAGTACGCGCCGCTCGACGCGGCGGGCTGGGAAGAATGCACGCCGGTCTACCTCGAGTTCCCGGGCTGGAGCGAGAGCACCGCCGGCGTCACCGAGTGGGACAAGCTGCCGCCAGCGGCCCGCGCCTACCTGCGCGCGCTCGAGGAATTGGCCGGCTGCCCGCTGTCGATCGTGTCGACCGGCCCCGGCCGCGAATCGACCATCGTGCTGCAGGATCCGTTCGCCTGATCGACAGGGCGGCGCCATGGCGCGCCGCCACATGTGCCCCCTCGCAGGGTCTGCCATGATCGGCAGGCACCTTCGACGGGGAGCACTGCGGCATGGCGGAAGCGGGGCAGGGAGCCAGCGCGATACCGGCTTCGGCCGCTGCCCAAGGCGGGCAGCGCCTGTGCCGGATCGTGGCGATTTCCGCCTTCGTCGTTTTGTCGTGTGTCCATGCCGCGCTCGCCTCGGCCGCACGCCCGTCGCCCACGCCGCCGGTCTTCCAGACCATCGCTGATGCGCGTGCCGTGCCGAACGGGGTCATCACCGCGCTGGCGGAAGACACCGACGGCCTGGTCTGGGTGGGCTCGACGAATGGCCTGCTGCGCTTTGACGGGCAGCGGGTGCTCCATGAGTCCGACCGCTCGCCGGCCTTGCCGCGGGCCTTCGTTCAGAGCCTCCACGCGTCGGCGGATGGCCGCCTCTGGGTGGGCCTGCAAGGTTTCGGCGTGTGGTGGCGCGACCCGGCGACCGGGGCCTTCGTTCGCCTGTCGCCGCCCGGCGACGGGTCGACCTATCCAGACAGCGGGCTGACGCCCCTCGCCATCACCTCGGACGGCGAGGGCGGTGCGTGGATCGCCGATGCCCGCGACGGCGCCCGGCGGATCGACGCCGAGGGGCGCTGGGTGGATGGCGTGCACCTGATGCCCGGGGAATCGGTGCGCACCATGCTCGTGGATCGCCAGGGCACGCTGTGGCTGGGCCATCGCGCGGGCCTGATGCGCCTGCACGCGGGCGCGAATGCGCCGGAGCCGGTGCCGGACTTCGAGGGGCGCTATGTCTATGCGCTCCACGAGGCGAGGGACGGGCGGCTCTGGGTCGGCACCCAGGCGCACGGGGTATCGATCATCGCGACCGATGGCGACGTGCGCCATCTGCCGCTTGCGCCGGCGCCAGACGGCGTGGGTCATCCTTGGGTGGATGGATTCGTCGACTGGGGCGAAGGGCGGATGTGGTTGTCGACCTTCGGTGGCGGGCTCGAAGTGCGTGACGCCGCCAGCGGTGCGCTGATCGAGCGCTTGCGACAGTCGCCGGGACGCGTCGGCAGCCTGGGGGTCGACCGCATCCAGTCGATCCTCGTGGATCGCGCCGACCAACTGTGGATCGCCACCTGGGGCGGCGGGCTTCAGCGTCTCCCCTCCGGGCTGCAGGCCCTCCGCTACCTGCCGGCTGGCTCCGGAGGCCTGCGGCATCCCACCATCAACGCGTCGGCGCCGCTGCCGGATGGGCGAGTGTGGCTCGCCGTCGGCGACCTCGGCATCGATGAAGTGGACACCCGCACCTTGCGCGTGCGGCGAACGATTTCCGTGGGCGAGTCCCTAGCCGATGGCACGGTGCGGAGCCTGCTTCGGACGCCGGACGGCCAGTTCTGGGCCGCCATGCAGGAAGGCGGCGTGTGGCGCGCGGCTGACGATGCCGGCCGCTTCGAACCCGTGGCCGAGGGCTGGCCCGAGCGCCGCGCCCGCACCCTGGGCGCGGCGGTCGGCGGCGGCGTCTGGGTGGGCTTGGAGCGCGGTCTGCGGCGCATTGGCGCCGACGGCGAGGCCGCTCCCCCGGAGCGTCGGGAGGATGGTCAGCCGTTCGACGAACTCGTGTGGGCCGTGCTCGAGGACGATGCCGCGCGGCTGTGGGTGGGGACGCCGTTGGGGCTCTGGTGGCGACCGGCCACCGGTGGGGTCCTGCGCCCAGCGGGAGTGCCGAAGGGCGATGCCACGCCTGCGCTCCGTGTCGGGGCGGCGTCGGGCGTGCTGCGCCTCGAGCAGGGGCCCGACGGCACGCTTTGGATGCTGGCGCGTGACGGGCTGTACCGCCTTCAGCCCTCGGCGGAGGGCGTCGAGTTCGAGCGTCAGATCGAGGCGACGGCCGTGCCGCAGGGCTTGGGCGACCAGCTCGTGGTGGATGGCGAGGGCGTGGTCTGGACGGGGCGCGTGCGCTTCGATCCGCGCGCCCGGCGTTGGCAGGCCCTCGGCCCGGCGGACGGCCTCGACGTCGCCAACCAGGTCTGGGGCGCAAGCCGTGCGATGGGCGATGGTCAGATCGTGTTCGGCACCAGCACCGGGTTGGTGTTGCTCGATCCCTCGCGATTCCGCCCATGGGCGTTCAACCCCCAGGTGGTGCTCGGCACTGTCGAGGCCGATGGTGTTGCGCTGCCGCGAGAGCCGGGAGGCTGGCGGGTGCCCGCCGGAACGCGGCGACTGGCCATCGGTTTCAGCGGTCTCGATTACTCCGACCCCGCCGCCGTGCGCTACCGCTATCGGCTCGAAGGGCAATCCGGCGGCTGGATCGCGGCCGATGCGAGCCAACCCACGGCGACCTTCGGCGGCCTCTGGCCAGGCGATTACGTGCTGGTGGTGGAGGCTACCAACCGCGTTGGCGATTGGAGCCCGCACGCTCTGGTGCTGCCGCTGATGGTCGAAGCGATGTTCTGGCAGACGCCAGCCTTCCTGCTCGCGGCCCTGTTGCTCCTGCTGCTGGCGATCGCCGGTCTGCTGCGTTGGCGCGAAGCCCTCGCAGCCAAGCGCGCGCTCCTGCTGCAGGTACTCGTGGACCTGCGCACCGGCGAGCTGGTGCAGGCCCGCGACGATGCCGAAGCGGCGCTGCAGGAACTGCGCGGTACGCAGGGCAAGCTCGTCGAGGCGGAGAAGATGGCGTCGCTCGGCCAGATGGTGGCGGGGGTGGCGCACGAACTGAACACGCCGCTCGGCAACGCGCTGGTCGTCAGCTCGACCCTGCACGAGCAGGCGCTGGGCATCACCCGCGCGGTCGACGAAGGCCGCTTGAAGCGCAGCGATCTCGACGGCTTCCTGCGCGTGCTGGGCGAAGGCAGCCAGCTCGTGGTGCGGAGCATCGGCCGCGCGCATGAGCTGGTTTCGAGCTTCAAGCAGGTTGCGGTCGACCGATCGGGCAGCAAGCGCCGCCGCTTCGATCTCGGCACCGTCGTCCGCGAGGCGCTGGAGATGGAAGCGCCGGTCCTTCGCCATGCCCGCTTCCGCGTGGCGGTGGACGTGCCCGACGGCATCGCGATGGACAGCTACCCGGGTGCCATCAGCCAGATCGTCGGCAACATGGTGAACAACGCGGCGATGCACGCCTTCGACGATGACGCCGAAGGCACGCTGCGCATCGAGGCGGTACGGTTTGGCAAGGCTGAAGGCACCGAGGTGGTGCTGTCCTTCGCCGACGACGGGCGTGGCATGGACGAGGCCGTGCGGCGGAAGGTGTTCGAGCCGTTCTTCACGACGAAGATGGGGCGCGGCGGCACGGGCCTTGGCCTGAACATCGTCTACAACCTGGTGGGCCAGCTGCTGGCGGGCAGCATCAGCGTCGAAAGCCGGCCGGGCGAGGGCACGCGCTTCGAGCTGCGCCTGCCCGTGGTGGCGCCGCCTTCGGAGCCCGACGCGGACCGTTGAGCGTTGGCGGCTCGTAGAGCCGCCGTCTTGCGATGCGTCTCAGGCGCGCTCGTTGAACAGGCTGCCGACGGCGTCCTCGCGGGCGCGGAAGGCCGCGGCATTCGCTTCGAAATCGCGCTGCCCCACGCGGGCGTCGATGGCGTCGCTGATCGCCGCCTGGTCGGTGTTGTTGGCTTCCGTGGTGCGCACGGTACGCGCCTGCACACCGCCGTTCGGGGCCTCGGACTGCTCGACGCGCAGGCGCTGGGCGCCCTCGGTCTGGCGGTTCGCGGTGTTGCTCGCG
The DNA here is from genome assembly GCF_044377035.1 of Silanimonas sp. Classification (GTDB taxonomy): domain Bacteria; phylum Pseudomonadota; class Gammaproteobacteria; order Xanthomonadales; family Xanthomonadaceae; genus Silanimonas. The sequence goes on from NZ_JBILJW010000020.1 coordinate 23,162, forward strand.
GCAGCGTCGACGCGCTGCAGCGCGACGGCCATGCCGGACTGCGAGGCGTTGGAGGAAATGCCGTTGATCATTGGCGCGGCCCTCGGGTTCGATAGGGCACCTTACGCCCGAGCGATGGCCGGAATCGTGAAGGAGCGCTGATTTCCGCTAAGGTCGCGGGGCCGTCATTCAGGACGGCGTGAACTCAAGGAGCAACAAATGAAAGCTTGGAAATTCGTGACGATCGCCGCCGTTTCGGTGATGTTGGCAGCTTGTGGCAGTACCAGCAGGATCAAGCCGAGTCAGGCGCCCGAGGGCGACGGGGCGGCCCAACCCGCCTCGCTGCGTCTGAGTCCGGCACTGGTTGAGGGGTATTCCACGGTGCAAGTGGTCGATTTCGAAGACGCGACCGCTCACGCGCGCATCCCCGAACGCCATCGCGCCGAACACATCGCCACGGTGGGGCAGGCCACGCGCGATTTCGCTGATCGCATCGCCACGGAAATCCGTGAGACCGGTGCATTCCCGAACGTGAGCCGCTCGCCGGTCGAAGGCAAGGCCTTGGTGCTTGGCGGGCGCATTACGCGGTTCAAGGAAGGGAACGGCGCGGCACGCCTGTTCATCGGCTTCGGTGCAGGCAGTTCTTTCTTCGATGCGACGGTGGTGTTGAAGGACCACGAGACCGGCCAGGTGCTCGGCGAGATCGTGGTCGACCGCAACAGCTGGCCATTGGGCGGCGTCCTTGCCGCGACTCAGACCGTCGATCGGTTCATGGCAGGCGCGGCGAAGAAGACGGCGGCCGAGCTGGACGCGCTCAAGCGGGGCGAAGCGGCCGATTGACGTCGTGCCAGGAGCCATGCCCCGCGACGCGGGGCGTGGTTTCGTCACGCGATGCCGTCAGGCGATCACGTCGAGGTTCCGGCCCAGGCGATCGGCCCGGGATTGAAGGGCGGCCGGGACGTCGACGGGATCCGCCGCCTGTCGGGGGGCGGTGGCCGCAGCCTCGATGCGCCCTGTGACCGGAGCGCGTATCGATGCTTCCGCACGAGCCGCTGTCGCCGTGGCGGCCTGCACCAGCTCGAGCGCGGAATAGGCGGTGGCGGAAGCAATCCGTTCGAGGGGCATGGGGCGGCTCCGGTGGGATCGTGCGGTGTTGGCCGGAGCGTCGCCGCCGGCCGGGACCGTTTCGTCCCGGCCGATGGCGAAGCCGGTCAACCCGCGGCCGGTTCCTCGGCGTCCTTGAAGGCTTCCACCGGGATGCAGGCGCACATGATGTTGCGGTCGCCGTAGACGTTGTCGACGCGCGCCACCGGCGGCCAGTACTTCGTCTGCTTCAGCGACGGCAGCGGGAACGCCGCCAGTTCGCGCGGGTAGCCGCGGGTCCACTCGCTGGCCGTCACCACCATGGCAGTGTGCGGGGCGTGCTTCAGCGGGTTGTCCTCGCGGTCGAGGCGGCCGTCCTCGATGGCGCGGATCTCGTCGCGGATCTGGATCATCGCGTCGACGAAGCGGTCGAGCTCGTGCAGCGATTCCGACTCGGTCGGCTCGACCATCAGCGTGCCGGCCACCGGGAAGCTCAGCGTCGGCGCATGGAAGCCGAAGTCGATCAGGCGCTTGGCCACGTCCTCGGCGCTGATGCCCGTGCTGTCCTTGATCGGGCGCAGGTCGAGGATGCACTCGTGCGCGACGAGGCCGTTGCTGCCCGAGTACAGCGTCGGGAAGTGCGGCTCGAGGCGCTTGGCCACGTAGTTGGCGTTGAGCAGCGCGACCTGCGTGGCGCGGCGCAGGCCTTCGGCGCCCATCATCACGATGTACATCCAGCTGATCGGCAGGATGCTGGCCGAGCCGAAGCTGGCGGCCGACACCATCGGGCCGTCGCCGACGCCGGCGGTGCGGAAGCCGTCGGTCGTCAGCGCGCCCGGCAGGTACGGCGCGAGGTGCGCCTTCACCGCGCAGGGGCCGACACCGGGGCCACCGCCGCCGTGCGGGATGCAGAAGGTCTTGTGCAGGTTGAGGTGCGAGACGTCCGAGCCCCATTTGCCGGGCTTGGCCACGCCGACGATGGCGTTCATGTTGGCGCCGTCGGTGTACACCTGCCCGCCGTGGGCGTGGATGATCTCGCAGATCTCGACGATGGCTTCCTCGAACACGCCGTGCGTGGACGGGTAGGTGACCATCAGCGCGGCGAGGTTCGCCGAATGCTTCTCGGCCTTGGCGCGCAGGTCGGCGACGTCGACGTTGCCGTCCTTGTCGCAGGCCACGACCACCACGTCCATGCCGACCATCTGCGCCGAGGCCGGGTTGGTGCCGTGCGCCGATTCCGGGATCAGGCAGATGTGGCGATGGCCTTCGCCGCGGGCGCGGTGGTAGCCGCGGATGGCCAGCAGGCCGGCGTACTCGCCCTGCGCGCCGGAGTTCGGCTGCAGGCTCACGGCGTCGTAGCCGGTGCACTCCACGATCATCGCTTCGAGCGTGGTGATCAGTTCGCGGTAGCCCTCGGCCTGCTCGGCCGGGGCCAGCGGGTGGATGTTGGCGAATTCCGGCCAGGTCACCGGGATCATCTCGGCCGTGGCGTTGAGCTTCATCGTGCACGAGCCCAGCGGGATCATCGTGCGGTCCATGGCGAGGTCGCGGTCCGCCAGCGTTCGCAGGTAGCGCAGCAGCTCGTGCTCGCTGTGGTGCGTGTTGAACACCGGGTGCTGCATGAAGGCCGAGGTGCGGCGCAGGCCGGCGGGCAGGGCGTCCGGGGTGCTGGCGTCGGCGGCATCGATGTCGGCGACGGTTGCGCCGAACAGCGCGGCGAGCGCAGCGATGTCGTCGCGGGTGGTGGTCTCGTCGAGGCTGATGCCGACGCTCGTCGCGTCGATCGCGCGCAGGTTGATGCGCGCGGCCTTGGCCTTGGCGTGCAGCGCGGCGGCATCGACGCCGACCACGTGCAGGGTGTCGAAGAAATCGGTGCCGACGGTCACGCCCTTCGCACGCAGCGCGGAAGCGAGGATCGCGGCGAGGCGATGTACGCGCGTGGCGATGCGGGTGAGGCCTTCCGGACCGTGGTAGACGGCGTACATCGAAGCCATCACCGCCAGCAGCACCTGCGCGGTGCAGATGTTCGAGGTGGCCTTCTCGCGGCGGATGTGCTGCTCGCGGGTCTGCAGGGTGAGGCGGTAGGCCGCGTTGCCCTGGGCATCGACCGAGACACCGATCAGGCGGCCCGGCATCGAGCGCTTGAAGGCGTCCTTGCAGGCGAGGAAGGCGGCGTGCGGGCCGCCGAAGCCGAAGGGCACGCCGAAGCGCTGGGTGTTGCCGACGACGATGTCGGCGCCCCATTCGCCCGGGGCCTTGATCAGCGTCAGCGCCAGCAGGTCGGTGGCGACGGCGACGAGGCCGCCCTTGGCATGGATGGCGTCGGCCAGCGCGGCGTAATCGTGGATCTGGCCGACGGTGTTCGGGTACTGCAGCAGCACGCCGAAGACGTCGGCACCGGCGGCGTCCGCCTCGTCACCGATGACCACCTCGATGCCGATGCCGTCGGCGCGGGTGTGCAGCAGGGCGAGCGTCTGCGGGTGAACGTGCTTCGAGACGAAGAAGCGGTTCGACTTCGACTTCGCCGAGCGCTTGGCCAGCGTCATCGCCTCGGCGGCGGCGGTGGCCTCGTCGAGCAGCGAGGCGTTGCTGATCTCCATGCCGGTGAGGTCGGTCACCATGGTCTGGAAGTTGATCAGCGCCTCCATGCGGCCCTGCGAGATCTCGGCCTGGTACGGCGTGTAGGCCGTGTACCAGGCGGGGTTCTCGAGGATGTTGCGCAGGATGACGTTCGGCGTGTGGGTGCCGTAGTAGCCCTGGCCGATGAAGTTGCGGAACACCTGGTTCTTGTTCGCGATCGCGCGGATCTTCGCGAGCGCCTCGACTTCCGTGACCGGGGCGGGCAGGGCGAGCGGCTGCGTCGAGCGGATCGAGGCCGGCACGATGGCGTCGGTCATCGCCTCGAGCGAGGGCTGGCCGACCACCTTCAGCATGTGGGCGATCTCGGCCGCGTTGGGGCCGATATGGCGCTCCAGGAAAGCGTCGTGGTGCTCGAGGGCGCGAAGCGAAGGCGTGGTCATGGCGATGTCCGGAGGTTGAGGAGGTTCGTCCGGCCACCGCGCTTGCATGCGCGGTGGCGCTCGAAGGGTTCGCTGCTTCCGCAGCGAAAAATCCCCTTCTCGCCCCTCTGTCCTTCTGCCTGAGAGTTTGCAAAGCCGGAATCGCGCTTCGCGTGCACCTTCGGCGCCGGATTCAACCGGTCTCTCCAGAGTTGCTCGCGCGCGACGGTACGGGGGCCTGAGCGATTACGGGCGTTGCGCCTTCGGCAGCGTGGGTACCGGGCCGAGGCCCGTTTCCATCGCTTCTCCCGCCGCGAGCAAGAGCCCGTGGAGTATAGCCGTCGGTACCCGTGACGGGCTGGTCGCGAACCCTGAGACAGGCATCGATTCCCATCGGCAGGCGCCGGCCCGCCGGCTTCACGATAACCACATTTTTGTGTGGTATTTTCCTCTGCCGGATCGGTGACCTGCCATGCCTGCCGCCCTTGCTTCCCTCGATACCTTGATCCACGAGCGCCGCCTGTGGCCGGCCGCGGGGCAGGCGGCCGGGCGGCCGGGGGAGTCCACCGGCCATGCCCCTCTCGACGCCGCGCTGCCGGGCGGCGGCTGGCCCGGTGCGTCACTGCTGGAGCTGCTGCTGCCGGTGGATGGCGTGGGTGAACTGCGCCTGCTGCTGCCCACCCTGGTGCGGCTCGCGCGGCAGGGCCGAAACGTACTGATGGTGGCGCCGCCCTACCTGCCGTATGCGCCGGCGCTGGTCGCGGCTGGCCTCGATCTGGCGAAGCTGCGCGTGGTGCGGGCCGAGGGCCGCGATGCGCTGTGGGCGGCCGAGCAGGGCCTGCGTTCCGGGGCCTGCGGCGCGGTGCTGTGCTGGCCGCAGGGGGCGGATGACCGCGCGCTGCGTCGGCTCTCGGTGGCGGCCGAGCAGGGCGACGCCCTCGGCTTCGCCTTCCGGCCTCTGCGTACCTTGCCGCAGCCGTCGCCGGCGGCCTTGCGGATGGAAGTGATGCCCGGCGATCGCGTGCGCCTGCACAAATGCCGCGGCGGGGCCGTGCCGGCCGCGCCGGTGGCGTGGGGCGCCACGCCCCGTTCCGCGCTGCGCGCCGTGCACTGAGGTTCCGGCGTCCCCATGCCCGCCAGCCCGCCGTCCTTCCGTCCCGCCTCGCCGTGGTGGTGTGCCTTGCACCTGCCGCAGCTGGCGCTGGATGCCGAAGCGCGGCACCGACGCGCGCTGCAGGCCTTCGACGACGCCTTGCCTTGGGCGCTGACCGACGGGCCGCAGCAGCGCCGCGTCCATGCCATGAATGCCACTGCCCGCGCGCAAGGCGTGCACGCCGGGCAAGCGGTGGCCAGCGCGCAGCTGCTGTGCCCGGGGCTCGCGCTGAGTGCCCACCAGCCGGTGCGCGACGCCGCGCTGCGCGAGTGGCTGGCCGCTTACGCCTACGGCTTCTCGGCCGAAGTGAGCCTGCGCGAGCCCGACACCGTGCTGTTCGAAGCCGGGCGCTCGCTCGGCCTGTTCGGGCCATGGCCGCGCTGGCAGCAGCGATTGCGCGATGAACTCGCCGGCTATGGCGTGCAGGTGCGCATCGCCTGTGCCCCCACGCCGCTGGCCGCGCGCGGATTGGCGCGGGCGCACGACGGCCTCGCCGTGGCCGACGCCACCCAGCTGCAGCGCCTGCTGGCGCGCCTTCCGCTGGGCTTGGCCGGCCTGCCCGACGACGCCTTGCGCCTGCTTGAACGCAGCGGCTTCAAGCGCTTGGGCGACGTGCTGGCCCTGCCGCGCGCCGCGCTGGCGAAGCGCATCGGCCCGTCGGTGCTCGATCGGCTCGACCGCCTCGTCGGCCGGGCGCCCGATCCGCTTCCGTTGTACGAGCCGCCCACGCGCTATGCCGCGCGTCTCGATTTCGACCACCCGCTCGCCGACGCGACGGTGCTGGTGTTCCCGCTGCGCCGCCTGCTGCAGGAGTTCGCGCTGTTCCTCGTGCAGCGCGACGGCGGCGTGCCGGGCTTCCGGTTGGTGTTTGGCCACGAGGATGGCGTCGCCCCGACGCGCCTCGAAGTGCGGCTGGCCGCGCCGGAACGCGATGCTGCGCGGTTGTTCGACCTCGCGCGCTTGAAGCTGGACAGCGCGCGCTTGCCGGCGCCCGCGGTGAGCCTCGGCCTCGAGGCGGACGACCTGCCCGGCTTCCATCCCGAGCATCGCGATCTGTTCGACGCACGAACGCGCAGCGGCGATGCCGGCCTGCTCGACAGCCGCCTGCGCGCGCGGCTCGGCGATGCGGCCGTGCAGGCGCTGGCCGTGGTCGACACGCATCGCCCGGAGGCCGCCTGGTGCTGGGTCGACACGCCGCGCACGCGCCTTCCGGTGCTGGCCGAGAGCCCGCGGCCGCTGTGGCTCATCGACCCGCCGATCATGCTGCGCGAGGTGGTGGAGGCGGTGCTGGCCGGCCCGGAGCGCATCGAGACGGCGTGGTGGGACGACGAGCCCGTGCGCCGCGATTACTACCGCCTGCGAACCCTCAGCGGGCAGGAGGCCTGGGCGTTCCGGCCGGTAGGCGGCGAGGGCGGGCCGTGGTGGCTGCATGGCTGGTTCGCCTGAGGGCCGCGCGACGAAGGCCGCGCTCACCGACTACGCCGAACTGCACTGCCTCTCGGCCTTCTCGTTCCAGCGCGGCGCGTCCACGGCACTGGAACTGTTCGAGCGTGCGAAGGCGCTGGGCTATCGCGCGTTGGCGATCACCGACGAATGCAGCTTTGCCGGTCTCGTGCGCGGGCTGGAGGCCAGCGAGGCCACCGGCCTGCCGCTCATCTGCGGCACCGAAGTACAGCTCGCCGACGGGCCGACGCTGGTGCTGCTGGTCGAATCCACGCGGGGTTACGAGCGGCTTTCCGCGCTGATCACCACGGCGCGGCGGCGCGCGGCGAAGGGCAGTTACGCGCTGCATCGCAACGATCTCGAGGCCGCGTTTGGCGAGGGCACGGACGAGGGCGGCGACGGTGTGCTGGCCCTGTGGTTGCCGACGCGGGACGACCTCGGTTTGGGTGATGCCTCCAGCGGGTCGCGGGATGCGCCGGACGCCACGGTCGCGTGGCTCCGCGCGCGGTTCCCCGATCGCCTCTGGCTGGGCGCGCAGCTGCATCGCGGCGCCGACGACGATGCGCGTCGCACCGCCATCGCCGCGCTGGCCGCCCACTGTGGCCTCCCTGTCGTTGCCTGCGGTGACGTGCACATGCACCTGCGTCGCCGTCGCGGCCTGCAGGACGTGCTCTGCGCGCTGCGCCACCGCGCCACGCTGCGCGAGGCCGGGCGTCGTCTGTTCGCCAACGGCGAGCGCCACCTGCGCACGCGGCAGGCGCTGGCGGCGATCTTCCCGCGGGCGTGGCTGGAGGAAAGCGTCGCCATCGCCGCGCGCTGCCGGTTCCATTTGCGCGACCTGAAGTACGACTACCCCTGTGAACTGGTGCCCGAAGGCGAGACCCCCTCGAGCTGGTTGGCGACGCTCACCTGGGATGGCGCGGCGCTGCGCTGGCCGGAGGGCCTGCCGGAGAAAGTGCGAGCGCAGATCGAGGCCGAGCTCGCGCTGATCGCCGAGCTGAAGTACGAGGCCTTCTTCCTCACCGTGCACGACCTCGTGGTGTTCGCGCGTTCGCGCGGCATCCTCTGCCAAGGCCGCGGCTCGGCGGCGAATTCGGCGGTCTGCTACGCGCTCGGCATCACCGCCGTCGACCCGGCGCGCGCCAATCTGCTGTTCGGACGCTTCCTCTCGAAGGAGCGCGACGAGCCACCGGACATCGACGTCGATTTCGAGCACGAGCGCCGCGAGGAGGTCATCCAATACGTCTATGCCAAGTACGGCCGCGAGCGCGCGGCGCTGGCCGCGACGGTCATCACCTATGGGCCCAAGAGCGCGCTGCGCGACGTCGGCCGGGTGATGGGCCTGCCCGAGGACCAGCTCGCCGAGCTCTCCGCCGCGGTCGGCCACGCCGAGGACTTCGAGGTATGGAAGGCACGCTGTCGCGAGCGCGGGCTCGATCCCGAGGGCCGGCTTCTGGCCAAGGTGCTGATGCTGGCGCACGAACTGCTCGACCACCCGCGGCACCTGTCGCAGCACGTCGGCGGCTTCGTCATCAGCGATGCGCCGCTCTCGCGGCTTGTGCCGGTCGAGAACGCCGCGATGGCCGATCGCACCATCATCCAGTGGGACAAGGATGATCTGGAAACGCTCGGCCTGCTGAAGGTCGACGTGCTGGCGCTGGGCATGCTGAGCGCGATCCGCCGCTGCCTCGACCTGCTGCGCGCGAACGGCCGGCGCCACCTCGAACTGGCCACGATCCCGGCGGAAGACGCCGAGACCTACCGGATGATCCAGCGCGCCGACACGCTGGGTGTGTTCCAGATCGAGTCGCGTGCACAGATGACCATGCTGCCGCGCTTGAAGCCGCGCACCTTCTACGACCTCGTCATCGAAGTGGCCATCGTCCGGCCCGGCCCCATCCAGGGCGGCATGGTGCATCCCTACCTGCGGCGCCGGCAGGGCATCGATCCGGTGCTCTACCCGTCGAAGGCGCTGGAAACGGTGCTCGGCCGGACGCTCGGCGTGCCGTTGTTCCAGGAGCAGGTGATGGAGATCGCCATGGTCGCCGCCGGTTACACCGCGGGCGAAGCCGACGGGCTTCGTCGCTCGATGGCGGCCTGGAAGCGCCGCGGCGGCCTCGAGCACCACCGCCAGCGCCTGCTGGCCGGCATGGCCGAGCGCGGCTACCCGCCGGATTTCGCCGAGCAGATCTTCGAACAGGTGAAGGGCTTCGGCAGCTACGGTTTCCCGGAATCGCACGCCGCCAGTTTCGCCCTGCTCACCTACGCGAGCTGCTGGCTGAAATGCCACGAGCCCGCGGCTTTCGCCTGCGCCCTGTTGAACGCGCAGCCGCTGGGCTTCTACACCACCGCCCAGATCGTGCAGGACGCGCGTCGCCAAGGCATCGCGGTGCGGCCGGTGGATGTGCGCTTCAGCGGGGTCGAGTCGTCGCTGGAGGCGGCAGACGGGCAGGGTGGAGCCGAGGTGCCGATGCCGCAGCCCGCGATCCGCCTCGGCCTCCGCGAGGTCGGCTCGCTGCCGCGCGAGGCCGCCGAGCGCGTGGTCGCGGCCCGCCTCCGCACGCCGTTCCGCGACATCGAAGACCTGTGCCAGCGCGCCGATCTCGACGAACGCGCCCGCGCTGCGCTCGCCGAGGCCGATGCGCTGCGTGGCCTCACCGGCCACCGTCATCGCGCCCGTTGGGCCATGGCCGGGGTGGAGGAGGGCACGCTGCCGCTGTTCGCCGGATTGCCCGCCGCCGACGAAGGCCGGCTGGTGATCCGCCCACCCACGGCCAGCGAGACCACGCTCGCCGATTACGCCAGCACCGGGCTCACGCTCAACGCGCATCCCATGGCCCTGCTGCGGCCGCAGCTGCGCGCCCGCGGTTACCTCGACCATCGCGCCCTGCATCGGCTCACCGCGCCGCGCCGCACGCGCACCGCCGGCCTCGTCACCCTGCGGCAGCGCCCGCAGACGGCGAACGGCACCTGGTTCCTCACCCTCGAGGACGAGCATGGGCTGACGAACCTGATCTGCTGGCGTGCCGTGGTCGAACGCTACCGGCGCGCCATCGTCGAATCGCAGCTGCTCGGGGCGCGCGGGCGCTGGGAGGCGCACGAGGGCGTCACGCACCTGATCGTCGAGCACGTGGAGCCCCTCGATGACCTGCTCGCCACGCTCGACGGCAAGCCGCTGGTGGTCGAGCACCGCAGCTTCCGCTAGCCCTGTTTCCGGTATGCCTCCCCGTTCCCCGAGGGCTGATAGAGTCGGCGGTCCAATGAACACGACAGACCACCCGATGAGCGACACCTACGCCCCCCTGCCCACCGTCAACGCCCGCATCAGCCCGCGTGGCGGCCTCGACATCCTGTCGCGCGCCGAGATCGCGCGCCTGACCGACGCCACCCAGGGCAGCGGCCTCAGCGAGACCCTGCGCCGCTGCGCGCTGGCCGTGCTCACGGTCGGCTCCGATTCCGACGATCCGCGCGCCGCGTCCGCGCGCTATCCCGATTTCCAGATCGAGGTCCAGCAGATGGACCGCGGCATCCGCCTCGAGTTGAAGAACGCGCCGGCGCTGGCCTTCGTCGATGGCGAACTGATCCGCGGCGTCGCCGACCTGCTGTTCGCCGTCGTGCGCGACATCGCCTACACGGCCATCGAGGTGCAGAGCGGCCAGTTCGACTTCGAGACCTCCGAGGGCCTCACCAGCGCGGTGTTCGAGATCCTGCGCAACGCCCGCGCCATGCGCCCGCACCAGGACCCGAACCTCGTGGTCTGCTGGGGCGGCCACTCGATCGGCCGCGAGGAATACCTCTACACCAAGAAGGTCGGCTACGAGTTGGGCCTGCGCGGCCTCGACATCTGCACCGGCTGCGGCCCGGGCGCGATGAAGGGCCCGATGAAGGGGGCGACGATCGCCCATGCCAAGCAGCGCCAGCGCAATCCGCGTTACATCGGCATGACCGAGCCGGGGATCATCGCGGCGGAATCGCCGAACCCGATCGTCAACCAGCTGGTGATCATGCCGGACATCGAGAAGCGCCTCGAAGGTTTCGTGCGCCTCGGGCACGGCATCATCGTCTTCCCGGGGGGCGTCGGCACCGCCGAGGAAATCCTCTACCTGCTGGGCATCCTTCTGCACCCCGACAACGCCGGCGTGCCGTTCCCGCTGGTGTTCACCGGCCCGAAGGCCTCGGCGGCCTACTTCGAGCAGATCGACCGCTTCATCCGCCTCACGCTGGGCGACGAGGCGGCGAAGCACTACACCATCATCGTCGACGATCCAACGGCCGTCGCCAAGACGATGAAGGACGGCATGAAGAAGGTGCGCGAGCACCGCATCGCCAACCGCGACGCCTTCTTCTTCAACTGGACGCTGAAGATCCCATTCGCGTTCCAGCAGCCCTTCGAGCCCGACCACGCGGCCATGGCCGCGCTCGACCTGCACTTCGGCCGTCCGGTGCACGAGCTTGCCGCCGATCTGCGCCGCGCGTTCTCCGGCATCGTCGCCGGCAACGTGAAGGAGCCGGGCATGCGCCGCATCGAACAGCATGGTCCGTTCGAGATCCACGGCGACAAGGCCATCATGGCCAGCCTCGACGACCTGCTGCGTGCCTTCGTCGAGCAGCGCCGGATGAAGATGTCCGGCGAATACAAGCCCTGCTACCGCGTGGTGGCCTGAGGCGGAAAGGGCAAGACGGCGGTGGCGACAAAACGGTCGCTGCCGCGTTCGACCACCAGTCTGCCGGGCAAGGGGCGCCTCCGCTCCAGGCGCTGCAGTGTTGCTGCGAGGCCGATCTGATGGCCGCGATGTTTGCGTTCCGTGGCGTTGGCCGTCGACACGGGGTTCGAGACGCGGATGCTCAAGTCCGGTCCCTCCATCGTGAACTCGATCGAGATCGAGCCACCCTCCCGAAGCGGCTCGATCCCATGCTGGACCGCGTTTTCCACGAGGGATTGAAGCAGTAGCGCCGGTAGTGTCAGGTGCAGTGGTGGATCGCCGTGCCAATCCACGCGAAGACGGTCGCCCAGTCGTGCACCCTCGATGTCGAGATAGGCGCGTGTGATTGCGAGCTCGTCCGCGATGCTCCAATCCTGTTCACCCGCCAGCGACGCACGGAAGAGATCGCTTAACGACAGAAGGACCCGTTCTGCTTCAGTCGGCGATTTCTGTAGGAGGCTGATCGCGGTATTGAGTGTGTTGAACAGGAAATGCGGCCGGACGCGGGCTCGAAGTGCGTCGCTCTCCGCTTGTTCCGCACGGAGCCGTTGTTCCTGCAGATTCATCAGCGCGACGAGAAGGGCGATGCCCACGACGCCTGCGACCATGGCGACTCCCATGAAGGGCATCACGTAGTTGCTGAAATCCTCGCGATGCCCTGCCCAAGAGAGCCAGGCCCCGGCCCCGGCCCCGACGGCCCCAGCTACCGCCACGAGGATCGCGGGCAACGCCCATATGGCCAGTCTCAGGGGAAGTTGCGACAGCGGCTCGCGCAAAGCGTAGGCCGCGGCCAGCGAACCCAAGAGTGTCCATTGCACCAAGAAGGAAGCGAGGCCGAAGTAGACGAGCGGATCGGCGGAGCGCCCCGGTGGGAGGGCCAGCACCAAAGCGAAGGCTTCACCGACCAAGATGACGGCGGCGAGCCCCTTGGGGCTCCAGAGAATGGCCATCGCGTCACGAAACAGAAGCGGGGAGGCGCCCCTGCGCTCCTTTCGATCGCCCGATCCTGCCATTCATCGGTCTCCGCTTGCCCTGCCGGTGCGGCATCCACCTAGTATAGGACTGCAAAAACTCCGAGGCCCGCCCCAATGCCCCCTGTCGCTCCTTGGTCTCGATCCGCGGGCATCACGCTGATCGAAGTTGCCATCACGGTGACCATCTTGGCCATTTTGGCGGCTGTCGCCTTGCCGGCGTTCAGCAATGTCATTCTCGCCAACCGGCTGGCGGCGGGCGCTAATGAGCTGGTCGGAAGTCTCCAGATCGCCCGCAGCGAGGCCATTCGTCGTGGTTCGCGCGTCGTTGTGTGTGCCAGTGCCACGGGGAACAGTTGTGGCGGCACTTGGTCGAACGGCTGGATCGTTTTCGAGGATAGCAATCGCGACAGCGCGGTGTCCGGTGGCGAGACCGTGCTCCGATCGCAGGTCGGCTTGAGCGGTCTCGAGGTTCTATCCAGTTCCAACATCGGTGCGGCGGTGGTCTTTCGCCCTGACGGGATGGCACGCCAAGCGACAGGTGCGCTTCTCGCGGGTCGCATCAGTGTTTGCAAGGCGGCAACCGGCGTTCCTCAGAATGTGCGGCAGATCGAGATTGCCGCGGGAAGTCGCATCGGCGTCTCCAAGGTCACGGGCTCTGGCACGTGCGCGACCCCTTCGAACCCCTAAGGACCCTGCAATGAAGAAAGAGATGCAAGGACGTCAGGGTGGTGCCTCGCTGATTGAGGTCATGATCGCTGTGCTGATCATGTCGATCGGCCTGCTCGGTGTTGCCGCGATGCAGGCGACGGCACTGAAGAATAGCCAGAGCGCGCTCGAGCGTAGCCAAGCGGTGATCGAGTCGTATGCGATCCTCGACGCCATCCGCGCGAATCAGGAAGCGGGGCGTAATGGTTCCTACACGCGGGGCATGACGTGCTCCGCACCGGCCGGTGCGGATCTCGTGAATGGCGATCTTGGCCGCTGGATCACTTCGATGAAGGCGAGTCTTGGTGCGGATGCCTGCGGTGCCGTCAACTGCGTCGCTGCAACGCGCACCTGTACCGTGACAGTGCGTTGGAATGACAGCCGCGGCACTGGGGGTGCTAGTGCACAGGAAGTCGTGACGGTGGGGAGGATCTGATCATGCGTAGGCACCACCAGCGGATGGACGGCTTTTCTTTGATCGAGCTGATGATCGGTATGTTGCTGGGCCTGATCGTCACCGCGGCGGCCATCGGCATCTTCACGAGCAACAGCAATACCCAGCGAGCGACAGAAAGCCTCGGACGAATCCAGGAGAATGCGCGGGTCGCCTTCGAGCTGATGGCCCGTGATGTTCGCGAAGGGGCGGGGAACATCTGCTCCCGCAACCTGCCTTTAGCCAATGTGTTGAGCAACGCCGGTACCGTCTGGTGGTCCTCGGGCCCCGCGATCCAGGGTTTCGACGGTGGCCAGCCCTTTCCAGACGCGGGGTTCGGTGCCGCGGCAGGGCAGCGCATCAACGGGACCGACGCGATCCAACTGGTGTCGACCTCGGGCTCGGGCTTCACCGTCGCTTCCCACAACCCCGCGCCAGCCACTGCGCAGTTCACGTTGAACACGGCTGCGCACGGATTGGTGGCTGGAGACATTCTGATCGCCTGCGACACGCGCCAGGTCTCCATCTTCCAGATGTCGTCGGCGGCCGTTACGCATGCCGATACCGCTGGCACGCCCGGCAACTGTACGACCGGCCTGGGTTTCACGGACCCGATCGATTGCTCGGGCGTAGGCCAGCAGTACCAGTTTGGTGCCAACGCCCAGGTGGCCCGTCTTCGAGCAGTGCGCTGGTACATCGCCAACAACGGCCGAGGTGGTCGTTCGCTCTATCAGGCGGCGCTGCGCAATGGCACGGGAACGCCGGGAGTGACCGTTGAGGAGGTGGCCGAAGGCGTGACCGACGTGCAGTTCGAGTACTTGCCAGTTGATGCCGCCGCTTATGTCGCCGCAACGGCAGTGACCGATTGGGCGCAGGTTGCCGGCGTCCGAATCACGGTCACGCTGCGTGGTGGGCAAGGGGCGATCAACGAGAACGTTGGCACCGATGGCGCGACCCTGCAGCGCCAGTTCTCCCATGTGGTCACTCTGAGGAACCGTCTGCCATGAATTCCGCCTCTCGCCACCAGAAGGGCGTTGCTCTCTTCGTGGTGCTGATGCTGCTGCTCGTTGTCACGATCCTCGGGTTGTCGAGCCTTCGCAGCACCGTGATGGAAGAGCGCATGAGCGCGAACATGTTCGATCGCAGCTTGGGGTTCCAAGCCGCCGAATCGGCGCTTCGCGAAGCTGAAGCGCGGGTCGCGCTCGCGGCGACCCGCGCGGCGGTACCGGGTTCCGGTTGCGCAGCGGGCTTGTGCGCCACGCCCGCCGGTAGCGATACCGAGCGATGGCTGGATTCCGGTTTCGCGGCCTGGCTCAACGCGACGGTGGCAACCGCACCTGCCGCTTCCGGCGCGCCGCAATACGTTGCTGAAGCGATGGGCAACGGCAGCAATTGGGCCGGATGCGACCGCATCGAGCCCCGCGATCCGCTCTGCGAGTCGCCGCGATTCCGCATTACCGCCCGCAGTGGTGCCGCCGGCACCGACCGTGCCCAGGTCATTCTGCAGTCCTACGTTGCTACGCCCTGATCGGAGCTTCCCCCATGAACGCCTCCTCCACCTTCCAGCACTCCGGTCGCATCCGCGCCCTTCGTCAGCGCCTGTTGGCTGCGGCGATCGGCCTGCTTGCGACGATGCCTGCCGTCGCCAACATCCCGATTCCGGATGTGCCGTTGCAGGCCGGTGCGACCGTTCCGCCCAACCTCTGGTTCATCATCGACGATTCGGGATCGATGGATTGGATCTGCATGCCTGGGGCCGGCACAAGCGAGGACGGGGCTTGTAATCAACTGCCTGCCGTGAGCGGGCACGATATTCGGCGATTGACCTACGTCACCAACACGATCTACTACAACCCCAACATCACGTATCAGCCTTGGCGCGGAGCTGACGGCACCAGACTGGCGGATACCACCTACACGGCGGCCTACACGGATCGGGCACTGTTGTCCGGGTCGATCAATTTGTCCGACAACGACCAGACCTATTACGTTCCCAAGACGGCCACGTCGGATCGGAGTGCGGCGTCCGGCTACTTCCGCTACGACCTGCGCAGTAACTCCAACGGCGGATTGATCCGCCGTTGCGAGTGGCGCACGGGGACGACGTGGGACATCGGTTGTGTCAATCTGGCCTCGGTGACTTGGGGGGCGACCACTCGTACCGTCGCTCAAGAGCGCCAGAATTTCGCCACGTGGTACTCATTCCACCGCTCACGCATGAAGGTGGCGAAGGCGGGCGCCAGCGAGGCCTTCGCCGATCTTCCTCCGGACATCCGTGTCGGGTACACGACCATCTGGAACCGCAGTACCTTCCGCATCCCCGTGGGTACCAATGGCGGCAAGTTCGAAGGTACGAATCGCTCGACTTGGTTTGAAAGGCTGCGGTCCGCGAATCCAAGTGGCGGAACGCCGCTGCGTGGTGCGTTGAATGCGGCACGCACCTACTTTTCCGAGTCTGGAGATACCGGCCCGTGGGGGCCTGGTACGGGCAGCACACAGCTCGCCTGCCGCCAGAACTTCGCCATTCTCACCACCGACGGCTACTGGAATGGTGACGCCTACAGTGACAACGTCGACAACACGGCAGGCTCGACCATTACCGGGCCGAACGGTGAAAGCTACACCTACTCGCCCGCGTTGCCCTACAAGGATAACTTCCCAGGCACACTTGCTGATCAGGCGATGCAGAGTTGGCGGACCGACCTTCGGACCGACCTCGCGAATAATGTGCCCTATTCGCCCGCCAACCCCGCGTTCTGGCAGCACCTCGTGACCTTCGGAATCTCGATCGGTCTGCAGGGCACGCTCAACCCCGATACCGATCTGCCAGCGTTAACCAGTGGGACGAAGTCGTGGCCCGATCCCATGGATGCTGAGGATGTTCACCGTATCGACGACCTCTTCCATGCCTCGGTGAACGGTCGGGGTGATTTCGTTGCCGCCAGCGATCCCAAGGCCTTCCGCGACGGACTCGGTGCTGCGCTGGCGACCATCGTCGCCCGGACGCTTTCCAACTCGAACGTTGCGACCAACAGCACCTCGTTCAGTTCGGGAACCCAGATCTTCCAGGCGGGCTTTGTCAGCGGCCAGTGGAGTGGCGAGTTGAGCGCGTTCCCCCTGACTGCCTCTGGTGTGGGGGCCGTCCCGACATGGCGAGCTTCCCCGGTGGTTCCGGCTTGGACCTCACGCAAAGTCTTCACGTCAAGTGGAGGTAGTGGCCAATCCTTCCCAACGGTGGCCCAGAACACCACGCTGACCGCGGATGTCGTCAATTACCTGAAGGGTGACCGCAGCAAGGAAATCCAGAATGGCGGCACCTTGCGTGACCGCGTCCACGTGCTCGGCGACATCATTAATTCCTCGCCTATCCACGATCCGGTCACCAACACGGTGTTCGTCGGCAGCAATGACGGCATGCTCCACGCTTTCTCGGGCGCCAATGGCGCCGAGCAGTTCGCCTATGTGCCGGCCGGCCTGAATTTCACCAACCTCAAGACCTTCGCCGACAAGGACTACAAGCACCGGTTCTTCGTTGACGGGCAGGTGGTGGTGTCTTCGCGACGTCAGACACCTAACAAGTCGATCGTCGTTGGTGCCTTGGGGCGGGGTGGCAAGGGCGTTTTCGCCCTCAATGCAACGTCGCCTGGCAGCTTTGACGCCGCCAACGTGCTCTGGGACAAGACGGGCGCCGCGGCCGAAGCCAACATGGGGCTGGTGATTGGTCGCCCGGTCATCGCCAAGCTCAACAATGGCGTGACCGGCCTAATCATCCCGAACGGCATCAACAGCGCCAGCAACCGGGCTGTGTTGATGATCTACAACCTCGAGACCGGTGCGTTGATCGCGGAGATCGACACCGGCGAGGGGTCCTCGACGTCGCCCAACGGCCTGTCGAGCCCGGCGGTCTTCGACGCGGGCGGTGACGGTACTGTCGATTTCATCTTCGCCGGTGACCTGTTGGGCAATATGTGGCGGTTCAACGTCTCGAGCACGACACCGACAGCCTGGACCACGGCGGGGAACCGGTCGAAGTTGTTCGCGGCGGGGAGCGCCAAGCCGATCACGGCTGCACCTGCGCTCGCGCTGAATCCCAAGGATTTCAAGCTTTGGATCTTCTTCGGTACGGGTCGTTACCTTGCAGCCGGTGACCCCGGTAGCACCGCGGTGCAGTCTTGGTACGGAATGCGTGACAGCGCAACGGAGATTCCTTCGGGAGACCTCCAGCGGCGGAAGATTGAGCAGCAGACCAATTTGTCTGGCCGACTCGTTAGGACGTTCGAGACTGCCGGGGCTTTGGATCCTGCCAAGAAGGGCTGGTTTATCGACCTGCTGAAGCCTCCCTATCCCCCGGGAATTGCCGAGGGTGAGCGCATGATCACCAACCAGCGCGTGGTCGGTCGCACCTTGATTGCCTCGTCGGTCATTCCGAGTACAGATCCGTGCGCCGTGGGCGGCACGGGGTTTGTGAATGCACTTGATGCCTTCACTGGCGCCAGCCTCACCAGCAGCTTCTTCGATATCGACCGTGACGGCGATTTTTCCGACGAGACGGCGGGAGGTCGGCCGGTTGGTGGCATCGACTTGAACATTTCAATGCCGACGGAGGCTGCTCTGGTCGAGTCGATTCTGGTGGTCGGCGGCTCGCGGAGTACGACGGGTGAAGTGCCCGTGGACTTGAGTTCGCTTTACGGGCGGGTCTCCTGGCGAGAAGTCGTTCGTGACTGACTCCATCTCAACGACGACGATCGAGGAGAAAACCATGAGCATGCATCGACATTCGATGGGCTTCACCCTGCTTGAATTGATGATCACCGTGGCGATCATCGCGATCCTTGCGGCCATCGGCTATCCGAGCTATCAGGACTATGTCATCAAGTCCCGGCGTGGGGCGGTTGCGGTCTGCCTCACGGAGGTCTCGCAGTTCATGGAGCGCTTCTACACCACGAACCTGCGCTACAACACCTCCACCGCGGGAGTAGCCGTCGCCATTCCCGCCCTGCAGTGCCGGACTGATCTCGCAACCCACTACACGATTTCGTTCAACGGTGCCCCCACTGCCACGACCTATGCGATCCAAGCGGCACCTCAGGGCGTGCAGGCGTCGAAGGACACGAAGTGCGGCACGCTGGGATTGAACCAGGCCGGCGCAAAATCTGAATCCGGCACTGGTTCGGTAGCGGATTGCTGGTGACGACCGGTCTACTTCGCATACTTGCTTCGCTTGGCATTTAGGGGCAGGCGTCGGCCGCCGTCGGCTGCCCGAGGCGGACGCGGCCGGCCACGCTGATCACCACCGTGCGTCGCGCCCGTCCCTCGGCATCGCAGGCCACGGCGGTGAGGTTGCTACCGCCGCCTCGTCCATCGGGCCGGAAAACGATGATGGGGCGGCTCTCGCTGATGCGCAGCCTCACTTGCTTGAAGTCGCCGCTGTTGGTGACCCGCAGCACGGGTTCGCTCCGACTGCGCTCCCCGTTGCCGTTGACGTCCAAGAAGGTCATGAATCCTTCGGACCATGAGCCATCGAACCGGCAGCTCTCTCCGTCTTCGGTTCGGCAAAGGACCGTTCGATAGCCTCTGACGATGGCCGTGTTGCGGGCTAGGTTGAGTTCCGTGTGAAGCACGCTCGCGAAGGCGCGCGCTTTGTGCGACCGGGCCCAGTCGGCATAGGCGGGGGCGCTGATGCTTCCCAAAATGCCCAAGAGCGCGATGACAATAGCAAGTTCAACGAGCGATTGACCGGATTGGCGTTGCATGGCGGACTCCTCATGAAGGCGCTCCACCTTGCGTCGAGTTGCTATCCCGGAGTGTCAGGAAATCACTTGGCGTCGATCCGAAGTTCGCTGAATCCTGAGTTCGGGATTCGCGGTGGCCCAAGGCTCTCTCTCGCCTTGGAAGATCGAAGACAGGAAATAGAGCAGGGGCGTTACACATTCCGCGCGTCCTGTCGGAGCGTTGAGCCCGCCGATGTTGCCCCGGCGCGAGGGGAAGGCCTCTCTGATCGCCTCTCCGACGGTCCATCCCCAATAGCAAGTCAACAAAAAGCCCGCTTTCGCGGGCTTTTTGTTGACTTGATTTGGCGCCCGAAGTTGGACTCGAACCAACGACCCCCTGATTAACAGTCAAGTGCTCTAACCGGCTGAGCTATTCGGGCAGGGCGCGTATTCTCGTTTCCCGGGCCGGGGACGTCAAGCCCTGTTCGCCTTTCAGTCCGAGCCGCACGCTGGGGTGTCGCGCCCCGCGGGCGCGGTTCGGGTCCGTCCGCCGGTGTTGATCACCAGCAGCCGGAGGGCCGCCAGCGATTTGGCGCAGATGCGCAGGGTGGTGTTGCTGCCGGCGGAGCGCCCGTCCGGGCGGAAGCCGATGACCGGGCGGTTCGCGCTGCCGACCATGTGCAGGCCGTTGAAGTCCTTTTCCTGCTGCACGCGAAGCACCGTTTCGCCGGGGGAGAGGTCGCGGTCGTAGTTGCGGTCCTCGAAGGTCATCGCGCCGGCGGACCACGCGCCCCAGTCGAGGCACTTCGAGAAATCCCGCGTGCGGCAGATGACGACTTGGCGGCGGCGGAACACGGCTTCGCTGCGGGCAAAGGCGAGCTCCGCCTGGAACCGGTCGGACACCGTCCGGGCGGTGGTCCGTTCGATCACGCCCTGGAAGGCGGGGATCGCCAAGCCGGCCAATACGCCGATCAGGGCGACGCCGATCAGCAGTTCGGGGAGGGTGAGGCCTTGCTGGGTGCGCATCGGGACGTCCTTGTGGTCCGTTGGGGGGAATGCGGAAGCAACGCGGCCATGGTCTGCCCGTGCGGGCCGTGCGGGCTGTCATCCGCGGGCATCGGCTGCCGTAGGAATTCCACGCGGTCTGCTCGCGTGCGGCACCTATACTGGCGTGTTGCCCAATCCACCCCCGCCGATGACCCAGCGCTTCAAGCTGCACTCCGAGTACCGTCCTGCTGGCGACCAGCCGCAGGCCATCGAGCGCCTGTCCGTGGGCTTCGAGGCGGGCGTCGCGGCGCAGACCCTGTTGGGTGTCACCGGTTCGGGCAAGACCTACACGATCGCGAACGTCGTCGAGCGCATCCAGAAGCCGACCCTGGTGCTCGCGCCGAACAAGACGTTGGCCGCGCAGCTTTACGGCGAGTTCAAGTCGTTTTTTCCGGACAACGCGGTCGAGTACTTCGTCAGCTACTACGACTACTACCAGCCGGAAGCCTACGTGCCGTCCACCGACACCTTCATCGAGAAGGACAGCGCGGTGAACGAGCACATCGAACAGATGCGCCTGTCGGCGACGAAGGCGCTGCTGGAGCGCCGGGACGCGCTGATCGTCGCGTCGGTCTCGGCGATCTACGGCCTGGGTGATCCGAACGAGTACTTTCGGATGGTGCTGCATCTCGTGCGCGGCGACCGGATCGACCAGCGCGAGCTGATCCGCCGGCTCACCGAGATGCAGTACACGCGCAACGACATGGAGCTTCGGCGTGGCAACTACCGGGTGCGCGGCGAGACCATCGACGTGCATCCGGCCGAAGTCGAGGACGAGTGCCTGCGCATTGAGCTGTTCGATGGCGAGGTCGAGCGCCTGTCGCTGTTCGATCCGCTGACCGGCGCCGTGCAGCGCGACCTGCCGCGCTTCACGCTGTACCCCAAGTCCCACTACGTCACGACGCGTCGGACCATCCTCGACGCAATCGAGACCATCAAGCCCGAGCTGCAGGACCGCCTGCAGTGGTTCTATGCGCAGAACAAGCTCGTCGAGGCGCAGCGCCTGCAGCAGCGCACGCAGTTCGACCTCGAGATGCTCGCGGAGATCGGCTTCTGCAAGGGCATCGAGAACTACAGCCGACACTTGACTGGCCACATGCCGGACGAGCCGCCGCCCTGCCTGTTCGACTACCTGCCGCCCGACGCGCTGCTCGTCGTCGACGAGTCGCACGTGACGATTCCGCAAATCGGCGGCATGTACAAGGGTGATCGCGCGCGCAAGGAAACGCTCGTCAACTTCGGTTTCCGACTGCCGTCGGCGCTCGACAACCGGCCGCTGCGCTTCGAGGAATGGGAGCGTCGCTCGCCGCGCTCGATCTACGTGTCGGCCACGCCCGGCAACTACGAGATGGCGAAGTCGGAGGGCGAGATCGTCGAGCTGGTCGTCCGCCCGACCGGCCTGCTGGACCCAGAGGTCGAAGTTCGCCCGGTGGCCACGCAGGTGGACGACGTGCTGTCGGAGATCCGCGAGCGCGTGTCCTGGGGTGACCGCGTGCTGATCACCACGCTCACCAAGAAGATGGCCGAGAACCTCACCGACTACCTCGGCGAGCACGGCATCAAGGTCCGCTACCTGCATTCCGACGTGGAAACGGTCGAGCGCGTCGAGATCATCCGCGACCTGCGGCTGGGTACCTTCGACGTGCTGGTCGGCATCAACCTGCTGCGCGAAGGCCTCGACATGCCCGAGGTGTCGCTGGTGGCCATCCTCGATGCCGACAAGGAGGGGTTCCTCCGCGCGGAGCGCAGCCTGATCCAGACCATCGGCCGCGCGGCGCGCAACCTTCGCGGCAAGGCCATCCTCTACGCCGACAAGATCACGCCATCGATGCGGGCGGCGATGGGCGAAACGGCGCGCCGCCGGGAGAAACAGGCCGAGTACAACCGCGTGAACGGCATCGAGCCCACGTCGATCCGCAAGGAGATCCGCGACATCATGGAAGGCGCGCGGGCCGAGGCCGACGCGCCGAAGGCGCGGGGGCGCGGCAAGGGCAGGGCCCCGAGCGCGCTCGCGGTGGCCGAGGAGGCCATGGGCTACATCGATCCGGACGTCGCGGCCAAGCGCATCGCCGAGCTCGAGTCGCGAATGTTCAAGCATGCGCAGGACCTCGAGTTCGAACAGGCCGCCGAGGTGCGCGACCAGATCCACAAGCTGAAGGCGCGGATCATCGGGTCCTGAGCCCTCGCCCCGGCCAGGCCTCCACGGGCTTGCCCGGCTGCGCCGCCCCCGGTATAGTGCGCGACTCGGCGGAGCCCTCGGGTTCCTGCACGGGCGGTTAGCTCAGCGGTAGAGCACTACCTTGACATGGTAGGGGTCACAGGTTCGAACCCTGTACCGCCCACCAAAACATGTCGACCAGAGAGACGTAGTTCGAACGAACACGATCACCATGACGCGCAACGGAATCCATCGCTGAATCCCGCGCAGTCCCTCTGGATCCTTGAAAGGGCGCCTGTGCGCCCTTTTTTCTTTTCCGATTCCCCGAATTCCGAGCCCCGCCGCCCATGATCGCCATCACGCTTCCCGACGGTTCGCAGCGCCAGTACGAGCCCGGCACCACGGTTGCCGACGTCGCCGCCAGCATCGGCGCGGGCCTCGCCAAGGCCACGCTGGCCGGCAAGGTCGACGGCAAGCTGGTCGATGCCAGCTTCCCGCTGCAGGCCGACGCCTCGCTCGAGATCGTCACCGAGAAGCACGCCGATGCCCTCGACGTGCTGCGCCATTCCACCGCTCACCTGCTGGCCCAGGCCGTGCAGCGCCTCTACCCGGGCGCTCAGGTCACGATCGGCCCGGTCATCGACAACGGCTTCTACTACGACTTCGCCTACGAGCGCGCCTTCACCCCGGACGACCTGCCGAAGATCGAAGCCGAAATGGCGAAGGTCGTCGCCGAGCAACTGCCGGTGGCGCGCTCGCTGAAGTCGCGCGACGAGGCCGTGGCCTTCTTCAAGGGTCTGGGCGAGCACTACAAGGCGGAGATCATCGAGTCGATCCCGGCCACCGAGGACCTCTCGCTGTACTCGCAGGGCGAGTTCACCGACCTTTGCCGCGGCCCGCACGTGCCGAACACCGGCAAGCTGCGCGCCTTCAAGCTGATGAAGGTCGCTGGCGCCTATTGGCGCGGTGATTCGAACAACCAGATGCTGAGCCGCATCTACGGCACCGCCTGGCTCAACGACAAGGACCTCAAGGCCTACCTGACCCAGCTCGAGGAGGCCGAGAAGCGCGACCACCGCAAGATCGGCAAGGCGCAGAGCCTCTTCCACGTGCAGGAGGAGGGGCCGGGCCTCGTCTTCTGGCATCCGAAGGGCTGGCGCCTGTGGCAGGTCGTCGAGCAGTACATGCGCCGCGTGTACCGCGATTCCGGCTACCAGGAAGTGCGCTGCCCGCAGGTGCTCGACGTCTCGCTGTGGAAGAAGTCCGGCCACTGGGACAACTACCAGAACAACATGTTCTTCACCGAGTCGGAGAAGCGCACCTATGCGCTGAAGCCAATGAACTGCCCGGGCCACGTGCAGGTCTTCAACCAGGGGCTGCACAGCTACCGCGACCTGCCGATCCGCTACGGCGAGTTCGGCGCCTGCCATCGCAACGAGCCCTCGGGCGCGCTGCACGGCATCATGCGCGTGCGTGGTTTCACGCAGGACGACGGGCACATCTTCTGCACCGAGGACCAGATCGAGGCCGAGGTCACCGCCTTCCACCAGCAGGCGATGAAGGTCTACGCCGACTTCGGCTTCAGTGAGATCGCGATGAAGATCGCGCTGCGCCCCGAACCGCGCCTCGGCGACGACGCCACCTGGGACAAGGCCGAGAACGCCCTCCGCGCCGCCCTGCGTGCTGCCGGGGTCGAATGGGAGGAGCTGCCGGGCGAGGGTGCCTTCTACGGCCCGAAGATCGAGTACCACATGCGTGATTCGATCGGCCGTGGCTGGCAGGTCGGCACCATGCAGGTCGATTTCATGATGCCGCAGCGCCTCGGCGCCGAGTACGTCGACGAATCCTCGACCAAGCGCCACCCGGTCATGCTGCACCGGGCCATCGTCGGTTCGATGGAGCGTTTCATCGGCATCCTGATCGAAAACCATGCCGGCGCCTTCCCCGCCTGGCTGGCCCCGATCCAGGCCGTGGCGATGAATATCACCGACGCGCAGGCCGATTACGTGGCCGAGGTCAGGAAAACCCTTATGAATCAAGGCTTCCGGGTCGAATCCGATTTGCGGAACGAGAAAATCGGCTATAAGATCCGCGAGCACACGCTGCAGAAGGTCCCGTATTTGCTGGTCGTTGGCGACCGCGAGAAGGAAACCGGGACCATCGCCGTGCGTACCCGCGAAGGCGTCGACCTCGGTTCGATGCCGGTCGCGGAGTTCGCCGCGAAGCTGGCAGCTGAGAACGGTCCCGCCGCCTGAGCGTCGGGTTGAAGCACCCCTGGAGACTGCCCCATCAGTACTGAAAAACCCAATCGCAAGAACCTCGAGATCCGCGTCCCGCGCGTGCGCGTGATCGGCGCGGAAGGCGAGAACGTCGGTGTCCTGTCGCGCGATGAAGCGCTGCGCATGGCGGAAGATCTCGGCCTCGATCTCGTCGAGATCCAGCCGAACGTCGATCCGCCGGTGTGCCGGATCATGGACTTCGGCAAGTTCCGCTTCGAGATGCAGAAGAAGGCTTCGGCGGCCAAGAAGAAGCAGAAGCAGGTCGAGATCAAGGAACTGAAGTTCCGCCCGACCACGGACGTCGGCGATTACGACGTCAAGCTTCGCAACATCCGCCGGTTCCTCGAGGAAGGCGACAAGGTCAAGATCAACATCCGCTTCCGCGGTCGCGAGATGAGCCATCAGGAGCTCGGTATCGCGATGGCGGCCAAGATCGAAGCCGACCTGGCCGACGAGATCATCGTCGAGTCGCGTCCGCGCCTCGAAGGCCGCCAGATGGTCATGATGCTGGCGCCGAAGAAGAAGGTCTGAGGCCGGACTTCCGGAAGAAGGGCGCCGGCCCGACCGGATGCCCTGACGCCTGCTGAACCCTGAAACGCCCGCCTTGCCATGGTGGGCGTTTCTGTTTCATAATCCGAGGTTCCCGCGTTGCGGGAGAGGATCCCCGGAGCTTCGCGATGAGCGAGGCCCGGTTACCGCCGGTTCGGGCAGGAAGGAAAGCACGGTTCACGCCGTCGCCCGGCCAGTAAAAGCACTCCGAAAGGACCCGTTATGCCCAAGATCAAGACCAACCGGGCTGCCGCCAAGCGTTTCCGCAAGACGGCCTCCGGCAAGTACAAGTGCGGCCACGCCAACCGTAGCCACATCCTCACCAAGAAAGCGACCAAGCGGAAGCGCAACCTGCGGCAGACGAACCATGTTCGTGCCGAGGACGCGGGCCGTCTGGACCGCATGCTGCCGTATCTCTGAGGAGGACTGACCCATGGCACGAGTTAAGCGTGGTGTCACGGCGCGCCGCCGTCACAAGAAAGTCATTGCCGCTGCGAAGGGCTACTACAACGCCCGCCGCAAGGTGTTCCGCGTCGCCAAGCAGGCCGTCACCAAGGCCCAGCAGTACGCGTACATCGGCCGCAAGCGCAAGAAGCGCGATTTCCGTTCGCTGTGGATCGTCCGCATCAATGCGGCGGCCCGCCTGAACGGCTTGAGCTATTCCCGCCTGATGAACGGCCTCAAGAAGGCCAACGTCACGCTGGACCGCAAGGCCCTGGCCGACCTGGCCATCCACGACGCGGCCGCCTTTACGGCCGTGGCGGAGCAGGCCAAGCGCGCTCTCGCGGCGTAAATCGGCAACTGCATCGACGGCGCCTCGGCGCCGCTTGATGTGGCAACCCGAACACGAGGGAAGGGCGCGAGTCCTTCCCTTTTGTTTTTTCCGGGCCGGCTCGATCCATGGGCAGGCCACTGAATGCATTCCACAAGGGTCGTCCCGAATGAGCGACGTGCAATCCCTCACCACCAACGCGCTGGTCGACATCGCCGCCGCCACGACGCTGGAGGCGCTCGAAGCGCTGCGCGTTGGGCTGCTTGGCAAGTCGGGCAGCATCACGGCGCAGCTGAAGGCGCTCGGTGCCCTGCCGCCGGACGAGCGCAAGGCCGTCGGCGAAGGCATCAACAAGGCGCGCGACGCGATCGGCGACGCCCTCGCGGCCCGCAAGGCCGTGCTGGAGCAGGCCGCGCTTGATGCGCGCCTCGCCTCCGAGCGCATCGACGTGACCCTGCCGGGACGCGATGGCGAGATGGGCGTGGTGCATCCGGTGTCGCGGACCATCGAACGCCTCACCGGCATCCTGCGTGGCCTCGGCTACGACCTCGCGGATGGCCCCGAGATCGAGGACGACTGGCACAACTTCGAGGCGCTGAATTTCCCGCCGCACCACCCGGCGCGCGCCATGCACGACACCTTCTACTTCGGTGACGGCCGCCTGCTGCGCACGCACACTTCGCCCGTGCAGGTGCGCGCGATGAAGGGCCAGACGCCGCCGCTGCGCGTTATCGCTGCCGGCAAGGTCTACCGGAGCGACAGCGACCAGACGCACACCCCGATGTTCCATCAGATCGAGGGTTTCGTCGTTGGCGAGAACGTCAGCTTCGCGGAGCTGAAAGGAACGCTGAAGGCGCTGGTGCGCGCGTTCTTCGAGCGCGATTTCGAGATGCGCTTCCGTCCGAGCTATTTCCCGTTCACCGAGCCCTCGGCCGAGGTGGACATCGCGTGGCAGCAGCCGGACGGCAGCAAGCGCTGGCTGGAGGTGCTGGGCTGCGGCATGGTGCATCCGAACGTGTTGCGCAGCTGCGGCATCGACCCCGAGAAGTACACCGGCTTCGCGTTCGGCCTCGGCGTCGAACGCTTCGCCATGCTGCGCTACGGCGTCAACGACCTGCGCAGCTTCTTCGACAACGACGTCCGCTTCCTGGGGCAGTTCGCATGAAGTTCAACGAAAGCTGGCTGCGCGAGCACGTGGCCGTCGAGGCCGACCGCGACGCGCTGTGCGCGGCCCTCACCGCCATCGGCCTGGAAGTGGAAGGCGTCGAGCCCATCGGCGGTGAACTGCCGGGCGTGATCGTCGCGGAGATCGTCGACGCCGTGCGCCATCCGGAGGCCGACCGCCTGCAGGTCTGCAAGGTGGCCATCGGTGGCGGCGAGCACGTGCAGATCGTCTGCGGCGCGCCGAATGCCCGCGCCGGCCTCAAGGCGCCTCTGGCGACCGTCGGCGCGGTGCTGCCCGGCGGCCTGAACATCAAGGCGGCGAAGCTCCGCGGCGTCGAAAGCTTCGGCATGCTGTGCTCGGCCAAGGAACTGGGCATCGATCCGGATGCCTCCGGCTTGCTCGAACTGCCGGCCGATGCGCCGGTGGGCACCGCACTCGCGGCCTTCCTCGGCCTGCCGGACGCGCGCATCGAGCTGAAGCTCACGCCGAACCGCGCCGACTGCTTCTCGATCCGAGGTATCGCCTTCGACGTGGCCGCTGCGCTCGGCGCGCAGGTGCGTGCGTTCGAGGCCGCGCCGGTCGCCGCGACCGCTTCGGCCACGCTGCCGGTCGAACTCCATGCCGGCGCCGACGCGCCGCGCTACTGCGGTCGCGTCATCGAAGGCCTGGACCCGAATGCGACGTCGCCGTCGTGGCTCACGGAAAAGCTGAAGCGCTGCGGCCTGCGCCCGATCAGCCCGTTGGTCGACATCACCAACCTCGTGATGCTCGAGCTGGGCCAGCCGATGCACGCCTTCGATGCCGACACGCTCAAGGGCCCGATCGGCGTGCGTCATGGCCGCGGCGCAGAATCGCTGAAACTGCTCGACGAGCGCGAGGCGGCGATCGACGCCGGCTTCCTCGTGATCACCGACGCTGACCGTCCGGTCGCGCTGGCGGGCGTCATGGGCGGTTTCGACACCCGCGTGACCGACGCCACGACCCGCGTCTTCCTGGAATCGGCGCATTTCGCGCCGTCCGCGATCATTGGCCGTGCGCGCAAGCTCGGCCTGCACACGGATGCCTCGCACCGCTTCGAGCGTGGCGTCGATCCGGCACTGCCGCGCGTGGCGCTGGAATACGCGACCAAGCTCGTGATGGACATCATGGGCGGCCGCGCCGGCCCCGTGGTCGAGGCCGTCCGCGAGGCCGACCTGCCGGTGCGCATGCCGGTCGCGCTGCGTCGCGAGCGCTTGGCCCGCGTGCTCGGCCAGCGCATCGATGACGCCGAAGTGGCGCGCATCTTCGTGGCGCTGGGCATGGTGGTCGAGGCGACGAACGACGGCTGGCGCATCACGCCGCCGGCCCGCCGCTTCGACATCGCCATCGAAGAAGATCTGGTCGAGGAAGTGGCCCGCATCCACGGCTACGACGCCGTGCCCGCTGCGCTGCCGGCCGGCGAGATCCCGCTGGCCGACCACACTGAGACGCGTGCGCCGGAAGCCTTCCTGCGCCGCCAGCTCGCCGCGCGTGGTTTCCATGAAGCGATCAACTTCGCCTTCGTCGATGCGGCACAGCTGCAGCGTTGGGGCCTCGAAGCCGGTGCCATCGCGCTGCTGAACCCGCTGGCCTCCGACCTCGGCACGATGCGCACCGGCTTGCTGCCGGGCCTCGTCGAGGCGATCCGCCGCAACCTCGCCCGCCAGCAGGCCCGCGTCCGCTTGTTCGAGATCGGTCGCGTGTTCCATGCCCCGGCGACCACCGCTGCCGCTCCGGTCGAAACCCGCCGCATCGCGTTCGCTGCCGTCGGCGCCGCGAAGCCGGAGCAGTGGAGCAGCGCGACCCGTCCGGTCGACTTCTACGACCTCAAGGGCGACCTTGAGGCCCTCGCCGGGCCGGCCGTCGACGCGCTGGCCTTCGCGCCGGCCACGGGCGTGCCTTGGCTGCACCCCGGTCGCAGCGCCGCGGTGACGCTGGATGGTGTGGCCCTCGGGTTCGTCGGCCACCTCCACCCGGCCTTGGCCAAGGCGCTCGACCTCGATGGCGAAGTGGTCGTGGCTGAGCTGGATCTGGGCCGCCTCGAAGCCCGCGCCGTGCCCAAGGCCGGCGAGCTGTCGCGATTCCCCTCCGTCCGCCGCGACCTGGCCGTGCTGGTGGCCGAGGATCGGCCTTGGGCCGACCTGGAGGCCAGCCTCCGCCAGTCGCTTGGCGGCCTGCTGCGGGACGTGAAGGTCTTCGACCGCTATGCCGGCAAGGGCCTCGAAACGGGGGTCAAAAGCCTCGCTATGGGATTGATTCTGCAGGATGTTTCCCGCACTCTCACCGACTCGGACGTCGACAAGGCGGTCCAGGCCGCGTTGGCGGCTCTGGAACGTGACTGTGGCGCCCGCCTGCGATGACCTGAGGGGGCGACGTGGCACTGACCAAGGCAGAAATGGCGGAGCGACTGTTCGAGGACGTGGGCCTCAACAAGCGTGAGGCCAAGGAGTTCGTCGACGCATTCTTCGACGTCCTTCGGCTGTCGCTTGAGCAGGGCAAGCAGGTGAAGCTCTCCGGTTTCGGCAATTTCGACCTGCGCCGCAAGAACGAGCGGCCGGGTCGCAACCCGAAGACCGGTGAGGAAATCCCGATTCTTGCGCGGACCGTCGTCACGTTCCGCCCGGGCCAGAAGCTGAAGGAGCGCGTGGACGCCTATGCTGGACCCGGGAAGTAATCGCGAGCTGCCGCCGATCCCGGCGAAGCGCTACTTCACCATCGGTGAAGTGGCGGAGCTCTGCGACGTCAAGCCGCACGTGCTGCGCTATTGGGAAACCGAATTCCCGACGCTGAAGCCGGTGAAGCGCCGCGGCAACCGCCGCTACTACCAGCGCGCCGATGTGCTGGTGATCCGCCAGATCCGCGGCCTGCTGTACGAAGAGGGCTACACCATCGGCGGTGCGCGTCTGCGCATCGACACCGAGAAGCAGGCGCCGGCGGCGGCGAAAGCCAAGGCAGCCAGCGCGGCTTCCGAGCCCGCGTCCGCGGGCATCGATGTGGCGCTGCTTCGCCAAGTGCGCGAAGAGCTCGAATCGGTGCTCGCGCTGCTGCGTTCTTGAGTGCAGTGCCGGGGATCAGTCGACCCCGGCGGAGCCAGTCGGTATACTGCGCGGCCTCGCTGCTTGGCAGTGAATGATTTTCCGGTCGGGGCGTAGCGCAGCCTGGTAGCGCATTTGCCTGGGGGGCAAAGGGTCGTGGGTTCGAATCCCGCCGTCCCGACCAACTCGATGAAAGAAAAAACCCGCCTCTCGGCGGGTTTTTTCTTGGCGCCGGGTCCGGAGGGTCGAAGCCCTCCGGCATGGCTGATCAGCTGTCGAACAGCGCGGCGTCCAGCGCGAGAAGCGAGTCCGGGCCCGCTTCGATGCCGGCCTTGTGCAGGCGGGTGCGCGGCAGCAGGCGCTGGAAGTAGAAGCGTGCG
The DNA here is from genome assembly GCF_044377035.1 of Silanimonas sp. Lineage (GTDB taxonomy): Bacteria > Pseudomonadota > Gammaproteobacteria > Xanthomonadales > Xanthomonadaceae > Silanimonas. The sequence goes on from NZ_JBILJW010000020.1 coordinate 53,748, forward strand.
GTCTCGCGCTTCGCCGTCTTGAAGTCGGCCGGGTAGTCGCCGGCTTCGGCGACGGCCACGCTCTTCGCCCACCAGTAGGCGAGGGCGACGTAGCCCGAGTAGAACAGGTAGTCGACCGAGGCCGCACCGATCTCTTCCGGGTTGCCGGCGGCCTTGCGGCCCACCGCCATCGTGGTGTCGGCGTACTCCTTGGCGAGCGTGGCCAGCGGGCCGATGAACTCGGCGACGGCAGCGTTGCCGATGTTCTGCTCGCAGAACTGCTGGATCATGCCGAGGAACTGCTTCAGGCCCACGCCCTGCTGCTGCATCACCTTGCGGCCGAGCAGGTCGAGCGCCTGGATCTGCGTGGTGCCTTCGTAGATCGTCGTGATGCGCGCATCGCGGGCGAGCTGCTCCATGCCCCACTCAGCGACATAGCCGTGGCCGCCGAAGCACTGCAGCGAGTTGTACGTGCACTCGACCGACCACTCGGTGAGGCAGGCCTTCACGATCGGCGTGAGGAAGCTCAGCAGGTCGTCGGCCTGCTTGCGCTCGGCTTCGTCGCTGGTGCGCTCCATGACGTCGACCAGCGTCGCCGCGTGGTACGCGAGAAGGCGGCCGCCTTCGGCCAGCGCCTTGCTGGTGAGCAGCATGCGACGGATGTCGGCGTGGACGATGATCGGATCGGCCGGCTTCGAGGGCTCCTTCGCGCCGGAGAGCGCGCGCATCTGCAGGCGGTCGCGGCTGTAGCGGAGCGCGTTCTGGAAGGCGCGGTCGATCAGGCCGAGGCCCTGGATGCCGACGGCGAGACGCGCGGTGTTCATCATGGTGAACATCGCTGCGAGGCCCTTGTTCGGCTGGCCGATCAGGTAGCCCTCGGCGCCGTCGAAGTTCATCACGCAAGTGACCGAACCGTGGATGCCCATCTTGTGTTCGATGGAGCCGCAGCGCGCCGCGTTGCGCTCGCCCACGGTGCCGTCGCGGGCGACCTTCACCTTCGGCACGATGAAGAGCGAGATGCCCTTGGTGCCGGCCGGTGCGTCCGGCAGGCGAGCGAGCACGAGATGCACGATGTTGTCGGTGAAGTCGTGCTCGCCGCCGGTGATGAAGATCTTGGTGCCCGTGATGGCGTACTTGCCGTCGGCGATGGGCTCGGCGCGGGTCTTCAGCAGGCCGAGGTCGGAACCGCAGTGCGGCTCGGTGAGGCACATGGTGCCGGTCCAGCGGCCCTCGACGATTGCCTTCAGGAAGACCTCCTGCTGCCACGGCTCGCCGTGGTGCTTCAGTGCTTCCGTCGCGCCGTGCGAGAGCAACGGGTAGTTGCCCCAGCTCAGGTTGGCGGCGTCGATCATTTCCTTCATGACCACGCCGAAGCTCTCCGGCAGGTCCATGCCGCCGAGCTCGGCGCGGGCGGTGATGCCGGCCCAGCCCCCTTCGACGAACTGCGCGTAGGCCTCCTTGAAGCCGGTCGGCGTCTTCACCGCGCCGGTGGCCTTGTCGAACGTGCAGCCTTCGCGATCACCGACGCTGTTGAGTGGCGCGAGGACGTTCTCGTTGAACTTCGCGGCCTCTTCGAGAGCAGCGTCCATGACGTCGCGCTGGGCGGCCTCGATGCCGAGTTTCGCGTAGAGCGCTTCGGACTGGATCACGTCGAACAGCGCGAAGCTCATGTCGCGCACGGGGGCTTTGTAGGTGTTCATGCGAAGGAGGTCTGTCGGCGATGGAGAGGGGAAAACGGAGGGCTGCAGCCAGCGGGTGCGAGGTGCGATCCCGGTAGGTCGGGCTCGCTCAGCGGAGCACGCCTTCGAGGCCGGGAGCGCGGCTGAGCGCGCTGCTGTAGTCGATGGGATAGGCGCGGCCGTTCGGCTCCACGGTGATCGTGCCGTGGAGGCGATAGCGCAGCGCCGTGCCGTTGGCCAGAGCCGCCTTCGCGCGCTCCAGCGAGGCGGCATCCAGCGTGGTGTCGATAGTGAAGGTTTCCGCGGCCTGGGGCAGCACGGTCGTGGTGGCCTGGCCTTCCAGGCGCGTGGCTTGCACGCCGGCGAATTCGAGCGTGAGCGCATAGGCCTGAACTTCGCTCGGCACGGTGCTGAAGCTCTGCACTCGAAGCTGCACGGCTGCGCGGCCGTCCTGCAGGCGGATCTCCTGCACGCGCGCTTCTGGAGGGAACACGCGCTTCACCGGCCCGCTGGCGCAGGCGGCGAGGAGGAGGGCGATCAGGGCGAGTAGGGCGACTCGAAACACGTGGAGACTCCGGGACACATGAGGCCCGCGGAGCATACCAGTGCGTATGGCCGACGAGGTCGGCCTCGCATCAACCCTTGCCGCCGCCGCGGTTGCGCGTGAAGTTCACGTCGTTGATGACGGCGTTGGTGCTGGCGAGCATGGGCAGGTAGTCGCCGGTGCTGCCGAAGTTGCGAACGTTCGGGAAGATCTCGTTGGCGTCGGAGAATCCGAGCCCGAACCAGCGCGCCAGCGTGCTGCCCACTTGCTCGACAGGCGTGGTCGGGATCATCCGGCCGCGGCCGACGTCCTGCGACGAGCCCAGCGCATAGTCCGGCATGGCGCCGTAGATGCGGCGGCCCACGACGTCACCGCCGAGGATCCAGCTGTGGCCGCCCCAGCCGTGGTCGGTGCCGTCGCCATTGTTGTTCAGCGTGCGGCCGAAGTCGCTCATCGTGAACGTCGTGACATCGCGCGCGATGCCCAGTTCGACCGTGGCGTTGTAGAACGCCGCGAGGCCTTGGCTCACCTGGGTGAGCAGGGCAGGGTGGGACGTCGGTTGGCCGTCGTGGGTATCCCAGCCGCCGAGGCCGACAAAGAAGATCTGCCGGCGCTGGCCGAGGGCGCCGCGGGCAGCGATGGTGCGGGCGACGGTGCGCAGCGTGTCGCCGAAGCGGCCGGTCGGGAAGACCGTGGCCGGGGCCGGCACGTTGTTGATGGCATTGAACACCGACTCGCTGAAGTCGATGGCGCGACGGTTCATCCGGCCGTGCTCGCGGACGAAGGCCGAACCGTCGCGCTGCGCGGCGTCGAGCAACTGGTTGAAGGCGGTGCGTCGGGCGACGCTGCGGGCGTCGGTGGCGGTCCGAAGGCTGGCGTCGATGCGCGAGGGACCGGCGCTACCGAGGGTGTACATGCCCGTCTGCGAGCCGGCGAGCCACGCGTTCGCGCCCGACATCGTGAGGCCGATCGGCAGTCCGATGGACGAGCCGAAGCCTGCGGCCTGCAGGCGGTCGGCGAGGCGTCCGCCCCAGCCGGCCTTGGCAGCCGTTTCGCTGCCCATGGACATCGAATACGACTGCTGGTCGACGTGCGAGAACAGCTCCGGCGGCAGTGGGACGCGGCGATTCTGGTAGTCCGCTTTCGTTGTCGGCGTGACCAGCGGGCCGACATTGCCGATCAGGCCGGCACGACCGCTTTCGAACAGGGCGCGGAGCTCCGGCATGGCGGGATTCAAGCCCCAGTCGACCCCGCCCGCGCCTGCGGTCGGGGTGATCGGCAGCAGGTTCGCCTGCGGAATGGCCAACGCCGGTCGGGCCGCGTTGTAGGTGCCGTAGGCGCTGGTGCTGCGGGGGACGACCATGTTGAAACTGTCGTTGCCGCCAAACAGGTAGACGCAGACCAGCGCCTTGTATTTCTCGTTGCTGCGCGTCGCGGCATGCACCATCTGCAACTGGCCCATGGTCGCCATCGCGGCGGCACTGCCGAGCGCGATGCGGCTCGCGCCAGCGAGGAAACGGCGGCGCTCGTTCGCCTTGTCGATGCGGTCCATGGGTTACCTCTGCGTGGCGAACTGGGAGGACGAAGCGATCAGGAAGATCAGGTCTTCCACGCGGTCGCCACCGCCGTCGTTCATCGGCGTGGCGTAGGTCGACGAAATCAGGATGGTCCGCATGTCGGCCGGCATGCGCCCACCCATCAGCAGCAGGTTCATGCGGTCGACAAGCTTCTCGGGCGCCACGGCCAGCGCCTTCTCGGCCGCCAGGTTGAAGCGGTAGCGCGTCCAGTAGAAGCGCGGATCGTTCGTCGTGGTCGGGATGGTCGTGTCAGCGCTGTCCGTCTGCCAAAGCCGGCCGTGCAAGTGGTTGATCGAGCTCACCGCCACCGCTTCGTTGAGGATCTGCAGCTCCGGAGCGACGAGGCCGCGCTGGCGCAGGTCGCCGGTCGGCATGAAGTTCGGCCGGTAGAAGTTGAAGACCGACGGCGATCCCATGATGGACTGCGACATGTCGATGCCGATGCCGCGGTTGCGGAGCAGCCCGCGCGTCGTGGCGCCGCCTGCCGTGGCCACTGCCTGGCCTTCGGCGTTGAAGGCCCGCAGCACCGCGGAGAAGCGCAGCATCGGCTCCTTCACCTTGCCGTAGCCGTACTGCTGAGTCTGGGCGGTATCGCGGGCCTCGGCATCCATCAGCACCGCGCGGACGACGGCACGCATGTCGCCGCGAACGCCGCTGCCGTTGTTGTTGAAGCGCTCGGCGACGCGGCGCACGTAGGCCGGGCTCGGGTTGCTGGTGACGAGCCGCTGGATCAAGTGGCGCGCGAGGAAAGGCCCGACGTTCGGATGGTTGAACAGGTTGTCGAGCGCGATCCTCAGGTCGGCAGCCGCCGTGCCGCCCGCCGGCACCGGGGTCCCGCCCAGCAGCGTCTTGGCGCCGGTGTCGTGGTAGATCTCGCCCTGCGTCGTGCGCCACGCCGTCATGTTGCTGATCAGGCCCGGCAGCTTGACGTCATCCTCCCAGTTCCCCCAGCTGGTGGCGTTGCTGAAGTTCCAGCCGGTGAGCGTGCGCGCGAGGTTGGTGATTCGCGTGTTGTCGTAGGTCGGGATGGTGTTGCCGTTGGCGTCGAGCCTGGGCGTGCCGTCGATGTTCAGCTCGACGAGCCCGATCGAGAACAGCTGCATCACCTCGCGGGCGAAATTCTCGTCCGGCTCGGTGTTGGTGCGTGCGTCGGCCTTCTCGTTCTGCAGCATGCCGAGGTAGCGGCCCATCAGCGGATTGAGCGTCACTTCCTCCAGCAAGGTGCGGAAGTTGCCGAGTCCGTGGACGGCGAGGGTGTCGTAATAGTCGCTGATCGCCAGCTGCGAATAGCCGACGTTGTCGCTGACTTCCGAAATGACGAAGAACTGGCTCAGCGCAAAGGCCACGCGCTGGCGGAGCTGGTCGTCGCCACGGACGCCGATCTGCCACCAGGTGTCGTGTCGGCCCAGTTGGCAGACGTAGCTGAATTTGCACGCGAGGTCATCGGCATTGCTGGCGAGGTGCGGTGCCAGTTCGCTCTGGATGGCCTGGTGCGTGGCGAGATGGCTCGAGGCCGGGCGGTTGAACTGCTCGGTGATCCAAGCGTCGTAGCCCAGCGAGGCCACGCGGTCGACTTCGCCGGCCGTGGCGCCGAACGTGGCTTGCTGGAGGAAGCGCGAGGCATCGGCCTGGGCAACGGTCGGTGGGGCCCCGGCGCCGAACCCGGCGGCGGCGGCGCCAGACAGCGTCCAGTTCTGGTTGCGACCGGAGGTCAGGCCTTGGCAGCTCCACAGGTGCACGGGGCGGTTTGCACGTGTATCGCTGTTGGCGACATCCACGCAGCGATCCTGCGCGATGTTCCGCAGGCGGAAACGGTTGCCGCTCGACGCCATGCGCTCGAAACGGAACTGCTGGACGCTATTCGTCGTCGGGCTACTGCAGGCGGTCTGGACCAGCGTCGTGCCGTTGGCTTGAACTGCCGTCGAGGCGACGACGCACTGGTTGCTGTGCGTCGCAACGATGTAATAGGTCTGGGTGACCGGATTGATGACCTGGAACCGGAAGCTCTGTTCCGGACGCCCGTTGCAGGTGTTCTGCACCAACTGAACGTTTGCGGCCGTCGACGCACCCGGGACTTCGAGGCACATCCCGCTGTGTTCGACCACGGCGGTGCTGGTGAACGTCGCTTGGGCGGCGCTGGGAAGGGCGAACGCGACAGCAAGACTGGTGACAGCGAGCTGTGCCTGACGAAGGGGGCGCATGTCAGCGCTCCGGGGCGTTGGGAGGGTGACCTAGGCTAACCAGTTCCCAATCTGTCAAACAACGTCAATCCGTCGCCTTGGCAGTGTTTTGGAGGCGGCCGTCACAGTTCCCGCCTGCGGCCTGCCGGCGCTTCACGCATTGCCGCGATTTCGGTTGAAACCGATTCCGTTCAACAGGGCGTTGGTGCTGCTGAACATGGGGAGGTAGTCGGCGCCGCTGCCGAACGCCGGCAGCCTCGGGAAAATCTCGATGGCATCGCCGTAGCCGAGGCCCATCCAGCGGGCCAGTGTCGCTCCGAGCTGGTCCACCGCCGTGGTGGGCACCATGCGTCCGCGGCCGACATCGCGGCTGCTTCCCAGCGCGTACTCGTTCATCGATCCATAGAAGTGGCCGCCCACGACGTCGCCACCCATGAGCCAGCTGTGGCCGCCCCAGCCGTGGTCGGTGCCGTCGCCGTTGTTGTTCAGCGTGCGCCCGAAGTCGGTCATCGTGAACGTGGTGACCGCGTCGGCGACCCCCAGCTCGACGGTAGCCTGGTGGAAGGCACCCAACGCCTGCGAGATGGTCGAGAGCAGCGTCTGGTGGTCCTCGAGCATGTTGTCGTGGGTGTCCCAGCCGCCGAAGCCGACGAAGAACACCTGCCGCGTCTGCCCGAGGGTGCGACGGGCGCCGATGACGCGGGCGATGGTCCGCATCGCGCTGCCGAGGGTCGTGGAGGGGAACACTGTCGACGGCGAGACCGGCTCGATCGCTGCATTGACGCTTTCCGCGAAATCGCGGGCGCGTCGTGTCGAGCGCGACGACTCGCGCACGAAGGTCGAACTGTCGCGTTCGCCGAGGTCGAGCAGGGCGTTGAACGCATCGCGGCGGGTGGTCCACCGCGCCGAGGGATCGCTGCGCAGCGTGGCGTCTAGGCGCGTCACCCCGGTGTTGCCCAAGGTGTAGAGGCCGCCGTCGCTGCCGTTCTGCCAGGCATTCGCGCCAGACAGCGAGAGAGCGGTGGGCAGCCCGTTGGCGTCGCGATTCGCAGCGAAGCGTTCGGCGAGCCGGTCCGCCAGCTTGCCGCCCCAGCCCGGCCGCGACTCCACTTCGCTGCCAAGGCTCATGGAGTGCGCCTGCTGGTCGATGTGCGAGAACAGCTCGGGCGGCAGCGGGACCCGGGCCTGCCGGTAATCGTCTGCCGAGGTCGGTTGAACCAGCGGCCCGACATTGGCCAGCAGGGCCGCGCGGCCGCGGCCGAACAGATCGGCCATCTCGGGCATCCCCGGGTGCAGGCCCCACGCCGCGCCCTGGCCGCCGCTGAGGGGCGTGATCGGCAGCAGTTGCTCGCGAGGCACCACGAGTGCCGGGCGGGCCGCCGCGTAGGTGGCATGCGCGCCGGCGTCGCGCGGCACGACCATGTTGTAGCTGTCGTTGCCGCCGAGCAGGTACAGGCACACGAGGGCACGGTAGTCGCCGGGGCGCGAGGCGGCCTGGGCCAGCTCGAGGCGCCCGAGGGTGGCGAGCGCGCAGGCGCTGCCGAGGGCGATTCGGCTGCTTGTGCCAAGGAAACGGCGGCGTGCGGGATCGATGGGCGTGGCCATGGGCTTACCTCTGCACCGAAAACTGCGGGGACGAAGCGACCAGGAAGACCGCGTCCTCGACGCGTTGGCGACCGCCGTCGGTGGCCGGCATGCGGCCGATCGCGTCCACCAACACCGCGCGCATCGCCGGCGGCATGCGCCCCGCCATCATCAGCAGGTCGAGGCGGTCGACGAGGGTCTCCGGCTGGGTCGCGAGCGATTTCTCGACGCTGAAATCGAGCGGCAGGTTGCCCAGCGCTGCGATGGTGTTGGCGAGCGTGCGCCCGCTGGTCACGTCGCGGTCGCTATTGAACAGGGCGCCATGCAGGCGATTGGCCATCGCGATCGCCGTGTTGTCGTTGACGATCTGGAATTCCGGCGAGAACAGGCTGCGCTCGCGGATTTCGCCCGGCTTCCGGTAGTTCGGCCGGTAGAAGTTGAATACGGAGGGCGCCGACAGCGGGGCCTGCGCCAGCAGCGAATCGCTCGAGTAGAAGCGGAAGATGCCGCTCACCGATCCCGCGCTGTTGCTCACGCTCACGCCCTGCGCGCCGAAAGCCCGCCAGAGCGCGGTGTAGCGGAGCAGTGGCTCGCGGAGCTTTCCGTAGTCGGGGCCGCCGGCGATCAAGGGGTCGCGGGCTTCAGCATCGAGCAGCACGGCGCGCACCACGGCCGCGAGGTCGCCGCGCTGTCCGCGTCCGTTGTTGGCGAACACGGCCGCCACGCGACCGACATAGGCCGGCGAAGGGTTGCTGGTGACGAGACGCTGGATCAGATGGCGGGCGAGGAAGGGGCCGACGTTCGGGTGGTTCGCGAGGTTGTCCAGGGCGTCGTCGAGGTCGGCGGCGGCAGTGCGCCCGGCCGCGAGGCGCTGCCCGCGCAGCAGCGTCTTGGCCCCGGTGTCGTGGTACGCCTCGTTGGCCCGCATCGCCTCGATGTGGCCGGGGATGCCGGCGGCGCCGCGGCCGAAGCTCCAGCGCGTCGCATTGGCGTAGTTCCAGCCGGTGAACACGCGGGCGAAGTCGGTGATCTCCGGGTCGCCATAGGTCGGCATCAGGCTGCCGTCGGGGGCGGTGCGCGGGGTGCCGTCCGGGTTCAGTTCGGTCAGGCCAACGGTGAAGAGTTGCATCACCTCGCGGGCGTAGTTCTCGTCCGGTTCGGTGTTGCGCGCGGGGTCGGCTTTCTCGTTCTGCAACATCCCGAGGTAGCGGCCCATCGCGGGGTGCAGCGTGACTTCCTCGAGCAGGGTGCGGAAATCGCCGAAGGCGTTCACCACCAGGGTGTCGTAGAAGTCCGCTGGGGCGTACTGCGTGTAGGCGACATCGGCATTGAGGTCGGAGACGACGAAGAACTGGCTCAGCGCGAACGCCGTCCGTTGGCGCAGCTGGTCGGGCGCGGTGATCGACGTGCGCCACCAGGTGTCGCGGCGCGCGTAGCGGCAGACGAGGGATTGGATGCAGCTGGTTTCCGGCGTCGCGCGGCCGACGTTGTAAAGGGGCAGCATCGCCCGGTAGTGCGCGTCCGTCGCCTCGAGATGGAGCGTCGCGGGCGCGGCGATCTGCTGGTCGATCCACGTTGCCGGCCCGATCGCCGCGACGCGGTCGATCTCGGGCAGCGTGGGTCCGAAGGTGGCTTGGGTCAGCAGGCGGGCCGCATCGCGCTGTGCGTCCGTCACGGTCTGTGCCGATGCGGACCCGCTCGCGGCGAGTCCCAGTGCGAGGGCCATGGCGCAACCGAAGCGGGAGCGGGCGGATTCCCGTGCTCGCGGTAGGGCAGTCGGAAGGTCGGACATCGTGGACTCCGGGCGGTGCGTCCCCGAGGTAACGTGCCAGTCTGCGTCCGGTTGACGTCCGCGGAGCCGCATCGATGGAATCCGCGGGCCGGGAAAAGAAAAAGGGCCTGCGATTTCTCGCAAGCCCTTGTTTTATATGGTGGCCAGGGAGGGAATCGAACCCCCGACACGGGGATTTTCAATCCCCTGCTCTACCAACTGAGCTACCTAGCCACGTCGCCGAAGCGAAGCCGAAACTCTAGCAGCGGCGCATCGCGGTGGCAAGGGTGTGTCGGGGCTGAATCGACGCAAACCCCGGTCGGCGGGGGCGGCCCCGGCCCGCGTGCCTCGGGTGTAGCGTTCGAGAGCGCCGCCTCCCGGGCGCTCGGAAAAGGAGCAAGACATGATCTCGATGTTCCGTATCGCGGCCCTGGCCGCGGCATCGTTGGCGTTGGCCGGTTGTTCAAGCCTTGGATCGACGGCGGCCACCGAGCGGGAGGCCGCCTCGTTGGCACGCTACGAAGCCGCTGCGGGCGAACCCGTTGGCAGTTTCCGCTTCTTCCGTATCGATGGCTACACGGCGCTCGGCGACCACGCCGTGGCGGTGTGGACCGGGGCGCGGCAGGCCTACCTGCTGACCGTCGAGGAGCCCTGTCCGGCGTTGCGCTGGTCCTTGTCGATCGGCGTGACCTCGAGCATGAGCCGCGTCTACGCCGATTTCGACCGCGTGCAGACGCGCGACGGCAGTTGCCGGATTCGCTCGATCCGTCCCATCGACGTGGCGGCGCTTCGCGAGAGCGAGAAGGTGGCGCGACAGGCGAAGGTCGAGATCGTGGAACGCGAGTCCTGACACTCGACGGGCGTTCGCGTCAGGCGCTGGGGGGTACGTAGCCCGCCGGCTTTTCCGCACCACCGCCGAACAGGAACTTCTCCATCTCCGTTTCCAGGAAGGCGCGGTGCTTCGGGTCCATCGGCGAAAGCCGGTTTTCGTTGATCAGCATGGTCTGGTGCGCCAGCCACTCCTGCCACGCCGGTTGCCCGATGCTCTCGAAGATGCGCTTGCCGAGCGCGCCCGGCCATGGGGCGAAGGCGAGGGCGGCGGCATCGACGCCGTGCTTTGCGCAATAGACGGTACGGCTCATGGCAGGGACTCCAGCAGGGTGCGGATAGGACGGGGCAGGCCGAGCGCAGCGTAGTCGGCGCGGGCGACCCATCGAAGGTCGTTCGTGGCTTCGGTGGCGTCGCGGACGCGGTGAAGTACCGGTGATGCCTGCAGTCGGTAGTGGCTGAAGGCGTGCAGGAAGGTGGGCAGCGCGGTGCCGTCGTCGGCGCCGAAGGTGGCCCGCAGCGCCTTGGCAGCATCGTCGTCAGCGGCTTCCGGCACGCTCCACAGGCCTTGCCACACGCCCTTGGCGACGCGGCGCTCGAGCAGCACGCGCCCCTCTTTGTCGCGGAATACCAGCAGGCGGACGGCACGCGTCGGCGTGGCCTTTGCGGGTTTGCGCGCCGGGATCCGTGCGACGGCATCGGCGGCGTGTGCTTGGCATTCGCTCCGCATCGGGCAGTCGCCGCAGCGCGGCTTTCGCGCCGTGCAGTGCGTAGCGCCGAAATCCATCAGTGCCTGGGTGTAGTCGGCGAGGCGCTTGTGCGGCAGACGTGCCTCGGCTTCGGCCCACAGGCGGCGCTCGACCGACGACTTGCCCGGCCACTCCGCTTCGCCGAGCAGGCGGGTGAGCACGCGCTTGACGTTGCCGTCGAGGATCGCATGGCGCTGGCCATGCGCCTGCGCGAGGATCGCCGCGGCCGTGCTGCGGCCGATGCCAGGCAGGGCCGAAAGCGCATCGATCTCCTCCGGAAGCGTGCCGCCATGGCGAGCCACGCAGGCTTGGGCGGCGCGATGCAGGTTGCGCGCACGGCTGTAGTAGCCGAGCCCGGACCACAGCGCGAGCACCTCATCCTCGTTCGCAGCGGCCAAGGACGGCAGGTCGGGAAAGCGGGCGAGGAAGCGTTCGAAATAGCCGATGACGGTCTGCACTTGGGTCTGCTGCAGCATCACCTCGCTGACCCACACGCGATAAGGCGTACGCGGGTGCTGCCAAGGCAGGTCGTGGCGTCCGTGGGTGTCGAACCACGCGAGCAAACGCGTTGGGAACGATGTGCTATCGGGCCTTTGGGTCATCGGAGCGGCTCCGGGGCATCAGCCGCTGGGTCGTCCAGCTCGATGGTGACGCCTTCCAGCCGGACGCCGTCGAGGTCCACTTCGGGCAAGGCGGCGCGCACGCGAAGCGGCGGCAGCGCGGCGGCGTCGGCATCCTCCAGCCAGGCCAGCATCGCCTCGGGGGTGCCTTCGGCATCGACGTGGTGCGTGTCCCGCTTCAGCGAGAGCACGGTGTGTGCTGCCATCGCGGATTCGCCCTGCTGCGCCAGCGTGAACGCCAGCGGCGACGGGCTGGTCGACAAGGGGGCGGGCAGGGCTGGCCAGGCCTCGGGCCACGAGGCGATCTCGCCGCTCGCGTCGAGCGCCCAGGGCGTGAACTGCAGTCGGCCCTTCGCGGTGGTGGCTGCGATCGGGCCCGTTCCGTCGAGATGGATCGCGAAGCCTTCCAACCGGAGCGGAGTGGCTTCGGGGACCGCGTCGATCCGAAGGGCCAAATCGAAGGGCGCACGATGGCTCGCCGAGGTGTCGACCACCTTGCCGCGCAGCGCGAGCGTCATGGGTTCGCCCATGGCGAAGCGCGGCAGCGTGAGTTCCAGATCCTGCAGCGCGCCCTCGGCCCAGCGCAGGCGCCCCCGAGTGATCACCAGCCCATCGAGCCGGGGCAGGTCGGCCATGTCGCTGGCCGGCCGGGCGTTCCACCACGCGATGGCGGCGTCGAGGTCGATGTCGGGCGCTTCGAGGTGCAGGGCATCCACCCGCAGCGACTCGCCGCGAAGCGTCGACCACGGCAGGGCGATCTCAAGGCGCTCGGCGGTGAGGAGGCTTTGGCCGCTGGCATCCCGAACCTGCAGGTCCGGCACGGACAGCCAAGGTTGTGGGCGCCATCGAAGGGCCGGTTCACCGTCGTAGTCCCAGTCGAGCCCTGTAGCGCTATCGGCCTGGGCCAGCGCGAGGTCGGCGACGCGGCGCGCGTTGAACCACCACGGCGACGACAGCGCGACGACCAACAGCAGCACGGCCACGACGCCGAGCGGCCGCAGGCTGTGGCGGAGGAGTGAGCGCGTCGGCGGGGGCACTTCGGAGGGCGCGGGAGCGTCGGCCGTGGCCGGGTTCACGACGTACCGCGCTCCGCGCTGCCGAGCTCGGGCAGCAGCGCATCGACGAAGGCATCCGGGTCGAACACGCGGAGGTCCTCCATCGTCTCGCCGAGGCCGACGAAGCGGATTGGCAGGCCGAACTCGCGGGCGAGCGCGAACACCACGCCACCTTTGGCGCTGCCGTCGAGCTTGGTGACGACGAGGCCACTGACCTTCGCGGCGGCGAGGAACTGACGCACCTGGTTCACGGCGTTTTGTCCCGTGGTGCCGTCGATGACCATCAGCACCTCGTGAGGGGCGGTCTCATCAAGCTTCGCCAGCACGCGCGCCACTTTCGAGAGTTCGGCCATCAGGCCCTGCTGCGTGTGCAGGCGACCGGCGGTGTCGGCGATCAGCAGGTCGAGCCCGCGCGACTTCGCCGCCTGCAGCGCATCGAAGATGACCG
>NZ_JBILJW010000002.1:0-209828 GCF_044377035.1 Silanimonas sp.
TCCAGCTCTTCTTGCCATTGATGACGTAGGTGCCATCGGCCTGCCTGACCGCGCGGCAGCGCATGGCCGTGGCGTCGGAGCCGGACTGCGGCTCGGTCAAGGCGAAGGCGCCGATTTCGCGCCCTTCGGCGATGGCGCGGACGTACAGCTGCTTCTGCGCTTCGGTACCGAACTTCAGGATGCCGTTGCAGAACAGCGAGTTGTTCACCGACACGATGGTGCTGTGCGCACAGTCGGCTGCGGCGATTTCGATCATCGCCAGCACGTAGCTGATCGGGTCCATGCCGGCGCCGCCGTACTCGGTCGGCACTTCGATGCCCATCAGGCCGTTCTCGCCGAGGAGTCGGATGTTCTCCAGCGGGAACTCGCCCGTCTGGTCGTGGTGCTCGGCGCTCGGCGCGATCTTCTCCTGCGCGATGCGACGGGCCACGTCCTGGATCATCAACTGCTCTTCAGTGAATCCGAAATCCACAGCACACCCCGATCGGCAAACGGAAAGTCGCGAGTGTAACCGTTCATCCATACCCCACGGCATGGTGTCGGGGTGAAGACGCGCCTTGACCGGGCCGGGAGCGGCCTCCAGACTAGTTCATCGCTGGATTCGGATACAAAGATAGATATGGACCTGCAAGCTTGGTCGGACTGCCTCAAGGTGCTGGCCGACCCCACCCGCGTCCGCCTGCTGGCCCTCGTCGAGCGTGAAGAGTTGACCGTCGCCGAACTGGCGACCATCACCCACCTCGCCCAGCCCCGCGTTTCGACCCATCTCGCCAAGCTGCGAGAAGCCGCGCTGGTGGTCGACCGTCGCTCCGGCGTCTCGGCCTACTACCGATTCAATGACGCCATCGAGCCCGCCGAAGCGGCGCTCTGGCGCACCCTGCGCGACGGCGCCAGCGACCCGCTGCTTCGGCAGGACGCCGACCGGCTTCCCACCGTCCTCGCGGCCCGCGCCTCGGACCAGAACTGGGCCGACTCGGTGGCCGGCGACATGGAACGCCACTACTCACCGGGGCGCACCTGGGAAGCGCTGGCACGAAGCGCCCTGCCCTTGCTCGAACCCGTCGACGTGCTGGACATCGCCTCCGGCGACGGCCTGATGGCCGAAATGCTGGCGCCGCATTCACGCCGCTACCTCTGCATCGACGCCAGCCCCAAGGTGATCGCCGCCGCCCGTGAGCGCCTGTCGCGATACGCCCACGTCGAGTTGCGCGAAGGCGACATGCACGCGATCGAGTGCGCGGACTCGGCCTTCGACCTCGTGCTGCTGATGCACGCCCTCACCTACGCGGAGAAGCCCGCGAAGGCGCTTGCCGAAGCCGCACGGGCGCTTCGCCCCGGCGGGCGTCTGCTCGCCACTTGCCTCGCGAAGCACGAGCACAAAGCCGTGGTCGAACCCTACGGGCACCTCAATCTCGGGTTCACCGAGAAGGAACTGCGCAAGCTGGCGGAGAAGGCCGGACTCGAGGTGCGCGTCTGCGAGGTGGTGGCGAAGGAGAAGCGCCCCCCGCACTTCGAAGTGATCAGCCTGATCGCGCACAAGCCCGGTTCGTCGACGGAGCGCAAGCGCGGATGAACCGTCTTCCCTGGAAACACCCGGCCCGCGCCCAGAAGCTGCTCGACGCCATGGCGGCGCGGATCCTCGTGCTCGACGGCGCGATGGGCACGATGGTGCAGAAGCATCGGCTCGAGGAAGCTGACTACCGCGGCGAGCGCTTCAAGCACGGCTTCGACGGTTTGCAGTTCTCGCCGAAGACCAGCGACATCCCCTCCGGCCACGAGCGCGCGCCGCTGGCGGCAGACCACGTCCACGGCGAGGGCTGCGGCTGCGGCGGCGACCTCAAGGGCAACAACGACCTGTTGGTGCTGACGAAGCCCGAGATCATCGCCGGCATCCACCGCGCCTACCTCGAGGCCGGCGCCGACCTGATCGAGACCAACACCTTCAACGGCACGCGCGTGGCCCAGGGCGACTACCGCCTCGAGCACCTCGTCCCGGAACTCAATCGCGAGGCCGCGAAGCTCGCCAAGGCCGTGTGTGCCGAGGTCGAGGCCCGCGACCCGTCGAAGCCGCGCTTCGTGGTCGGCGTGCTCGGCCCGACGCCTCGCACGGCGTCGATCTCGCCCGACGTCAACGACCCGGCCTTCCGCAACATCGATTTCGACACCCTGGTCGCGCAGTACCGCGAGGCGGCTGAAGCACTCGCCGAGGGCGGCGCCGACATCCTGATGGTAGAAACCATCTTCGACACGTTGAACGCGAAAGCGGCGCTGTTCGCGCTGGAGACGATGTTCGCCGAGCACGGTGCCCGCTGGCCGGTGATGATCTCCGGAACGATCACCGACCGCTCCGGCCGCACGCTCTCCGGCCAGACGGCGGAAGCCTTCTGGTACTCCCTGCGCCACGCCCGGCCGCTGTCGATCGGATTGAACTGCGCGCTCGGCGCTCGGGACCTGCGCGCGCACATCGACGTGTTGTCCTCGGTGGCCGAGTGCGCCATCAGCTGCCACCCGAACGCGGGCCTGCCGAACGCCTTCGGCGGCTACGACGAGCAGCCGTCCGAGACCTCGGGCGTGCTGCGCGAGTTCGCTGAAGCCGGCCTGCTGAACATCGTCGGCGGCTGCTGCGGGACCACGCCCGAGCACATCGCGGCGATCGCGCAAGTCGTCGCTGGCCTGCCGCCGCGTGTCCTGCCCGCTCCCGCGCCGCACATGCGGCTGTCGGGGCTGGAGCCTTCGGTCATCACGCCGGAAAGCAACTTCGTCAACGTCGGCGAACGCACCAACGTCACCGGCTCGGCGCAGTTCAAGAAGCTGATCCTGGAAGGCCGTTTCGACGAGGCGCTGGTCGTCGCCCGCCAACAGGTGGACAACGGCGCCCAGGTCATCGACATCAACATGGACGAAGGCATGCTCGATGCCGAAGCCGCGATGGGCCGCTTCCTGCGCCTGATCGCCGGCGAGCCGGACATCGCCAAGGTGCCGGTGATGATCGACTCCTCGAAGTGGAGCGTCATCGAAGAGGGCCTGAAGAACGTCCAGGGCAAGCCCATCGTCAACTCCATCTCGCTGAAGGAAGGCGAAGCCGAATTCCTTCGCCAGGCCGAGTTGCTGCGCCGCTATGGCGCCGCCCTGGTGGTGATGGCCTTCGACGAGCAGGGCCAGGCCGACAGCTTCGAGCGCAAGGTTGAAATCTGCTCGCGGGCCTATGCCCTCCTGACGGAACGCGCCGGCATCGCGCCCGAAGACATCGTCTTCGACCCCAACATCTTCGCCATCGCCACAGGCATCGAAGAGCACGACGGCTATGCCGTGGCCTTCATCGACGCGGCACGCGAGCTGAAGGCGCGCTTTCCGCTTGCTCACGTGTCGGGCGGTGTCTCCAACGTCAGCTTCGCCTTCCGCGGCAACAACGCCGTGCGCGAAGCGATCCACGCCGTGTTCCTCTACCACGCCATCCAGGCCGGCATGGACTTCGGCATCGTCAATGCCGGCGCGCTGGCGCTGGTCGACGACCTCGACGCCGAGCTGCGGGAGCGCGTCGAAGATGTCGTGCTGAACCGTCGACCGGATGCCACCGAGCGCCTGCTCGCGATCGCCGACCGCTACAAGGGCAAGAAGGGCGAGGTGAAGGTCGAGGACGCCGCGTGGCGCGAGTTGCCGGTGGTGGAGCGCCTCAAGCACGCGCTCGTCCACGGTATCGATGCCTTCATCGAGGGCGACACCGAGGAGGCACGGCAGGCGCTGGGCCGTCCGCTCGACGTGATCGAAGGCCCGCTGATGGCCGGAATGAACGTGGTGGGCGACCTGTTCGGCGTCGGCAAGATGTTCCTGCCGCAGGTGGTGAAGTCGGCCCGCGTGATGAAGAAGGCGGTCGCCGTGCTGCTGCCCTACCTCGAAGCCGAGAAGGCCGCGGCGGGCGGCGACGCCAAGCAGCGCGGCAAGATCCTGATGGCCACGGTCAAGGGCGACGTGCACGACATCGGCAAGAACATCGTCGGCGTGGTGCTCGGCTGCAACAACTTCGACGTGATCGACCTCGGCGTGATGGTGCCGGCGCAGACGATCCTTGATCGGGCTCGCGAGGAGCGCGTCGACCTGATCGGCCTTTCCGGGCTCATCACGCCCTCGCTCGAGGAGATGAGCCATGTCGCCAAGGAGATGAAGCGGCAGGGCTTCAGCGTGCCGCTGATGATCGGTGGCGCCACGACCAGCCGCGCGCACACCGCGCTGAAGATCGACCCGCACTACGCCGAACCGGTGGTGTGGGTGAAGGACGCCTCACGTGCCGTCGGCGTGGCGCAGAGCCTGCTGTCGAAGGACCTGCGCGAGCCCTTCATGGCGGGCATCGTGGCCGACTATGACGAGGTGCGTCGCCGCCACGCCAATCGCGGCGATGCCAAGCCGCTGATGCCGCTGGAGCGTGCCCGCGCCAAGCGCTTCGCGCCGGACTGGTCCGCTTATGCCCCGCCGCAGCCGCAGGCACCGGGCGTCACCGTGTTCGAAGACGTCCCGCTCGAGGCCCTACGCTCAGTCATCGATTGGACGCCCTTCTTCCAGACCTGGGAGTTGGCGGGCCGCTACCCGCAGATCCTCGAGGATGCCGTCGTCGGCGCCCAGGCCCGCGAACTGTGGCGGGACGCGCAGGCCATGCTCGACCAGCTCATCGCGGAGAAATGGCTGACCGCGAAGGCCGTCGCCGGGCTGTGGCCGGCGGCCCAACAGGGGGACGACATCGTCGTCCATGACCCGGCGCATCCGACCCGCCGGGTCGCCACCCTGCACACCCTGCGGCAGCAGGCCGACAAGCCCGATACGCGCCCGAACCTAGCCCTCGCCGACTTCATCGCGCCGGCGGGTCACCAAGACTGGATCGGCGCCTTCGCCGTCAACGCCGGCATCGGCATCGAACCGCACGTGGCGCGCTTCGAAGCTGCGCATGACGACTACAACGCCATCCTGCTCAAGGCCCTCGCCGATCGCTTGGCGGAGGCCTGCGCCGAGTGGCTGCATCGTGAGGTGCGGACGCGGCTGTGGAGCTACGCCAAGGACGAACCGTTCGACAACGAGGCCTTGATCCGCGAGGACTACCGCGGCATCCGCCCGGCGCCCGGTTACCCCGCCTGCCCAGAGCACAGCGAGAAGCGGACGATCTTCGAGCTGCTGCAGGCGGAGAGGCGCATCGGCCTCTCGCTTACCGAGAACTTCGCCATGTACCCGGCCTCGGCAGTGAGCGGCCTGTACTTCAGCCACCCCGACAGCCAGTACTTCGTCGTCGGCCGCCTTTCGCGCGAGCAAGTCGCCGACTACGCGAAGCGCAAGGGCATCCCCCTCGAGCAGGCGGAACGCTGGCTGGCACCGAACCTCGACTACGACCCGGAGTAAGCCCGGGCCGTCGAGTCACGGCAGGCGGAAGCTTCCCGCCGCGCCGGCCAACTGGGTGCTCTGCTCTTCGAGCGCGCGTGCCGAAGCGCTGGCCTCTTCGACCAGTGCCGCATTCTGCTGGGTGGCCGTGTCGAGCTGGCTGATCGTCTGGTTGACGGTGCCGATGCCCTGGGCCTGCTCCTCGCTGGCGGCGCTGATCTCTGCGACCAGCTGGCCCATCTTTTCCACCTCGACCACCAGCGAGCGGATCGACTCACCGGCCTGGCGCACCTTGCCGGAGCCGGCCCGCACCGCCTCCGCCGAATCACCGATCAGGGTCTTGATCTCCTTGGCCGACGCGGCACTCCGCTGCGCCAGCGCGCGCACCTCCGCGGCAACCACGGCGAAGCCGCGCCCCTGCTCGCCGGCCCTCGCCGCCTCGACGGCGGCGTTCAGCGCGAGGATGTTGGTCTGGAAGGCAATGCCATCGATGACAGTGATGATGTCCTCGATCTTGGCCGAGGCCTCGGCCACTTCGCCCATGGCCCGGACCGCGTCGTCGGCGACGAGGCCACCCTCGTTGGCGATGCGTCCAACGCCTTCCGAAAGCGTGCGCGCGGTGCGCGCGTTCTGCGCGTTCTGCTGCACGGTGGCGGTCAGTTCCTCCATCGAGGACGCCGTCTCCTCCAAGCTGGCCGCCTGCTGCTCGGTGCGTTCCTGCAGGTCCGCGTTCCCGGCGGCGAGCTCGGACGACACCGTGCGGAAGACCGCCACCGCCTGCTGGATACGGCCGACGATGTCCGCGAGCTCCTCGACGGTGCGATTGGCGTCATCCGCCATCTGGCCGAAGGCCCCGGCATAGCGCTGTTCCATGCGCACGCGCAGGTCGCCCTGCGCCAGCGAGGCCATGAAGCCCTGGAGGTTCGCGGTGATGTCCTCGAAGACGTCCAGCACCCGGTTGATGCCCTCGCCCAGCTGCCGCACATAGCCGGTCTTGCTCTCGACATCGATACGACGGCCCAGCTCGCCGCGGCTGGCGGCGTCGACGACCTCCTGCACTTCGCGTTCGATCGCGAGCTCGAGGGTGCGGTCCTTCCACTCCACGACGTAGCCGATGAGCATCCCCGCATAACCGAAGGCTGGCGTCACCACGAGGTCGAAGCTCAGGCCGGCGATGACGACGCGGCCATGGTGGGGCGCCTTCATGCCGGCGAGCATGGCGCGCTGCCGGCTGGGATCACGATGGAAGCGGTCGATGGATGAACCGACAATCGCATCCACCCGGAACCCGGGGATGGCCGTAGCGATCCGCGCTTCGTGGCGCCGGAAGGTCTCGAGGACGGCGCGGTTGGCGAACACGATATCGAAGCGCCGGTCGGCGACCATGATGTTGGTCTCGGCCATGTCCAAGGCCTGGTTGATGCGCGCCGAAGCCGCAGCCTCGCGACGCAGGCGCTGCGTGCTGAATTCCAACCGCACCTGCAGCGACTTGAGTCCGAGCAGTACAGCACCGACCTCGTCCGCCCGCGAGATGTCGACGTGGCCGTCGTGCTTCTCGGCCGCGATCTCGCGGAACAGGGCTTTGGCGCGGTCGAGGCGTCCGACCACGTCGCGGGCCAGCCACCAGGCCGAATAGGTCGCGAAGGCCGCGCCGGCGGCGAGGCCGCCCGCGAGGACGCCGCGTCCGACGCCACGGGACTGCAGCCAGAGGAGGCTAGCCGCGAGACCGATGCCGAACAGCGACAGCAGGAACAGCCGGAAGGTCAGCGTGAGGCGCCACAGCGGGTTGAGCGCACGCGCGAGGCTGGGCGGATGGACCACGCCGTTCTCGATCTCGAAGCGGGCCAGGCGGCCTTCGCGGATCTCGCGGTACAGGCGCTCCGCTTCGTCGATCCTCGCGCGACTGGGCTTCCGCCGAACCGACACGTAGCCCTCGAGTTCGCCGGTTGCGGCATAGATGGGGGCGACGTTCGCCTCCACCCAATAGTGGTCGCCGTTCTTGCAGCGGTTCTTCACAAGGCCGATCCAGGGGCGGCCCTTCTTCAGGGTGGCCCACATATCGGCGAACGCGGCGGCAGGCATATCCGGGTGGCGGATGATGCGGTGCGGCTGGCCGAGCAGTTCGGCCTCCGTATAGCCGCTGATCTCCATGAAGTAGCCGTTGACGTAGGTGATGCGGCCCTGCGGATCCGTGGACGAGACGATGGTCTCGCCGTCGCGGAACTCGGCCTCCACCCCGGTGACCGGCCGGTCCTTGAGGGCCTCCCGCGTGAGCGGCACCGTCGTCTGGCTCGCCGTTCCCACTGCGCTCATGCCTGCTCTCCCGCCCAGAGTGTGTAGGCCCAGTAAAGCCCTCCCGGCGGTGGGCCCACCTGATCCACGTCAAACCAGCGGCCCTGTCGCAATCGGTGAGACTGGGAATGGCGACAAAGCGCACACCCGAACCGGTCCCCGCATGAACGCCGTCGTCCGCCCCGCTGCCCCCTCGCCTGCGTCATCGTCCGATCCCGTGCCGACCCGGGTCGGCGGTGGAACGCTCGTCCAACGCCTCGGCCGCAAGTACGCCGACCGCATCACCGCGCTGCGCCGCTTGCCCGCGCGAGAAGGCGACTACGTCGAATTCCCGCCGGACCTGCCCACCGGACTGGCCGACGCGCTGCGCGCCCGGGGCGTCACGCGCCTGTACCGGCACCAGGCCGAGGCTTGGCGCGCGGCGCAGGACGGCGAGAACCTGCTCCTGGCCACACCGACCGCCTCCGGGAAATCGCTGTGCTACCTGCTGCCCGCATTGGCCGCGGCACGCCATGGCGGCAAATCGCTGTTCCTGTTCCCGACCAAGGCGCTGGCGCAGGACCAGGTGGCGGAACTGATCGAGCTCTCCAGCGCCGGCAACCTTGGGGTGCGCGCCGCCACCTTCGACGGCGACACGCCCGGCGACGCCCGGCAGGCGATCCGCGCCGGCGGCGACGTGGTGGTGACCAACCCCGACATGCTCCACCAGGGCATCCTGCCGCACCACACGAAGTGGGCGACGCTGTTCGAGAACCTGCGCTACGTCGTCATCGACGAGATCCATGGCTACCGCGGCGTCTTCGGCAGCCATCTCGCCAACGTGATCCGCCGGCTGAAGCGCCTGTGCGCCTTCTACGGCAGCGACCCGCAGTTCATCCTCTGCTCGGCGACGATCGGCAATGCCGTCGAACACGCCGAAGCCCTCATCGAAGCGCCGGTCCACGCCATCACCGAGAGCGGCGCACCGACCGGCGAGAAGTTCCTGCTGTTGTGGAACCCGCCGGTGGTGAACCCGGACCTCGGCCTGCGCGCCTCCGCGCGTTCACAGTCGGTGCGAATCGCCCGCATCGCCATCAAGGCGGCGCTGAAGACGCTGGTGTTCTGCGGCTCGCGCACGCAGGTGGAGGTGATCACCAAGTACCTCAAGGAAGTCTTCGACCGCGAGCCCCGCGGCCCGGCCCGCATCCGCGCCTACCGCGGCGGCTACCTGCCGAACGAGCGTCGCGAAACGGAGGTGGCGATGCGCGCGGGGAAAGTCGACGGCATCGTCAGCACCTCGGCACTGGAACTGGGCGTCGATATCGGCGCCCTCGACGTGGTGGTGTTGAATGGCTGGCCCGGTTCGGTGGCGGCCACGTGGCAGCGCTTCGGGCGCGCCGGCCGCCGCCAGCAGGCCTCAGTGGGCGTGCTGGTGGCCAGCAGCGAGGCGATCGACCAGTACGTCGTGCAGCACCCGGAATACTTCTTCGGCGCCAACCCCGAACACGCGCGCCTGCACGCCGACCAGCCGCTGGTACTGCTCGACCACGTGCGCTGCGCGGCCTTCGAGCTGCCCTTCAGCGCCGGCGAGCGGTTCGGACCCGTCGAGGTCGACGGTTTCCTCGAACTGCTCGCCGAGGACGCCGTCGTGCACCGCGAGGGCGAACGCTGGGAGTGGATCGCCGACAGCTACCCGGCCAATGCGGTGAACCTGCGCGCGGTCGCCGACGGCAACTTCGTCGTCGTGGATCGCACGGACGGCCGGCAGACCATCATCGCCGAGGTCGACTACACCGCCGCTGCGCTCACCTTGTACGAGGGCGCCATCCACATGGTGCAGTCGGTGCCCTACCAGGTGGAGCGCCTCGACTGGCCCGGCCGCAAGGCCTATGTGCGCCGCACCTTCGTCGACTACTACACCGACGCCATCGACCACACCAAGCTCAAGGTGCTGGAGCGCTTCGACGGCTCTCCCCTTGGCGCCGGCCAGTGCGAGACGGGCGAGGTCCACGTGGTGCGCCGGGTGTCCGGCTACAAGAAGATCCGATTCCACACGCACGAGAACATCGGCTACGGCCCCGTGCAGTTGCCGGACCAGGAACTGCAGACCACGGCCACCTGGTGGCAGTTGCCACCGGCCGTTCTCGAGGCCGCGTGGCCGACGCGCGAGCAGGCCCTCGCCGCCTTCCACGGCGCGGGCAGCGCCCTGCACTGCGTGGCCCAACTGGCCGTCATGGCCGAAGGGCGCGACCTGCAGAAGTGCGTCGACGACGCGCATCCCGACGGCCGCTTCCATCCAGCGCTGTACCTCTACGACGCCTATCCGGGTGGCATCGGCCTGTCGCAGCCCCTGTACGAACGTCGCACGGAATTGGTGAAGCGCGCCCGCGGCCTCGTGGCGGCCTGCCCATGCACGCGTGGTTGCCCGGCCTGCGTCGGGCCGGTGGCGCCGCCCGTGAAGGACGAAACCGAGACGCCGAAGCGCGCGGCCCAGCGACTGTTGACGCTGTTCGAGGCCGCATGAGCGCGGCGCTCGATTGGTTGAGGCAGCGGCGGCAAGCACCCGCTGCGCCCACATCGCCACGCACCGACGACTGGCAGGACGTCTTCGACGCCCTGCGCCGCCTGCGCGAACGCGGGCCGCGCAGGCTCGCACCGGCCGCGCCACTCACTGCCCTGCCCGTCGATCGCACGCTCCCGGGCGACGAGATCGCGCCAGGCCTGTGGCGGCAGGTGACGCTGCGCGCGCGGCCGCTGGCCCCGACGCTGATCGAACTCGGCGACCTAGCAGCGCTTTCGCCGACAGCGCGTCGGCGAGGCACCGTACCGTTGCCCGAAAGCGTCGAAGCATCGCGCTTGGCGTTCTTCGATACCGAAACCACCGGCCTCGCCGGAGGCACCGGCACGCGCGCCTTCATGGTCGGCATCGCACGCTTCACCCCTGCGGGACTCGCGATCACGCAGTTCACCACGGCCACGATGGCCGCCGAGGCCGCGATGCTTCGGGCCGTGCTCGATGCTCTGGGCGACGACGCTGTGCTCGTCAGCTACAACGGCAAGAGCTACGACCGCCCGCTGTTGGGCACGCGATTGCGCCTTTCGCGCATCCCCGACCCGCTCTCGCGCTTTCCTCACCTCGACCTGCTGCACCCCACGCGCCGCCGACTGCGACACGCCCTGCCCGACTGCCGCCTCGCCACGGTTGAACGGCACTGGCTGGGCGTGCTCCGCGAAGACGACCTGCCCGGCAGCGAAGCGCCTGCGGCCTGGCTGGCGTACCTGCGCGGCGGCAGCGCCGCCCTGCTGCGGCGTGTCGGCGAGCACAACGCGCAGGACCTCGCTAGCCTCGCCGCTCTGTTGCTTCATCACCTCGAGGAGGCGGCTGCGGTCGATGCCCTCCGCGGCTAAGCTCGCGCCCTATGCACGACACCGCCCCCCACGTCATCCGTCTCGACGGCCTCGGCAATGCCGAATTCCTCTCCCGCTACGCCGCACCGGGGCGCATCGGGCTGTGCGGCGGCTCCGACGCCGTCACCATGGCGATCCGCCGCGCGCAGGGTTTCGTCACCGAGGACGGCCATCGCAGCCCGTGGTCGCACGCGTTCCTGTTCACAGGCGAGCGCGCCGATGGACACCACTGGGTCATCGAATCCGACCTCGATCTGCGTTCGCGCAACCTCCGCCTCGGGGCGCAGGAGAATCGGCTGGAGCGCTACTTCGACGACGAGGCCTACCCGAACCTCGCCGTGCTCGACTTCGGCCTCGATGCCGACGCCACGCGGCGCGTTCTGTGCCAAGGCCTCGACCTCGTCGCCGGGGCCTCGCACTACTCGCTCAAGGAAATCCTCGGCACGCTGTTCGCGCTACCGTCGTCCTCGCTACGCAGACGCCGCAATCTTTTCGCCTCGGAAGGCGCGCTCTACTGCTCGGCGATGGTCCAGCATTGCTTCGAGGCGATCGACCTGCGATTCCGGCCGCACATCGACGGGAAGAACCTCACGCCCCACGACATCGCCCGCGCCGAAATGCCACACACGGCATGGCAGTTGCTGCGCGAACCTCAGCCGGGGCGCAAGACCCGATTGCGCCGTTACCGCGAAGCCGGGAAGACACTGCTCGCGGCGCTCTCCGCCTGAGCCTGGCGAGGCCTCAGGCCAGGGCCGCGATCATCCCCAGGGCCATCAGCACCCAACGCAGCGCTTCCAGCGGTTTGGCCCAGGGTTTGCGTTCCATGAGCGCCCCCAGCACCACGAGGCTGGCCACGAGGCCCAAGGCGTAGCCGCCGGATTGCCACGCCGGCATCGCTCCAGCGCTGGTGAGGAAATGCACGGCCGGCACCAGCAGCAGGGCGAAATTCACCGCCACGTACACCGTCCGCGCGCGCGACGCCGGCGGGTTGAACTCCGCTCGACCGATATCGAAGGCCGGCTTCGGATCGATGGCCTGCAGGTCTGCGGGACGCCAGCCCGGTTTGCCGAACCAGAGCCGCAACCGGTCGCGCCAGCGGGCCGTGCGCCAGGTGTCGCGCCAGAGCGCCGCGTACACCTCGAGGTTGGCCCAGAGCGGATTGAAGCTGCGCAGCGGAGCGCGCGTGCCGTAAACGACCGGATCCGCGTCGTCTTCCTCGACGAAGGTGCCAAACAGCCGATCCCACAGGATGAACAGGCCGCCGTAGTTCTTGTCGAGGTAGCGTTCGTTCACCGCATGGTGGGCACGATGGTTCGAGGGCGAGGCGAAGACGCGGTCGAACCAGCCCAGCTTCGGCACCAGCTCGGTGTGGATCCAGAACTGGTACAGCAGGTCGATCACCGCGACGACGGCGAACACCTCGAGCGGAAACCCGAGCACGGCCATCGGCAGGTAGAACACCCAGCCGAGCAGCGCGCCGCTGCTGGTCTGGCGCAGCGCGGTGGTGAGGTTGTAGCGCTCGCTCTGGTGGTGCACCACGTGCGCGGCCCAGAGCAGGTTCACCTCGTGGCCGGCACGGTGAAGCCAGTAGTAGCAGAAGTCGTAGAGCACCAGCCCGGTGATCCACACCCACGGGCTGGTGGCCGAGAGTTCGAACAGCGCGACGTGCTCCACGGCCACGGCGTAGAGGCCGATAGTGAGCGCCTTGGTGAACACGCCGGCCAACTGCGACATCACCCCGAGCGACAGGCTGGCGATGGCGTCGTTCGCGCGGTAAACGGCGCGCCCCATCACGCGGGCGGCAACGAGTTCGATGCCGATCAGCAGGAAGAAGGCCGGAATGGCCCAGAGCATGATGGCCTCAGCCACGGCGTGCCTCCGCCGCGATCGAGCGGGCGATGCACCATTGGGCGGCCCAGTAGGTGGAGAGCACCCACAGCGAGGCCAACGGCACGGCGGACGCGAACCGGTCCCAGGCCAGCAGGCCGTCGCTGAGGACGAACAGCGCGCCACCGACCGCCAAGCGGGATCCGGCGCGCTCGCGAGCACCGAAGGCGAACGCCGCCATGCCGGTCAGTACGACCACGTAGGCGACCACCGCTCCCCGCATGGCCTCCGGCACCTGGGGAAGAAGCAGGGAGAGCACGCCCGCCGCAAGCAGGCCGTAGCCCAGCCACGCGAGCGCGACCGCCTTTAGGCGGCAGTGGCGGAAGAACGCCACGATGTAGGCGAGATGGGCGAGGAGGAAGGCGCCGAGTCCGACCACGAACGCGTCGATGGGCAGCATCAGCGCGACGTCACCCAGCAGCGAGAGCAGCAGGCCGGTGATCACCCCGGGGCGGAGGCCATGGGGGTCCTCCGAGCGCCAAGCGAACGCGATGAGCAACAGGGTCGTGACCGGCTTGAACACGTAGTGCAGGCCGAGACCGGCCGGTGCGGACAGGGCACCCGCGATGGCGAGGACGGCCGACGCGGCGATCCATCCCCGCCACTGACGATCCCGAAGCATCCGGTTCACCAGACGAGGTCGTCGGGCACCTGGTACTGCGGATCGGCGTACTCATCGCTGCCGGGCGGCGCGTTGGGGTCCACCTCGAGCGCCACCGCGTCGGGAAAGAGCGCCTTCGCTTCGGCCAGCACGGCCGCCGTCACCAGCAGGTAGCGCCCGTTGCTCTGCACCACGCCGAGCTCGCCGGCATTAAGGGCCTTCAGCTGGTCGGGCGTCACGTGGATGCGCTTGATCTTCCCGCCATAGGGGAAATGCCGCGCGTGCTCGGCGGCCGCATCGTTGAGCGCCTTGCCGACGAGGAAGGCATCCAGCTTCGCCTTCGCCTCGCGGCGGACGCGCGCCGCCTCCTGCTTCGCCTGTTCCGCGGCGATGCGCTCACGCTTCTCGATTTCCGCGCGAAGCGCGTAGGCCTTGGCGAGATCGATCTCCTCCTGCGTGCGCGGCTTGCCACCGCCACGCTGGTCCGGGCGCGGGCCACGGGGGCCGCGTCCATCGCGGGGCGCGCCCGGCTTGCCGGCGCCAGGCTTGCCAGCGCCGGGCTGGGTGCCCTGCGGGCGATCACGGCCGGCCGGCCGATGCTCGCGCTTGGGTTCGGGTTTGCGCTCGGTGCGCTCGGGCTTCGGTGCGGCCTTGAAGCCGAGGCCGAGCAGCTGGTCTTTCAGGCTGTCACTCATGGCGGATCAGTAGTGCGGCGGCGGCGGCTCGCTGGCCGGATCGGCCATCAGCGCACGGCGCAGTTGCTTGAGGTCGTCGAGCACTCGGGTCAGCAGCTCGCGGTTCTTCTGGCCTTCGATGCGCGCATCGGCGAGGGCTTCGGAAAGCTCCTGCATCGCGTGCTCCTGGAAGGCCAGGCGGGTTTCGAGCTCGGTGAGCCGGCGGTCGGCGGTGGTGTCGCGGTCAGGGCTGGGCATTCGGCTTCGGGGCAAGGAGGCTGCGCCCCCGGCCGATGCCGTAGTACGCGAGGCCTGCTTCTTCCACTTCCTTCGGGTCGTAGACGTTCCGGCCATCAAAGACGACGCCGGCCTGCAAAGTGTGCCTCAAAGCGTCGAAGTCCGGGCTCCAGAAGGCCTTCCACTCGGTCACCACCACCAGCGCATCGGCGCCCTGGAGCGCCTCCTCGGGCGTCGGGCAGAGGGCCAAGTCCTCGCGCTCGCCGAAGATCTGACGCGCTTCGTCCATCGCCTCCGGGTCGTGCGCCCGCACGCGCGCGCCGGCGGCCCACAGCTGTTGCAGCAGCGTGCGGCTGGAGGCTTCGCGCATGTCATCGGTGTTCGGCTTGAAGGCGAGGCCCCACACCGCGAAGGTGCGGCCACGCACGTCGCCGCCGAAATGCCGCGCGATCAGCTCGAACAGCTTGCCCTTCTGGCGGTCATTGACGCCCTCCACCGCCTCGAGGATGCGCGCGTCGTAGCCGTGCTGCCGCGCCGTGCGCTCGAGCGCCTGCACATCCTTGGGGAAGCAACTGCCGCCGTAGCCGGCGCCGGGATAGATGAAATGCCAGCCGATGCGGGGGTCGCTGCCGATGCCATGGCGCACCGCCTCGATGTCGGCGCCGACGCGTTCGGCGATGTTCGCCATCTCGTTCATGAAGCTGATCTTGGTCGCCAGCATGGCGTTGGCGGCGTACTTGGTCAGCTCGGCCGAGCGCTCGTCCATGACGATCACGCGCTCGTGGTTGCGGTTGAAGGGCGCGTAGAGCCGCTTCATTTTCTCGATGGCGCCGGCATCGCGGCTGCCGAGGATGATGCGGTCGGGGCGGAGGCAATCGGCGACGGCCGCACCCTCCTTCAGGAACTCCGGGTTGGAAACGACGTGGAACTCGACGTCGGCCCCCCGGGCGGCCAGCTCGGCGGCCACGACCTCGCGGACGCGATCGGCAGTGCCCACCGGCACGGTGCTCTTGTTGACGATGACCGTCGGCTGGGCGATGTGCCGGCCGAGCGTGCGCGCCACCGCGAGCACGTGGCGCAGATCGGCGCTGCCGTCCTCGTCCGGCGGCGTGCCGACCGCAATGAAAACGATTCGCGAGTGCGCGATGGCGACGTCCGCATCGGTGGTGAAATCGAGGCGCCCGGCACGGTGGTTGTTGCGCACGAGGTCATCGAGACCCGGCTCGAAGATCGGGATCCGGCCTTCCCGCAGCCCGGCGATCTTCGCGGCATCGACATCCACGCAGACGACCTGGTGGCCGACCTCGGCGAGGCAGGCGCCGGTGACCAGCCCCACGTACCCCGTTCCAAACACGCTGACGCGCATGCACCGCTCCGAATGGCTGAACGCAGGCGGCACTCTAGCGGCCGAACGTGTCGATTTGCAGCGCGCGCGTGGCCGGTGCCTCCGAGCACCCAGCGCCCACAACCGCGATTGCCTCTCATCGCCAAGATTCTTAAGGCTCTGCGGGCGTACTGTGACCTAGACTCCGCGCCCAAGTTCCCGACCCCTTTCCCGCCATCCCCATGAGTGAAGCGCAAGCCCACCGCCCCCCCTTGAGCGTCGTCGTCCCCGCTTTCAATGAGCAGGGCAATGTCGGCCGGCTGGTCGACGAGGTGGCCGAGGCCCTCCGCGGCCGGACCGCCTTCGAGATGGTTTTCGTGGACGACGCTTCGAAGGATGGGACGTTGGATGAGCTCAAGCAGGCCCAGCAGCGCCATCCGGAACTCCGCGTGCTGTCCCATGCGCAGCAGAGCGGCCAGAGCACGGCGATCCGCAACGGCATCAAGGCCGCGCGCGGCGAGTGGATCGCCACGCTCGACGGCGACGGGCAGAACGACCCGGCCGACATCCGCTTGCTGCTCGCGACGCGCACCATT
Source organism: Silanimonas sp. (assembly GCF_044377035.1). Taxonomy (GTDB): domain Bacteria; phylum Pseudomonadota; class Gammaproteobacteria; order Xanthomonadales; family Xanthomonadaceae; genus Silanimonas. The sequence goes on from NZ_JBILJW010000002.1 coordinate 16,360, forward strand.
TCCGACGCCGGGACGAAGTGCTTCGCCGGTTGGCGTACCACGCGGCGCGACAACGCCGGAAAGCGCATCAGCTCGCGGGTCGCGAACGCGGTCCGCGCCCGGCTGCTGCAGGACGCCACGCCCGACACCGGCTGCGGCCTGAAGCTGTTCGAGCGCGAGGCCTTCCTCGACCTGCCCTACTTCGACCACATGCACCGTTACCTGCCCGCACTGTTCCAGCGCGCCGGATGGAAGACGGTGAGCGTGCCGGTCAACCACCGCGAGCGCGGCGCCGGCACGTCGAAGTACACCAACTTCGGCCGCCTGCTCGTGGCCTTCGCCGACCTGCGCGGCGTGATCTGGCTGATCCGCCGCGCCAAGCGCACGGCGGTCAAGGAATTCCCGGCCGTGGAGTCGAAGCGCGCATGAACCAGGAAATCCTCTGGCTCGACTGGACCGGCATCCACGTCACGCCGTGGAAGCTGATCGGCTACGTCGGCGCGCTGATGTTCGGCGGGCGCTGGGTGGTGCAGTTCATCGCCAGCCGCCGCGCCGGCAAGCCCGTCATCCCGCGCCTGTTCTGGTACATGAGCATCCTCGGCAGCCTGATGGTGCTGTCCTACTTCCTGTTCTCCAACAAGCGCGATTCCGTCGGCGTGTTGCAGAACCTGTTCCCCACTTTCACGGCCTGCTACAGCCTGTGGCTCGACATCCGCCACCGCGGCTGGGACAAGGGCGGCGCGCCCGGCAATGAGGATTCCCGTGCTTCGTCCTGAGCGCCGGCTGGTCCTCTGGCTGCTCGCGGCCTTCCTCGTGCTGGGCGCTGGCATCGGCCTGCGCGAGCCGACACCGCCCGACGAACCGCGCTTCGCCATGATGGCGCAGGACATGGTGGACACCGGGAACTGGCTGGTGCCCCACCGCGGCAGCGAGATCTACGCAGAGAAACCGCCGGTGTTCATGTGGTTGCAGGCCAGCGCCTACGCCGTGCTGGGCGACCTCCGCATCGCCTTCCTGCTGCCATCGCTGCTCGCCGGCGTGTTGACGCTCTGGCTCGTATACGACCTCGCCCGCCGCCTCTGGGGGCCACAAGCCGGCATGGCCGCATCGGTAGCGTTGGCGCTGTGCCTGCAGTTCGGATTGCAGGCGAAACGCGCGCAGATCGACATGGTGGTCGTGGCCATGATCATGGGCGCGGTCTGGGCGATGGGGCGGCACCTGTTCCTCGGCCATTCGCCCCGTTGGATGTGGTTCGGCGCGCTCCTCGCCGGCCTCGGCACGGTCACCAAGGGCGTCGGCTTCCTGCCCCTGCTGATGCTGCTGCCGGCCTTCATCCTCGAACGTCGCGGCGCGCTGCCGCTGCCGGGCGCCCCGCGCGATCCATGGCGGGTGCGCTGGTCGCTGGTGCTGCCGGCCTTCCTCGCCGGCACGGCCGTGTGGCTGGCGCCGATCGCGGTGGAGGTGCTGCGCAACCCCAATCCGGAGTTGAAGGCTTACGTCGCCGAACTGCTCTTCAAGCAGACCGGCGAGCGGTACGTGAACGCGTGGCACCACATCAAGCCGTGGTGGTACTACAGCGAAGTGGTCGCTTCCTTGTGGCTGCCGGGCGCATTGCTGCTGCCCTGGCTGGTGCCTGCGTGGTGGCGTCGACTTCGCGAAGGCGATCCGGTGACGATCACCCTGCTCGCGTGGGTGGTCATGGTGCTGTTGTTCTTCTCGGCCAGCCCGGGCAAGCGCGGTGTCTACATCTTCCCGGCCCTGCCGGTGCTTTGCGTGGCCGCCGCTCCCCTGCTGGGCGCGCTGCTGGAGCGCGTCGGCGTTCGCCGCACCCTGTTCGGCTACGGGCTCGTGCTGGCGACGCTGCTGGGTGTTGTTGGACTTGCCGGGCTGGTCGGCCCCGACGCCTGGTCGGAGCGCCTCGCCGGATCCCGCGGCATCGCCGATGAGGACGTGCACACGGTGTTCGTCGGGTTGCTCGTCGCGGGCGTGCTTGGCGTGGCGGCGATGGCGGTGGCCCGCACGAAGCACGCCGTGGCCGGGCTGCTCGGCCTGACCGCGTTCGTCTGGGCCACCTACGGTCTCGTGCTACGTCCCGCGCTCGATCCGAGCAGCTCGGGCCGCAGGGTCATGGCGGCCGTGGCTGAACGTCTTCCTGCGGATGCCGAGCTGGCGCTGGTCGCGTGGACGGAGCAGATGCGCCTGCAGGCGGACCGGCCGGTGACCGATTTCGGCTTCAAGACCTCCGGGAAGGCGCAGTGGCGCTCCGGGGCCGTCTGGCTGGCCGAGGCGCCGGGTACGCGCTGGGTGCTCGCACGCAGCGACACCATTCCCGCTTGCGTGGACGCATCGCGCCTGGTCGACGTGGGGCTGTCGAACCGCCGCGCGTGGTCCCTGGTGCCCGGGGATGCCGTCGCCCAGCGCTGCAACGCCAGCGATCTCGACTGAGCCACGTCGCCCCGGAAAACAGAAAGGCCGCGGCGAACCGCGGCCTTTCCATGACAGCGTGGCGAGCGGCTTACTGGGCCGGCGTCGCGGCGTCCTGCTTCACGATCTCGAGCAGCTCGACTTCGAACTTCAGCGTGGCGTTCGGCGGGATGTCCTGGCCGGCGCCGTTCGGGCCGTAGGCCAGCGCAGCCGGGATCCAGAACACGTACTTCGAGCCCACGGGCATCAGCTGCACGCCTTCCGTCCAGCCCGGGATGACGCCGGCCAGCGGGAACGTCGCCGGCTCGTTGCGGGCGTAGGAGCTGTCGAACTCCTTGCCGTCCAGCAGCGTGCCGCGGTAGTGCACCTTGACGGTGTCGGCGGCGGTCGGCTGCGCGCCGGCGCCAGCGCGGACCACCTGGTACTGCAGGCCGCTCTCGGTCGTGCGGACGCCGGCCTTGGCCTTGTTCGAGGCCAGGAAGGCTTCGCCTTCGGCGAGGTTCTTCGCGCCCTGCTCGGCGATCAGCGCCGCCTGCTTGCGCTGCATGAACTGGCCGAAGGCCATGCCCACTTCCTGCGCCTGAGCGTCGGTCATGAGCTTGCCTTCACCGGAGAGGCCGGCCTGGATGGCCTTGGCGAGCGTGGCCGGATCCACGTAATCCTTCACCTGCTGCAGGCTGTTCGCCATCTGCAGGCCGATCATGTAGCTGATCTTCTCGTTGTCGGTCCGCAGGCCTTCAACGGCCGGGAGCTGCAGCGTGGCCGGGCCTTCCGCCGGGGCCGGGGCGGCGGTCGGGTTCTGGGCGAAGGCCGGCGCGGCGAAGACGCAGAGGCCCAGCAGGGCGGTGGCGGCCAGGGAACGGGTGTTCAGCATGGGGGAACGGACTCCATCAGTCGGAACCGCCACGGACGCGGCGGGCCGCCGATTGTGGCCTCGAAGGCGGGCTTCGGCAATGCGCGGCTCAGGCCGGCGCGAGCCCACCGCCGAAGTGCCAACACAGCCCCATGGCCACCCCTTGGGCGGCGATTACCGCCGCGGAGATCCGCCGGCGCAGCTGGCGGAAGCCCGGCGTGGCGGGCAAGGCGTCGGCGCGGGTGTCGAACCACAGGGCCAGTCCGAAGCCCGCGGCGAGCGCGGCCAAGGCGTAGAGGGTGGGCAGGAACAGGGCCGGGAAGGCCCAAAGGCTGGGCAGCACGGCGAGCACATAGCCCGGAGCCCCGGCGCCCGCGCTCATCACCCGCCCCCAGCGCACGCCACCGAGGAAGCTGAGGATCACCGCCGAGTACACGAGGAAGGCCTTGCTGCCGATCGCCAAGGGACGTGGCTCGTCGAGCACGCCTCCCGCGCCCCAAGCCAACAGGGCCGCGAGGAATGGAAGGAGGCCCGACCACGTCAACCACACCGCGGCGCGCGGCAGCGGCGGCTGGTAAAGGTCCTGTACCGTCATGTACTCCCGACGTGCCTCGCGATCCAATCCGCTCATGGACACCTTCCAAGCCCTCGATGCGGCACGACGCCGCCACTCGCATCCTCCCGCAGCTGGCAGCGACGCGGAAGCCCGCGCCCTCGATGCCTTCGCGGCGTTCTTCTCCAGCTTCGCGCCCGACCGCATCGATCGCCTGCTGCCCGCGACCTATGCCGAGGACATCTGGTTCAACGACACGCTGAAGACGGTCGTCGGCCGCGAGGCCTTGGCGCATTACCTGCGCGAGAGTGCCGAGGCCGTCGAGCATTGCCGTGTCGAGATCATCGACAGCACGCGCAATCCCGAAGGCGAATACCTGCTGCGCTGGCGCATGGTGATCCGCTTCAAGCGCTTCAAGAAAGGCCAGGACACGGAGAGCATCGGCCTGTCCCACCTGCGCTTCGACGCGAACGGCCGCGTCGTCTACCACCAGGACTACTGGAATGCGGCGGAAGGACTCTTCCGCCACATCCCCGTGCTGGGTTGGATGATCGAAGCCGTTCTGAAGCGCGTCTGAGGCCTCAGGGCTTCGGCGCGGCGATCGCCTTTTCGATGGCCTCGACGATCTCCGGAGCATCCGGCTTGGTGCGGCTGCCGAAGCTGGCCACCACCGAGCCGTCGCGGCCGATCAGGTACTTGTGGAAATTCCAACCGGGCTGGTCACCGGTCGCCGCGGCCAGCTCGCGATAGAACGGCGTGGCTTCGGCGCCGCGCACCACGACCTTCTCGAACATCGGGAACTTCACGCCGTAGGTCAACGTGCAGAATTCTTGGATCTCCGTTTCGCTACCGGGCTCCTGGCCCATGAAGTCGTTCGACGGGAAACCGAGCACCGCGAAGCCCTGCGCGGAATACTTCTGGTGCAGGGCCTCGAGGCCTTCGTATTGCGGCGTAAGGCCGCATTTGCTGGCCGTGTTCACCACCAGCAACACCTGCCCGGCATAGGCCTGCGCGAGGTTGACGCGATCTTCCCCGGCCAGACGGCGGAACTCGTGGTTCAGCACCCCGGCTTGCGCGCCACCCGCAAACGCGCCCGCGCCCATCCCGACCACCAGCGCCAGAGCGCCGATCCAAGCCTTCATTGCCTTCTCCTCGGTGGAACCGGCCGCTGCCGGTCTATGCCATCAGTTTGCTCATTCTCCGTGTTCGGGGTGTTGACGGGCCGAAAACTGGTGTTATAGTTCCCTACAACACCACCCACCCACCTCACTGAGGTCCCGCCATGAACACCCGCCTCCGCAACAGCCTGAGCGCCCTGGTCCTCGCCGCCGGCGTGACCTCGCTCGGCTACGCCCTGGGTGAACCGCCCCGTCCGGGCAGCCTGGCCGCCAATGCCAGCCAGCAGGCTGTCGCCGCCATCGCGCAGGTCGACGCCCGGGCCGGCCAGACCACGGCCCGCGCCGGCGCCCGTTCGCCGCACGCGGTGCCCTTCTTCTCTTTCGGCAAGCGCGCCAGCGCGGGAGCCCCGTGATGAGCATCGCCTGGAGCGACAGCACGCCGATCTATCGGCAACTCAAGGAGCGCGTCGTGGCCATGGTGCTCGACGGTGAGCTGAAGGAAGGGGATGCCCTCCCCTCGGTGCGCCAGGTGGCCGCCGACTACCAGCTCAATCCGATCACCGTGTCACGCGCCTATCAGGAACTGGCCGACGAGGCCTTGGTGGAAAAACGAAGGGGACTGGGGATGTACGTCATCGATGGAGCTCGGGAAAAACTGCTCGCCTCCGAGCGCGAGCGCTTCCTGAAGGAAGAATGGCCGCAGGTGCTGGCCCGCATCGAGCGCCTCGGCCTGAAGCCCGAGCAGCTGCTCGCGGCCAAGCCGATCAACGGAGCCCACGCATGAGCGCCATGACTGTCTCCGCCCGCGGCCTGGCCAAGCGCTACGGCAAGTCCATCGCCGTCGACCGCATCGATTTCGACATCGCCCCGGGGCGCATCGTCGGCCTCATCGGCCCGAATGGCTCCGGCAAGACCACCACGCTGAAGGCCATGCTCGGCCTGATCGACTTCGAAGGCGACATGAAGGTGCTGGGCCACGACCCGCGCACCCAGCGCGACGCCCTGATGAAGGACGTGTGCTTCATCGCCGACGTCGCCGTGCTGCCGCGCTGGATCAGCGTCGCGCAGGCCATCGACTTCGTCGCCGGCGTGCACCCGCGCTTCAACCGAGAGAAGTGCCAGGCCTTCCTCGCCCACACCAAGCTCGACCCGAAGATGAAGGTCAAGGCCATGTCCAAGGGCATGATCGTACAGCTTCACCTCGCACTGGTCATGGCCATCGACGCCAAGCTGCTGGTGCTGGACGAGCCGACGCTCGGCCTCGACATCCTCTACCGCAAGCAGTTCTACAAGGACCTGTTGGAGCGCTACTTCGACGAGGAGAAGACGATCATCGTCACCACCCACCAGGTGGAGGAGATCGAACACATCCTCACCGACCTCGTGTTCATCCGCGACGGCAAGCTGGTGCTGCAGGCGACGATGGATGACGTGGGCGAGCGCTTCCACGAAGTGATGGTCGGCAGCGACAAGGCCGAGGCCGCCCGCGCGCTCAAGCCCATCGACGAGCGCAGCGTCTTCGGCAAGACCGTCTTCCTGTTCGACGGCCAGCCGCGCGACCGCCTGGCCGAGCTGGGCGAACTCCGCACCCCGGGCGTCGCCGACCTGTTCGTCGCCACGATGAAAGGAACCTACGCATGAACACCTTCCCAACCCTGTTGAAGCGCGAATTCTGGGAGCACAAGGGCGGCATGCTCTGGGCGCCCGTGGTGGTCGGCGGGCTGATGCTCGGCGCAGGAGCTGCGAGCATGTTCATCGGCCTCGCAGCCAAGACGGGCGGCATCCATGTCAATGGCGAGAACATCGTTATCGACGGCGCCAACATCTCGCAGGCGACCCAGACGCAGATGGCCGAAGGCTTGGCGTTCGCGATTATCCCGTCGATGGCGCCGCTGGCGGCCGTACTCGCCTTCGTGCTGCTGTTCTACGCGCTGGGATCGCTCTTCGACGACCGCCGCGACCGCAGCGTGCTGTTCTGGAAGTCGATGCCGGTCTCGAACACCGCCACCGTCCTCTCAAAACTCGTCTCGATGGCGCTGGTAGCGCCACTGATCACCGCACTTGTGGGTATCGTGGTCGCTACGTTGGTGGCTCTATTGGCCGCACTGTCGTTGTCTGCCTTCGGCGTCAGCGTATTCCAGGAACTGCTGACCACCGGCGAGTTCTACCTGGCGCCGCTCGCGGTGTTGGCGGTGATCCCGGTGTACGCGCTGTGGGTGTTGCCGAGCATCGCCTGGTGCATGGCGGTCTCGGCCTGGGCCAAGCGCGCGCCCTTCCTGTGGGCGGTGGGCACCCCGGTGCTGGCGGGCATCCTGCTCTCCTGGCAGCAGGCGATGTTCGACCGCGACCTCGGCGCCGACTGGTTCTGGGAGAACATCGTCGGCCGCCTGTTCGGCAGCTTCCTGCCCGGCATGTGGTTCGCCTTCTCCGGGAACGCGGAGCGCGTGGACGACTTCCAGCCCACCGAACAGAGCGTGTTCGAGCTGGTGTCGATGAGCTACGCCAGCCTGACCTCGCCCTCGCTGTGGATCGGTGTGGCTGTCGCCGCCGCCCTCATTGCGGTCGCCATCCGCCTGCGCCGCTGGCGCGAAGACGCCTGATGCCCTCCGGTGCCCGGCTTTGGCCGGGCACCCCGCCCCCGAATCGGAGTCCGAAGAATGTCCTTCAAGAGCCCCCGCCCCCTGCTCCGCCCCTTGCTGCTCGCAACGGCCTGCGTCCTGGCCTTCCCCTCCATGGCCGCCGACCGTTGCGAGCACTCCCGTTCCGAAACGCCTGCGCTTGACCTCGCCGGTATCAGCCGCGTGGTGGTCGAGATCGGCGCTGACGAACTCACCGTCACGCCCGGCGCACCATCGCTTGCCATCAAGCATTGCGCCTCGACCGCCGAGCGGGCGGCCGAAAGCCGCATGACCGTCGAACGGCGTGGCGACACCTTGCACATCGCGAGTCGAAACAGCTCGATCACGATCTACGGTCTGTTCGGCACCGACGTGTACACCTGGCGCGAAATCAGCCTCTCGCTGCCCGCCGATATGCCGCTGTCGCTGGCCGTCGGTTCCGGCGACGCCGCGCTGACGGGTCTTTCCCGCATTGATGTCGACGTCGGCTCGGGCGACGTGGCGCTGCGCCAGGTCGGGCGCGTCGAGGGCGACGTCGGCTCCGGCGACCTCGTCGTCGACGGTGCCACTGCAGTCTCCGTGGATGTCGGCTCGGGAGACGCCGTGCTCAAGCGCGTGCAGGGTGATGTGCGCGCCAGCGTCGGTTCCGGTGACGTCGACATGCTCGATGTCGGCCCCATCGCCTCCTTGTCCGCCGGCAGCGGCTCGATCAGCGTCGAGGGCGTACGCGGCGATGCCCGCATCGCCTCCGTCGGCTCTGGCGACATCGCCCTGCGCGGCGTGCGCGGCGCCGTGCGCATCGGCAGCGTCGGCTCCGGCGATGTCGAGGTCGAGAACGTCGATGGCGACGTGGTGGTCGCCGACCGCGACACCCTCGAGAACATCGACACCCGCGGCATCCGCGGTCGCGTCGTCGTCGGCGGCTGACCCTTCAACCCCCATCCCGAGGAATCCCCATGCGCCTCTCGCGACTGTCCCCCATTGCCCTCGCCCTGACCTTCGCGCTCGCCGGAACGGCCTGCGGCGAACAGGCCCGCAGCACCGCCCAGCAGATCGCTGACGAGACCCGAAAGGGTGTCGCCGAAGCCACTGCCGCTGGTGGTGAAGTCGACAAGGCCCTGGCCGAGGCCAGCCGCAAGCTGCAGGAGGAGAACCTCTCGCTGCAGATGGAGGAAGGCGGCCCCAAAGCCGAACTGACGCCGCAGGGGGACCTACTCATCAACGGCACGGCCGTGCCGTTCACCGCCGAACAACGTGACGCCGCCCTGGCCTACCGCAAGGAAGTGCTGGCCGTGGCCGAGGCCGGCATGGCCATCGGGCGTCAGGGCGCCGCGATCGGCGGCGAAGCGGCCGCCCTCGCGATCGAGAGCATCTTCGGTGGCAACGCCGAGGGCGCCGAGGGCGCCGAGGCCCGCATCGAGGCCGAAGCGAAGAAGATCGAAGCCGCTGCGCTCGCGCTCTGCGACCAGGTCGAAGGCCTCGAGGTCGCGCAGGAGCGCCTGACCGCGCTGGTGCCCGAGTTCGCCCCCTACGCCAAGAGCATCAACGTCGATACGGACTGCACGTCGGCTTCGGACGACACCGCCGCCGAGCCCGCCGCACCCGCGGACGGCGAGGCCGAAGCCACCGTCAGTTCCTGACGATGGCGCTCTCTGTCGGGAACTGGCGTCTGAGGCTCGCTGCGCTGGCGGCGGGCCTGGTGGCCTTGCACCTCGGCTGGGAGTGGTCGCAGGGCGGCATCGCCAGCCACCACTTCCTCGCCGACGCCTCGATGCCGTCGATTTCGAACGTTTGGGGCCTGCTCTGGTTGCCCCTGCTGGCGTTCCTTTACGCGCCCTCCATTCGACGGCGCGCCATCGGCACGGGGCTTCGCCCGCGCTGGCGGTTCGGCCTGTTGGCCGGGCTGCTGGGCGGCCTTGCGGCCGGCGGCGCCATCGCCGCCTTCGTGGTCGTTCGCCCCGACATCGAAGGGACGTGGATCCTTGGCAGCTTGCTCGCGCTATCGCTGGCGTTCCCCGTGTGGCGCGGTGAGATCGTCCTCGGTTTCCTCGCCGGTGCCATGGTGGCCATCGGCACGATCCTGCCCTCGATCTTCGCCTTCGCCTTCGCCACGATCTCCGTCGTCGTGCACCGGGGGCTCGTCCCCGGCCTGAAACACCTCTGGAAGCGCGCTTCAGGCCGCTGACGGCGGGCGATGCTCGGCGCACCACCGCTACCACGAGATGCCGGACGCGTTATCGCGCCCGACTAACGGCTGCAGCAGCTCATCGCACCTACTTGGCCAAGAACGCCAACAACGCCGCGTTGAATTCCTTGGCGTGACTCACATTGCAGCCGTGGGGAGCGCCCTCCAACAGCACCAGCTCGCTGCCGGTGATCGCCTTGTGCGTGCGTTCGCCCGAGCCCTGGAACGGCACCGTGGCATCGCCGTCCCCATGCAGCACCAGGGTGGGTACCGTCACCTTGGCCAGATCTGATCGGAAGTCGGTGGTGGCGAAGGCCTTCATGCAGCCCAGCGCCGCCGTCTGGTCCGACTGTTCGCAGATCACGATCGCTTGCTGGCGCTGCGCTTCGGTCACCTTCAACTCGCCTTTGACCGAGAAAAACGTGGTGGTGAATTTGTCGAAGAACGCGGCGCGGCCGGCCTTCAGGCCCGCTTCCTTTTCCTGTGCGGCTTCGGGCGTCAGCGGCCCGTCGGGATTGTCAGTGCTTTTCATCAGGCAGGGCGGCACCGCCGACGCGAACACCACGCTATGCAATCGCCTTTCGCCATGGTTGGCGATGTAGCGAGCCACTTCGCCGCCGCCCATTGAGAAGCCGATCAAGCTGACGTTGTGCAAGTCGAGGTCTTCAAGAATGCCGGCCAAGTCGGCCGCCAGCGTGTCGTAGTCGAAACCGGAGTCCGGCTTTTCCGAACGGCCGAAACCTCGGCGGTCATAGGCGATGACGCGATAGCCGGCGTCGCGAAGCGGGCCGACTTGGTCCGCCCAAGCCTCGCCCGAAAGAGGCCAGCCATGGATCAGTACAACCGGGCGGCCGTTGCCGCCGCTGTCTTCGACATGCAGCGCGGCACGATTTACGTTTGGGGGGCTCATGGGATGACACCTGCGTGGCCATTTGGCCTGGGGGGAATTCGAGACTCACCCTTCGGACATGCCGGTGGAGTGAGGACATGCTCCGGTATGCTCGGGGACCCCCTGCTGCAGCGAGAAAATCACTATGCGTCAGAGCCATCTACTGATCGTCAGCGCCTCGTTGGCACTAATGTTGGCTGCGTGTCAGAAGGAACCGGCGGCAGCGCCCGACGCGCCCGCCAACGAGCCGGCACCCGTCGCGGCACCCACCGCGCCTGCAGCAGCCCCTGTCGCACAGGTGGTCGACGTACCCGCTGTAGTCGCAGATACCGGTTTCAGCGTGGACAAGGTGGCGATCTCGACAGCACCGCTGCCACCGTTTCCGTTCTTCGACATTCCCGATGGCCTGGTCGCGAAGATCAAGGACGACAGCAGCACCGTTGACTTCGGACGCCATTTCTTTCTCGCCGGGAAGAAATTGATTCCGGTCGAAGGTCGGCTATACCACAACAGCATGAGTCTGATCTCGCAGGACAAGAGCCGCGAGTACACGCCTCTGGAATTCCATCGCAATTATGAGAACGCGATTCAGGCCCTCGGCGGCGCGAAGATCAACGAAACGCAGTTCACCCGGCCCATCGTCGACGAAGTCGGCGGCCTGCGCGAAGTCAACAAGTTCTGGCACAGCCCGCCGCCCACGAGCGGCTACGAGCACCACAGCTATCTGATCCGCACCGCCGACAAGGAGTACTGGATCCACGTCGGAACGTCGGCCGCCGGCAAGACCGGACACATCGTCGTTCTCGAGAAGACCGCGATGACCCAATCGCTCGGTTTTCTCGATGCCGCCGCGATGAAGTCCGCACTGGACGCCGATGGCCGCGTCGCGCTCTACATCAATTTCGACACCGACAAGTCGACGCTGAGGTCCGACAGCCAGGCTGTGATCGCCGAAATCAAGACGCTGCTCGATTCAAACGCAGATCTGAAGTTGTCGATCGAGGGCCATACCGACAACACCGGAAGCGCGGATCGCAATCGCCAGCTCTCCAGCGAACGGGCGCGCAGCGTGCTCGACGCGCTGGTCGGTTTGGGCATCGCGCCTTCGCGGCTGAGTGCGAATGGCTTCGGCCCGGACAAGCCGCTGGCCGATAATGCCGATGAAGCGGGTCGCGCGAAGAACCGTCGGGTTGAACTGGTGAAGCTCTGAGCAGTGCCGCTAGGGCACCGACAAAAAACGCCGCTTTCGCGGCGTTTTTTTTTTTTTTGCTGCACACACCCGCTGCGCGGTTCAGCGCACCACGTGCCACTGCGTCTGCCGGCCGGCGAGGTAGATCACCCGCTCGCCGTCGAACAGCGCGCCCTGCTCCAGCTTGATCCGCACCCACTGGCCGCCCCACTCCGGCACGGCCTGCGCGACGTTGCCTTCGATGGCGTACACGGTGTTCGCGTGAAGCGGCCACTCGCCGGTGTCCGCGTTGAGGCCCGGGTTATCCCACATGCCGATGGTCGGCCCCGGCGCATGGCCGAAGAAGCCCAGCGGATGCGTGTAGGTGTTGCTGATGATGTCGGCCTTCGCCGCAGCGTCGCGGGTGCGCTGGAGGATGTCGTTGCCCGTGCGGCCAGCGACGAACTGCGTCGTGAGCAGATCCTGCCAGCGGTTGCCGGTGGCGAGCGCGCGCACGAGGCCCTCGGGTACGCCGGTCTCGCCCGCCTTCGGCACGTAGGCCATTTCCTGCGTGTCGGTGCAGAGCTTCAGGTAGCAGATGCCGACGTCGGTATGCAGCACGTCGCCCGGGCGGATCACACCGCTCTCGCCGCAGAACGGGTTCTCCGCGTCGCAGGCCAGGCCTTTCCGCTGCAGGTTGACGTCCGGCATGAACCAGATCGGCAGACCCATCGACTCGAAGCGTTCGCGGATGTACCAACGCACGTCGTCGGTGGTGGTGACGCCGGGCGTGATCACCCGCGCGCTGAAGGCTTCCGCGATCACGCCACGGGCGATGCCCATGATGTGCGGGTACACCTCGAGCTCACCCGGCGAGCGCGTTTCCAGCCAGCGGATGACCAGATTCTCGGCGGGTACGAGGCGTTCTTCGAAACCGTCCGGCAGCACGTCACGCAGGCGCTTGTCGAGTGCAGCCGTCAAGCCATCCGCAACCGGCCAGTGGCGCGAGACGTTGATGCCGATGCGTTTCGGGTTCTTCTCGCCGATGAGTTTGCCGAGTGCCGCCCACTGTTCGTCGAGGTTGCCACCCGACCACGCCGACTCGTAGGGCGCACCGAGCGGGTAGCGATTCACCGCGAGCCGCTCGACCGTGCCGTCGGGCTTGCGGTGGAACACCAGCATCGTCGTGCGTCGCGCCGCGAAGCTCGGCTGCGGCACCAAGGTGAAGTACACGGGGTCTTCGGCGTACTCGCGATTCAAAACCAGCCACATATCGAGCTCGGCCTCGGCCATCAGCTTCGGCAGCAGGGTCTCGATGCGCTCGGTGAGCATCCGGTTTTCCGGCTCGATGCGTGCCCGCGGCGCCAGCACTGCGAAGTCGTCGGCGGAATCGATCACCCGGCCCTGCGCAGGCGTCGTCGTCGAGGCAGCGGCGGCGGAAAGCGTTGGCACGAGGGCCAGCAGGGTGGCGGCGAACAGAGCGGAGCGCATCGGCGTGGGCATGGGCGGGTCTCGGGTTCCGGGGCTCTGATCCTAGGGGACAACGCGTGGCTGTCCAGAGCACGCCAAGCCATTCCACCAAACGGCCGTCTCAGCCGCCGCCCGCCAAACCCTCGACGATCCCCCCCTTGGTGAGTGCCAACGGATCCAGCGCCCTCGCCAGCACCTCGCGATTCAGTCCGGTTTCTTCCACCGCGACATCGAGGATCGGCCGGCCGCTGGCATAGGCCTTCTTGGCGATCGCCGCAGCCTTCTCGTAGCCGATCAGCGGGTTCAGCGCGGTCACGAGGATGGGGTTGCGGGCCAAGGCCTCCTGCAGCCGATCCTCGCGCACCGTGAATCCAGCTATCGCGCGGTCGGCCAGCAGCCGCGCGGCGTTGGCGCTGAGCTCGATGGCCCAGAGCAGGTTGTGCGCGATCACCGGCAGCATCACATTGAGCTGGAAGTTGCCGCTCTGCCCCGCCACCGAGATCGTGGCATGCATGCCCATGACCTGCGCCGCGACCATGGCGACGGCCTCCGGGATCACCGGATTCACCTTGCCCGGCATGATCGAACTGCCCGGCTGCAGCGCCGGCAATTCGATCTCGCCCAGGCCCGCGAGCGGACCGGAGTTCATCCAGCGAAGGTCGTTGCTGATCTTCATCAGCACCACGGCAAGGCCATTGAGCTGGCCGGAGAGCTCCACCGCGCCGTCCTGCGCGGCGATGCCCTCGAAGGGATTGGCCGCCGGCTTGAACGGCGCTCCGCTGAAGCGGGCGAGATCGGCGCAGGCGCGCTCGGCGAATCGCGGATGCGCATTGATGCCGGTGCCGATGGCCGTGCCGCCCAGCGGCAGGCCATGCAGGCGGCGTTCGGTCTCCTTCAGTCGCTCCTCGGCATGGCCAATCTGGCTCGCCCAGGCGAACAGTTCTTGCCCGAGCGTGAGCGGCATCGCGTCCATCAGGTGGGTGCGGCCGGTCTTCACCGTGCCGAGGTGCTCATGCGCGCGGCGTCCAATCGCCTCGCGCAGATGCTCGAGCGCCGGCAGCAGGCGCTCGCGCACCGCCAGCACGGCACCAACCTGGATTGCGGTGGGCACGACGTCGTTCGAGCTCTGCCCGAGGTTGACGTGATCGTTGGGGTGCACGGCCATGCCGCCGAGCGAGTGCGCCACATGCGCGATGACCTCGTTCGCGTTCATGTTGCTCGATGTACCCGAGCCGGTCTGGAACACGTCCACCGGGAACTCGGCGTCGAATTCGCCGGCGGCCACTTTCAGCGCCGCGTCGCGGATGGCCTCGCCGCGTTTGGCATCGAGCAGCCCAAGGCCCGCGTTCGCCTCGGCGGCAGCGGCCTTGATCAGCCCGAGGGCACGGAGGAAGCCCCGCGGCATTCGCCAGCCGGAGATCGGGAAGTTCTCGACCGCGCGTTGCGTCTGCGCCCCCCAGAGGGCCTCGGCCGGCACGGCGAGCTCGCCCATGCTGTCGCGTTCGGTGCGGGTGGTGCCGGCCATGGGGCTCTCCTCGGGTGGGGCGGGCCCAGCTTAGCCCGGTAGAATGGCGGGCTTCCGCGGTTCGACCGCCCCGTTTCCCGGCCCCGCCATGTCCCACGCCCTCACTGCCCTCTCCCCCCTCGACGGCCGCTACGCCGGCAAGGTCGACGCCCTGCGCCCGATCTTCTCCGAGTACGGCCTGATCCGCGCCCGCGTGTGCGTCGAGATCGCGTGGCTGCTGGCCCTCTCGGCCGAGCCGGGCATCCCCGAGCTGCCGCCGTTCTCGGAGAACGCGGCCTCGCTGCTTCAGCGCCTCGCCGACGGCTTCTCGGTGGAGGACGCCGCGCGAGTGAAGGCGATCGAGCGCACCACCAACCATGACGTGAAGGCGGTCGAGTACTTCCTGAAGGAAAAGCTCTCGGAAAGCGACGAGCTCAAGGCCGCGCTGGAGTTCGTGCATTTCGCCTGCACCTCCGAGGACATCAACAACCTCAGCTACGCGCTGATGCTGAAGCAGGCCCGCGACGAGGTGCTGCTGCCGCAGCTCGACGCGCTGATCGAGACGCTGAAGAAGCTGTCCTACGAGTACGCCGACGAGCCGATGCTCTCTCGCACCCACGGCCAGACCGCCAGCCCGACCACCTTGGGCAAGGAGCTGGCCAATGTCGTCGCCCGCCTGAAGCGCCAGCGCCAGCAGCTGGCGCAGGTCGAGATCCTCGGCAAGATCAATGGCGCCGTGGGCAACTACAACGCCCACCTCTCGGCCTATCCGAACGTCGACTGGCCGCGCCTCGCGCAGGGCTTCGTCGAATCGCTGGGCCTGAACTTCAACGCCTACACCACGCAGATCGAGCCGCACGACTTCATCGCCGAGCTGGGCGACGTGCAGCGCCGCATCAACACCATCCTGATCGACTTCGCCCGCGACGTCTGGGGCTACATCTCGCTGGGCTACTTCAAGCAGGCGCTGAAGGACGGCGAGGTCGGCAGCTCGACCATGCCGCACAAGGTCAACCCGATCGACTTCGAGAACGCAGAAGGCAACTTCGGCATCGCCAATGCGCTGTTCGAGCACTTCGGCGCCAAGCTGCCGATCAGCCGCTGGCAGCGCGATCTCACCGACTCGACCGTGCTGCGCGCACTGGGCACGGCGTGGGGCCACACGCTGGTCTCGTACGACGCGCTGAACCGCGGCATCGGCAAGCTGAAGGTGAACCCGGCGCGCCTCGCCGAGGATCTCGACAACAGCTGGGAAGTGCTGGCAGAAGCCGTGCAGACGGTGATGCGCCGCTACGGCCTTCCCAACCCCTACGAGCAGCTCAAGGCGCTCACGCGTGGCCAGGCCATCACCCAGGCCTCGATCCGCGAGTTCATCGCCGGCCTCGACCTGCCCGAGGAGCCGAAGCGTGCCTTGCTCGAACTGACGCCCGGCACCTACACCGGCCGCGCCGAATCGCTGGCGAAGTCCGTCTGATCCTCGACCGGCTCGCCATGCGCCTTGCCCTCGCCAGCTTGCCCCTGCTGCTTCTGGCCGTGGGAACGGCGAGGGCCGACGGCCTCGAGCCCACGCCCACCTGCCCTGACGACGCCGGCTGGAGCGACCCGACGCCGCCGCGCAAGGTCTTCGGCAACACGTGGTACGTGGGCACCTGCGGCATCAGCGCCATCCTCATCACTGGCGACAACGGCCATGTGCTGATCGACGGAGCCACGCCTGAAGCCGGGCCGATGATCGTCGAGAGAATCCGCACGCTCGGCTTCGACCCGAAGGACGTGCGCGTGCTGCTCAACACCCACGAGCACATCGACCACGCCGGCGGCCTCGCCGCGATCCAGCAGGCCACCGGCGCCCCGCTGCGGGCCCGCCGCCCTGGCCTGATCGCGCTGCGCAAGGGCGACATGGACATGCGCGACCCGCAGGTGCCGTTCCGCATGCCGGGCTTTCCGCCCGTCCCTGTGATCGAGACGCTGGCCGACAACGCCGAGGTCCGCGTTGGCGATCTCGTGATCCAGACGCATGCCACGCCGGGCCACTCGCTCGGCGGCACCAGCTTCACCTGGACGAGCTGCGAGGGCGAAACCTGTCACGCCTTGGCGTTCGCCGATTCGCTGAGCGCGGTGGCCCCGGATACCTACCGCTTCAGCGATCCGGCGAATTCGCCTGCGTTCGTGCCCCTGCTGCGCCAAGCCTTCGCCACCGTCGCCGCCCTGCCCTGCGACATCCTCGTTTCCCCGCATCCCGTGGCCAGCCGGCTCTGGTACCGCCTCGGTGAGGCGCCGAGCGAGCCTCTGGTCGATCCGACCGCCTGCCGCCGCTACGCAGAGGCCGGCGCCCGCCGCCTCGACGCCCGCCTCGCCACCGAACGTCCGGCCACGCCATGAACCGCAAGACCAGCGCTCCTTCGAAAACCCTGCCGATCGAAATCGACGCCACCGGCAAAGGCCCGCTGGGCATGCCGGCCGACGTGTTCCTGCGCGATTACTGGCAGAAGCGGCCCCTGCTGATCCGCAAAGCGTTTCCCGGCTTCGAAAGCCCGATCAGCCCGGACGACCTTGGCGCGCTGTCTCTCGAGGCCACGGCGCTCTCGCGTCTGATCCTCTGGGATCGAAAAAAGGACCAGTGGGCCGTCGAGACCGGCCCGCTGCCCGAGGACCGCTTTGATCGCGTGCCCGACCGCGACTGGACCCTGCTGGTGCAGGACGTCGACAAGTGGGACGCCGACGTCCGCGAGCTGGTCGAGGCCTTTCCCTTCCTGCCGCGCTGGCGCATCGACGACGTGATGATCAGCTTCGCCGTCGAAGGCGGCTCGGTCGGTGCACACATCGACCAGTACGACGTCTTCCTGCTGCAGGGCATGGGCCATCGCCACTGGCAGATCGATGCGAACCCCGACCAGGCCGTGGCTTTCCGTAACGATGCGCCGATCAGGCTGCTGAAGTCGTTCACGCCCAGCCACGAATGGACGCTCGGCCCCGGTGACATGCTCTACCTGCCGCCCGGCCTCGGCCACCACGGCGTCGCGCTCGACCCCTGCCTGACCTTCTCGCTGGGCATGCGTGCACCGGCCAAGGCCGAGCTGATCGAAGACTTCGCGCTGGAATTGGCTTCGCGCGCCGGCGAGCGCGAGCGCTACGCCGACCCGGACCTCGCGGTGCCGACGGATGCCTTCGAGATCGACGCTGCAGCCCTTGACCGGGTCAAGCAGACCCTCGGCGGCATGGCCGGCGACGGCGCCGAGGACGAGGCCGTGCTGCGCCGCTGGTTCGGCCGCTTCATCACCCGCTACCGCGCCTCCGGCAACCTGCAGCCGCCCAAGAAGGCCCCGACGCGCGCCGAGTTCGACGCGGCGATTGCCGGCGGCGGCGTGGTGCAGCGCCATCCGTTCTCGCGCGTCGCCTGGCTGCGCGAAGGCAAGAGCAAGGCAATGTGGTTCGTCACCGGCAGCGACATCGAAGGCCTGCGGGCGAAGGATGCCGCCCTTCTCTGCAGCGAGGACACGCTCAACGCCGCGGCGTGGGACCTGCTCGACGAGCACGCCCGCGAAGCCGTCGTCGCGCTGGCCGCCCTCGGGCACTATCGCGCCATCGCCCCGAAGAAGCCCCGCTCGCCCAGGAAGCCCCGATGATCAGTGCCGGATTCCGCGTCGAACCCGCCGACTACACCGTCGATTTCGCCGATCTTCGTGCCGTGCGCGAGCCGGTGTTCGTCATCGAGCAGCAGGTGCCGATCGAAGAGGAATGGGATGAGCTCGATCCGCAGTGCCGCCATGTGATCGCCCGTGATGCGGCGAACCGGCCCATCGGCACGGGACGCCTCACGCCGGAGCGCAAGATCGGCCGAATGGCCGTGCTGGCCGAATGGCGGGGCAAGGGCGTCGGCGACGCGCTGATGGAAGCCTTGATGGACGAGGCCCGCGCCTTGGGCTGGCCGGAGGTCAGCCTGAATTCGCAGACGCATGCCATGCCTTTCTATGCGCGCCACGGCTTCGAGGCCTTCGGCGAAGAGTTCATGGAAGCCGGCATTCCGCACCGGAAGATGCGCAAAGCGCTGGGCGCGCCCGACCCCGGCCGTCGCCCGCGCCCGACGCCGCTGGGCGACGCCGCGCTGCGCGAATTCACCAGTGAATCGGAAGTGCGCGATCTCAGCATCGAGCTGCTCGGCCGCGCACGCCGCGAGATCCGCGTGTTCACCCGCGACCTCGAGCCGGCGCTGTACGGCCACCCAAGCTTGGTCGACGCCCTGCGGACCTTCGCCACCTCGGGACGTGGGCCGAGCGTGCGCATCATCGTCGTGGAGCCCGAGCGACTTCGTGGCGAGAGCCATCCGCTGCGGCCGCTGGCGCAGCGGCTCAGCTCGGTGTTCGCCCTGCGCACGCCGGTCGATCCGGAGGACCGCCAGGCCGCCGAGGGCTACCTCGTCGTCGACGAAACCGCATACGCCTTCCGCCCGTTGGCGACGCGTTTCGAAGGAAGCGGCTGCCTCGACGGGCCAGCGCGGGCGCGACAGCTGGCGCAAGAGTTCGACCGCCGCTGGGAACGCGCGAGGGAACTCACCGAACTGCGCGCGCTCGGCTTCTGAGGCCTGCGTATCGGATCAAGCGCCCTTGGTCAGCGAGGACGCCGGTAGACGGATCTCGAACCGGTAGTGGCCCGCAGCATCGGCGGCGATCTGCAACAGTTCGACGCGGGCGCCACTGGGCGATACGACGCCATCGATCGCACGCAAGGTGTTCGACACGCAACGCATGTCGTCCGCCTCGCCGGCGATGATCACCGCGTCACCCGCGTAGCGCAGCAACGTGCTGCGGCAACCCGCCGACAGCAGGGGCTGGATCCGCGTTTCCACTTCGGCCAAAGGGGCGAATCCCGGCGGCATCGGTCCGGACTGGGGCAAGGGATCCGACGGCGGATTGGACGATGCGGTCTGTGGCGCGTCCGTGGCGGAGGCATCACTCCCCGGCGCCGGAGTGAAGCTCACCAGGACGCGCTCGCTCGGCGGTTGGACCGCCGGATGGGTGTCGAGGAAGATTTCGAACTCGTGGCGTACCTTCCCACCGCTCGAGATCACCCGCTTGATCACTTCGCGGTCTTCGATGTGCCCCGGATCGCCCTCCTTCAGGGCGGCAAGGAACCACTCCAGCCGGCGCCACTGTTCCTCCCCGTCCATCAGCGGGTCACTGGGCACCGCATGCACGCGGACGCGGTGCCCGATGAACGGCAGTTGCGCGATTTCGACGGATTCGATGGTGACGCCCGCCGGAAGCAGCGGACGCAAGGCATCGCGCACCGCATCGGGATCGGCATACCGCCGCTCGGCACTGCGGCGAGCGCTGGCCGCAGCGACGGCCTGCTCCTGCTCGATCGCATCAGCGGGGCGAGCGAACACGTACCCCAGAGACACACGATCCGCGTCCCAAGGCTGTATCGACGCGTCGCGCGCCCACCGCGCAGTGCCCAAGTAGGCGCCGGTCGGCACGCGCCAGGACTGGTCGCCCCAGCCGCCCATGGCGGTATAGGTCCATTCCTTGGATTCGAACACCAGATGCCCACCGTCATCGAGCGTCATCCGCACCGGCGCGAGGTGCTCGCGCGGCAAAACCACCCAGCCGTCCTCGCAGGTGAAATCCCGGCCCCGATCCAGACGCACCACCGTGCCCGTCGCTGGGCCCAGGTCACGGAGCCGTGCCTGCAGCACCGGCTCGCCGTTGCGGGCGACGAAGGCCGCACGGCTCGTCGGCTGCATCAGCGCGTACCACTCGGCGTATCGCGGGCGCTGATGCTCTCGGATCGCTTCGAGTTCCGCCATCACGTTGCCAAAGGAACGGAGGAAGTGCAGCTCGATGGCATGGGTCCCGTCGGAGTGCACGACCACGCCCTCGTACTGCGACAGGTCGCCAGCGCCGTAGCCTTGGCCGCCCCTCGGCGAGAACACGCCGTCGAGGCGGGAGGGCTTCTCTGGATCAACACCCGGATCGGGATCGCCATCCGCGGTCAGCGGCTGGAGGGCGTAGCCGCCGCTGAGATCCGGGCAGCCAGTGACGGGATCGGTGGGCGGATCGCCTTGATCCGCGCCGCGTTCGAAGGCGGTGCATCCGCCGAGCGTCACCACGATCAGGACCGTGGCGACCGACAGGGGGGGGCAACGCCAAGCAGGTGCTCGCGAAATCATGAAAGTCCTCAAGAGGGCGGCCGATACGCCGTCGGATGGCATCACGGAACGGCGTCCCGCACCAACGTTGCCGGCGCTGCAGGGCCGATGGTCCGCAGGGGTGTCGGATTCCGCAGGGCCAAGGTGGCGATTTTTCATGCTTTCGGCGCGGCCGGACGACGCCGGCGGCGAAGTGCAGGCGCTTCGGGCGACAGCGGGGAAAGGAACAACGCGTGTAGCCGTTCGCAAACCGGGCCCGCTGCCAAGCCGAGATCGTTGGCCTCGAGGATCACTTCCTGCAGCTTCGCTTCCAGCAGGCGAAGCCGCGCCTCCGCGGTGAGCCCCGCCTTTCCCGTGCGCGGCGCCACCACCATGCCTGCCCCGCGCCGCCGGAGCAGCACGCCTTCCTCGCACAGCGCGGCATAGGACCGACTGACCGTCATCGGATTGATGCCGAAGCGCGAGGCCATCGCGCGGACGGACGGCAGCCGCTCACCGACCTGCAATTGGCCTGCGGCCACGAAGCGCCGCACTTGCTCGGTGATCTGCCGATAGATGGGAACCGGCGACGTTACGGAAACCTGCCACTGCGATGCGTCCATGTGTATCAATAGGCCAATACAAAGCCCCCACGTCAAGCCCCAATCGCTCCGTGAAGGTCTATAATCGCGCGGCGCCGCCCGGGCCAAGGCCCGGGTTTCGTTGCCCATCAAGCACTTGCGTCAGCAACCCGTTGAAGCCCAACGCACCCAGGATCGCCGTGGCCAGCCTTCTCAAGACCTTCGCCCAGTCCTCGCAGCTCTCCGGCGGCAACGCCGCGTTCATTGAAGAGCTTTACGAGCAGTACCTCCGCGACCCGGCCTCGGTCGACGCGAAATGGAAGGCCTACTTCGACGGCTTCGGCGGCAGCGCCGACGTGCCGCACTCCGACGCGATGGCTCGCGTGCAGGTGGCCGGCATGCTGGCCGCCAAGGGGCTCGGTGGCGGCGTCGACGAGGACACCGCGAAGAAGCAGGCGGCGGTCAGCAAGCTGGTGACGGCCTACCGCTCGCGTGGCCACCTCGGCGCCTCGCTCGATCCGCTCGGTATGGCTGGCAAGCCGGAAGCCCCGGACCTCGAGCTCGAGTTCCACGGCCTCGGCAAGGGTGATCTCGACACCGAATTCCCGGTCAACACCTACTTCGGCGCCGAACGCCTGAAGCTCAAGGACCTGCTGGCCAAGCTGCGCGTGACCTACTCCAGCGTCATCGGCGCGGAGTTCATGCACATCAGCGATGCGAAGCAGCGCCACTGGATGCAGGAGCGCCTGGAGAAGGCCGCCGGCCGCTTCGGCTTCAGCAAGGATGAGCAGACCCGCATCCTCGAGCGCACCACCGCGGCCGAAGGCCTCGAGCGCTACCTGCACACCAAGTACGTCGGCCAGAAGCGCTTCTCGCTCGAGGGCGGCGATGCGCTGATCCCGGCGATGGACGTGCTGGTGCGCCGCGCCGGCGCGAACGGCGTCAAGGACATGGTCATCGGCATGGCCCATCGCGGCCGCCTCAACGTGCTCGTCAACACGCTGGGCAAGCCGCCCTCCAAGCTGTTCGCCGAGTTCGAGGGCCGCTTCGAGCACCACGACGATCCGGCGCACTCGGGCGACGTGAAGTACCACATGGGCTTCTCGGCCGACATCGCCACGCCGGGCGGCCCGGTGCACATCGCGCTGGCCTTCAACCCCTCGCACCTTGAAATCGTGAACCCGGTGGTCGCAGGTTCGGTGCGCGCGCGGCAGATGCGTCGCGAAGACAAGGATCGCGGCCAGGTGCTGCCCATGCTGATCCACGGCGACTCGGCCTTCGCCGGCCAGGGCGTCATCATGGAACTGTTCCAGATGTCGCAGGCCCGCGGGTTCGCGGTCGGCGGCACGCTGCACATCGTCATCAACAATCAGGTGGGCTTCACCACCAGCCGCCCGGACGACACCCGCTCCACGCTCTACTGCACCGACCCCGCCAAGATCGTTGGCGCGCCGGTGCTGCACGTGAACGGCGATGACCCGGAAGCGGTCGCGTTCTGTGCGCAGCTCGCGTTCGACTTCCGCCAGACCTTCAAGAGCGACGTGGTCATCGACCTCGTCTGCTACCGCCGTCACGGCCACAACGAGGCCGACGAGCCGGCAGCCACGCAGCCGCTGATGTACCAGAACATCCGCGCCCGCAAGACCACCCGCGAGCTCTACGCCAACCGCCTCATCGAAGCCAGCGTGATCAGCGCGGATGAGGCCAAGGCCTTCGTCGACGGCTACCGCGCCAAGCTCGACAAGGGCGAAGTGACGGCCGATGTCACCACGGCCGCCAAGGACAGCGTCAGCGTCGACTGGTCGCCCTACTTCAAGGGCTCGCTCAGCGACGAGGTCAAGACCGCGGTCGCCCGCAAGACGCTCGACGCGCTCGCACAGCAGATCAATACCGTTCCGGAAGACCGCAAGCTGCACCCGCGCGTCGCCAAGATCTACGAGGACCGCCGCAAGATGGCGGCCGGCGAGCTGTCGATGGACTGGGGCTTCGCTGAGAACCTCGCCTACGCAACGCTGCTGAAGGAAGGCTTCAAGCTGCGCCTCGTCGGCCAGGACGCCGGCCGAGGCACCTTCTTCCACCGCCATGCCGTGCAGCACGACCAGGCCTCGGGCGAAGCGATCATGCCGCTGCGCGAACTGGTCTCGAACCCCGAACACGTCGTGGTGATCGACTCGCTGCTCTCGGAAGAAGCCGTGATGGCCTTCGAGTTCGGCTACAGCACCGCCGAGCCGACCACGCTCAACATCTGGGAAGGCCAGTTCGGCGACTTCGCCAACGGCGCCCAGGTCGTCATCGACCAGTTCATCACCTCGGGCGAAGCCAAGTGGGGCCGCCTCTGCGGCCTCGTGCTGTTCCTGCCGCACGGTTACGAAGGTCAGGGCCCCGAGCACAGCTCGGCGCGCCTCGAGCGCTTCCTGCAGCTCTGCGCCCACCACAACATCTCGGTGGTCACGCCGACCACGCCGGCGCAGAGCTTCCACATGCTGCGCCGGCAGATGCTGCGCGGCACGCGCAAGCCGCTGGTGGTGATGACGCCGAAGTCGATGCTGCGCCACAAGCTCTCCGTGTCGACGCTCGAGGACCTCGCCAAGGGCAGCTTCCAGACCCTGATCCCGGACAGCACGGCCAAGGACGCCAAGAAGGCCACTCGTGTGGTCGTCTGCGGCGGCAAGGTCTACTACGACCTCGTCGAGGACGCCGAGAAGCGCGGCCTCACCGACGTCGCCATCGTGCGCGTCGAACAGCTCTATCCCTTCCCGCGCGCCGAGCTCACGGCCGAACTGAAGCGCTTCGGCAAGGCCGCCGAAGTCATCTGGTGCCAGGAAGAGCCGCAGAACCAGGGCGCGTGGTACCAGATCCGCCACCACGTCGAAGCCTGTCTCGCCAAGGGCCAGACCCTCAGCTACGCCGGCCGCGGTCGATCCGCGGCGCCGGCCTGTGGCCACCTCAGCCAGCACAACCTCGAACAGGCCGCCCTGCTCGAAGCCGCGCTGGTCGGCCCGCAGGTCCTGGCGGTCGCCGAGTAAGCGACTCGCCCCCTCAACGCATGCCGCAGGGGCCCGCCCCTGCCCCACGCTCCTCCCGATATCGAACCCCGACCGAGAACGCCCGCCATGGCCACTGAAATCAAGGTTCCGCCGCTCCCCGAGTCCGTCTCCGACGCCGTCATCGCCGCCCTGCACAAGAAGGTGGGCGACAGCGTCCGCCGCGACGAGAACTTGGTCGACCTCGAGACCGACAAGGTCGTGCTCGAAGTGCCGTCGACGGTCGATGGCGTGATCAAGGAGCTCAAGGTCAAGGTGGGCGACACCGTCAATTCCGACCAGCTGCTGATCATCGTCGAGGAAGGCGCCGTGGCCGCCGCGCCGGCACCTGCCGCCGCTGCCCCGACGGCCGCTCCTGCCGCCGCGGCTCCCGCTGCCGCGCCCGCCAAGGCCGCCGCACCGGCGCCCGCCGCGAAGAGCGACGCCGGCCTGCCGCCGGGCGCTGCGTTCTACGCCGCGCAGAACGGCATCAATCCGGCCGAGGTCGCCGGCACCGGCCGCCGCGGCGCGGTGACGAAGGAAGACCTGGTCAACTTCGCCAAGGGTGGCGGCGCGCGTCCGGAAGAGCGCGTTCCGATGACCCGCATGCGCAAGCGCATCGCTGAACGCATGATGGAATCGAAGAACTCCATCGCCATGCTCACCTCGTTCAACGAAGTGAACCTGCGCGAAGTGATGGCCATGCGCAAGGCGCAGGGCGAAGCCTTCGAGAAGACGCACGGCATCAAGCTCGGCTTCATGAGCTTCTTCGCCAAGGCCGCGGCCAACGCGCTGCAGCGCTTCCCCATCGTCAATGCCTCGGTCGACGGCGACGACGTGATCTATCACGGCTACTCGGACATCTCGATCGCGGTCGCGACCGAGAAGGGCCTGGTGACGCCGGTTCTGCGCAACGTTGAGCGCATGGGCTTCGCCGACGTCGAAGCGGCCATCGCCGGCTACGCCAAGAAGGCGCGCGACGGCAAGCTGGGCCTCGAGGACCTGCAGGGCGGCACCTTCACCATCACCAATGGCGGCACCTTCGGCTCGCTGATGAGCACGCCGATCGTCAACCCGCCGCAGAGCGCCATCCTCGGCATGCACGCCATCAAGGAGCGCCCGATCGCCGAGAACGGCCAGGTCGTGATCGCTCCGATGATGTACATCGCGCTCAGCTACGACCACCGGATCATCGACGGCAAGGACGCAGTGCAGTTCCTGGTCGACATCAAGAACCAGCTGGAAAACCCGCACCGCATGCTGCTCGGCCTGTAAGGAGCCCGACATGAGCGAGATCCAACAGTTCGACGTCGTCGTCGTCGGTGCCGGCCCGGCCGGTTACCACGCGGCGATCCGCGCGGCGCAGCTTGGCCTGAAGACCGCCTGCATCGACGCTGCGCTCGGCAAGGACGGCAAGCCCGCCCTCGGCGGCACCTGCCTGCGCGTGGGCTGCATTCCGTCCAAGGCCCTTCTGGATTCCAGCCGCCAGTGGTGGAACATGGGCCATATCTTCAGCGAGCACGGCATCAGCGCGCCGAACGCCGCGATCGACATCCCGACCATGATCGGTCGCAAGGACAAGATCGTGAAGCAGTTCACCGGCGGCATCGCCGCGCTGTTCAAGGCCAACAAGGTGTCGGCCTTCTACGGCTTCGGCCAGCTGCAGGCGGGGAAGAAGGTGCTGGTGAAACAGCACGACGGTTCCGAAGTCACGCTGGAAGGCAAGCACGTCATCCTCGCCGCAGGTTCGGATTCGATCGAACTGCCGTTCGCGAAGTTCGACGGCACGCACATCGTCGACAACGTCGGCGCGCTTGATTTCACCGAAGTGCCGAAGCGCCTCGGCGTGATCGGCGCCGGCGTGATCGGCCTCGAACTCGGCAGCGTGTGGAGCCGCCTCGGCGCCAAGGTCACCGTGCTCGAAGGCCTGCCGGACTTCCTCGCCGTGGTCGACCGCGACGTGGCCAAGGTTGCGCAGAAGGAATTCACCAAGCAGGGCCTCGACATCCGCCTCGGCGCCAAGTGCACGAAGACGGAAGTGAAGAAGGGCGAGGTGCATCTGAGCTACACCGACGCCAATGGCGAGCAGACCCTGGTGTTCGACAAGCTGCTGGTCGCCGTCGGCCGCAAGGCCGCGAGCAAGGGCCTGCTGGCCGAAGGCACCGGCGTGCAGCTCGACGAGCGCGGTCGCATCGTCGTGGACGACCACTGCCACACCGGTGTGGAAGGCGTGTGGGCGATCGGCGACTGCGTGCGCGGCCCGATGCTCGCGCACAAGGGCTTCGAGGAAGGCATCGCGGTGGCGGAACTCATCGCCGGCCTGCCGGGCCACGTCAACTTCGACACCATTCCGTGGGTCATCTACACCGAGCCGGAGATCGCCTGGGTCGGCAAGACCGAGGAGCAGCTCAAGGCCGAGGGCGTGCCCTACAAGACCGGCACCTTCCCCTTCGCGGCCGTGGGCCGCGCGGTGGCGATGGCCGAGCCGGCGGGCTTCGTGAAGGTGATCGCGCACGAGGAAACCGACACCGTCCTCGGCCTGCACCTCGTCGGCGCCAACGTCTCGGAGCTGGTGCACGAGGGCGTGCTGACCATGGAGTTCAAGGGCAGCGCCGACGACCTCGCACGCATCTGCCACGCGCATCCGTCGATGAGCGAGGCCGTGCACGACGCCGCCATGGCCGTGCACAAGCGGGCGATCCACAAGGTCAACTGACGCCTATCCATCGGCGATACTTCGGGGGCGCCTTCGGGCGCCCTCGTCGTTTCCAGGCCCCGCGAGCCCACCCATGTCGATCCCCGCCACCTTCCCCGCCTTCCGCATCCACAGCGACACCGCCGGTTACCGCAGCGGTATCGAGGATGTCGCGCTCGATGCGCTCTCGCCCGGTGAGGTCGTCATCCGGACGGCCTATTCCTCGGTGAACTTCAAGGACGCGCTGGCCGGCACGGGCAAAGGCAAGATCCTCCGGCAGTTCCCGCTCATCGGCGGCATCGACGTCGCCGGCCACGTCGTGCAGAGCCGCGATCCAGCGTTCAAGGAGGGCGACGCCGTGCTGTGCACCGGCTGTGGGCTCTCGGAATCCCGCGATGGTGGCTACTCGGCCTACGCGAGGCTCGAGTCGAAGTGGGCCATTCCTCTGCCCGCCGGGCTCGACCTGCGCGAGTCGATGATCCTTGGCACCGCCGGCTTCACTGCCGGCCTCGCCCTGCTGCGCCTGCAGGACAACCGGCAGGCCCCCGACCTCGGGCCGCTTGCCGTCACTGGCGCGACCGGCGGCGTGGGCAGCCTCGCCATTGCGATCTTCTCGACGGCGGGTTACGCGGTGCACGCCATCAGCGGCAAATCCGACCAGGCCGATTGGTTGCACTCGTTGGGCGCGTCCGAGGTGCTGGGCCGGGACGCGCTGGCCACGACCAAGCCCATGGATTCCGCCCGCTTCGGCGGCGGCCTCGATAACGTCGGCGGGCCCATGCTGCACGCCCTGCTGGCCCACACCGCGCCCTACGGCAACGTGGCCACGGCAGGCCTTGCTGCAACGCACGATCTGGCGACGACGGTCATGCCCTTCATCATCCGCGGCGTATCGCTGATCGGCGTGGCCTCGGCGGGAACCGCGAGGGACCTGCGCGACGAGGTCTGGCGGCGCCTTTCGTCGGATTGGAAGCCCGTCTGTCTGGGCGAGATCGCGACCCGCGAGGTGGGGCTCGAGGGCCTCCCCGCGGTGTTCGCCGACATGCTGGCCGGTGGCTCCCGCGGCAGGACGCTCGTCCGGCTCTGAGGACGCACGCGAGGGCCGGATCCGCCCGCGAATGCCACCCCGCTGCTCCGTGACCGCGGTCTTGCCCAAGCGAGGCGAACCGCGCTTACAATCGCGGGGTCTTACCGGAGATTTCCATGGCACGTATCCTGATCGTCGACGACTCGCCGTCGCAGCTCGTCAGCATGAAGCGCATCGTCGAGAAGCTCGGCCACGAAGCGATCACCGCCGAGGACGGCGCCAGCGGCGTCGAAGTCGCGAAGGCGCAGCGCCCCGACCTGATCCTCATGGACGTCGTGATGCCGAACCTCAACGGCTTCCAGGCCACGCGCGCCATTTCCAAGGACCCGGACACCGGCCACATCCCGATCATCCTCGTCACGACGAAGGACCAGGAGACGGACAAGGTGTGGGGCATGCGCCAGGGTGCGAAGGCCTACATCACCAAGCCGTTCACGGACGCGCAGCTCACGGAAGCGATCCAGGGCGCCCTGGGCGGCTGATCGGCACCAGCGCAGCAAAGCGGCAGCAAAGAAGCCCCGCAATCGCGGGGCTTCGTCGTTTCCACGGGGCGGCGAGGAACTAGGGGGCGACGTTGTCGCCGAAGGCCAGCGCCATCTGCCGATACAGCGAACGCTGCGCTTCGTTCTCGGGCTTCGGCGCGGTGATTTCGATCTCGACGATCTGGTCGCCCGGCGAGGCACCAGGCAGACCGCGACCCTTCAGCCGGAGCTTCAGTCCCGCGTCGGAGTCCTTGGGGATCTTCAACTCGACCGCGCCGCCCAGCGTCGGCACTGTCGCCGTCGTGCCGAGCACGGCATCCCAAGGCGCGAGC
The DNA here is from genome assembly GCF_044377035.1 of Silanimonas sp. GTDB lineage: Bacteria > Pseudomonadota > Gammaproteobacteria > Xanthomonadales > Xanthomonadaceae > Silanimonas. Next base: position 45,448 of record NZ_JBILJW010000002.1, read on the forward strand.
GGCAGCACGTACAGCACGTTGCGGCCATCCACCTCGAACTGCGCATGCGGTGCGAAGTCGACTTCCAGCAGCAAGTCGCCACCCCCGGGGCCCTTGCCCGCCAAGCGGATCACCTGCCCGACGCGGATGCCGGCCGGCACCTTGACCTCGAACTGGCGCCCATCGACGTCGATGCGCACCGTGCCGCCCGCGTAAGCCGTTTCGAGCGGGATGGCGAAGCCCAATCGCTGGTCCTCCCTCGGCGGGCGCGCACCGGCACGCGCACCCGGGGACGGACCGGCGCCGGCGGAACGCTGTCGCGCCTTGGCCCCGAAGAAGGCCTCGAAGAAATCGCTGAAGGCGCCACCGGGGGCACCACCGAATCCGCCGCCGAAACCGCCGGGGCCGCCGTATCCCGGCGGTGGGCGGAAATCCTGCCCGGGGCGATAGCCGCCGGCCCGCAGGGCGTCGTACTGCGCACGCTTCTCCTTGTCGCGCAGCACTTCGTAGGCCTCGTTGATCGCCTTGAAGCGATCCTCGGCGCCCTTCTCCTTGCTGACGTCGGGGTGGTACTTGCGGGCCAGCCGGCGGAAGGCCTGCTTGATCTCGCTCTCACCGGAACCGGGTTCGACGCCCAGCACCGCGTAGTAGTCCTTGAATTCCATCGCGGCACCTTACTGCAAGCAGCGCGCGGCGCGCAGCCGGGCCGACTCCGGACGCCGCCGTCACGGGTGGCCGCTACACTTCCGGTTTTCCCCCACGGAGCTCCCGCATGACCATCGCGATCGGCGACACCATCCCGCAGACCACCTTCAATGCGCTGAAGGACGGCGTGCAGGCCGTCGACACCAAGGACGTCTTCGCCGGCCGCAAGCTCGTGCTCTTCGCCGTGCCGGGCGCGTTCACCCCGACCTGCTCGGCCAAGCACCTTCCGGGCTACGTCGAGCACCTTGAGGCGTTCAAGGCCCGCGGCATCGACGTGGCCTGCGTGGCGGTCAACGACGCCTTCGTGATGGATGCCTGGGCCAAGCACCAGAGCGTGCCGGAAGGCCTGCAGATGCTCGCCGACGGTAACGGCAACCTGACGAAGGCGCTCGGCCTCGAACTCGACGCCACGGCCTTCGGCATGGGCCTGCGCAGCAAGCGCTTCGCGCTGTACGCCGAGGACGGCGTGGTGAAGCAACTGCACGTCGAGGCGCCGGGCGAGTTCAAGGTTTCGGCCGCCGAGTACGTGCTCGAGCACCTGCCGAAGTAATCGCAAGACTGGAGCACCGCGCTTGGCGCGGTGCTCTGGGCCTTACTCCGCCTCGTCGTCGCGACGCACCACCGGCAACGCCGAAGCGAGGCGCGTCGCAGCGGCCACGCGGCGGGCCGGCAGCATGTGCATCACCATGTCGGCCATATCGAGGCCGAGGCCCCGGCCCTGCGAGCGGCTCATCGCCGCGAGGTCGAGATCGACATAGCCCATCGGGCGCCCCTCGGCATCGAACGCCAAGCCCGGCATCCCGTCCACCAGCAGCGAACTGCGCGGCACGCGGGTCTCACCGAGGATCATGCCGGGCCGCACCAGCGGCACCGCACCCCATTCGTCGGACGTGCGCAACAGCGTGTAGAACACGCGGCCGGGCGCCGGCTGCGACAGGCGTTCGAAATCGACGAAGGGCTGGCCGCTGGCGTCGCGCACTCGCAGCCAGGCGAGGCCGAGCTCGGTGTCGCGCGTGACCAGATCGGCGGTGCGCCATTCGTCCGAGCCCGGCAGCCGAACGCGGAAATCACTGGAATTCGCCACCATCGCGCCGCCGGTGCTGGGCGCCTGGCGATTGAGGCTGCCGAGATCGAAGCTCACCGCTCGCGCCGACACCAGCACCAGGCCATCCGCGGCGACGAGCACGCCCTGCGTCCGGTCCTCGTTGCGTTGCTCCTGCCCGCCAGCGGCGACCGTGATGACGTACTTGACCGGAACGACACTCGGCGAGCGCTGGTCCACGAGTCGACGGTAGGCGTCCGTGTAGTCCTCCTCAGCCGCCAACGCCAGCATCGGCAACGCGAGGAAGAGCGCCACCAGCAGGATCGCGAACCGGGACAGCATGTTCAGGGGGGACATCATGGACATCAGCGGGTCTCCGGGATCCAACGGCGTTCGACTTGCACGATACGCGCCTCGCCGTGGCGGAGGACGTCAATCGCGAAGCGCTCGCCCTCTCCCGCCAAAGCAGCCTGCAACGCTGGCCGGAGGCGATCCAGACCGTCGACGGTCTGGCCCGCGATGCGAACCACGACATCGCCGGCCTTCAGGTGCGCAAGGCCGGCCGCACCGCCACCTTCGACGACCTGAAGAAGCACGCCGGATTGGTCGAGCGGCAAATCGCGTTCCACGCGGTCGTGGAAGCCCAGTTCACGGAACTGCGCACGCAGGCTCGAGACGTCCATGGTCCGCAATCCCGAGACCGGCACCGGCGACGCCACGAGGGTGGTCGTCCAACGTTGGCGCTCCGTGCCGCGCAGGCCCTCGAACACCACGCAATCGCCGATCTCGAACTCCCGAACGCGCTGGGCGAACAGTTCGGCGCGGGAATCGTTGACGGCCTCCAGCGGCTGGCCCTCCAGCCCCGTCACGAGGTCACCGACCTTCGCGCCGGCCGCGGCAAGCGCACTACCCGGGTACAGGCGGGTGATGCGGAAACCCGATGACGGCAGGCCCATGGTCTGCGCCAGCGAGGTCGGGATGGGCTGGACCTCGACGCCCGCCCAGGCCTTCGGCAGCTCCGGAAGCGGCTGCCGCGAACGGTCGCCCCAGGCCGGCGTGAGCGCCGACAGGAGCCGTTGCCCGTCGGCGAGGTACTCGAGGACCACCGGCGTGGCGGGCCGCCGAGCAGCCGACCACGGCGCCAGGTCGGCCACGGCCGCCACCGGCTGGCCGTCGACCTTCAGCAGCACGGCACCGGCCGGCAATGGCGGACGCGCCGTCGCGGCCGGGCCGCCGGCTCGCAGGCTGGCCACCAGCAGGCCGCGTTCGACATCGAGACGACGCCGCTCGCTCATCGTCGGCGTGAGCGCCTGAACGGCGATGCCGAAGGGCGCGAACGAAGCGGACTCACCGCGCGTTTCCCCGGTGTCCTCGGGTGTGACGCGCACGGTGCGCTCGTCCGGACCGCGGACGACGCGAAGCGCGATCGCTTGGCCGGCGACAAGCTCGGCCAGACGGCGCTGGATGGCCGGCACATCGACCGCCTGCGGGGCGTCCAGCGCCACGCCGTCGAGCGACAGCAGGCGATCGCCGGGCTCGAGCCCGGCCTTGGCGGCAGCCCCCGCACGCTCGACCGCGGTGACCATCACGCCCTTCGTCTCGCCGCTTCCGCGCAGCGAGCGGAGGCGAAGCCCCAGCGTGCTGCGTTGCACGCGCCCCTTGGCAATCAGTTCGCCGACGACGGCCTTGACGTCGTCGGCGGGAATGGCGAACGCGAGATCGCCGCCGAACAGCATGCCGCGCGTGTTGACGCCAACGATTCGGCCCTCGAGATCGACGAGCGGGCCACCGGAATTGCCGGGGGCGATCGCCGCATCGTGCTGGATCCACGCGTAGTAGCGACCGGTCGGCGCGTCGGCATCGAGGCTGTCCTCGTAGTCCGCCTCGTCCTCGAACAGCGAGACCAGCAGACGCCGCGGGTTGTTGACGACCCCGGCGCTCAGCGAGTTCGACAGCCCCCACGGTGCGCCCATGGCCAGAACGGTTTCGCCGGGCCGGAGGTCGTCGGATTCGGCGAAGCGCGCGAACGGCATCGGCGTCGGGACGCCCTGCACCTTCAGCACGGCGAGATCGGCGGCGGTGTCCTGCCCGACGAGGAGGGCCTCGCGCTCGCGACCATCGCCGAACACCACCCGGAAACTGCGGCCCTTGTCGGTGACATGGGCGTTGGTGGCGATGTGGCCCTCGGCACTGATCACCGTGCCGCTGCCGCTGCCGACGCTGAGCTTGGGCTCGCCGGCCTCGAAATCCTCGCGCACCACGAGGATGCTGACGACATGCGGCATCACCGCTTCGCGCGCCTGCGCCAGATCCTCCACCGACGGCCCCGCGGCGAAGGCCGCGGGGGACGGGACGAAGGCGGCGCCAGCAACGGCGAGGACGGCGGCGAGGAAGAAACTGGGGGGGCGGTTCGGCATCGGGACGTCCTGTTCGACGCCTTGGGCGTCAGTTCGGTGCGCTGGGCGCGGGAGCCTCGTCGGTGGTCTCGGGCGCGCTGTCGTCGCCCGTGGTCTCGCCCTCGATGACCTCGATGGCTTCGAGCGCGATCAGGCGTTCGCCTGCTGCCACACGCATCAGCGTGACGCCTTGCGTGTTGCGACCCACCTGGGCGATCTCGGACGCACGAGTGCGCACCATCGTCCCCTGGTCGGAAATCAGCATCAGGTCGTGGTGCTCCGAAAGCTGCAGCGCACCGACCAGCGCGCCGTTGCGATCGCTGGTCTGCAGCGCGATGACGCCCATGGTGCCGCGGCCCTTGCGCGGGTACTCGCCAACCTCGGTGCGCTTGCCGAAGCCGTTGGCCGAGGCGGTGAGGATGTCGCTGTCGCCATCGATGACAACGAGGCTGACGACGTGCTCGCCCTCGGCCAGCTTCATGCCGCGCACGCCGGTGGCGGTGCGGCCCATGGCGCGCACTTCGTCCTCGGCAAAGCGCACGGCCTTGCCGCCGCTGGCGAACATCATCACATCGCGATTGCCGTCGGTGATCTGCACGTCGACCAGCGCATCGCCCTCGTCGAGGTTGATGGCGATCTTGCCGCGCGCGAGGCGGAAGGCGAACTCGGAGAGCGGCGTCTTCTTGACCGTGCCGTCGCGCGTGGCGAAGAAGGCGAAGCGGTCTTCGCTGTACTCATGCACCGGCAGCACGGCTTGCACCTTCTCGCCGTCCTCGAGCGCGATCCAGTTGATGATCGGACGGCCGCGGGCATTCGGGCCCGCCTCCGGGAGCTGGTAGACGGAGAGCCAGAACACGCGGCCGGCGCTGGTGAAGGTCAGCAGGGTGTCGTGCGTGTTGACCACCCAGAGGCGTTCGATGAAGTCCTCGTCCTTGACCGCCGTGGCCGAGCGTCCCTTGCCGCCGCGCTTCTGGGCGCGGTACGCCGAGACCGGCTGGCGCTTGATGTAGCCGGTGTGCGAGAGAGTGACCACCACGTCTTCCGGCGTGATCAGGTCGAGGACGTCGAGGTCTTCCTCGCTGGCGCGGATCTCGGTGCGACGCGCGTCGTTGAACTCTTCCTTCACCGCGAGCAGTTCGTCGCGGATGACCTGCAACAGCACTTCCGGGTTCTCGAGGATCTCGATCAGGCCGCGGATCGTCTCGAGCAGCGTCTTGTACTCGTCGGTGAGCTTCTCGTGCTCGAGGCCGGTGAGCTTCGAGAGGCGCATCTCGAGGATTTCCTTCGCCTGCGCCTCCGACAGGCGGTAGCCGCCGTCGACCAGGCCATAGCCCGGCAGCAGGTCCTCGGGACGCGAGGCATCGGCGCCGGCGGCCGACAGCAGCGCGCTGACGAGACCCGACTGCCAGGTGCGGCCGAGCATGCGCTCCTTCGCGATCGCCGGGCTTTCCGAGGTCTTGATGAGCTCGATCATCTCGTCGATGTTCGCGAGCGCGACGGTCAGGCCTTCGAGGATGTGGGCGCGATCGCGGGCCTTGCGCAGGTCGAAGATCGTCCGGCGCGTCACCACTTCGCGGCGGTGGCGGACGAACGCCTCGAGGAACTGCTTGAGGTTGAGGATCTGCGGGCGGCCGTCGACCAGCGCCACCATGTTGATGCCGAACACCGTCTCCATCTGCGTCTGCGCGTAGAGGTTGTTCAGCACGACCTCGGCGGACTCGCCGCGCTTCACCTCGATGTAGACGCGCATGCCGTCCTTGTCGGACTCGTCGCGCAGCTCGGAGATGCCCTCGAGCTTCTTCTCCTTCACCAGCTCGGCGATCTTCTCGATCAGCCGCGCCTTGTTCACCTGATACGGCAATTCGGAAACAACAATCGCCTCACGGTCGTTCGCCGCCACCTCGATCTCCGCACGAGCGCGGACACGCGCCCGGCCGCGGCCAGTGTGGTAGGCCGCGTGGATGCCGACGGCGCCATTGATGATGCCGCCGGTGGGGAAATCCGGGCCCGGGATGTGCTGCATCAGATCGCTGATGGTCGCTTCCGGGTCGTTGATCAGCGCGATCGTCGCGTCGATGACCTCGCCGAGGTTGTGCGGCGGGATGTTCGTCGCCATGCCCACCGCGATGCCCGCCGAACCGTTGACCAGCAGGTTCGGGAAGCGCGTCGGCATCACCGTCGGCTCGAGTTCCTTCTCGTCGTAGTTCGGCTGGAAATCGACCGTGTCCTTGTCGATGTCGGCCATCATCTGGTGCGCGATGCGCGACATGCGCGCCTCGGTGTAACGCATGGCAGCCGGCGCGTCGCCGTCGACCGAGCCGAAGTTGCCCTGGCCGTCGACCAGCATGTAGCGCAGCGAGAACGGCTGCGCCATGCGCACCAGCGTGTCGTAGACCGCGGTGTCGCCGTGCGGGTGGTACTTGCCGATGACGTCGCCGACGATTCGCGCCGACTTGTAGTACGGCTTGTTGCTGTGCGCGCCGAGCTCGTCCATGGCAAAGAGCACGCGGCGATGGACGGGTTTCAGGCCGTCCCGGACGTCGGGGAGTGCGCGGCCCACGATCACGCTCATGGCGTAATCGAGGTAGCTCTTGCGCATCTCGTCTTCGAGGTTGACCGGGATGATTTCCTTGGCGAGATCGGACATCGGACTCAACAGCGATTCGGAAGCCCCGAGTGTAACAGAGCCACGCCGTTCAGGGCACCCGATCTTTCGGGAAAATCAATGACTTACAAGCGATTTCCCGACACTCATTGGTCCTGCCGCCAGCCGCCTGAGAACCGGGTTCAACCGGGCCCGAATACGGCCCGCATCCGCGCCTCGTCGGGGCGCTCGATCACGCCCTTTTCGGTCACGATGACGTCGATCAGCGAACCCGGCGTCACGTCGAAGACTGGATTCCATGCCGCGATGCCCTCGGCCACCACGCGCCGGTCGCCGGCGAACAGCAGCTCGCGCGAATCGCGAAGCTCGATCTCGATGTCGTCGCCGTGCTTCGTAGCCATGTCGACGGTCGACGACGGCGCCACCACCATGACCTTGACGCCGTGGTGCTTCGCCGAGATCGCATGGGCATAGGTGCCGATCTTGTTGGCGGTGTCCCCGTTGGCGCAGATGCGGTCGGCGCCCACGATCAACCACTGCACGGCGCCGGTCTTCATCAAATGCGCCGCCGCCGAATCGGCGATGAGTGTGGGCGGGATGCCGTCCTGCTGCAGCTCCCACGCCGTCAGGCGGGCGCCCTGCCCCCACGGCCGCGTCTCGCCGGCAAAGACCTTGGCGATGCGGCCCTCGGCCACGCCGGCGCGGATGACGCCGAGCGCCGTGCCGAAGCCGGCGGTGGCGAGCGAGCCCGTATTGCAGTGCGTCAGCACGCCGCTGCCGGGCGCGATCAGCGCGGCACCGAGCTGGCCCATGAGACGGTTCGCCGCGAGGTCTTCGCGGGCGATGGCCTCGGCCTCGGTCGCAATCGCCGCAAGCCAGTCCGCGCCGGCGGCGCGCAAGGCCGCGCGCATGCGCCGGATGGCCCACATGAGGTTCACCGCGGTCGGGCGCGAGGCGTTCAAGGCCTCCAGCTGCGAGGCCATCAGGCGCTCGGCCTCGAGGCCATCAGCCGCCTGCGTGCCCTGTCCTGCCAACACCACGCCCCAGGCGGCGGAAATGCCGATCGCCGGCGCCCCGCGGACAGCGAGGTCGCGGATGGCGACGGCCACCTCGGCCGCGCTGTCGCAGCGCAGGTTGACGGTCTCGAAGGGCAGAAGGCGCTGGTCGAGGAGCAGCAGGTGGTCGCCCATCCACTGGATGGGTCGGATGCGGTCGTAGCGGTCGTAGTCGATGCTCATGCCGCTATGCTACCCGGCATGCCCACGAGCCCGAAGCGTACGGCCAGCGTTGCCGGTACCGAAGCCCGACTCCACGCCGCGTCGGTGCAGGCGGGTGCAGGCGCCGCCATCGACGTGGCCCTCCACACCCTGCCCCTGCTGCGGCCGTTCATTCCGAAACGGATGCTCGACGCCGCCGAACGGCTGAAGCCCGCCACGGTGCGTCGGGACCTCGTCAAGACGATCTACGCCCGGCACGGCCTGAAGCCCGCGCGCTGGGAGATCGAGAGCGTGCTCGCCGTGGCCGAGACTCAGGCCAAGCTGAGCCCGCTCACCCGCAAGGACGGGCTACGCGACCTGCTCGGCGAGTGGCTGCCGACACCGCTGATCCAACCCCTTCTGCGCTTCACACCGGTAGAACCGCTCGTTGCGGAAACCACGCGCGCCGTGGCCACCACCTGGGCGGCCGGGCGCTACGCCGATGCCGTCTGCCGCGTGCGGAAGGCCGGAATGGACTGGCTGCCGGCGCCGCTTGGTGAAGCGCTGGAAATCGCCCCCGCCAAGCTCCGTGATTTCAGCGCCGAAGCGCTGACGATGGCCCTCCCGCCGCTCAAGCTCGCGGCGGCCTGGGGCGGTCAGGTGCTACGCGCCTCGGGCCGCATCGCCAAGGCCGCGGGCCGCGCCGCACGCGAACCCACGACGAAACCATCGACGCCATCGACGGCGGTCCGACCAGCGAAAGCGCCGCGAAAGCGTTCCGCTGTCACCACACCGAAAACTCGGCGCGGCACCCCCGGCTGACCCACAACCCGCGCTGGTCGAAGCCCCAGGTGTAGCCCTCGGTGCATTCGCCGCGCGACAGCTGGCGCTCGAGGCGCACGTCGCGGGCGTAGCCGATGTCGCAGTACTGCGTGCGTCCGCTTTGAGACTCGCAACGGACCATCCGGCCGCCACCGTGGCCGCCGTCCCATCCGCCGCCGCCCTGCCAGCCACCACCGCCCTGCCAACCACCACCGCCCGGCCGGCCACCGCCACCGCTGGCGAATTCGCCGCGGCAGCCTTCGGCCACCCAAACGCCACGACGGTCCCAGCCCCAGGTGCGGCCTTCGATGCAGGCACCGCGCGACAGCTGGCGCACCAGCACCACGCCGCCACGGACATCCAAATCGCAGTAGTTCTGCCGGCCATTGTGGCTTTCGCAGCGGATCACCGATCCGCCGCCATACCCACCACCGTAGCCATCGCCATAGCCGCCTCCGGGATGGCCCGCGTAGCCGCCGCCAACCTCGAACTCGGCGCGACAGCCTTCACTCACCCAGACACCGCGCCGGTCCCAACCCCAGGTGCGGCCTTCGATGCAGGCACCACGCGACAACTGGCGAACCAGGACAACGCCGCCACGGGTGTCGACCCGGCATTGGTTGGTTCGGCCGTCGTGGCTTTCGCACCGGAAGCGCTCGGCGGGCGCGTAGCCGTACTGGGCGGCTGCAGGCATGGAGAACGACGACGCCCCGAAGAGGGCGACGAGGGCGAAGAACGAGTGGCGTGCGGACATGGGCGGCCTCGGTATGGATCGCGACGAGGAGCATCATCGGCGATCGATGAATGGCCGGGAAATTCCGCAGCAAACGTGCGCCACACCGCGACCGTCGATGCCGGCCGTTCAGGCGCTCGCGAAGTCGTAGGCCAGCACGTCCGCGATCCGGGTAGTCCCGACCAGCCCCATCAACAGCCGGTCGACGCCCAGCGCCACCCCGGCGCAGTCCGGCATGGCCGGCAACGCGGCGATCAGCGCGTCATCGATCGGCGGCAAGGCATCACCGCGCGCCGAACGCACGGCATGGTCACGCTGGAAGCGCTGGCGCTGCTCCGACGCGTCATTCAATTCGTGGTAGCCGTTCGCCACCTCGAGCGGGCCGAGATAGAGCTCGAAGCGCTCGGCCACGGTGGGCTCACCGGGCGCATCGCCGGGACGGAGTCGTGCGAGGGCCGCCTGCGTCGCCGGCCAATCGTGGACCACGGTGATCGCATCGGCGGCGAAGGACGGCTGCAGTCGATGCGTCATCAGCAGGTCGAGCCAATCCTCCCGCGTCAGTCCTTCCGGATCGATGCGGATCTCACCCAGCGCGGCCCTCAAGGCGTCGATGGAGGCCGTGTGCGGGTCCAGACCGAACGCTTCGCGATACAAGGTCGCGAAGTCCAGCGAACGCAACGCGACCGGCGGCCGTCGCACCAGTGCCATCGCGGCGGTGACGAGGGCCACGGTCTCGTCGGCGAGGCGACGGTGGTCCCAACCGACGCGATACCACTCGAGCATCGTGAATTCGGGGTTGTGCCGCCCACCCGCTTCGCCGTCGCGGAACACACGCCCCAGTTCGTAGCAATCACCGAAGCCCTCGGCGAGCAGCCGCTTCAGCGGGAACTCGGGCGAGGTGCGCAGCCAGCGCTGGCGGGGGCCACCGCTGGCCGGGCCACTGAACTCCAGCGTGAAGCTGCGGATGTTCGGATCGGTGTTGCCGGCGCGGCTGAGCACGGGGGTCTCGACCTCGACCACGCCGCGCGTGGCGAAGAAGTCGCGGAACAGCGCGTTCAGCCGGGCGCGGAGATGCAAGGCTTCGTGGCGCGGGTTCACGCGATGCGACCTTGGGCACGGAGGAAGTCGAGCAGTCCCGCTTCGTCCCAGACCTCGATGCCGAGCTCTCGCGCCTTGCCGAGCTTCGAACCGGCCGCCTCACCGGCCACGACCAGCGACGTCTTCTTCGACACACTGCCCGCGACCTTCGCGCCCAACGCTTCCAGATGCGCCCCGGCCTCGTCGCGACTGAAGGCCGAGAGGCCGCCGGTCAGTACGACCGTCTTTCCGGCAAGCGGACCTTCCGCGGTGCGCTGCGGCGGGCCTTCCGGCCACTGCACACCGTGTTCGCGCAGTGCCACGATCACCTCGCGGTTGTGCGCCTCGGCGAAGAAACCGTGGATGCGCGCAGAGACCACCGGACCGACGTCCGGCACAGCGAGAAGCTCGTCCACGCTGGCGGCGATGAGCGCGTCGAGGCCGCCAAACCAGCGGACGAGCTGCTTCGCCGTGGCCTCGCCGACGTCCCGGATGCCCAGCGCGAACAGCAGGCGCTCCAGCGCGGTGTTGCGGCTCTGGTCGATGCCGCCCAGCAGGTTCTCGGCCCAGCGCGTCGCGATCTTCCCTTGCTTCACCGTCTCTGGCGTCACGCCATCGCGCGCATCGGCGCGGCGTTTCATCGCCAGCAGGTCATCGAGCGTCAGGCGGTAGAGATCGGCGACGGTCTGCACGTAGCCGAAATCGACGAGATCCTCGACGAAGCGCTCGCCAAGGCCCTCGATGTCCATCGCCCGCCGCGAGGCGAAGTGGATCAGCGCCTGCTTGCGCTGCGCCGGGCAGAACAGGCCGCCCGTGCAGCGCATCACCGCCTCGCCTTCCGCGCGCTCGACCGCCGAGCCGCACTCGGGGCACGTCGTGGGCATCACGAAGGCGGGATGCCGCGGCGTGCCGTCGGCGGCGAGCGGGCGACGCTCCGGGACGATGCGCGCCACCTCGGGGATCACGTCACCGGCGCGACGCACGACCACCGTGTCGCCGAGGCGGACATCCAGCCGCGCGATCTGGTCGGCGTTGTGCAGCGTCGCGTTGGTGACGACGACGCCGGCCACGCGCACCGGCCTCAAGCGCGCCACGGGCGTGATCGCGCCGGTGCGGCCGACCTGCACGTCGATGCCTTCCAGCACGGTCACTTCTTCCTGCGCCGGGAACTTGTGCGCGATGGCCCAGCGCGGCGCGCGGGCCACGAAACCCATCCGTTCCTGCAGGTCGCGGCGGTCGAGCTTGTAGACGACGCCGTCGATGTCGTAAGGCAAGGCATCGCGGGCCGAACCGATGCGACGGTAGTAGGCCAGCACGCCCTCGAGACCGGACGCGACATCGACTTGCGGCGCCAAGGGCAGTCCGTACTCGGCGATGGACTTCAACAGCGCCGAATGCGTCGCCGGCAGCTCGAAGCCTTGCACCTCGCCGATGCCATAGGCGAAGAACGCCAGCGGACGCTTCGCCGTGATGCGCGGATCCAGTTGGCGAAGCGAACCTGCGGCCCCATTGCGCGGGTTGGCCAAGGGTTTCTCGCCGGCCGCAAGCGCCCGCTCGTTGAAGCGCTCGAACGCCGCCTTCGGCATGTACACCTCGCCGCGCACCTCGAGGACCTCCGGGACTGGCAAGCCGGGCGGGACACGGAGCGCCAGGGGAATGGCACGGATCGTCCTCAGGTTGGCGATCACGTCCTCGCCCGTGGTGCCATCGCCGCGCGTCGCGCCCTGCACGAGCACGCCGCGCTCGTAGCGCAGGGTGATGGCGAGGCCGTCGATCTTCGGCTCGACCGAGAATGCCGGTTCGCCTTCGCCCGCCGCTTCGACGATGCGCCGCACGAAATCGGCGACCTCGTCGTCGGCGAAGGCATTGTTGAGACTCAGCATCGGCACCGCATGGCGCACTTCGGCGAAGGCCGACGAGGGCCGCCCGGCCACTCGCTGCGTCGGTGAATCGGACGTGACGCGTTCGGGCTGCACGGCCTCGAGCTCGCGCAGCTCGCGCATCCAGCGGTCGTACTCCGCGTCCGGGATGGACGGTGCGTCGAGCTGGTAGTAGGCGTGGTCGGCGTCGGCGATCAGGCGCCGGAGTTCGTCGATGCGATCGGGGGCGCTCATGCGGACCTCGCGTCGGTGTCACGCTGCGACCGGCGACGGGCGCCGGCCCTGGGACTCAGAAGCGGACGTTCTGCGCGTCGCGCTTGCGGTCGTAGGCGCGCATTTCCTCGCGCAGGTGCGCGATGCGCTGGCGGCCGAGCGCGTTGCGCTCCTCGTCGAGCAGCACGGCATCCAGCAGCTCGGCCATGCGCTGCGCGGCGGGCAGCAGGGTTTCCCAGGCATCCAGGGCGTTCAGCGGGCCCGGAAGGGTCATGAACAGGCTGACGCCGGGCGTGCGGATCTCGCCGAGGCGGGCCATGTCGAACGAACCCGGCTTCACCAGGTTCGCGAGGCTGAAGATCGGGCCGCGCTCGGGGTGGTTGTCGTCGAGGCGATGGAAGATGCCCATGTGGCCGTAGGCCAGGCCGGCCTTCTCGCAGGCGACGACGATATCGGGGCCGTGCAACACCTCGCCGGCGCGGGCCGCAAGGTAAAGGGTGACGATGCGGTCGAAGCTGGCGTCAGGACGCGCGCCGAGCTGGGAGCGCGTGGGGGAAACCGGGGCGGCATCGTCCACGGCGATGCCGCGCTCGGCATCGAGTTCGGGGCCATCGTTGTCGGTCTCGGCCACCGCGTCGCCCAAGGTCGGCTCCCGGCGGCCGCCGGCGCCGAAACTCGGGAACGCCGCGGCAAGGCGTTCAGTGTCGGCGCTGTCGCGACGCACGCCCTGCTCGGGCTTCTTCCGGCCGGTCAACCAGATCACCACCATCAGCACCACCACCGCGGCGCCGATGGCGATCCGCAGGATGTTGGCTTCACTCAGGCCGGACAATTCCATCCAACAGGCTCCAGACGCGGTCTTGGCGTGGTTGAGACCGCGCGATTATGCCGCACCGGCGAGGCGCGTGGCCTCGGCGAGGTCGACGGACACGAGGCGAGAAACGCCCGGCTCGCGCATGGTGACGCCGGCGAGCTGCTTGGCCGCCTCCATCGTCGCCTTGTTGTGGCTGACGAAGAGGAACTGCACCTTCTCGCTCATCTCGCTGACCATCGTGCAGAAGCGGCCGACGTTGGCTTCATCGAGCGGTGCGTCGACTTCGTCGAGCAGGCAGAACGGCGCCGGGTTCAGGCGGAAGATCGCGAACACCAGCGAGACCGCCGTCAGCGCCTTCTCGCCGCCCGACAGCAAGGTGATGTTGGAGACGCGCTTGCCCGGCGGACGGGCCATGATCGCGACGCCGGTATCGAGCAGGTCCTCGCCGGTGAGCTCGAGGTAGGCGTGGCCGCCGCCGAACAGGCGCGGGAACAGCTCCTGCACGCCGGCGTTGACGCGGTCGAAGGTTTCCTTGAATCGGCCGCGCGTCTCGCGGTCGATCTTGCGGATGGCGTCCTCGAGCTGCTCCAGCGCGGCGACGAGGTCGGCGTTCTGGGTGTCGAGATAGGCCTTGCGCTCGCTCTGCTCGGCGAACTCCTGGATGGCCGCGAGGTTGACCGGCTCGAGCCGGCGCATCTTGCCTTCCAGCTCGCCGATGCTGCGCGACCAGTTGGCCGCGTCCGCCTGCTCCGGCAAGCCGGCCACGACCGCCTCGAGTTCGAGGCCGGCGGTGGCGATCGCTTCCACCTGCTGCTGCGCCTTGATCTCCAGCGCCTGCGCCTCCATCCGACGCTGGGCGATGCGCTCGCGCTGCGCAATGGCGGCCTGGTCGCGCTGCTGGCGCTTGTGTTCGTATCCGCGCAGTTCCTGCTCGATGCCGTCCAGGTTCGCGCGCGCTGTCGCGAGGTCTTTCTCGGCGATCACGCGCTGCTCGAGCAGCAGTTGGCGCTCGCCATCGAGCGTGTGGATCGGGCTGTCGCCGTCCTGAAGCTGGGCCGCGAGCTCGTCGCGGCGGCTGGCGAGCTGGGCCTGCTGGCCGCGCAGGCGCGATAGCGACTGGTTGAGTGCATTGACGCGGGTGCGCTGCGCCTCGAGCGCCAGCGCCAGCTGGTGGGCCGAATCGCGGGCCTCGCGCGCCGACATCCGCGCCATCTCGCGCTGCTCGGTGAAGAGGCGGCGCTCGTTCTCCAGCGTCATTCGCTGCGTCTCGAGGTCGCCCATGCGCTCGGTGGCGACTTCGAGGCGCCCACGGGCCTCGCGCACTTCGACCTGCGCCGATTCCATCGACGTGGCGATCTGCGCCAGCTCGCGATCCAACGCGGCCATGCGGCCCTGCGCGGTTTCCAGCCGACCCTTCTGGCTCTGCAGCTGGCCGCCCATCTCGGAAACGCTGCGATGCGCGAGGTACAGCGTGCGCTGCGCGTCTTCGCGGGCCTGTTCGGCCACCAGCAGGGCGTCGCGGTGGGCGTGCTGGCCTTCGACCAGCGCCTGCTCGCGCGCCGCGAGGGCCACGATCTGCTGCTTGAGTTCGTTGATCTCGCGCTCGCGGGCCAAGGCGCCCTGCTGCGCCTCGCCGCTCTTGTTGAAGCGCAGCCAGCCCGGGCCTTCCCAGACGCCGGTGCGATCGATGATGGCCTCGCCCGTGCGCAGACCAGCCCGGTGCGCCTCGGCTTCGCCGGAGGCCAGCGCCTCGACGGCATGGATGGGCGCGAGCAGCGCGCGGATGGCCCGCGGCCCTTGCACCTTGGCGGCGAGGCTGCTCGCCGGCACGTCGATGCCGCCCGTGGCACCGTCAACGAGGGCCACGCGGCCCTGCGCCAACTGGGCAACCGCTTCGCGCACGCTGCCGGCGTCGTCGTGGACAACCGCTTCGAGCAGGTGGCCGAGCACCGTCTCGACAGCGGTTTCCCAGCCCGGTTCGACCGTCAGCACCTCGCCGAGACGCGGCAGGTCAGCCAGACCCTGCGACTTCAGCCACTCGAGGGCGCCGCTCTTCTCCTGTCCCAGCGCGGCGTGCTGCAAGGCCTCGAGCGAGGCCATGCGCCCCTTGGCGGCCTGCGTGGCCTTGCGGGTTTCCGCCAACTCGGTCTGCTGCTGGCGCTGCTGCTCCTGGATCTCGAGCAGAACGGCCTTCTTGGCATCGAGGATCTCGGCCAGCGCGTCGAGGCCGGCGCGCTTGGTTTCGTGCTCCAGCGCCAGCGTCTCCATCGCCTCGCTGAGCGTGGTGAGGTCGAGGCCGGCGCGCTCGGTGGCCAGCGTCTCGCGGCGGCGGTTGGCCTCCATCGACTGGCGTTCGAGGAATTCGATCTTGGTGCGCTCCACCTCGGCGGCACGCGAGGACTCGGCGTACGAACGCGCGTAGTCGTCCCAGCGGCGCTGCCAGTCGGCGAGCTTGGTTTCCGCCTCACGCAGGGCGTCCTGGCGATCTTCATCGCCGCCACGCAGGGTTTCGAGGCGCGGTTCGGCTTCGGCCACCTGTTCTTCCAGCTGCATCAGCTGGGCGGCATCGGCCTCGATGTGGTGCATCACCTCGGCCAGCGCCTCGTCGGCTTCGGCGCGGGCGGTCTCGATGCGCCGCTTCAGTTCCCGCTGGTGCTGGATCTGCTGTTCGATGCGTGCGATCTCGCCGCCGATTCGGTAGCTCTCGGCCTGCGCGCGGCCAAGGTGCTGACTGGCCTCGGCGTGCTGCTCACGGGTCAGTTCGCCCTGCTCTTCCGCGGCGCGCTGCTCGGCGAGCAGTTCCTGCAGCTTCGTCTCGTCGTCCAACAGCGAGGCATTCAGCGCTTCTGATTGGGCCTGCAGGCGACGGTACTCGAGCGCCTTGAGCTGGGCGTCCTTTTCGCGGTGTTCGGCCTGCAGGGCCTGGTACTGCTCGGCGGCACGGGCCTGGCGCCTGAGGTGCTCGAGCTGCTTGTCGATCTCCTCGCGCAGGTCGTTCAGGCGGTCGAGGTTGTCGCGCGTGCCCTTGATGCGGCTTTCGGTTTCCTTGCGGCGCTCCTTGTACTTGGAGATGCCGGCGGCTTCCTCGAGGAACAGGCGCAGCTCTTCGGGCTTGGAATCGATGACCTGCGAGATCATGCCCTGCTCGATGATCGAGTAGCTGCGCGGGCCGAGGCCGGTACCGAGGAACAGGTCCGTGATGTCGCGGCGGCGGCAGCGCGCGCCGTTGAGGAAATAGCTGCTCTGCCCGTCGCGCGAGACCAGGCGCTTCACCGAGATCTCGTTGTACTTCGCGAATTCGCCGCCGATGGCCTGGTCGCTGTTGTCGAACACCAGCTCCACCGTGGCCTGCGACACCGGCTTGCGCGACGACGAGCCGGAGAAGATCACGTCGGTGAAGGAATCACCGCGCAAGCGGCTGGCGGAACTTTCGCCCATGACCCAGCGGACGGCGTCGATGATGTTCGACTTGCCGCAGCCGTTCGGACCGACGACGCCGGTCATGTTGGTGGGCAGGTGCAGGGTGGTCGGGTCGACGAAGCTCTTGAAGCCGGCGAGCTTGATGGTGGACAGACGCATGCGCGGGGCGATCCGGTGGCTCGAAGCGGGGGCGAAAGCACCGGCTTCGGGAGCGTTGAATTCGGGATGCTCGGCGATGCAAGTCCTTGATTACAAGGAAAATGCACCCCGGGCGGCCTGCCAGTGTAACGACTACGGGGCGGCCTCGCCCGGGGCGCGGGCCTCGATGGCCAAGGCATGGATGTCGGTCGCCATCAGGGTCCCGAGCGCTTCGTAGATGAGGCGATGGCGGGCGATCGGACGGAGGCCGGCAAAGGCCTCCGCCACGACGCGAACCGAGAAATGGCTGCGGCCATCAGCCGCGCCGGCATGGCCGCGGTGTTTGTGGCTGTCATCGACCACCTCCAGGGACTGCGGCTGGAGGGCCGTCCTCAACCGCGCTTCGATCTCGGCGCCACGGGCCTCCCGGGGGAGACCGCCCTCGATGACGGGGGCACTCATGGCAGCACCGGAAGAAACGGCTGCACGTCGACGCGTGCATAGACGCCGGCAGCGACATAGGGATCGTCGGCCGCCCATGCCTGCGCGCCGGCGAGGTCTTCGAATGCGGCGACGATCAGGCTTCCGGAGACGCCGCCTTCGGCCGGCGGCACGCCATCCTGGCGCGGCAGCGGGCCGGCGATCTTCAATCGGCCGGCTCCGGCCAGGGCCTCAAGCCGGGCGAGGTGCGCCGGTCGCGCCGCGGCGCGGGCCGGGCCGGCACCTTCGGCATCGTGTCCGAGAATCACGTACCAGCGGGTCGGAGAATTCGGATTCGTCATCCTCCCAGTGTAGCCGCGCGGAGCCTTGGGCTAGACTCGAGCGCGCCGCCCGCCCCGGGCGGAATGCGTATGGAAATCCCCCGTTTCCGCTTCCCAGGAGAAGCCATGCTTCCGTTCCGCGCCTTGACCGCCGCCCTCGCCATTGCCGCCGCCAGCGCGCTGCCGGTGGCCGCCGAGCCCCTCGCCTACTCGCTCGCCGAAGGCAACGAGATCGCCCTGCCGCAGGACCTGACGCCGGTCAACACCCTGCGCCTCGTGCAGATGCGCTGGTCGCCCTACGCCGGCCGCAAGGCGCGCGTGGCGGTGAGCAAGATCGACAACACCTCCAGCGTGTCCAGCTACACCGCCAACGACCAGTACGGCTCGACCAATGTCGACTGGGCCTTCCAGACGGTGCCGGTCAATGGCATCGAGGCGATGATCACCGACGCACTGAACCAGAGCGGTCGCTTCCGCCTCGTCGAGCGCCAGGCCATCGGCAACGTGATGCAGGAGCAGGACTTCGGCGCCAGCGGCCGCGTCGCCACGCCGTCGGCGGCGGGCATGGGGCAGATCCTCGGCGCCGAGTACCTCGTCGAAGCCGTGATCACCTCCTACGACCCGGGCACCAACGCCAAGTCGACGAACGTCGGCGGCATCGCCAACGCGCTGGGAGGCCGCCTCGGCGGCCTCGGCGCCCTGGCCGGCGGTGTGAACGTCAACTCGTCCTCGTCCTCGCTGGGCATGAACATCCGCCTGATCAACGCGACGACCAGCGAAGTCGTCTTCACTCGACAGATCGAGCGCGAGATCAAGGAATCGGGTATCGATTTCGGCGGCCTCGGCATCGGCGGCAGCGGCGCGCTCGGTGGTTTCGTCGGCGCGTACTCGCGGACGCCGATCGGCCAGGCGGTCCTCGCCTCGATCAACGAGGCCGTCTATGAACTCGCCAAGCAGATCGGTGCGCAGCCGGCCACCGGTTCCGTCATCAAGGTCGAGGGCATGCAGGCCTACATCAACCTTGGCGCCGGCGTGGTCAGCGCCGGCGACCGCCTCGCCGTGGTCCGTCCCGGCGAAGCGCTGATCGACCCGGACACCGGGATCTCGCTCGGTTCCACCGAGACGCCGGTGGGCGAGGTGCAGGTGGCCCAGGTGCAGGAGCAGTTCAGCATCGCGACCGTCCAGGGCGGCGCCCGCCTGGAAGCCCGCGACCGCGTGAAGTCGCTCGCGCCCCCGTCGCCTATCGAATTCGGCGCGATGGTCGATGAGCTCGCCTCGAAGCCGAGGGCGGCACGACGCTGAGCAGCGACCGTCAATGCAGGTGACCACGCGACCCCGCCGCGGGGCGTTCGGCCGACTCGCCGTTCTGCTGATGGCTCTTGCCGCGCCCGTTCTCGGGCGCGACACCCCCTCGACAGACACTGCCGCCGGCACTCTGCCGGAGGGCCGGTCGCTGGTCTTCGCCTCAGACGAGTGGTGCCCCTACGTCTGTTTCGAGTCCACGCGTCCCGGCTATCTGGTGGAACTGGCCCGCGAGGTCTTCGAATCCCCGGCCCGGCCGGTGGAAATCCGCCGCATGAGCTGGGCGCGGGCCGTCCGTGAGGCCGAGACCGGCCGCATCGACGGCGTGCTCGGCGCGGTGCGGGGCGAATCGGCCGCGCTGGTGTACCCGACGCTCGCCGCCGCCAGCGACCGCCCGGCCTTCGCGGTTCGTGCCGACGACCCTTGGACCTTCACCGGCGTCGAGGTTCTCGCCGAACGTCGGATCGGTCTGGCCGACGGGTACCGCTTCGGACCGACGCTGGACGGCGCGCTGTTCCCCGGGGGACGCGACGGGCCCACGCTGGAACCGCTCTCGAACGATCGCCCGACGTGGACGAACCTCCGCAAACTCGTGGACCAGAGGGTCGACACCGTGCTCGACAACGGCCACGTGCTTCGCCATGAAGTCGACCGCGGCGGTTTCTTTCCCGCGGTGCGATTGATCGACGCCGGCGTCGAGAACCCCATCTTCATCGCCTTCCCCGACACCCCCACCGGGCGCGCCCTGGCCGAGCACTTCGACCGTGCAATGCTTGTCCGAGCGGAGCGGAGTGGGAAGAACGCACTGGAACAGACCTATGGCCCGATGGGCGCCACGCCGTGAGCATCAGTGCGGGTGACTCGGTCCGTCTGGAGATCCATCCCGAGACGCCCCAGACCCGCCTAATGGAGCGCGCCGCACAGCGGATCAACCGTGACGGGCTGGCGCTGTGCCCCACGGATGCGGGCTATGCCCTGGTCTGGAGTCTGAACGGGACAGGGGCCGAGGAACGCGCCCGACGCCTCCGCCAACTGGACAGCCGGCACCCCTTCACCCTATTCTGCCGCTCGATCAGCGACGCCAGCCGCTTTGCCCGGCTCGATGACCCGGCCTTCCGCCTGTTGCGTCGCCTGAGCCCCGGACCCGTCACGTTCATCCTGCCGGCCTCCGGGCAGCTCCCGAACCGTTTGAAGCAGGGCGCCCGAAGCAAGCGGCGCGATATCGGCATTCGTATCCCCGAGCACCCGGTCGCGCTAGCGCTGCTGGAGGCCTGTGGCGACGTGCTGCTGTCGACCACGCTGCGGTCGCCCGACATGGACGCCGACGAGGCGCCCTTCCTCGGCAACGAGGCCGACGAGGTGGCCGACCTGTGGCTGCACGCGGTCGACGTGATGCTGGATGCGGGCCATTGCGCTCCCGGCCCCACGAGCATCATCGACTGCACCCTGCCCGCTCCCGACGTGGTGCGTCAGGGCTTCCAACCGGTGGACCTGGCCTGAGGCCACGTCGTACCGGACGCCGTTACCGCACCCCGGAGACTCCGTGGTCCACACCGCAGCACATCGCCCGTGACCGGCACGCCGGAACCGGGCCACAGCGCAGACCTGCTGGCCGACGCGACGACTGTCGCGGCGGGCGTCTTCCCGACGCCGCCCCAGCAGCAGGAAATGCCGCTGGCGATCGTGCACGGCCAGCCGATCCTGCAGATGCCTCAGGATCTCTACATCCCGCCGGACGCGCTCGAGGTCATCCTCGAGGCCTTCGAGGGCCCGCTGGACCTGCTGCTGTACCTGATCCGCCGCCAGAACCTCGACATCCTCGACATCCCGGTCGCCGAGATCACCCGCCAGTACATCGGCTACATCGACGTGATGCAGGAGCTGCGCTTCGAGCTCGCCGCCGAATACCTGGTGATGGCCGCGATCCTCGCCGAGATCAAGTCGCGCATGCTGCTGCCGCGCCCGCCGAGCGAGGAAGGCGTCGAATCGGATCCGCGCGCCGAGCTGGTGCGCCGACTTCAGGAGTACGAGCGCTTCAAGAAGGCCGCCGAGGACATCGACACCCTGCCCCGCCTCGAGCGCGACACGGTGGTGGTGCACGCCGACCCGGGCGAAAAGCAGACCCGCGTCGAACCGCCCTCGGTGGACCTGCGTGAGATGCTGCTGGCCCTGCGCGACGTGATGAAGCGTGCCGAGCTCTTCAGCCACCACGCCATCAAGCGCGAGGCGCTCAGCGTCCGCCAGCGGATGGGCGAGGTGCTGGGCCGGCTCTCGGCCACCACGTTCACCGAGTTCAGCACCCTGTTCGTCGCCGAGGAAGGCCGGCTGGGCGTGGTGGTGAACTTCCTCGCGATCCTCGAACTGGCCAAGGAGCGCCTGATCGAGATCGTCCAGGAAGACCCGCTCGCCGCCATCTACGTGCGGGCGCTGTCCGAGCGCCTCGACAAGGACGGCGGACCGGCCAACGGCGACGACGTCAGCTCCGACGACAACGAACCCCGCAGCGACGCGGGCGCGGAAGCGCCCTCGGCCCTGCCCACCGACGGCGACAGCGGCCTCGAACCGGCCTGATCCCGCCACCCATGACGATCCCGATGAGCACCGAAGACACTCCGGTCGAATTCGAACTGCAGTCGCCGCCCAAAGAGGCGCCGCTGTCGGACAACCGCCTCGTCGAGCGCATCGTCGAGGCCGCCGTGCTGGCTGCGACGCACCCGATGACGGTTGCGCAGCTTTACGCGCTGTTCCCCGAAGACCAGCCCGCGCCGCGCGGCAGCATCGAGCAGGCCATCGAGGCCTTGCAGGCCGCCTGCGCCTCCCGCGGCGTGATGCTGGTCGAAGTGGCCTCGGGCTTCCGCTTCCAGGTGCAGCGCGACGTGCAGCCCTGGGTCGCGCGCATGTTCGCCGAACGCCCGCAGCGCTACACGCGCGCGACGCTCGAAACGCTGGCCCTGATCGCCTACCGCCAGCCGATCACCCGCGGCGAGATCGAGGCGATCCGCGGCGTGGCGGTGAACGCCAACATCATCAAGATGCTCGAGGAGCGCGAGTGGATCCGCGTGGTCGGGCACCGTGACGTGCCGGGCCGTCCGGCCCTGTTCGGCACCACCAAGCTCTTCCTCGACTACTTCAACCTGAAGTCGCTGGACGAACTGCCGCCGCTGTCGGAAATCCGCGACCTCGGCGAACTCGAACCGCAGCTGCCCTTCGAGGATCCCCTGCCCGTGCAGGCCCTCGCGGCCGCGATGCCCGACGCGGCGGAATCCGCGGAATACCCCGCCCCCGTCGCTGATGACGCGGGCGCCATCGATGACGTCGTGACGACGTCCGACCCCACCCCTGACGAGAGCGACGACGCGGTTTCCGACCGCACGCCTTGAGCCCGATGAGCAAAGACACCCAACGCAAGACCCTCTCGCTGAAGCGCGAGGCCTCCGTGGCCGACCCGGCCGCCCCCGCCATCGAAGAGCGCCTGCACAAGGTGCTGGCCCAGGCTGGCCTCGGCTCGCGCCGCTCGCTCGAAGAACGCATCTCGCGCGGCGAAGTCCGCGTCAACGGCGAGGTCGCCGAGCTCGGCCGCATCGTCAAGGGCGGCGACCGCATCGAACTCGACGGCAAGACCTTCATGGCCACCGCGCTCACCGAGCCCGCGGCCGTGCTGCTCTACAACAAGCCCGAAGGCCAGGTCACGACGCGCGAAGACCCCGAAGGCCGCCCGACGATCTTCGAAGCGCTGCCGCGCCTGAAGGGCGCCCGCTGGATCGCCGTCGGCCGCCTCGACATCAACACCACCGGCCTGCTGCTGCTCACCACCGACGGCGAGCTGGCCAATGCCCTGATGCACCCCTCGAGCGAAGTCGAGCGCGAGTACGTCTGCCGCATCCACGGCGAAGTGCCGGAAGCGGTCGTCGAGCGCCTGAAGCGCGGCGTCCAGCTGGACGACGGCCCGGCCAAGTTCGACGAGATCGAAGCCATCGGCAGCAGTGATTCGCACGCATGGTTCCGCGTGGTCATCAAGGAAGGCCGCAACCGCGAAGTGCGCCGCCTGTGGGACAGCCAGGGCTTCCAGGTCAGTCGCCTGAAGCGCGTGCGCTACGGCAACGTCGTGCTGCCGCGCGAACTGCTGCGCGGCCACAGCACGGAAATGTCGGCCGACCAGGTCGAGGCCCTGCGCCGCGAGTTCAAGCTGGAGAACCAGAACGCCGTGCTCACGCTGCAGCCGGTGATCGGCCAGCGCCGCGCCAGCAAGCAAGCCATCGAAGTCCGTCGCGACCAGCGCGGTCCGTCCTACGTGAACGGCGCGCTGGACCAGGAAGAGCGCGAGCTGCGCCGCTTCGACCACATCCGCGAGGAGCGCCCGGCCCGGGGCCGCGGCAAGCCCGGCGGCAAGGTGTACGGCAAGAAGGGCGCGAAGGCCTTCGTCGGCCCGATGGGCAGTGATGCCCCGGCCGAGAGCCGCGGCCCGCGGCCGGCCGGCAAGCCCTTCGGCAAGAAGCCGTTCGGTAAGAAGCAGGACGGCGCCCCGGGCGCCAAGCCTTTCGGCGAGCGCGCAGCCGGTGCCGGCAAGCCTTGGGGCGACCGCCCAGCCAAGCCGAGCCAGAGCAAGCCCTACGCCGGCAAGCCGCGCGGCCCGAAGGCCGTGGCCGGCGGCGTGGACAGCGCCTCGGGCGCGTTCCGCAGCTGGTACGTGCCGGAAGGCGTCGAGACCGGTTCGAAGGTGGCCCCGCCGCGCAAGCCGCGCGGTGACCGTCCGTTCGGCAAGCCGGCCGGCGACGGCGGTTTCGCCCGCGGCCCACGCCCCGAAGGCGGCGGCCCCGGCCGCGGCCCGCGTGGTGAGGGTGGTCCCGCCCGCGGCCCGCGCGGTGAGGGTGGCCCCGGCCGCGGCCCGCGTGGTCCCGGCGGCGGCGGCCAAGGCGCTCGAGGTCCGGGCGGCGGTGGCCCGCGCGGCCCGGGTGGTCCCGGCGGCGGCGCACCGCGTGGCGGGCAGCGCAAGCCCGGCCGCGGCGGCCAAGGACCGCGCCTCCCCGAAGGCGCCCCCGACATCGACTGAACCCCACCGGCACGCTGACCGACCATGACGACGGCCTCCGACCCCCGCGGCCTCGAGGCCGACGTCCTCGCCCGGGACTGGTTCTACCGGTTCACCCTGCCCTCGGGCGCGGTGACCGGCAGCGCCCACGCACCCGACATCCTGGCCATCCATGACACGCGTTGGTCGATGGCGGTCGAGGCCCTGCGGCGCGCGTTCCCCGAGGGCGCGTCGCGGGCGAGTGCGATCGACCTCGCCTGCCACCAGGGCTGGTTCTCGCTGAAGCTTCGCGAGTTCGGCTTCGGCTCCGTGCACGGCATCGACGCGCGGCAGCAGCACGTCGAGGACGCGCGGTTGATCGCTGCGGCTACTGGAATGGAGCACGTTGCGTTCTCGCGCGGCGATGTCCATGGACTGTCGGCGGCGATCGTCGGCACGCACGACCTCGTGCTCTGCTTCGGCCTGCTCTACCACCTCGAGAACCCGGTCGGTGCGCTGCGAGTAGCCCGGGCGCTGTGCAAGCGCCTGTGCCTGATCGAGACACAGGTGGCCCCCGGCCAGACCGGCGTCGTCGACTACGGCAGCTACCGTTTCGTGAAGCCCATCGAGGGCAGCTTCGTCATCGTCGACGAGACCGACGAAACGCATGGCCCGGAAGCATCGACGCTGGGCATCAGCCTGATCCCCAGCCTCGAGGCGATGCACTTCATCCTGCGCAAGGTGGGCTTCTCGAAGGTCGAACTGCTGCCCGTGCCGGAGAACGGCTACGAGCAGCTGAAGTACGGCAAGCGGGTGGTGTTGGCGGCGTGGGTGTAGCGCGGCGCAACGCGCGCCGGGTTAGCGTCACTCCAGGCGGACGAGGCTCGCCCGCACCAGCCGCCCAGCGACGGTCCCCGACAGTTCCATCGTGTCGCGGGCCGTGAATTCGAGCCGCAAAGTGCCGATCGTGGCATCACGCTGCTCCTCCGGCACGAATTGCGGCGTGCCCCACGCGCCCGGGTTCGTCCGGCGCCAGACGGCGCCTTGCAGCACGTCCGGGGACGACCAACGCTCCTGCAGGAAGAACCAGGTCGGCTGCCCATCCACGAAGATGAAGCCGAGCACCAGCACCTGCCCCCCGTAGGATTGGATGGCCAACCCCCAGCCGCTGTTCGCTGGCACGTACCAGTTGCCGCTGTAGTCGTGGCTGGCGAACCCTTGGGGATCGAGCGACTGGAAGGCGTCCCGGTAGTAGGCCCAGAAGCGATCGCCCAGCGCCTCCATCAAGCCCGGCACCACATGCCCGACCCCGGGCACTTCGACGTACTCGTGGGCGATACCGAGCTGGGTGAGGCGCGCGTGGAAGTCCCGGTTGCCCTGCAGCGTGAAATCCTGGGTCCCGATCACTTGTCGGATGCGTGGTGGATGCCGCTCCAGTGACGCCACGCTGGCCGCGGCGAGCGTAGACGGGCTCTGCGCCTCGAAGTACGCGGGATCGCCGCCATACACCTCTTCGAGGATGCGCCGGCGCAGTTCGATCGGTTGCAAGCCCGGCCGGTCCTCGAGCAGATCGCGCTGGAGCGGCCCCGCACCCAGCATCGAGAAGCCGGCGAAAACGCCTTGAAAGCGGAGACCCAAGCGAGCGGCGCCGTAACCGCCCATGCTGAAACCGTCGAGCAGGCGCCCACGACGCTCGGGAAGCGTCCGGAAGGTGCCGTCCACCACGGGAACCAGCTCGTGGACCAGCGCCGATTCCACGGGTTGGAGCCCACTCCGCGCGTCGCACCACATCCCGTAGGGCAAGCCGTTCGGAAACACCACGATGAGGGGGGGAATCCGTCCCTCGGCGATGGCCTCGTGGAAACGCGACGCCACCGTGGGGATGCCCTCCGTCGGCGTCCCGCTCCCATGCAGCCAGTACACCACCGGGAAACGGCGCCACGGTTGCGCCGCGTACGCCGTGGGTAAGTAGACGTGGTAGCTGATCGGACCGCTGGCCACGGCGCTGTCGAATTGCCGGTACTCCACCAGGGGCGAGGCGACCGGCGGCGTCACCCAAGCCGGGCGGACTTGCGCCCGGCCGGACTCGGGAAGGAGAAGCCCAGCGGTCAGGGCGAACATCACCACGATCGCAAGGAAGGGTCGCATCACAGGGCTCCGGAAAGCGATGGCAATCCAGGAGAAACGCGCCGGGGCAAATGGCGTTGACATGCCGCTACGGCAAGGGCCGTCCTATGGCCCCAGGTCGAAGGCATCCGCATCCAGCTGCGCCGGGAAGCGTTCGCGGTGCCCCCGGAGCTGCTCGGCGCTGAAGGTCGCTTCCAGTACGCGGACCTCGGCATCCGCTTCGACGAGCGGCTGGCCGAGCGGGTCCAGCGCGGCCGAATCACCGCTGTAGGCGATGCCATTGCCGTCGGTGCCGACGCGGTTCACGCCGATGACGGCCGCGAGGTTCTCGATGGCGCGGGCGCGAAGCAGCGTCTTCCACGGGTAGGCGCGCGCGGCGGGCCAGTTGGCGACGAACAATGCAAGGTCGTAATCGAACGCACCGGGGCGCGTCGCGTCGAAGCGGTTGCGGATGTACACCGGGAAGCGCAGGTCGTAGCAGACCTGCAGGAAGATCCGCCAGCCCCGCCAATCGACGAACACGCGCCGGTCGCCGGCCGCATAGCGCTCGTGCTCCTTGGCCATGCGGAACAGGTGGCGCTTGTCGTAGTGCACGAGCGCGCCGTCGGGCGTGGCGAACAGCAGGCGGTTGTAGACGCCCGGCGCGATGCCTTCCGATTCGGCCTGCGCGCCTTCAATACGCAATTGCACGCTGCCGCAGACGGCGGCGTCGAGCGCCCTCGCCTGCTCCTTGATCCACGCGACCGTCGGCCCCTGCATGTCTTCGGCGCTGGCGAGCGCTTCGTTGCTGAAGCCGGAGGTGAACGTCTCCGGCAACACCACGAGATCGGTGCGGCCGGCCAGCGGCGCGATCAAGCCGCCGTAGTAGGCGCGGTTGCCCGCCGGGTCGTGCCAGCGGGTGTCGCCCTGCACGAGGGCGATGCGGAGGTCGCGGTCGGGGCCGTTCGAGGACGAGGCATCACTCATCGCCGCGGCCTCAGAGCTTGGCCAACCGCTCGATGGCGGCATCCAGCGTGGCCTCGTTCTTGGCGAAGCACAGGCGCGCAAGGCGCTGCCCGGTCGGCGACGTCTCGTAGAACGGCGACAACGGAATCGCAGCAACGCCCTTCTCGATGGTCAACCAGCGGCAGAACGCGAGATCGTCGAGATCGCTCACCGCCGAGTAATCCACCAGCTGGAAGTAGCCACCCGGCACCGGCAACGCCTTGAGCTTCGTCGTGGCGAGCTGAGCAGCGAAGCGGTCGCGCTTGGCCTGGTAGAAGGCGCCGAGTTCCTCGTAGTGCTCGGGGTGCTGCTCGATCATCTCGGCGAAGGCCCACTGCGCCGGGGCGAAGGTGCAGAAGGTATTGTACTGGTGGACCTTGCGGAATTCGGCGGTCAGCGCGGGCGGCGCGACGCAGTAGCCCACCTTCCATCCGGTGCAGTGGTAGGTCTTTCCGAAGCTGCTGATGACGAAGGCGCGCGCGGCCAATTCCGGGTAGCGCAGCACGCTCTCGTGGATACGGCCGTCGAACACGATGTGTTCGTAGACCTCGTCCGACAACAGCAGCACGTGCGGGAAATCGGCGACGAAACGCTTCAGCTCGGCGATGTCGCCCGCGTCGAACATCGCACCCGACGGGTTGTGCGGCGTGTTGAACATGAACAGCCGCGTCCTCGGGGTCACGGCGGCGCGCACGGCGGCCCAGTCCACGCCGAAGGTGGCCGGATCCAGCGGCACGTGCACCGCACGGCCACCGGCGAGGTCGATGGCGGGCTCGTAGCAGTCGTAGCAGGGGTCGAGGACGATGACTTCCTCGCCGGGGCGAACGACGGCCGCGATCGCGTCGAAGATCGCTTCGCTGGCGCCGGAGGTCACGGTGATCTCCGTTTCCGGGTCCGGGCGATGCCCGTAGCAGCGCAGGGTCTTGTCGGCGATCGCCTTCCGCAGCGGCGGCACGCCGGCCATGTGCGCGTACTGGTTCTTCCCTTCGGCCATGGCCCGGGCGAGCGCGTCGCGAAGCGGCACCGGCACTTCGAAGTCCGGGAAACCCTGACCGAGGTTGACCGCGCCGTGCTCGGCAGCGAGCACGCTCATCACGGTGAAAATGGTGGTGCCGACCTTCGGCAGCTTGGTGTCGATCCGCATCGCAACGCCTTGAAATGAAAGGGCCGGCAATCAGCCGGCCCGGAATGATAAACGCTCGGCGCCGAGACGACCGGCCCAGGCCGATCCCTCGGCAAGGGCGATCCTCAATTCACCGGGCAACCTTGCAGGCTGCCAAGCGGCGTCACCACATCGCTCGCCGCCCACGTGCCCGGCACGCCCGCCGTGTAGGTGCCGCTGAGCTGGATGCCTTGCAGCGTCCCGGAAGCGAAGGTGCGGGTGAAGGTTCCGATGCGCGAACGCACCGGATCACCCGTCCGCACGCAGAGCGGGCATGCACCGGTGTTCTGCTCCAGGTTGAGCGTCTGCGTGGCTGCGCCGATGCCGCTGCGTTCGGCGATGAGGTAACGGGGCACGCCGCGGGCGTCATAACCGAACACCGTGTAGAACTCGTAGTTCGGGAACAACTGGACGCTGTAGCCACTGCCCGACCTCGCCGGATCGAACCAGTGCCCGCTCGCGTTAAGCGTCGCGCCCGCGAACGTCGGACACCCGCCGCCGAAGTTCTCGTAGGCCTCGCTGCCCACTTCCCCGTCCAGGGTGTAGCTGAGGGTGAAGGCACTGGTCGATGTCGGCGTGATCGTCGCGTGGCCAATGGCGGTCAGCTGGTTCCTCGTCCCGAACCAGGCACTCCGGTAGACCACGCCACGCCAGATGCCGTTCGCTCCAGGCGCCGCTTCCTGCAGGTAGTACCAGGTTGGCGTGCCATCCTGCAGATACGTGTACCAGAGACCCGCCCAAGCCGCGCCGGCCGGATACACGAACAGTCCCGAGCCGCTGCGACCCGGGTTGTAGTAGCCCCCCGGCCGCACGCGCGGGGCGGTTCCGACCACGGTGGCGCGCAAGGAAAGCGCGACGGCGCCCGAACCGGGGTTCGCGACCACCGCATACCAGCGGCCGGGCGCCGGGTTGGCGATCACCACCGACTCGTTGCCACCGAAGACGTCCGAGCGGCCTTCCGGCGTCGTGGACGGCGCGCGAGGCACCAACGGCTGCGCCGCGCTGCTGGCCGCGGCCGGAGCGCGAACGGCCGACAGCGCGATGCCGGCGGCGGACTGCGTGGTGATCCGGAGTTCGGTCGCACCCGCCGGCACGTCGATGAACGCGTGGTCCAGCGTTTCACCCTGACGCATCCTGAAGGTGCGAGCGACACCATCCTGCAGCGCGACAGCCGTCGATTCCGCGGCCGTGCGCTTCACCTCGACGGGCACCACGGCCTGGACCACACCGTCCACGATCATCCGAATGGCCCCCCAACGTCGCTCGGTCGCCAGCAGGGTCGGGTCGTTCCATTGCAGGCGGACCGGCGTCGACGCCCCGGCAGGTGCATTGCCAGGCGCGGTCGCGACGAGGGAACCATCGCCAACCGACAGCGGAATTTCGGCGGAAGACACCCCGATCGTCTGCCGCACGCCGGCACGGTTGTGAACCACGACCCAGTAGTCGAGAGGCAGGTTGGCCGTCGGCGTCAGGGGAACGTCGCAGCGCTCGCCAACGCCACTGCTGGCCGCGCATTCGACCTCCAGCACGGAAGGCTGGCCGTCGCCGTTGCCGTCGATACCGACGTATAGGTCGACGTCACCGGCCAAACCCGCGGCCTCGACCACGAGATGCCGTTCCACGGGGGTGGCGGACGCCGCGATGCGACGCATCTGGAACGACGTCCCTTCGAACGAGCGGTCCCACGGGGACTCCGGCGTCGTATCGAGGTTCGTGACCAGCGACCATCCCGAGGGCGCATGCAAGGCGCTGGCGTTGAACAGGACATTGCTCAGCGGACGCAGTCCGATGCCCTGCAGGTCGCGGAACCCGCTGCCCGTCGGCACCTCGAGGCGGATCGGCCCCACGCCACCGCCGATCGACGGGGACACCGTGATCTGCATTTCCGCCGCGCTGCAGCGCGGCGCCGCCCCGCCTTCGCAGAGCTGGTAGCGCAGCCGATCGATGCCGCTCCACGACGCCGCAGGCACGTAACGGATGAGGTCGTCGGCGGGGCCAGGAAGCGGCCCCGCCACGATGGACGCCGTACCCGGCGACGGGCTGGAAACAATCACCAAACGACCGCCGGCAAGCGCGGCCGAAGAATAGACGTCGTTAGCTACGACGGCCATGGTCGTCGCTGGACCGTTCTCGGCCACCCAGAGCCGGTCGGGCCTCGCCACGATGACGTTGATGTCGACGATCACCAGCGGGTCGGCGAACGCCACCACCTGCAGGTTGCCATCGCTGGCGGTGATGCGCGCGCTGATCCGACGGCCGACATCGGCATCCGCGACCTGGTAGGTCTCGCCCGTCGCACCGGGGATGGGGATGCCGTCGCGCAACCACTCACGGTTTACTGTCACGGCGTCGCCGTCCGGGTCGCGGGCGCCGTAGGCCTGGAGCGTCAGTACCTCGCGCGGCCGCGGCACACCGCTGATCCGGGGCACCGCGTCGAACTGAGGGGGATCGGGGACCGGCGCGAGGCGAAGGGTCCACTGTGCGGACGTCGCCGCGGTGCCGGCGCCCATCGAGGTGCCGACGTTCACACGCAAGGCCACGTCGCCATTCGCGTCAGCACTCGGGGTGTAGGTGAACGCCGGCCGCGCCGCGAGCGCGACGACCCGCGCGGCCTCGCCTTCGACGGAAATCCAGCCGCTCGACGGGGAGATGGTCAGTCCGCTGGTATCGCCCGACACCGACCATGCGCCGCCGGTGACCTCGAGTCGCAAACCAATCCGGGCAGAGTCTGGCTCGTCGACGGTGAAGGCCGGGATGAGCAGCGGCTGGTCCTCGACGCCCTCGATCACAAGCTGCATCGGGGAAATCGTCGGCGGGTCGTCCCTCTCGACAACGAAAATCGATCCCACCTGTGCCGTTGCCGTCGCGCCCGGGGCACCGGCAATGGCGCCGAGATTGCGCGTTCCGCCACGCACCAACGGCCCTTCGGTGAAGAAGGACACCGTGGCGAGGGCACTGCTGCACTGGGCAGGCGTGAGCGTGCCGCCCACCGGGGCCAAATCGAGACGCATGGCGACTGCGTTCCAGCGCGCGTTGGGCGCGTCCGAACCGAGGCGATCGGTAGCGGGGTTGCCGCCACCCGAAATCACGGCCGCGCAGATGGCGATGTCACTGTCGACGTCGTCGACCCTGGCATCGATGCCCAGGCGCTGCGGCGCATCGCCTTCGGTGTAGTAGGCGGAGCGCGGGTTCGCATAGATCGTCGGCGCATCGTCGACAGGCGTGATGCGGATCGTGCGGGTCAGCGCGCCTGACGCCGAATCGCCAGGCCCCCCTTGGTCGCGGACCGTGAACGTGAGCGTGACGTCACGCGTGTCGTTGGGCTCGGTGCGGAAAAGAACGCGGCCGGCGGCCAAAGCGGCACGGACCTCGGCCACGGAGCCGGCCAGACTGGCTTCCCGCGACGACCAGCCCGAGGGGCTGACCTTAAGGGAACCGCGGTCGACGGCAAAAGCCACATAGATCGTGCCGCGGCTGTCGGCGTCGAAAAAGTCGAAGCCCTGCAGGCTCAATTCCACGTCTTCAGTTGCCTGCAGCGCGTCCGGCCCCGAGGGCACGGGCGGATCGTTGAACGGCTGAACACGGAGCGGGATGTCCATCGGCGTGGACTTCACGTCGCCGTCAACGGCTTCGAAACGCACAGTGCGGTCGAGCGCTGCGGCCACCTCGGCTCGGTTGCTGTAGCCCACACGGCGAATCGCCTCGCGCCAATGGGCGAGGGTCGCGGTTCCGGACGGCGACCGCAACGACAGGGTCGCCGACGCCGCATTGAAGCTGGCTCCGATGTCGCCGATGGCCCCGCCCGGAGTGATCTCGAGGCCTTCACCCGCGACGGCATCGAGGATCCGCACGTCGACGCGAGACGGCCGGTCACCTTCGAGGTCACACAGCAGCGCACCCGGCGCCAGCACCACGGCAGGAGCATCCTCAACCGCCGCGATGACGTCCGTCGCCTCGCGGCTCAGCGACGGCTCGGTGTTGACTGGCAAGGCGAGGCTTCCCACGCGCATTGGCGCACGATCAAGGCCCACCGGCCGTCCCACGGCAACGAGGGTCCGCGACGAGGTGTCCCAAGTGGCGCCGTAGATTTGACTGCCGGTGGCCGCAACGAGCGGGCGCAGGGTGCAACCGTCCCACAGCCGGGC
Source organism: Silanimonas sp. (assembly GCF_044377035.1). Lineage (GTDB taxonomy): Bacteria > Pseudomonadota > Gammaproteobacteria > Xanthomonadales > Xanthomonadaceae > Silanimonas. Next base: position 77,957 of record NZ_JBILJW010000002.1, read on the forward strand.
GCCATCGAAGCGCTGTTCGCCATACGGCGCGCGCAAGGCGCCGACAAGCAGGGCGCCCCCACCCGGCAGGGGCATCACGCCGTTCGGGCTACCAAAGACGTCCTTCCCCAAGGGTGACCATGTCCGCGTCGCCGGGCTCCAGCGGAACAGGGGCGTCGCGGGCTGGCCGAAGCTGAACTCGTTGGCGTACTGGGTGCCAAGCAGCGTGCCGGTCTCCGTATCCCAGGCCGTCGCAGTGAGACCGCCCGGAGATCGCTCCATCGCCTGCCAAGCCGCACCGTCCCAGAGGGCAATACCCGGGCTGCTGACACCACCCGCTGTGGAAAAAGCGCCAGTCACGAACAGCGCGCCGTCCGCGTCCCGAAGCGAGGCGTGTCCCACCGGGCCGCTCAATCCGGACTGAAGTCGATTCCAGCGCGTGCCATCCCACATGGCGATGTTGCTCACGCCGGCATCGCCCGCATCGTCGAACTCGCCCATGGCGAACAGACGGCCACGCGCCGGATCCAGTAAGAGTTTGCTCACGGAGAGGGAATCATCCGCGCGCAAGCCTGAGCCCAGCGGCTGCCAGCGAGCGCCGTCCCAAACAGCGATGTTAGCGGCCGCGACGCCCCCGGCGACGGCAAACCTGCCGGCGGCATACAGGCGACGGGTCGATCGATCCCACGCCAGTGCGGTCACGGAGTCGTCCCGCACGACGCCGACGCCAGCACCGAGGGCCACCCAGCGGGCACCGTCCCAACGCGCCACGCGCGCGGCGGCCACCCCATCGATCGCAGTGAAGTCGCCACCGACGTAGAGATCCCCGGTGTCCGGGTCACGCACCACTTCGTTGACACGGCCCGACGTGCCGGGATCGAAGGCGGACCAGTTGCCACCGGCCAAGGCCGCGACATTGTTCGCCGTGATCCCGCCGATCTCCCGGAACATGCCACCGACGACAAGTCGGCCCTGCGTGGCATCCCAGGTCACCGAAGCGACAAAGTCCTCCGAACTGCCTGCGAGCACCTGCCAAGACGCCCCGTTCCAGACATGAAGCGCGGTGTACTGCGTGTCGACGTTGATCAGGGCGTACAGGCGGCCATGCACCGGATCGATGGCCAGTTCGCCACCGCTCTCCCACCCGTTGGCGCTGGAGCGTCCATCGCCGACGGTGGACCACGTCGTACCGTCCCACTGGATCACGGCCAAACGATCGAAGTCCCCTTCCCGCGTGCTCGTGGCGTTGAGGTAAACGCGACCGCTGACGGGGTGGACGGCGACGTGGCCCGGCGCGAGATCGAACTCCGCGGAAGCCACGCCCGTCCACGCCGTGCCGTTCCAGTAGGCGAATCCTTCCGCGGGAATACCGCCATCGACCCGATCAAACGCGCCGGACACATAGAGGCGTCCGTTCGACGGCGACCACGCCAACGACTGCGCGTAACCATTCCCGTCGAGGCCAGCGCCGAGCGACTGCCAGCGCGTGCCATCCCAGCGGCCGACGCCATTCAACGCCCTGCCTTCGATGGCGTCGAACGCCCCTCCAGCGTAAAGATGGCCCGTGGCCGGATCCACGGCGAGCGAGCGGATGCCGGGTGGCGAAACGTAGCCGTCCGGCGTACCGGTCGCGCGAAGTGCAGACCAGCGGGTCCCGTCCCACATCGCCAAACCGTTGGCGCGAACGCCACCAATCTCGGTAAAGGTGCCAGCGACGTAAAGCCGGCCACGGGAGCCATCCCAAGCCATCGCAGTGATCGAGAGTTGCGCACCAACCGCGTGGCCGAGGCCCCGCCAGCGGCTGCCGTTCCAATGCGCGATGCCGAGAGCGGCCTCGTCCTTGACGCCGGTAAACCAGCCGGCGATGAACACCTGCCCGTTCCCAGCGGCTGTGTGCGTCACCAGACTGTCGATCTCGCCCGATGCACGCCGCTGCCAGTCGAGGCCGGGGATCGCGGGTTCCACCGCCGCCGTGGCGACGTTGACGAACAGCACAGCGAACAGCGCGGCGAAAGCGAGCCACCGCGGAGCGCGGTGAACGTCCTTGTCGAACATCGAATCCTCGATTACAGGGGGGGGGAATCAACCCGTGACTTTAACAGACGCTCAACCGAGCCACCCCGCTCAGTTCGTGATCGCTTGGCTCAACTCCACCCAGCTCGGCGGCGTCGGCCACACGGATTCCTGGTGCCCGCCCAGCACGCGCTGCAGGTCGTGGCGGTCCAACTGCGGGGCCACGTGGCGGAACAGGTCGAAGGCGTAGCGTCGCAGCACGCGCTCCTTGGGCACCACGGCCCAGGCCGTGCATTCGGGCAACACCTCCGGCGCAGGCAGCACGGCGAGATCGCTGTCGAAGACCGAGCTCACCGCCATCTCGGCGAGGATGCCCACGCCCAGTCCGGCGCGCACATAGGTCTTGATCAGGTCCGCGTCGTGCGCGGTCATCGCCACCGTGGGGCTCAGGCCGACATCGCTGAAGGCGCGGCGCAGTGAGCTCTCGGGCTGGCTGGTGCTGTGGTAGCTGACGAGCGGATGCGCGGCGAGGTCCTCGAGCGTCGGCGCGCGGCCGAGCTTGGCCAGCGCATGCTCCTTCGGCACGACGACGATGCGGCGCCAACGATACAGCGGGATGGCATACCCACCGGCCGGAACGCTGCCGACGCTGCTGACAATGGCGATGTCGGCATTGCCCTTCGCGAGATGCGGCAGCACGTCGTTGTCGGCCAGCGACTGCAGCTGCACGCCCACCTGCGGGTACTCGCGATTCAGCGCGCCAATCGCAGCCGGCAGCACAAAGCGGGCCTGCGTGTGGGTGGTGGCGATGTGCAGCGTTCCGGCCGCTTCGCCGCGCTGGTTGGCGGCGAAGGCGCGGATGTTCGCGGCCTCGGCGACGGCGCGACGCGCGTGCGCCAAGACGACCTGCCCGGCTTCGGTGATCGATTCGAGGCTGCGGCCCTTGCGCTGGAACAGCAGAAAGCCGAGCTCGTCCTCCAGCTGCTTGAGCTGTTTGGAGATGCCGGGTTGGGTGGCATGCACCCTGTCCGCGGCCGTGGTGATGTTCAGGCCGGCGTCGACGATGGCGATGAGGTAGCGGAGCTGGGTGAGGGTCATGGGAGCGAAGCCGTGGCAGGGGCCGGCGGCGTGGTCGCGCCGGAAGTCCATCCATTCATCGCGATGAAACGATAAATATTCCGAGACGTCCAGTCCCTACTGATAACCGCAAGGTATATGCACCGCGCCGAGCGGCATTTCCAGCCCTCGGCCCGCGCGGACTAGCGTGCCCAGACCGGACACCACCGACCGCCTCTGCTCATGCCCTCCCCGCTTTTCCCCGTCTTCCTCGACCTCGCCGGCCGCCGCGTGCTGCTGGTGGGCGGTGGCGTGGTGGCGAAGCGGAAGGCCGAGGCCCTGATGGAGGCCGGCGCCGACGTGGTGGTCGGCGCCCCTGAGTTGGAGCCCGAGCTGGCACAGGCGGTGGCCGAGGGACGCCTTGCCCATCGCCCGGGCCCCTTCCATCCGGGCTGGCTGGACGGCGCGTGGCTGGTGATCGCCGCCACCGACAACCCCGAGGTCAATGCCGCCATCGCACGCGAGGCCGAGGCCCGTCGTCTCTGGGTCAACGTCGTCGACGACGCGCCGCGCTGCACCTTCCAGGTGCCGGCGCGCGTCGAGCGCGGGCCGCTGCAGATCGCGATCAGCAGCCGCGGCGAAGCGCCGATGCTCGCGCGTTGGCTGCGGGAACGCCTCGAAACCGAATTGGATCCGGCGCTTGGCGACCTCGCCGAGTGGTTGGGGTCGAAGCGAGAGGACTTGCGTTCGCGATTCCCGCAAACCGCGCGCCGCCGTCAAGTGATCGAAGCGCTGATCCGCGGACCGGCCGCCGACGCCCTGCGCAACGGTGATCTCGCCGAAGCCGAAGCCGCCTTCGCGGCCGCCCTCGATGAAGACACGATGCCCCGCGGCCGCGTGATCCTCGTGGGCGCCGGCCCGGGAGACCCCGGCCTGCTGACACTTCGCGGATTGCGTGCGCTCAACCAGGCCGATGTGGTCCTGCACGACCGGCTCGTCAGCGCCGACGTCCTCGCCCTCGCCCGCCGCGATGCCGAGACCATCGAGGTTGCCAAGGAAGCCGGCACGCACCACACCACCCAGCAGCGCATCCACGAATTGCTCATCGAGCACGCCAAGGCCGGCAAGACGGTCGTCCGGCTCAAGGGCGGCGATCCCTTCGTGTTTGGTCGCGGCGGCGAAGAACTGGAAGCGCTGCGCGCCGAAGGCATCCCGTACGAGGTCGTACCGGGCATCACCGCGGCCGTCGCCTGCGGCGCCTACGCCGGCATCCCGCTCACGCACCGCGACCACGCGCAGTCGGTTCGACTCGTCACCGCACACTGCCGCAATTCCATCGACACGCTGGATTGGGCTGCGCTCGCACAGGAGCGCCAGACGCTGGCGGTCTACATGGGTGTGCAAGGCCTCGACACCATCCGCGACCGCCTCATCGCCCACGGCCGAGCGCCAACCACGCCCTTCGCATTGGTCGAAAACGGCAGCCGCGCGAACCAGCGCGTCGTGCTCGGAACGCTCGCCGACCTGCCCGAACGCGCGCTCGCCGAGAACGTGCGCTCCCCGGCCCTGCTCATCCTCGGCGAAGTCGCGGCCCTTGCCAGCGACCTGCACTGGTTCGGCGATCCCCCCAACGGCGCGGTTTCGCCGACACTCGCCGCAACCCTTTCCTCACCCTCCCCTACAACTGCCGCGCTCACCCTCGCCGCTTAGCCTCCTACGGATCCTGACATGGCCCTTTTTGATTCCATTCTCGACACCATCGGCCGCACGCCCATCGTCAAGCTCTCGCGCATCGCGCCGAAGCACGTCGAGCTCTACGTCAAGGTCGAAGCCTTCAACCCCGGCGGGTCGGTGAAGGACCGCCTCGCCCTCGCCATCGTCCTCGACGCCGAGAAGAAGGGACTGCTGAAGCCCGGCGATACCATCGTGGAAGCCACCTCGGGCAACACCGGCGTCGCGCTGGCCATGGTGGCCGCGGCGCGCGGCTACAAGTTCGTCGCCGTGATGACGGAAACCTTCTCGGTCGAGCGCCGCAAGCTGATGCGCGCTTACGGCGCCAAGGTGATCCTCACACCGGCCGCCGAGCGCGGCAGCGGCATGGTGCGCAAGGCGAAGGAACTCGCGGAGAAGCACGGCTGGTTCCTCGCCCGCCAGTTCGAGAACGAGGCGAATCCCGCGTGGCACCGCAACACCACGGGCCCGGAAATCCTGCAGGACTTCGTCGGCAAGCGGCTCGACTACTTCGTCAGCGGCTGGGGCACCGGCGGCACGCTGACCGGCGTCGGCCAGACCCTGAAACTCGCCCGTCCCGACGTGAAGATCGTCAGCACCGAACCGGCAGGCGCGCAGCTGCTCGGGGGCAAGGAATGGCAGCCGCACAAGATCCAGGGCTGGACCCCGGACTTCATCCCCGCGGTGCTCGACCGCAGCGTCGTGGACGACATCAAGCCGATCGAGGACCTCGTCGCGCGTGACACCGCTCGGCGCCTCGCGGCCGAGGAAGGCGTCTTCGTGGGCCTCTCCGCCGGCGCCACGCTGGCCGCGGCGCTGCAGGTCGCCAACGAAGCCCCGGCGGGCTCGGTGATCCTCGCCATGCTTCCCGACACCGGCGAGCGCTACCTCAGCACGATCCTGTTCGAGGGCGTCAACGAAGGCTCCGACGACGAATGGCTGGCCTCGCTCGACGCGGCGTGATGCCGAAAAGTCATATCTTTTCATCGCGATAAAGGGATGACAAGCGCCGCAGGTCGGTCCAAGATGGCTGCACACACCATCCAGACCGGCTGAGGGACAGGCCCGAAGACGCCGGGGCAAGCACCGACCGCATCCCGCGGCGGCGCGCTGCCAACGCCTGCGGCGAGGCCTTCGGGCCAAAGCCGGTCGATGGGTCGTCAGGGAGCCTGCAGGCAGGCACTCCCGATGGCCGTCGCCGGCCACCGCGGGGGGGATGGGCACCGGAGCCCGCCATGTCCGCCACCGCCCTTGCCGAAGCCGCCCACGACGAACCCTTCTGTCGCGCGGCCACTCTCCCCGCCGCCGACGGCGTCCTCGCCAGCACCCTTTCGCTGCGCCACGCCGGACTGCAGCGCGTGAATCTCCGTTGGCGCCTCGTCGGTGCCGAAGGCACGCCGGTGCATGCCGTGCTGGGCGGCATTTCGGCCACGCGCCATGTCGCTGCGCTGCGCGCCGACGAGCCCGAGGGCTGGTGGCAGGTCCAGTTCGGCGCGGATCGCACCTTTGATCCGTCGTGCTGTCGGGTGCTGAGCTTCGATTGGGTCGGCCGCGACGGCACGCTCGACGCACCGATCAGCAGCGCCGACCAGGCCGATGCGCTTGCCGTTCTGCTCGACCACCTTGGCATCGCGCGCCTCGCGTCGATCGTCGGCAGCAGCTACGGCGCCATGGTCGGCCTCGCCTTCGCCGAACGCTATCCGGCACTGGTCGAGCGTCTTGTCGTCATCAGCGGTGCGGATCGCGCCGACCCGTATTCAGCGGCCTGGCGCGCCCTGCAGCGCCGCGTGCTGGAACTCGGCCGCGACGGCCCGGAAGCCGTTGCCCTCGCCCGCCAGTTCGCGATGCTCAGCTACCGCACACCGGAGGAATTCGCGGCCCGCTTCGACGCCGAACCGACCTGGGACGGCGATCGTTTGCGCTGCGCCGCGCAGGACTACCTCGACGCGGCCGGCTCGCGCTTCGCCGCCGTGTTCAGCCCGATCGCTTTCCGCCGGTTGTCCGAGTCGATCGACCAGCACCGCGTCAATCCGTCGCGCATCACCACGCCGACCACCGTCATCGCCGTCGAACAGGACCGCCTCGTCCCGCTCGACGACCTGCGCCGCCTGTCCCGCCAGCTGGCCGGCCCGGCGAGGCTGAAGGTGATCCGCTCGATCTACGGCCACGACGCCTTCCTGAAGGAACCCGAGCAGATCGGCCGCCTGTTGGCGCTGGCGCTCGGGCCGACGGCCGACGCTGGCCCGTCGTCGCGCGTTCCCGCTTCCTCTCCCATCGCATCGTCCCCGCAGGCCCACGCATGAGCAGCTTCGAATCCGCCACCCGCGCCGTCCGCGCCGGCATCGACCGCGACACCGCCCACGGGGCCGTCGTCCCGCCAATCGTGCTGTCGTCGAACTTCAGCTTCGAGGGCTTCGGCAAGAAGCGCCGCTACGACTACACGCGCAGCGGCAACCCGACGCGCGACCTGCTGGGCGAGGCGCTCGCCGAACTCGAAGGCGGCGCCGGTGGCGTGGTCACGGCGACCGGCATGGCCGCGATCACGTTGGTGCTGAGCCTGCTCGAACCCGGTCAGCGCCTCGTGGTCCCGCACGACGCCTACGGCGGCAGCTGGCGGCTGTTCAACGCGCTGGCGAAGAAGGGCGCCTTCGAACTCGTCACCATCGACTTCACCTGTCCGCGCCAGCTCGCGGCGGCGCTCGACCCGGCGCCGGCCATCGTTTGGATCGAGACGCCATCGAACCCGCTGCTGCGCATCACCGACCTTCGCTTCGTCGCGGAGGCCGCGAAGCGCGTCGGCGCGCTGGTGGTGGTCGACAACACTTTCCTCTCACCTGCCCTGCAGACGCCGATCGACTTCGGCGCCGACCTCGTCGTGCATTCCACGACGAAGTACATCAACGGCCACAGCGACGTGGTGGGCGGCGCCGTGGTGGCGAAGACGCCGGAGCTGCACGAGCGCCTCACCTGGTGGGCGAACGCGCTGGGCCTCACCGGCTCGCCGTTCGACGCCTTCCTGACCCTGCGCGGCCTTCGCACGTTGGATGCCCGTCTGCGCGTGCACGAGGAGAACGCCCACGGACTGCTCGACCTGCTGGTCGGCCATGAGGCCGTGGCCGCCGTGCACTACCCGGGGCTGGCCTCGCACACGGGCCACGCGCTGGCCGCGCGCCAGCAGAAGGGCTTCGGCGCAATGCTGAGCTTCGAGCTGCGCGGTGGGGAAGCGGCCGCCCGCGCCTTCTGCGACGGGCTCGACTGCTTCACCCTGGCCGAGTCGCTGGGCGGCGTGGAGAGCCTCGTCGCCCACCCGCCGACCATGACCCATGCGGCGATGAGCGCCGAAGCCCGCGCCGCCGCCGGCATCCGCGACGGCCTGCTGCGGCTGTCGGTGGGCATCGAGCACGTGCGCGACTTGCGCGCGGATCTGGCCGGCGGGCTGGAGCGTGCGGCGCGGGTGGTCGAGGCATCGGTGGTGCGGGAGGCAGTGATCGCCTGAGGCCCGACATCGAGGGTCGCCACGTCGTTCCGAGCCGGTCCTCGCCCCGGATTTGCTAGGCTTGGCGCCCCTTTACGAGACCTTCCGACCGACCCGCAAGGCCGGTCGCGCGCCGCATGGACAAGAGCTTCGAGCCGAGCACCTTCGAATCCCGCTGGTACGCCCACTGGGAGGGCAGCGGCCTGTTCAAGCCCTCGGGCGACGCCGCCAAGCCGGCCTACAGCATCCTGCTGCCGCCGCCGAACGTCACCGGCACGCTGCACATGGGCCACGCGTTCCAGCACACGCTGATGGACACGCTGGTGCGCTACCACCGCATGCGCGGCTTCGACACCCTGTGGCAGCTCGGCACCGACCACGCGGGCATCGCGACCGAGATGGTGGTCTCGCGCAACCTCCATCTGGCCGGCCAGGGCGAGACCCGCGACGGCCTCGGTCGCGAGGCCTTCGTCGGCAAGGTGTGGGAGTGGAAGAAAGAATCCGGCGACACCATCGAGCGCCAGATGCGTCGCATGGGCAGCTCGGGCGACTGGTCGCGCAGCGTCTTCACCATGGACCCGATGCCGTCCAAGGCCGTCGTCGAGACCTTCGTGAAGCTGCATGAGCAGGGCCTGATCTACCGCGGCCAGAAGCTGGTCAACTGGGACCCGGTGCTGAAGACCGCGATCTCCGACCTCGAAGTGGTGAGCGAGGAAGAGAGCGGCCACCTGTGGTCGATCCGCTACCCGCTCGTCGACGCCACCTACGAGCACGTCGAGACCGACGCCGACGGCGTGGAAACGCGCGAAACCCGCGACTACCTCGTCGTGGCCACTACTCGCCCGGAGACCCTGCTCGGCGACGTCGCCGTGATGGTGCACCCGGAGGACGAACGCTACGCCCACCTCGTCGGCCAGCACGTGCGCCTGCCGCTGTGCGGCCGCACGATCCCGGTGATCGCCGACGACTACGTCGACCGCGCCTTCGGCACCGGCGTGGTGAAGGTCACCCCGGCGCACGACTTCAACGACTACGCGGTCGGCCAGCGCCACGGCCTGCCGATGATCAACCTGTTCACCGACACCGCCCACCTCAACGACGCCGCGCCCGCGCGCTTCGTCGGCCTCGACCGCTTCGACGCGCGCAAGGCCGTACTGGCGGAACTGGAAAGTGAAGGCCTGCTGGTCGAAGCCAAGCCGCACAAGCTGATGGTGCCGCGCGGCGACCGCACCGGTCAGGTGATTGAGCCCTACCTCACGGACCAGTGGTTCGTGAAGATGGACGAGTTCGCGAAAAAGGGCCTCGATGCCGTGGAAAGCGGCCGCGTGCGTTTCGTACCCGAGAACTGGATCAACACCTACCGCCATTGGCTGGAGAACATCCAGGACTGGTGCATCAGCCGCCAGCTCTGGTGGGGCCACCGCATCCCGGCGTGGTACGACGATTCGGGCAAGGTCTACGTCGGCCGCGACGAGGCCGAGGTGCGCGCCACGCATGGCCTCGCCGCCGGCGTCGCCCTGCGCCAGGACAGCGACGTGCTGGAGACGTGGTTCAGCTCGGCGATCTGGCCGCACTCGACGATGGGCTGGCCGGACGCGAACGCGATGGCGGAGCGCGGCTTCGACCGCTACCTGCCCTCGTCGGTGTTGGTCACCGGCTTCGACATCATCTTCTTCTGGGTCGCCCGGATGATCATGATGACCGAGCACTTCACCGGCGACGTGCCCTTCAAGGACGTCTACATCACCGGCCTCGTCCGCGACAAGGACGGCCAGAAGATGTCGAAGTCGAAGGGCAACGTGCTCGATCCGATCGACCTGATCGACGGCATCAGCATCGAGGCCCTGGTCGCCAAGCGCACCAGCGGCCTGATGAAGCCGACCGACGCGCCGAAGATCGAGAAGGCCACGCGCAAGGAATTCCCGGAAGGCATCCCGGCCTTCGGCGCCGACGCCCTGCGTTTCACCTTCGCCTCGCTGGCCACGCATGGCCGCGACATCAAGTTCGACCTCGCCCGCTGCGAGGGCTACAAGAACTTTTGCAACAAGCTGTGGAACGCCGCGCGCTTCGTGCTGATGAACACCGAGGGCTTCAGCGCGTCAGGCGTGCCGGTGCCGACGACGGACGCCGAGCGCTGGATCCTCGACCGCCTGCAGCAGCTGCTGCGCGAGGTCGAAACGCAGTTCGCCGCCTACCGCTTCGACCTCGCCTCGCAGGCGATGTACGAGTTCGTCTGGAACGAGGTCTGCGACTGGTTCCTAGAACTGAGCAAGCCGGCCCTGCAGGGCAGCGACGACGCTGCGATCGCGTCCACGCGCCACACCCTGCTCTACGTGATCGAGCAGAGCCTGCGCGTGCTGCACCCGCTGATCCCGTTCGTGACGGAAGAGATCTGGTCGCACGTCGCACCGAAGCTTGGGCTGACCGGCGGTTCGATCAGCGTGCAGGCCTACCCGCAATTCGATGCCGCGCTCACCGACGCCCGCGCCGCCGTCGACATCGAGTGGCTGAAGGCCGCGATCACCGCGCTGCGTTCGGTGCGCAGCCAGCTCGGCGTGCCGCCGGGCAAGGCCGTGCCCCTGCTGCTCGCCGGCAAGGGTGACGCCGCGCAGATCGAGCGCCACGCCGGTGGCCTCAAGTTCCTCGCCAAGCTCGAGTCGATCGATTGGGTGCAGGGCGAACCGCCGGCCTCCGCGGCTGCCGTGCTGGGCGAACTCACCCTGCTGGTCCCGCTGGCCGGCCTTGTCGACCTGGACGCCGAGCGCACCCGCCTCGACAAGGAGATCAAGCGCGTCGAGGGCGAAATCGCCAAGTGCCACGGGAAGCTCGGCTCGGAGACCTTCGTGGCCAATGCGCCCGAAGCGGTGGTGGCCCAGGAGCGCAAGCGCCTCGCCGAGTGGACGACGATGCTGGACGGCCTCAAGGCCAACCGCAGCCGACTGTGAACCGGCGCCTGCCGCGCACTGGCAGGCTCCACCGCTTTCGGGCAGGGTGCGCCGCATGACCGATCTCAGCCTCCACGGCCTCGCCCATGCCCTGCGTGACGAACGCTGGAGCGCCATCACCCATGGCGCCGGCGCCGTGCTCGGCGCCATCGGCGGCGTCGTGCTGATCACGCTTGCCGCGCTGTGGGGCGACGGCTGGCAGCTCGCCAGCGCGATCGTCTTCAGCGTCACGCTGATCCTGCTCTACACAGCCTCGGCCTTCTACCACGCAGCCCCCTTCAAGACGGCGCTGAAGGCGCGGCTGAAGGTGCTCGACCACTGCGCCATCTACCTGCTGATCGCTGGCACGTACACGCCGATCTCGCTGGTCGGCTTGCGCGAGCACGGCGGCTGGTGGCTGTTCGGTGCGATCTGGACGCTCGCGGTCGGCGGCGTGGTGTTCAAGCTCCTCACCCGCGGCCGCTTCAAGCTGCTGTCGACCTTGATCTACATCGCGATGGGTTGGCTGGCCATCGTGGCGATCAAGCCGATGACCGAACAGCTGAGCACATGGGCCTTGGTCTGGATCTTCTCCGGCGGCGTCGCCTACACGCTGGGAACGCTGTTCTACATGAGCCGCCGCATCCGCTACACGCACACGATCTGGCACGGCTTCGTTCTCGCGGGCAGCGCACTCCACTTCGCCGCCGTCGCCACCCAGGTCTGGGCCTGAGCTCAGGCCGGCGGTGCCGAGCCCGGCGCCACCAGTTCCAAGGCCATGACGATCGCATCCTCGCGGCCGTCCTTCGCTGGGTAGTAGCGCGGCCGCTGCCCGATCTTCATGAAGCCCTCGCTCGCGTAAAGCGCGATCGCATTCGGGTTCGAAGGCCGCACCTCGAGGAACACGCGATCGGCCATGTGCCAGCGCGCGAGATCCACCATCCGTCGCAACAGGCGACGGCCGAGGCCATGCCCCTGCCAGGCGGGATCGACGCAGAGGTTCAGCAGATGCGCTTCATCGGCACCGACGCTGAGCACGCCGTAGCCCATCAAGCCATCCGGCGATTCCGCCACCCAGCAGGCGTAACCCGCGCCGAGGCAGTCACGGAAGATCCCGGCCGTCCAAGGGAAGGCATAGGCCCGCTCCTCCATGGCCGCCACCTGGGGCACGTCGACCTGCCGCATCGGCCGGAACTGCACCGCCTGCTGCAGCTGGGCCGCCAAGGCTCAGCCCCCGCGGCGCCAGTCGCGCACGCGCCGCCAGAGGGCACGCTTGAAGGCGGCATCGGCGGGGCGACCCGCCGGCGACGGCCATTCTGCCCACAAAGCGCCAACCCAACGCTCCAGCCCTCCGCGCAAGCGGGGTGGCAACGCCACGGCAGCCAAGGGTTCGGCCACCCCGGCGCCACCGGACCGACGTTGCACCGGCGCATGGCCCAAGGCCTCCAGCACACGGCGCTGCAACGGCGACCAGGTCACGCCGACGCCACTGCCGAGCGACGACGCTGCCACAGCCAGCCGATCGGGCCGCTGACGATGTAGACGATCGCCACGGCGAAGATGACCTTCGGTGCGTCGATGAGCAGCGCCACCAGCACGGCGACCACCAGCACCATGAACCAGAACGGCACACGGTCTCCGGGCCAGCCCTTGAAGCTGAAGAAGCGGATCCGGCTCACCATCAGCAGCGCGCAGGCGGTCGTGACGGCCAAGGCCGCCCAGCGCATCTCGTCGCCGCTCCAGCCCAGTTCCGTGAAGCACCAGACCACACTGATCATCGTGCCGGCCGACGCCGGGCTGGCGAGGCCGATGAACCAACGCTTGTCCGTGCTGCCCGCCGAAACGTTGAAGCGGGCCAGACGCAGGGCAGCACAAGCTACGTAGAGGAAGGCGGCTGCCCAGCCCACCTTGCCCCACACACCGCCATCGAGCGCGAGCTGGGCGAGGGCCCAGTGGTACATCACCAGAGCGGGCGCCATGCCGAAGCTGAGCAGATCGGACAGCGAGTCGTACTGCACGCCGAACTCGCTGGTGGTGCCGGTCATACGCGCCACGCGGCCGTCGAGGCCATCGAACACGCCCGCGACGATCACGGCGATGCACGCCGCCTCGAAGCGGCCATTCGCTGCGGCCAGGATCGCGTAGAAGCCCGCGAACATGTTCGCCGTGGTCAGCAGGTTGGGCAGCAGGTAGATGTGGCGGCTGCGCGGTCGCGGCGGCGCAGCGGGGGCGAGGTCGTCGGGCTTGGGGTCCATGGCGCGAGTGTAGCCGCTGGGCCGGCCGCCCTGCCCCATCCGGCCCGATGGCGCTACCATGGGCGGAGTCCTGTTGGAGCGGTCCCCATGCGTTTGCTTGCCGGCCTGATCACCCTCCTCGCCCTCGCGGCGGTGTCTTCCCCCCTGCAAGCGCAGGATCCGGTCTACACGTGGGTGGACCGTAACGGCGTGCGCCATTACGCCCAGACGCCCCCGGACGGGGTGCAATACGAAACCCGTGGCGTGCGAAACCAAACGGTGGGGACCGATGCGACGAAAGCCCCCGAATCTGCGGGCCCAGAGCGTCCCGAGGATCGCGTTTCGTGCGAGCGAGCGCGCCTTGCGCTGGACCAGCTGAAGTCGGACGCGCCGCTACAGATGGACCGCGACGGCGACGGGCGGCCTGAGCCTCTCGACGCCACCCAGCGCGCGGAACAGAAGCGTTTGGCGGAGCAGGCTGTTCGCGCCTACTGCAACCCCGGCGAGTAATCGGCCTGGGCCACCGGCGGGAACGAGGGCGCTCTTGCCCCTGTTCGGCGGCTAGAATGCGGGCTTTGCGTCTTTAGAACGAGCCCGCATGCGCCTTTCGCAGTTCCACCTCAGCACCACCAAGGAAACCCCCGCCGACGCCGAAGTGATCAGCCACCAGCTGATGCTGCGGGCAGGGATGATCAAGAAGCTCGGCGCCGGCCTCTACACCTGGACCCCACTCGGCTTGCGCGCGCTGCGCAAGGTCGAGGCCGTGGTGCGCGAGGAAATGGAGCGCGCCGGCGCTATCGAAGTGCTGATGCCGGCCGTCCAGCCGCGCGAGCTCTGGGAAGAGACCAACCGCTGGGCCAAGTTCGGCGGCCAGCTGCTGAAGATCACCGACCGCAAGCAGCAGGAATACTGCTTCGGCCCCACGCACGAGGAAGTCATCACCGACTTCGCGCGCCAAGAGCTCGCCAGCTACAAGCAGCTGCCGAAGAACTTCTTCCAGATCCAGACCAAGTTCCGCGACGAGATCCGCCCGCGCTTCGGCGTGATGCGCGCCCGCGAGTTCCTGATGAAGGACGCCTACTCGTTCCACGTCACGCCCGACTGCATGGCGCGCGAGTACCAGAACATGTACGACGCCTACACGCGCATCTTCACGCGCCTAGGCTTGATGTTCCGCGCCGTGAACGCCGACACCGGCGCTATCGGTGGTTCGGCCTCGCACGAATTCCACGTGCTGGCCGATTCGGGCGAAGACGCGATTGCGTTCTCCGACACGTCGCACTACGCGGCGAACGTGGAGCTGGCCGAGGCTGTGGCACCTGCCGCGCCGCGTGCTGCCGCTTCGGAAGCAATGACCAAGGTGGCCACCCCCACGCAGAAGACCTGCGAGGCCGTGGCGGAATTGCTGGGCCTGCCGCTGACGCGCACCGTGAAGTCCATCGCTGTCGTCGGTGACGCCAAGCTGCTGGGCGGCACGGGCTTCGTGCTGGCCCTCGTTCGCGGCGACCACGCCGTCAACGAGATCAAGCTGTCGAAGATCGCCGGTCTCGCCGAGCTCCGGCTTGCCACCGAAGAGGAAATCCGCGCCCACCTCGGCGCCTCGCCGGGCTTCCTGGGCCCGGTCGCGCCCAAGCAGCCGATCACCGTCGTCGCCGACCGCACCGTCGCCGCAATGGGCGACTTCGTCGTGGGCGCGAATGAGGACGGCTTCCACCTCGCCAGCGTGAACTTCGGCCGCGACCTGCCCGAGCCGACGCTCGTGGCCGACATCCGCAACGTCGTGGAGGGCGATCCCTCGCCGGACGGCCATGGCACGATCAAGCTGGCCCGCGGCATCGAAGTCGGCCACGTGTTCCAGCTTGGCCAGAAGTACGCCGAGGCGATGAAGGCCACGGTGTTGAACGCCGAAGGCAAGGCCCAGGTCATGTACATGGGCTGCTACGGCATCGGCGTCTCGCGCATCGTCGCGGCGGGCATCGAGCAGAACTTCGACGCCAGCGGCATCCGCTGGCCGGAGGCGATGGCGCCCTGGCGCGTCGCGGTCTGCATGATCAACCCGAAGGGCGACGCGACGGTCACCGCCGCCGCCGAGGCGCTGTACAACGACCTCGCCGCCCGCGGCGTCGAGGTGGTGCTCGACGACCGTGGCCTGCGTCCGGGCCAGATGTTCGCCGACATCGAACTGATCGGCCTGCCGCACCGCGTCGTCGTCTCCGAGCGCGGACTGGCGGCTGGCACCTTCGAGTACCGCGCCCGCTCCGCTGCGGAATCGGAGAACCTCAGCCGCGAGCAGGTGTTCGAGCGCCTCGGCCTGTAATCCCCCGGGAAAACCCAGCCACGAAAACGCCGCGGCCTTCGCGGCGTTTTCATTTCACTCGCGGCTGATTAGTATCGGGATTCCCCCGGATTATCCGTCTCGATAATCCGGATACCCCCTACCCACACCCCGCAAGGAGCCCTGCATGGCCGTTGATCTGGATGGACTGTCGCCCAAGGAACTCGACGCGCTGATTTCCAAAGCCAAGCAGCGCAAGCAGACGCTGGCCAAGCGCTCTTCGCATGCCGAGGTGAGCAAGGCGCTGGAGGCCACGGCCCGGAAGCACGGCTGGACGCTGGCCGAATTGCTCAGCGCCGGCCGCGGCACGGGTGCGCCCAAGGCGGCGAAGGCCGCCAAGCCGGCCGCCGCACCGAAATCGCGCAAGTCGGCGACGAAGGGCACCAAGGTCGCCGCGAAGTACCGCCATCCGGAAACCGGCCAGACCTGGTCGGGCCGGGGCATCCTGCCGAAATGGATGACCGAGGAAATCGCCAAGGGTCGCAAGCGCGAGGATTTCGCGATCTGAGCGCGGCGCCCTCCCTGTCCTTCCGCATGACGCCGGCCTCGCGCCGGCGTCGCCGTTTTCAGAGATAGCGGCGCGGCGGCACCAGCAGGTTGCCGAACAGCAAGCCCGCGACGAGGGCGATCAGGGCGCTCAACACCGCCACGGCGGTGTCGAGCCCCAGCACCACGTCACGCTCCATCACGAAGTTCAGGCTGCGGAAACCCACGCTGCCCGGCACCAGCAGGATGATGCCGGACACCCGCAGCAGCGCCCCCGGCCGGCGGAAGATCCGCCCGAAGGCGTTCGAGACCATGGCCACGCCGAGCCCCGCGAGGAACACGCCACCGGCGAACGCTTCCGACGACAGGCCCGGAATCTGGCCGCCGAGGCGCGTGAGCCCGTAGCCGATCCACGCCCCGGCCATCACCACGAGGAAATCCCGGCGCGCTGCGCCGAACAGCACGGCGAAGGCCGCCGAACCGACGAGCAGGCCCACCCATTCGGCCCAGGCCGGGAGCTGGGGCGCGCTGATCAACTGCGGTTGCCATCCGAGGGCATGCGCCGCCTGCGTGGCGACGATGGTGCCGAAGGTCAGTTTCAGCAGGGCCACTGTGGCCCCGGCGAAACGCGCGGTGCCCGAGGCCCAGTTCTGGCTGCTGAGCTCGGCCACCGCGGTGGTGAGCATGAGGCCGGGCATCAGCACGATCAGCGAGGCGATGACGACCGTCTGCAACGACAGCGGGGTGAGGAAGGCGGCGATCGCCGAGGCCGTCAGGGTGGCGAGCAGTGCGGCGATGGCATCAGAGGCCTCGTGCAGTCGCGGGCGGCTCGACGAGGCCACGCAAAGCAGGCCGATCATCAGCCCGATCACCGCGGACGCCGCGACATCCGCCCAACTGGTGCGCAGCAGGGCCGCGACCGAGCCCGAGGCCAAACCGAACGCCAGCACGGTGATCGCCAACTTCTCCCGCCCCATCGGCCGGTCGAGCGCCGTGAGCGCCTGCAGGCCTTCGTCCACCTCCATGCGGCCGTCGGTCACGCGTTCGGCGATGTCGTCCACCATCGCCAGCGCCTTGAGGTTGATGTCGCCCGGGGCCAAGCGCAGCACGCGGGTGATCTCGGCGCCATCGTTCTTCTGCGGGCTCGAGAAGGACAGGATGATGCCGGTCGGGTTGCACCAGATCTCGGTGCGCACACCGAGGCGCTTCGACACCGTCAGCACCGCGCCTTCAAGGCGGTCGGTCGACATGCCGCAGGCGTGCAGGCGGCGCGCCAGGTCGATGATGAAGTTGCAGCGCTGGCGGAACGGGCTGGTGGCGGCACTCATGGCGCGAAAGCATGGCAGAAAGCCGTGCCCATCAACGACAATGTCGCGCATGGGCCTCGGTGAACTGCTTTCCTTGCTGTCCGCGGCCGTCTGGGCCGTGGGCGTGATCCTGTACCGCCAGCTCGGCGCGACGCTGCCGCCGCTGCAGTTGAACCTGCTGAAGAACAGCCTGGTCCTCGGCATGGTGCTGGTGAGCCTGCCGCTGCTGCACGGCTTCGCCTTGCCCGATTTCAGCGCAACCCAGCTGGGGCTGGCCCTGCTGAGCGGCTTCATCGGCATCGCCATTGCCGACACCCTCTACTTCCGCGCCCTCAACCAGCTCGGCGCCGGACGCATGGGCGTGCTGGGCAACTTCTACAGCCCGGCGGTGATCCTGCTCAGCGTGGTCTTCCTCGACGAGCGCCTGAGCCTCGTGCAGATGGTCGGCTTCGGCCTCGTCAGCCTCGGTGTGTATCTGGTCGCCGAGCGACGCCCCGACGATGCGGGCGGCGGCCGGGCCCTGCTCAAGGGATTGGCGATCGGCTTCTGCGCCATCCTGCTGATGGCCGTGGCCATCGTCCTCGTGAAGCGCACGCTCGAAGCCCAGCCGCTGATGTGGGTGACCGCGGTGCGCATGACCGGCGCCGTGGTCGGCCTCTGGGTGCTGGCTCTCGTGTTCCGCCGTCGGCTCGGGCCGGCGTTGCCGCCGCTCGCTGGCGTGCCGTGGCGGAAACTGCTGGTCGCGGCCTTCGTCGGGCAGTTCCTTTCGATGGTCTTCTGGCTCGGCGGCTACAAGTTCACCTCGGCCTCGGTGGCGGCTATCCTCAACGAGAGCGCGTCGGTCTTCATCCTGCTGCTGGCTTGGGCCTGGCTGAAGGAACCTCTGAGCCGTCGCGCGCTCGCCGGCGTGGCGCTCACGGTCGCCGGCGTGAGTTGCATGCTGCTGCCCGCCTGAAGGAGCCGAATGGCCGAGACGCCGCACCTGCGCGAAGACCCCGATCAGCCCGGGTGCTGGCGTGCCGGCGGCGATTGGACGCTGGCGCATGCGGCCCGTCTGGAGGCCCTGCCTGCACCTCGCGGCGGCCCCGAAACCGCGCTGATCGACGCCCGCGGCATCGGCCAGATGGATGCCAGCGGCGCGATGCTGCTTTGGCGGCTCTCGCGCGACGCGGGGCTTGACGGCGGGGACGCGCTGCGACTCCGCGAAGAGCACGCCCCGCTGTTCTCCGCGGTGCAAGGCATCTGCCTGAACCCACCACGCGCCGTGGTCAAGGACTACGGCGTTCGCGCCATGCTCTCGCGCATCGGCGCGACGGTGGAGGACTACACCCGTGAGGTGATCGCGCTGGTCGCCTTTGGCGGCGAAGCGCTGTTGACGGCGCTGCGCATCGGCTGGAACCCGCGGCGATGGCGCATCACCTCGACGATCGCCCACATGGAGTCGGTCGGGCTGGATGCCGTGCCACTGGTGCTGCTGCTCAGCTTCATGGTCGGCGCCGTCGTGGCCTTCCTCGGCGCCGAGGTGCTGGCGGAGTTCGGTGCCGAGATCTACGTCGTCGAACTGATCGGCATCAGCTTCCTCCGCGAGTTCGGCGTGCTGCTTACCGCCGTGCTGCTCGCCGGCCGGACGGCCAGCGCCTTCACTGCCCAGATCGGCGCGATGCAATCGGGCGAGGAAATCGACGCCATCCGCACCCTCGGTCTCGACCCGATGGAACTGCTGGTCTTGCCGCGCGTCGTCGCGCTTGTGCTGATGCTGCCGCTGCTCACCTTCCTCGCCATGATGGCGGGCATCGCCGGCGGCGTGACCATCGGAACGACGATGCTCGGCATCTCGCCGGAGATGTTCATCGCCCGGCTGCACGAAACCATCGAAGTCCGGCATTTCTTCACCGGCATGGCGAAGGCCCCGGTGTTCGCCCTAGTCATCGGCCTGATCGGCTGCCTCGAAGGCATGCAGGTGCAGGGCACCGCGCAGTCGGTGGGCGAACGCACGACCTCCAGCGTCGTGCAGACGATCTCGCTGGTCATCGTCATCGATGCCTTCGCCGCGCTGTGGTTCATGGAGATGGGCTGGTGAGCGCCGCCAAGGTCCCTGTGAAGCCCCGCCCCTGCGATTTCTCCACGCCGGCGATCGAAGTGCGCGGCCTCGTGAACGCCTTCGGCTCGCAGGTCGTGCACGACGGCGTCGACCTGACGGTGAACCGTGGCGAGATCGTCGGGGTGGTCGGCGGTTCGGGTTCGGGCAAGTCGGTACTGATGCGCGCCATCCTCGGTCTGCGGCGCCCACAAGCCGGCTCGGTGCGGGTGTTCGGCATCGACGCGCTGGCCGACGACGAGGCCAGCCGACTGGCCATCGAGACGCAGACCGGCGTGCTGTTCCAGGGCGGCGCGCTGTTCTCCTCGCTGAGCGTGCTCGAGAACATCATGGTGCCGCTCAAGGAGCACCACGAACTCTCCGACGACCTGATGCACGCGCTGTGCTGGATGAAGATGCGCCTCGCCGGCCTACCCTCCTCGGCGGCCGAGAAGCTCCCCGCCCAGCTCTCCGGCGGCATGAAGAAGCGCGCGGGCTTGGCACGAGCGCTCGCCCTCGACCCGCCCCTGCTCTTCCTCGACGAACCCACCGCCGGCCTCGATCCCATCGGCGCCGCCGCCTTCGACGACCTCATCCTCAACCTCAAGCGCTCGCTGGGCTTGACGGTGTTCCTCATCACCCACGATCTCGACACGCTGTACGCCATCTGCGACCGCGTGGCCGTGCTGGCCGACCGCAAGGTCGTCGCCTGTGCGCCGATCGCCGAGATCGAACGCTTCGAGCACCCTTGGGTGCAGGAGTACTTCCACGGACCGCGCGGCCGCGCCGCGCGACGCGAGGCCTGAACCATGGAAACCAAAGCCCACCACGTGTTGATCGGCGCCTTCACCCTCGCGGTGGCGGTGCTGGCGATGCTGTTCGCCCTCTGGGCGGCGAAAACCGTCTCCGACCGCCAATGGGACGAGTACGAAGTCGTCTTCACCGAAGCCGTCACTGGCCTCACGCGCGGCGGCGTGGTGCAGTACAACGGCATCGCCGTGGGTGACGTCACCGAACTGAAACTCGACGCCGCCGACCCGAGCAAGGTGGTCGCCCGCATCCGCGTCGGCGCCGGCACGCCGGTAAAGACCGACACGACGGCGAAGCTCGCCTTCGTCGGCCTGACGGGCCTGGTGCAGATCCAGCTCAGCGGCGGCAGCCCGCAGAGCCCGATGCTCAAGGACGCTCGCGAGGGCGAGGACGGCCTGCCGCGGATCGCCGCTCAGGAGTCGGCCTTCGCGAAGCTGCTGAACTCTTCCGAAGACATCACCACGACCGCCAGCGACGTGCTGATCCGCATCAACCGCATGCTCAACGACGAAACCGTCGAGAACGTCTCGAAGACGATGGCCAACCTCGAGCAGGTGACCGGCACGCTCGCAGCCGAGCGTGGCGAGATCGCCCAGCTTCTGCGCGATGCGCGCTCATCGGCGGAGCGCCTCGACCGCGTGCTGGCCACTGCGGAATCCACGATGGGTGGGCTCGACCGCAGCGTGGCCGCGCTGGACAAGGACCTGCCGCAGATCCTCGCCAAGCTCGACCGCACGCTGACCGAGTTCGAGGCGCTGTCGGGCAATGCGAATGCCTTGGTCGCCGAGAACCGCGGGGCCGTGCAGCAGTTCAGCCGGGACGGCCTCACCCAGGTCGGCCCCACGCTCGCGGAACTGCGCAGCGTGCTGCGCCAGTTGAACCGCGCCGCCGCCAAGATCGAAGAACGCCCGTCCAGCCTCGTGCTGGGCAGCTCCACGCCTGAGGAGTTCACGCCGTGAGCCTGCGCCGAACCGCCCTGCCCCTCGTCCTCGCCGCCTCGCTCTCGGGCTGCCTCTCGCTCGGCGACAAGGCCGAGCTCGTCGTTTACGCACCGCAGGTGTCGGTGACCGCGGACGAGGCCTGGCCGAAGGTCGACCGCACGCTGGCCATCAGCGAACCGAATGCCAGCGCCCTGCTCGACAGCAACCGCATCGCCGTGCGGCCAAAGCCGGCGACGCTGCAGGTCTACAGCGGCGCGATCTGGGCCGACAGCGCACCGGATCTCGTGCAATCGGCGCTGGTGGGAGCCTTCGCCGAGCACGGCCGCTTCCAGGCCGTCGTGCGCCCAACGGACGGCCTGGGCGCCGACCTGCTGCTGCGCCTCGACCTTCGCCACTTCGAAGCGGTGTATGCCGAGGACGCGAAAACGCCCACCGTTGTCGTCGAACTGCAGGCGACGCTGGTGGACCAACGCACGCATCGCGTGATCGGCAGCCGCCGTTTCCGCGGGGAGCAGTCCACCGAGCGCGAGAAGCTGCCGTCGGTGGTGCCTGCGTTCGAAGCCGCCCTGGGTGAGGTGGCCACGGCGATGATGCCGTGGGTCCTCGAGACCGCGAAGGACGACTGAGCCCGCGTACCGCGGGCTGGCGCCTTCAGTTCCCCGCGCAGCCTTGCAGGGTGCCGAGCGGCGTCACCGCGTCGTTCGCCGCCCACGTGCCCGCCACGCCGGCCGTGTAGGTGCCGGTGAGCTGGATGCGCTGCAGCGTGCCGCTGCCCACCGTTCGCGTCAGCGTCCCCACCGAGTTGCGCACCGGGTTGCCCGTGCGCGTGCACAGCGGGCAGGCACCGGTGTTCTGGTCGAGGCTCATCGACTGCGTCGCCGTGCCAATGCCACTCCGCTCCGCGATGAGGTACCGCGGCACGCCCTGCGCGTCGTAACCGAACACCGTGTAGAACTCGTAGTTCGGGAACAGCTGCACGCTGTAGCCCGAACCTGCCCGTGCCGGATCGAACCAGTGGCCGCTGGCGTTCAAGGGCGCACCCGCGAACGTCGGACAACCGCCGCCGAAGTTCTCGTAGGCCTCGCTGCCGGTCTCGCCGTCCAGCGTGTAGCTGAAGGTGAAGGCACTCGTCGAACGCGGCGTCACCGTCGCCTCGCCCACGGGGGTGAGGAAGTTGCTGCTGCCGTTCCACGCACTTCGGTAGATCGTGCCGCGCCAGATGCCGGTAGCACCCGGTGCTGGAGCCTGCAGGTAGTACCAGGTCGGCGTGCCGTCCTGCAGGTAGGTGTACCAGAGCCCGGCCCACTCGCTGCCCGCGGGGTAGAGGAACAAGCCGTTGCCCGAGCGCTGCGGGTTGTAGAACCCGCCGGGGCGCAGTTGAAGGCCGGTGCCGGTCAGCGTGGCGCGCACCGTCAGGTCGGCCGTGGTGCCGGCGGCGTTCACCGGCGTCACGTACCAGCGCCCCGCGGCGGGGTTGTTGACCGTGAGCGATTCATTACCCGAGGGCGTCACGGAACTCGCGCTCGCGAGATTGCGCGCCGGCGCGCTCGGCACGCTCGGCGTGGCGCTGCTTGCCGCGGGCGTGTCGATGCGCGCGAGATACAGGTCAACGTTCGTCGCGCTGGTCGTGGTTGCATCGAGTCGCGTCGTGCCCGGCGGCACGTCGATATAGAGGCCCTCGTTCGCCGCCGAGTCGGCCAAGGCCATCGCGTGGTCGATGCCGCTCTGCAGGGCAAAGGGCACCGCCGCACCGGCGCCACGCTCGATCCGTACCGGCACCCAGCCCAGCGACGTGTTCGCGTCCGACTTCACTTCCAGCCAGCCGCCGCGCACCTGCCCGGGCGCCATCGTGGCGTCGTTCCAAATCAGACGCATCGCGAACTCCGCATTGGCCGCCACAGCACCGGGGCCCGTGGCAACGAGCTGACGCTGGGCTAGCGGACGGTCCACCGGCACCTCGAACAGCTCGGCACGCGCATTCTGCGCGCCGCTCCGCGAATGCAGTAGCACCCAATAGCGTGACGGCGTGTTCGCCGCCTGCGACACAGCAAGCTCGCAGCGCTCCGACACAGCAGACATCGCCGAAGAGCAAGCAACTTCATTGCTGTCAGCCTGGCCGTTGTTGTTCGCATCGAGTCCGAGGTACACGTCCACGTCCCCGCCCGAGAGCGAGATGGCATCGACGAACACCCGCCACGTGCGGGCGGAGGGTCCCGCGGCGAAGGTGCGCAGGGTCGTCGACGTGCCACCGGCGTCAAACGGAGTTTCCGGCGTCGTGTCGGCCGTCAGCGATGGCGACACCAGCGCTGGCGCCACCAGACCGTGGGCGTCGAACCGCGCGCTTGGGAGCGCAGAAATCCCCGAAAGCTCGATGTCATGCAGACCACGATCGCGCGCCGCTATTGGGGCGACCATCGACTCCGCAACCGGGCGTCGCAGGATCTGGACTTCGGCCTCGCTGCAGCGACCACCGAAGTCGCAAAGGCGGTAACGAAGGCTGTCTTCACGCACGGGCGACGTCGGCGAATAGCTGATGCGATCGTCTGATGCGTCACCGGACAACTCGCCAGCAGAAATGCTTGCCGAACCATTTACTGGAGCGCGGACAATGGAGAGAGCGCCTCCGAGGAGACTCCCGGGGTTGAATTCGTCATTGTCGAGTGACGGGAGTATCGCCTGTGTCGTGCCAACCATCAGGACAAAGCGATCGTTGCGAGCGGCCAACGACGGAACACCATTTCCGTCGTCGTTGAGGATACGAATCAGCCCCTCCGCATCCGCGAGTCGCGCATTTGTCGGGGCCGATGCGATCACGTGGAACTGCTCGTCGATCTCTTCCAGCGTGTCGCCATAAACGACAAAGTCGAAGGACCCACGCGACTCTCCCTGAGGGATGACGACGGTCACCGAAGAAGCGTCGTAGTCTTCGCCAGCCGTTGCCGAGCCATTGATGGCCCGCATCGATACGGATACTCCACCCGGTGGTGCGGGTTGGGAGAGATCGACAGCAACGCCCATGCGGGATAGCGTCACGTCGCCCTCGCGCACGCTGGCATTTCCAACGCTAAGCCATACAACTCCTGGCGGCCCTACTTGCACGTTCCACGTCCGCCGATGCACGAGGTCCGTTCCCGCCATCGCTGCTCGCACCAGCGCCGTCGTGTCGGTGGCGCGCAATTCCACCTGCCGCGTCGCCGGGCCACCCGTGCCGGGCTGGAAGGTGAACGTGGTGCCATTCGCGCCGCTGACGGCCACGCCGTCGACGTACCACTGCAGGCTCACCGAATCCGGCTGCGGGCGCAGCACGCTCGCGGAGAACACCTGCGATCCGCCGGCCGCCACGTTGACGGTCGTTGCACTGGAGGGGCTCTCGCTGCCCGGCTCGATCAGGTCGATACCGGCCGATGGCGTCCCCCAACCTCCGCGATACAGCCGCAGCACGTACTCCTGCGAGCACACGGAACAGAACTGCCCGCCGAGGCTGCGCATGGCGCAGTTGTTCGCGGGGCGGTGCATGCCGGTGGTCTGGTAACGCGCGCCGACGAACAGGCCGACGCCCGCCGTGCCGGCTGGCGTGGGAATCGCGTTGCCCGGCGTGATCCACGACGCCCACTTGATGCTTCCAGCGACGGTCTGGTCGGTGACGTTCGCTTCGCAGGCGCGCGTGCCGCTGATATCGCTGCAGGCCGGAAAGCCGGGATAAGCGGTGGTGTACTCATCGGCCAGGCGATGGAAGGTGTGGCCGTACTCGTGCACGACGATCAGCCGCGCACTGGTGTTGGTGGTGGTGACGGAGATGCTGCCGCCGGCGCCGCCGTACACCGGGTCGTTCACCAGCACGATGATCTCATCCCAGTTCGGGCTGGCACTCGCCGCCGCCAGCACCTTGCTGTTGTTGACCGTGACCAAGCGGTGGATCTGGCTGGTGCAGAAGCGGCCGTCGAACGCGGTGTTGACGAAGGTGTTGGCACGCGGGTCGGTCTGCGCGGCCGTTTCGGCGCAGCAGCTCGTCGTGGTGCAGCCCGCTTGGTAAGGCGGGTGGTCGGCGCCGCTCTGCGCCGATGCGGTGAACAGCGAAGTCCAGTTCACGAAGCTGGCGTACTCGCGGTAGGGCGAGAAGCCGAACATCGCCACGCGCATGTTCTCGACGTCGGTGGCGAAAGTCGCCGCTTCGGCGGCGGTGTAGCCGTCGCCCATCACCAGCACGTCCACGCGATTCGATGACGGACCACTGGCGGTACCGCGCCCGTCACCCGACGCGCTCTGGGCGTCGGCCTCGGGAATTGCGGGAATCGGCAACAAGGCCGCTTCGCGCTCCACGACGGCGAGATCCAGCGTCGTTTCGCGGCCGAGGTTGGACAACGTGAGTTCGCCATCGACACCGGCCGGAACGCGGACCACGAACGCGCGCTCCACATCGGGGGCGACACGGCTTTCGATGGCGCCATCGACGCCGTTGGCGGCGAACTCCCCTCGGACGAAGCGGGGCACGTCGACGACCGTGCGCCAGCCCTCGGCCTCAACGACGAGTTGATCGGGGTTGGCGCGAGCCAGGGCCAACGCACCGGCACTTGCCACGGCGCGATCGCCGTCGAGGGCCACGCGACGGTGGAAGACCGGCTCGGGCCGGCCGTCGGCATCGAGCCGCACGACGAGGTAGTGCCCCGCGAGGTCCTCCCGGACCGGCAGCGCCGCGGTCGGCGCCGCCACGAGCGCCGCGGCGATCGCCGGGGCGCTCCACCGCATCCAGCGCGTCCATGCGCCGCCGCCGATCACGGCGTGCAGCCCTGCCGCTCGCCGAGCCCGGTGACGGCGTCGTTCGCCGCCCACGTGCCGGGCACGCTACCCACGTAGCTCGCGTTCAACGTGAAGCCGCTGAGCGTGCCGTTGGCGAAGCGCCGCTCGATCGTGCCGACCTGGGTCCGGGTGGGGTTGCCACTGCGGGCGCAGAGCGGGCAGAAGCCGGCGTTCTGACCCAACGGCAGAGTCTCCGTCGCCGGACCAGCACCGTTGCGCTCGGCCAGCAGATAGCGCGCCACGCCGCGCGCGTCGTAGCCGAACACCGTGTAGAACTCGTAGTTCGGGAACAACTGCACGCTGTAGCCGCTGCCCGCACTGGCCGGGTCGAACCAATGGCCACTGGCGTCCACTTGCTGGCCGCCGATGGTCGGGCAGCCGCGGCCGAACGCGCTCAGGGGCTCGGAGCCGGTCTGTCCGTCCAACGTCCAGGTCCAGGTGAAGGCGTCCGGCCCGGTCGGTGTCGCCGTGGCCTCGCCAACCGCGGTCAGGCTGTTCGAACTGCCGTTCCACGCGCTGCGGAACATCGTGCCGCGCCAGACGCCGTTGGCACCGGGGCGCGGGCCCTGGAGGTAGTACCAGGTGCTGCTGCCGTCATCGAGGTAGGTGTACCAGAGCGCCGCCCAATCGGGCCCGGCCGGGTACACGAAGACGCCGTGGCCGGAACGGTCGGCGTTGAAGTAGCCGCCCGGGCGGACCGTCGGCGCCGCGGCGGAGACCGAGGCCGTGACGGTGGCGGTGGCCGCCGCACCGGAGGCATTCACCGGCGTGATGTACCAGCGGCCGGCAGCCGGGAAGGACACCGTGACCGACTCGTTGCCGGTCGCGCCATTGCCCACGTGTGAGGCCTCACCACGCGCCGGAGCGACGGGAATGGACGGCACGCCCGGGCCGCTGTTCGGCGCACGCCGTGCGAGGTAGACATCGACGTTCGCGCTGCTCGCCGTGGTGACGGTGAGCTGGGTCGCGCCGGTGGGCACGTCGATGAACATCGCGTCATGCGCCTCCCCGGCGGCGAGGCCGACGGTTTCCGCACGGGCGTGCGCCATGGAGAGCGCGGCACGCGGGCCGGCGACACGCGTCAGGCTGTAGGGGATCACGCCCATCGGCTGCTGGCCCGGCGCGGCGGACACGAGGACGGCACCGCGGCGCACTTCGCCCACGGCCCAGTTCGAATCGTTCCAGCCGACGCGCACCGTCGAGCCCTGCCCGACCGAGGCATTGCCGGGCCCGGTCGCGGTGAGGCGGGCGTTCTCGCTGGTCGCCGCAGCGGTGAGCGGCAGCACGCTGTGGCGCACCACGAAGTCGCCCGTGCCCGATCGGTTCCACACCATCGCCCAGTAGGCCTGCGCGCCCGGATCGCCGTAGTGCTCGACGTCGAGCACGCAGCGGGTGGCCGATTCGCAGATCTGGTTGCGCGAGCCGGGACCACCGCCGTTGCCGACGATCAGCGAGGTCTGCGTGCCTTCCGGCACCTGCAGTTCGACCTCGATGCGAACACGGGTGCGCTCGCTGCCGGCCGGTGCCGGCACGCTGATCGCATGCCAGCCGACGCCGCCGTTGGTGAGGCTGTCGTAGCGGTCCGAGGGCGTGGGGTCGGCGGTGAGGGTGTGGCGCGTCGTGGTGAGGCCGACGAGGCGCGTGCCGGCGAAACGGGCATTGGGCGAGGCCAGGTTGAGGCCCGGAACGGAAAGTTCAAAGAAGCCGCGATCCGAGTCGACGTTGCGCGTCTGCGCCCCCGGCAGGCCGGTCACTGGCGCGCGCAGCGCCACCGGCAGGGTGAGCGCCTCGTCGGCGCTGCCGCCCAAGCGGGCCAGACGGACGCTGCCATAGAGCCAGCGGCCGTAGAGGCCGGGATCATCGATGCGGGCACTGAACTGCAGCGCCCTGCTGGCGCCCGAGCCGACGGTGAACTCCGTCTCTGGCGTCGTCAGCGTGACGCCCGCCGGCACGGTGATGGTCGCGCGGTAGCTGGCGCCGCCGATGAGGTCGGTCACCGTGCGCGTGAGCGGCGAACACACGGGATTGCAGGCACCGAACACCATCGACGGCAGGTTGAGGCTGGCCTGCGCGCTGCTGCCTGCCCCGAACTGGCCGGCGGGGACGACGAGAGCCAGCGGCGCACGCAGCGCGCGCGCCACGTCGATGCGGCCGGCGCCCTGCTCGTTGGCCGGCACCGCCGCGCTGCCGGCGCGGCGCGTCACCGTGGTCCGGGCCGTGCCCATCAGCGCGGAGATGATCTGGTCGGCGCGCCACGAGGGCTTCGCGCCGCGCAGCAGCGCGGCCGCACCGGCGACGTGCGGCGAGGCCATCGAGGTGCCGGAGAGCGTCGCGTCGCCATTGCCCTGGTGCGAGGCCGACAGGATGCTCGAGCCCGGAGCGGCGAGGTCCGGCTTGATCACGCCGGGCAGCACGGACGAGGGGCCGCGGCCGCTGCTCGAGGCCAGCACGTCGGCATTGGCGGCCAGCGTTTCCACTTCGACACCGTCGATGCGCGCGGTGTGACCGCTGCCATTGCCCAGCCACTGCAGCAGAGCCTGCGCGTCCGTCCAGCCGAGATGCGTCGTCGGGATGCTGTGCTCGTCGGCAATGGTGGAATCCCCCTCGGCCGCCGTGTTCAACAGGACGGTGCCCGCGCCACCGGACAGGCGGACGTTGTTGCTCTTCGCCACGCGCGCCGTGCCGCCGCGGTCGCAGACCACCACCTGCCCGCTCCAGCGGTTGGTCGGCCACGGGTTGCTGACACCAGTGACGGGCAGGGTCTGGTCGCCCGTGCCTTGGGTGCACAGCGGGTGCTGCGGGTCGCGCACCAGCGGCGCCGGTCCCACCCCGAGCGTCAGGCCCTGCCCGGTCATTACGCCGCCGTTCGGCGCGGCCGTGGCGCCGCCGCTGAGGCGCACGCGATTGACGTAGCGACGGCCGTGCGTGGTGTTGGCCACCGAAAGCACCCAGGGCGCATCGCTGGGGCTGCGGACGGTGCCGACGTCCGGGCCGCTGTTGCCAGCGGAGACGGCGATGACGATGCCGGCGTTCCGGGCGTCGAGCATGGCGATCGACCCCGCGCTCGTCCAAGGATTCACGTTGGTGCCGCCGATCGAGTAGTTGATGACGTCGACGCCGTCGAGCACGGCCTGGTTGATCGCGGCCGTGGTCCAACTGCCGGCGCAACCGTTCTCGCAAGCCTTGTAGGTGATCAGGTTGGCCCGCGGGGCGACGCCGCGGATCTGGTAGTTCAGCTGCGCGCCGTTGGTGTAGCTCTTGACGATGTTGACGGCGTTGCCGACGGCGGTGCCGGCCACGTGCGTGCCGTGGCCATCGAGGTCGATGCCCGTGTCAGCCTGCGTACCACCGTCCGTGGTCATGTCGTAGATGCCGATCAGCTTGTTGTTGCAAGTCGCAGCCGCGGTGGCGCACAGGCCGAGGAAGCTGCCCTTCGGGTTCGTGTGCGTGTAGCCATCAACCGGCGAGACCGCCGCGAACTGCGGATGCGTCGGGTTGATGCCGGAATCGATGATGCCGACGATGACGCCCTCGCCGCGCGAGGCCACGCCCGCCGCGCCAGTCCAGACATCCGGCGCATTGACCAGCGCCGTCGAGACGTCGTCCTGCAACTGCTCGATGCGCTCGCGCTCCACCGCTGCGATGCCGGGCATGGTGGCGAGGATGGCGGCTTCCTCGGCGCTCAACCGGAGGGCCACGCCATTCAACACCGCGTCGTAGACGAAGGCGGGCTCGAGCGGGCGGCCGAATTCGGCGGCGGCGGCCTCGAGGCGCGCTTCGCGGCGATCCGCGAGCTCCTGGCGATAGGCCTGCACCGCGCTCGACGCCAAGTCGAGGCGCGGCGCGCCGGTGACGAGGGGCGAGGTGGCCGCGAGGGTCTTGCCCCCGCGTTTCACCTGCACGCCCGTGTAGGACGCCAGAGCGGGCTCAGCGAAACGCACGATCCACATCGAGCGTTGCGCCGCATCATCGGCGGCGGCGGCGGCCGGGGCTTCGGAGGCGGAGGCGACCGCCAGGGACAGGGAGAGCGCGAGCAGGGAACGACGAACGGGCATCACGGGGGCGGCATCCTTCGGAGTCCCCCCGATGGTAGCGAAGCCCGCTCTCCGTCTTGTCAACGAATCACAGCGTCCGTCACAAAACGACACCCCGGCGTGGGCCGGGGTGTCGGGTCAAGCGCGAGGCACGAGGAGCGCGGTCAGGGCGTGCAGCCCTGCAGGCTGCCGAGGGCGCCGACCGATTCGTTGGCCGTCCAGGTGCCCTGCACGCCATTCACGAACGTTCCGCTCAGGGTGATGTTCGAGAACGTGCCACCGGAGAAACCGCGCGAGAACGTACCGATGGTGTTGCGGGTCGGCGTGCCGGTGCGGTTGCAGAGCGGGCAAAAGCCGTTGATCTGCTCGAGGTCGGCGGTCGCCGTCGCGCCGCCGAAGCTCGTGCGCTCGGCGATCAGGTAGCGCGGGATGCCCAGGCCGTCGTAGGCGAACACCGTGTAGAACTCGTAGTTCGGGAACATCTGCACGCTGTAGCCCGAGCCGGCGGTGGCCGGGTTGAACCAGTGCGAGCTCACGTTGAGCGGGCTACCCGACAGCGTCGGGCAGCCGCCACCGAAGTTGCGGAAGGCCTCCGAGCCGGTCTCGCCGTCGAGGTTGTACGAGAACGTGAACTCATTGGTGGCCGTCGGGCTGACGGTGGCGCTGCCCACTTCCACCAAGGTGTTCGCGCTGCCGTTCCAGGCACTGCGGAACAGCTGCCCCGACCAGAAGCCGTTCGCTCCCGGCGCGGCGCCCTGCAGGTAGTACCAGGTCGGCGTGCCATCGGCGAGGAACGTGTACCAGAGGCCCGCGAGCTGGCTGCCCGCCGGATACAGGAAGAACCCGTGGCCGCTGCGTTCCGGGTTGAAGTAGCCGCCCGGACGGATGCTCGGCGCGGTGCCGGCGATCGTGGCGCGGAGCGTGAGGCTGGCCGTGGTGCCCGAGGCGTTCACCGGGGTCAGGTACCAGCGGCCCGCGGCCGGGTTCGCCACGGTCACCGTTTCATTACCGCTGGTCGTCGTGGCGCTCGCGGTGGCGGTGTTGCGTGCCGGCGCCGCAGCGATCGTCGGGATCGCCGCGGCCGGCACGATCGGTGCGACGCGTGCGAGGTAGAGATCGACGTTCGCGCTGCTCGTCGTGGTGACCGTGAGCTGGGTCGCTCCCGCCGGCACGTCGATGTAGGCGAATTCCTGCGAGGCCCCGGCGGCCAGCAGGATCTGGCGGTCCACGCCCGCCGACATCGCGAACGGCGACGGCGTGGCCGAGTTGCGCGTCAGCTTGAACGGCACGCGGATCGCGTTCACGCCCGGGCCGCGATCAACGATGAGGAAGCCGAAGCGCGACTGCCCGTTGAGGAAGGTCGGATCGTCATACACGAGGCGCGCGGTGAACGCCGCGTTGGCCGGCACATTGCCCGGGCCGGTGGCCTTCTGGCGCGCCGATGGCAGGTTGTCGATGGCGGCCATCTCGAGCCGTGCGTCGTTGCGCGCGCCGGTGCTGCTTGCGGTCCAGTTCTGCACCAGACCCCAAACCGTGATCGGCACGTTGTTGCCGGGGTGGGTGACGGTGATCGAGCAGGCTTCGGTCGCGCCCGACGAGGTGCTGGTGCAGCGCTCCTCGGCCTCTTCCGGCTGGCCGTCGCCGTCGCTGTCGACGCCGACAAACAGATCGAAGTCCTGCGCGGCGGGCGACGAGGCCGGGGCCAGCGTCACGTTGACCTGGACCGTGTGGGTCTGCCCGTCATTGAAGTTGATCGGCACGTTCTGGAAGAACACGCCATCGGTGAGGCTGTCGTAGGGGTCGCCGTTGGTGCTGTCCTGCAGCAGCCCTTCCTGCTTCGCCACCGGCACCGCGAGATCGGTGGCGGCGAAGCGGGCGTTGTTGAGGCTGATGATGTTGCTGAGGTCGAAATCGACATAGCCGCGATCGCCGCTGACGTTGCGGACCTGAAGCGGCGGCACTGCGCCCGACGATAGGTATACGGCCACCGGCAGCGTGAGGTCCGGCGTACCGCCGCCCACGCGACGCAGCGTGACCGAACCGTAGGCCCAGGTGTTCAGCGCGCTCTGCGCGTTCGTGCTGAAGCGGAACGACAGCGCCTGCGAACCACTGCCGCTGAGCGTAAAGGTGCTCGGCGTGGTCGTCAGCGACAGGCCCGCCGGCAGGCTCGCGATGACCTGGTACTGCCCACCGGCGGCCCCCGGCATCACCGAAACGGTGCGATCGAGCGTGCAGGTCTCGACGCAGTTGGCGGCGGCGAGCGACGGCAGGTTCAGCGTGGAAGCCGTGCCCTCGCTGGCATTGCGGAAGGCGCCGACGGGGACGTTGAAGGCCAGCGAGGCGTTGGCGGCCTTCTCGAGGTCGACCGTGCCCGCGCCGCGGCCGTGCGGCGTGGTGGCAAGGCCATCAGCGAATTCGACGATGGTGGACGCGCGTGCAGTAAGCGCCAGCGCCGAGGCGATCTGGTCGGCGTTCCAGCTGGGGCGTGCGGCACTGAGCAGGGCCGCGGCACCTGCCACGTGCGGCGAGGCCATCGATGTGCCGCTGAGCTGGATGATGTCGTTGCCGGTACGACCGGCGGCGCGGATTGAAACGCCCGGCGCCGCGACGTCGGGCTTGAGCGCGCCGAGCGGCGAGACCGGGCCACGGCCGCTGAAGGTGGCGAGGCGATCGCCGGGACCGGTGCGGTCGTGCGTGACGGCGGCGACGCTGATCACCCAAGGGGCGTTCGACGGCGAACCGAGCGAACCCGGATCGGGGCCGTCGTTGCCGGCCGCGACGGCGACCACGATGCCGGCCTCGCGGGCGGCGAGGAAGGCTTCCTCGTCCGAGTTCACCGCGCCGCCGACAGTCAGCCAGGGGTCTGACGATCCGCCCCCGATCGAGTAATTGATGACGTCGACCTGGTCGGCGACAGCGCGGTTGATCGCGGCCAGCAGCTGGCTGCCCGAGTTCGGGCCGCAGGAGCGGCTGTCCGGCGTGGAGCCGCAGCCGCGGTAGGCAATCAGGTTGGCGCGCGGCGCGACGCCGCTGAGGTCGACCACTTGGCCGCTGATCGTGCTGGTGATCGGGTTGCCCACGGCCGTGGCGGCGACGTGCGTGCCGTGGCCGTCCGGGTCCGCGGTGAATGCCGAGGTGCCGTTCGTGCCGCCGGTGACGAAGTCGTAGACGCCGATCAACTTGTTGTTGCAGACGCCGGCGTTGGCCGGGGTGGCGCACCAACCCAGCAGCGCGCCCTTGGGGTTGGTGTGTGTGTAGCCGGCGGCCGTCGCCGCGAAGGACACGTGGGTCGGGTTCACGCCGGAGTCGATGACACCGACGACGACGCCTTCGCCGCGGCTGGTGACGCCGGCGCTGCCGGTCCAGATCGACGGTGCCTTGATCCAGCTCGGACCGCGTTCCGTCATCGCGCGACGCTCGAAATCGGGCGTCACGGCGCGAATGCCGGGCATGTCGGCCAGGGCCTCGGCCTCGGCGGGCGTCAGGTCGAGTGCGACGCCGTTGAGGGCGTGCTCATAGATGAACTTCGGCACGAGGTCGCGGCCCACGGCAGCGGAGGCCGCGTCGAGGCGCTGCTCGCGCAAGGTACCGATGTAGGCCAGGTAGGCCTCGGCTTCGGGACGCTCCGGGTCGTACTTGGCCTGGCCGGTCAGCGAAATGGCGACCGGTGCCAGCGCCGGGCGACGCCCGTCCTTGGCTTGGAAACCACGGAACAGCGGAGCGGCAGGTTCGTCGAAGCTGACGATGTACGAGCCACGCACGTGGGCCGACGCGGCGGAGGCGGCAGCCAGCGGGCGGTCGCTGCGCGCATCGACAGGCGCGGCAAGGGGAAGCGCCAGCGTGATCGCGGCGGCGAGGGTAAGCAATCGCATTGGGGGGTCCTGCAGAAGGGGCATGGAGGCGGAAGGCCGGTCCGAGTGTAACGTCCGATTGACACGAATCCATCATCGCGGCCGGCGGCTTCGCCGACCGCCAAGCGGGTCACAGTGCGGAAACGCGCCAGGGACGGACGGGATGACACCCTCCGCGTGGACACCCGACCTCGGCGGCCGCTAGCATCCGCGCCGATGGATTCCGCGCCTGCGGCCCTGCTCGTCGCGCGGGGCCTCACCTACCACCGCAATCAGGACCCGATCTTCGGGCCGCTCGATCTTCACGTCGATGCCGGAGAAGCCGTGTTGGTCCGGGGCGGCAATGGCGCCGGGAAAACCACCCTGCTCAAGGTGCTCGCCGGCCTGCTGGAGGCCACGGGCGGAAGCGCGACCCTGCTGGGTGCTCCTGTCGATACCGACCACCTCGCCCGCCACTGCGCCTACCTCGGGCATCGGCTGGGCCACAAGGCCGAACTCGGCTGCGTCGACAACCTCCGCTACGCCGCCACGCTTCAAGGCCGCTCTTGCACCGAGGCTCAGCTCGAGGCGGCACTGGCCGCCACCGGCCTGGCCGGCTACGAGGACACCCCCGCCGGGCGGATGAGCGCCGGCCAGAACAAGCGGCTGGCGCTGGCGCGCCTCTCGTTGCATCCGGGCAAGCTTTGGCTGATGGACGAGCCCTACGCGAACCTCGACCTCGACGGCATCGCCCTGGTCGACCGCATGGTCGGCGCCCACACGGCGGCGGGCGGGGCGGCCTTCATCACCACCCATGGGGCCTATGCGGCCCCGCCGGGCCGGGTGCGGCTGATCGAACTCCAAGGCGGCCGGGCATGAGCGGCGGACCGATCCCGGCATCCCCGGTGGGCTGGACCGAGGTGGCCCGCGCCCAGCTCCGCCGTGACCTCACCCTCGTTTGGGTCCGTCGCGGGGATGCCCTGCAGCCCCTGCTGTTCGCCTTGATGACCGCCAGCCTGTTCCCGCTGGCCCTCGGCGCCGAACCCGGCAAGTTGGCGCCCCTCGCCGCGGGCGTGCTGTGGGTGTGCGTGCTGCTGTCCGGGCTGCTGGGCCTCGATGCCTTGTTCCGTACCGACACCGAGGACGGTGGCCTTGAGCAGATGCTGCTTTCGCCGTCGCCCTTGGCCCTGCTCGTCGGCATGCGCGTTCTCGTGCACTGGCTGACCACCGCCCTGCCCTTGCTGCTGGTCGCGCCGCTGCTGGCCTCGATGCTGCAGTTGCCGATGTCGCTGCTGCCGATCCTGATGGCCTCGCTCGCCCTCGGCACGCCCCTGCTCAGCCTGATCGGTGCCGTGGTCGCAGCACTCACGGTCGGCGTAAAGCGCTCTGGTATCCTGCTGCCCTTGCTCGCCCTGCCGCTGTATGTGCCGGTACTCGTCTTCGGCGCAGGCAGCGTTGCGGCCGCGGCCGAGGGCTATGACGCGCTCGGCGCCCTGTTGCTTCTGGCCGGGGCGCTGGTGCTGGCGCTCGTGCTCGCGCCTCTCGCCGCGGCAGCGGCCCTTCGGATCGCGCACACATGAATGCCCTGCTGCTCTGGTTCCATCGCACCGGCTCGCCGCCCAACTTCGACCGCTTCTGCGCCCGCTGGACGCCCTGGTGCTTCGCCGCCGCCGTCGTCCTGCTGCTGCCGGGCCTCTACGGCGCGCTGTTCTCGGTGCCGACCGACTACAAGCAGGGCGACAGCTTCCGCATCCTCTACATCCACGTGCCGGCGGCGTGGTCGGCGATGTTCATCTTCGTCGCGATGGCGGTGCAGGCCTTCATCGCGCTGGTCTGGCGCATCAAGGCCTGCGAGACCCTGGCCGTGGCCGCCGCGCCC
Organism: Silanimonas sp.; assembly: GCF_044377035.1. GTDB lineage: Bacteria > Pseudomonadota > Gammaproteobacteria > Xanthomonadales > Xanthomonadaceae > Silanimonas. Next base: position 113,865 of record NZ_JBILJW010000002.1, read on the forward strand.
GTCGGGGCCGCCTTCGCGGCCATCACGCTGATCACCGGCTCGATCTGGGGCCGCCCCACCTGGGGCACGTGGTGGGAGTGGGACCCGCGCCTCACCTCGATGCTGGTGATGTTTTTCCTCTACATCGGCGTGATCGCGCTCCACAACGCCATCGAGGACCGCCGGGCCGCGGCCCGCGCCGCGTGTTTCCTGGCGCTCATCGGCGTGATCAACGTGCCGATCGTGCATTTCTCCGTGGACTGGTGGAACAGCCTGCACCAGGGCGACACCATCAACCTGACGCGCGGCGAATCGCAGATGCATGCCTCGATGCTGTGGCCGCTGATCCTCACCACGCTGGCCACGAAGTTCTGGTTCGTGGGCTCCCTGCTGCAGCGGGCCCGCGTGCTGAACCTTGAGAACGAGTCCGCCCAGCCCTGGGCCAAGGCCCTGGCCATGGAGGCGCGCTGATGGAGCATCTTCACGGCTGGTTCGTCGCCGCGGCCTACGCGATCGCCCTGGTGATCCTGCTCGCCGACGCGTTCTTGCCACGGATCAAGTTCAAATCGCTGCTGCGCGGCATCCTGCTGCGCGAACGCCGCGCCTCCGCTTCGAAGAACGAGTCCCCATGAACCCCACCCGCCAACGCCGCCTCTGGATGGCCCTGCTGGTCCTGCTTGCCGCCTCCGTCGGCGGCGGGCTCATCGTCTGGGCCCTGCAGCGCAACGTCACCTTCCTCCATTCCCCGACCGCCGTTCGCGATGGCCAGGTGCCGGAAGATGCGCGCTTCCGATTGGGTGGCGTGCTGCTCGAGGGCAGCGTGAAGCGCGAGACCGGCTCGCTGCGCGTCGCCTTCGAGGTGACCGACCGCTTCAACAACTATCCGGTGGTCTACGACGGCATCCTCCCGGACATGTTCCGCGAGGGCACCAGCGTCATCGCCACGGGCCGAATCCGCGACGGCCAACTGGTGGCCGACGAAGTGCTGGCCAAGCACGACGAGCAGTACATGCCGAAGGAAGTCGCCGACGCGATCGCCGCGGCGAAGGAACAAGGCGAGGCCAAGGCTGCCGCCGATGCGCCCACCTATGGCGATGCGCCGCCCGACGCTGCGGCACCGCCGGCTGAAGCGACGACCTCGGGCGGCACGTACTGATGCTGCCCGAACTCGGAAACCTAGCGCTTCTGCTGGCGCTGCTGCTGGCGGTGGCGATGTCGACACTGCCGCTGGCTGGTGCCCATCGGGGCAACACCGCGTGGATGAACCTCGCGCGCCCGCTGGCCTACGGGCAACTGGCGCTGCTCTCGGTGTCCTACGCCGCGCTGACATGGGCCTTCATCGACCACGATCTTTCGGTGGCCTACGTCGCGAACAACTCGCACATCAACCTGCCGATGCTTTACCAGATCAGCGCGGTTTGGGGCGGGCATGAAGGCTCGCTGCTGCTCTGGGTGCTGATCCTCGGCATCTGGATCGCCGCGGTGGCGCGTTTCTCGCGCTCGCTGCCGCTGCCGGTGATCGCCCGCGTGCTGGCCGTGATGGGCCTGATCTCCGTCGGCTTCCTCAGCTTCACCGCCTTTACTTCCAACCCGTTCGAGCGCCTGCTGCCGGCCGCGACCGAAGGACGGGACCTAAACCCGTTGCTCCAGGACCCGGGCCTGATCTTCCACCCGCCGCTGCTTTACATCGGCTACGTCGGTTTCGCGGTGGCGTTCGCGTTCGCGGTCGCCGCCCTTCTCGACGGCCGCGTCGATGCGCAATGGGTGCGCTGGTCGCGCCCTTGGACCAATGTGGCGTGGGCCTTCCTGACGCTGGGCATCGGCCTCGGCAGCTACTGGGCTTACTACGAGTTGGGCTGGGGCGGCTGGTGGTTCTGGGACCCGGTCGAGAACGCCAGCTTCATGCCTTGGCTGGTGGGCACGGCCCTGCTGCATTCGCAGGCGGTCTCGGAGAAGCGCGGCAGCTTCCACGGCTGGACCCTTCTGCTCGCCATCGCCGCGTTCTCGCTGTCCCTGCTCGGCACCTTCCTCGTGCGCTCGGGCGTGCTCACCTCGGTGCACGCGTTCGCCAGCGACCCGCAGCGCGGCCTCTACATCCTCGGTTTCCTGCTGGTCGTCGTCGGCGGCTCGCTGGCGCTCTATGCGAAGCGCGCGCCGAAGGCGGAAGCGGCGCAGCCCTTCGCCGGGAGCTCGCGCGAGACGCTGCTGCTGGTCAACAACCTGCTGCTCACCGCCGCGGCGGCGATGGTGCTGCTCGGCACGCTCTTCCCGCTGCTCGTCGATGCCCTGAAGCTCGGCCAGATCTCGGTCGGCCCACCCTACTTCGGCCTGCTGTTCACCCTGCTGATGGCGCCGGTCGTGCTGCTGGTGCCCTTTGGCCCGGTGACGCGCTGGGGCCGGGAGGATGCCGGTGCTGTTGGACGGATGATGGCGCCGTGGCTGGTTCTGGGCCTCGCGGCCATGTTCCTCGTGTTCTTCACCTGGCCCGAAGGCTCCTTCAAGACGGCGGCCGGCGTCGGTGGTGGCCTTTGGGTGATCGCCGGAACCGCGGTTTTCCTGTGGCGGCGCCTTAAGACCCAGCGCCAGAAACTCACCGCCGAGATGGCCGGCATGGTGCTGGCGCATGCCGGCATCGGCGTGTTCGTGATCGGCGTGCTGGTGCTGGAAAGCACGATGATCGAGCGCGACGTGGCGGCCAAGCCGGGCATGAGCTTCGAGGTGCGCGAATACACCTTCGCCTTCGACGGCGTCGCGCCGCAGAAGGGCCCGAACTTCGACGCCGACGTCGGCACGGTGCGGCTCTTCAAGGACGGCGAACTCATCGCCACCCTGAAGCCCGAGAAGCGCTTCTACCCGGTGTCGGGACAGATGATGACCGAGGCCTACTACGAAGCCGGGTTGTTCCGCGACGTGTACGTGGCGCTCGGTGATCCGCTCGATGCGCAGAAGACCGAATGGGCCGTGCGCCTGTACGTGAAGCCCTACATCCGCTGGATCTGGTTCGGCGCCTTGATGATGGCTATCGGCGGCTTCGTCGTCGCCTTCGACCGTCGCTTCCGCAAACCGGTGAATGCCCCGGCCGCCACGGCACCGGCCGAGGCGCTGTGATGGGCCGCTGGCTGCCACTGGGCCTCTTCCTCGCGCTGGCCGTGCTGCTCGGCACGGGGGTGGTCATGAATGCGGGCAAGTCGCAGACCGACATCGATTCGCCGCTGATCGGCCAACCCGCCCCGGACTTCGCGTTGCCGGATTTCAACGACCCGTCGACGACGGTCCGCAAGACCGACCTGCTCGGCAAGCCCTACCTCGTCAACATCTGGGCGAGCTGGTGTGCAAGCTGCCGCGTGGAGCACCCGGTCATCACCGACATCGCGAACAGCGGTCGCCTGCATGTGGTCGGCTACAACTACAAGGACGCGCCGGAAGACGCCGCACGCTGGCTGCAGCAGTTCGGCAACCCCTTCCACCGCATCATTGCCGACGTCGAAGGCGCCGCCGCGATCGACTGGGGCATCTACGGCGCGCCCGAGACCTTCCTGGTGGATGCGAAGGGCATCGTGCGCTGGAAGCACGTCGGCCCGGTGACGCCCGACGTGGTCGAAACGCAGCTGTGGCCCCTGCTGACCACGCTGGAGAGCGAAGGATGAACACGCTACGCCACGTCGTTGTCGCGCTCGCACTGCTGCTCGCCGGCACCGTTGCCGCGCTGCATCCGAAGGACTTCCAGAGCCCGGAGGAAGAAGCCCGCTATCGCGCGATCGCCAAAGAGCTGCGCTGCGTGATGTGCCAGAACCAGTCGTTGGCCGACTCGCCGGCAGGCGTCGCCGACGACATGCGCCGCCAGGTGCTCACGCTCATCCGCGAAGGCAAGAGCGATGCGGAGATCACCGCGTTCTTCCGGGCGCGCTACGGCGATTTCATCCTCTATCGCCCGCAAGTGAACCCGGTGACCTGGGCGCTGTGGTTCGGACCGGGTCTGCTGCTCCTCGTCGGTGCCGGCGTGGTGGTGTCGATCGTCCGCCGCCAGAAGACCGACGCGCCCGCCGCTCCGCCCGCCGAAGACCGCCAGGACTGGTGACCCGCTGATGCTCGCTTTCCTCCTTGGCGCCACCGCGCTGATCGCCCTCGCCCTCGCCTTCGTGTTGCCGACGCTGTGGAACAGCGCGCGTCGCAGCGCATTCGCCCTGCTGGTCGCCGTGCCGATCAGCGCAGCCGCGCTTTACGCCGGTTTCGGCACGCCGGATGCGCTCGACCCGGCGAATCGTGCCGTGCCGGAATCGATCGAGCAGGCCGTCGTGCAGCTCGAACGCCGCCTCGAGCGCGAACCGGACAGCCTCGAAGGCTGGGTGCTGCTTGGCCGTACCCGCAAGAACCAGGGCCGCGAGACCGCCTCGGCCGGCGATTTCGCCGCCGCCATGCCGCATTTCGCTGCCGCGGCCGCGGCGTTCCGCAAAGCACGCGTGCTTGCGCCGCACGAGCCTGATTTGCTCGTGGAAACCGCCGAGGCCATCTCGCTCTCGAACGCCGAGCGCGCCTTCGGCCCCGAGGGGACGGCACTGCTCGACGAGGCGCTCGCGAAGGTGCCGAACCACCAACGTGCGCTGTGGTTCCGCGGCATCGCCGCCCTGCAGGCCGGCGATGGCGCTGGCGCGGTAGCGCGCTGGGAAGCGCTGCTGCCGATGGTCGACGCGGCGACGGCCCAAGCACTCGTCGAGCAGATCGGCGGCGCCCGCGAAGCCGCCGGCCTGCCGCCGATGGACCCCGCCTTGATCGCCGCAGCCGACGCCGCGCGGGCCAACGCGCCCGTCGCAGCGGACGCCCCCCCGACCACTGCGCCAACGACGAACGAGCCAGCGCCCGGGACGCCTGGAACCCTGACGGTAACGATCAGCGCCGACGCCGAGGCGGTTGCCGCCTTGCCGCCGCAGGCCGTGCTGTTCGTGTTCGCCCGCAATGCCGATGCCGCCGGTCCGCCGGTGGCGGCGCGGCGCGTGCCGGCCGCGCGACTGCCGATCACGATCACGCTCAGCGACGCCGACCGGCTGATGCCCACGTCGACGCTTTCCGCCACGCCGCGCGTCGAGGTCTCCGCCCGTTTTGCCCGCTCCGGCTCGGTGCAGCCGGAAGCCGGCGATCTCGTCGCGCCTCCCGTCGTGGTCGAACTGGCGCAGGCCGCGCCGATCTCGCTGGCGCTGGCGCCGAGCGACGCCCCCACCGACGCCGCGCGCGCGCCGACGTTCGGCCCTTAAGCTGAGCGGCCCCGGCGCGTCCTCTCACGAATGACCGAATTCATTCCACCCGGCACGCGATTCATCGCGCTGCCCTCGCCCTTCCCGATGAAGCGCGGTGGCGCGCTGCTCAGTGCGCGGCTTGCCTTCGAGACCTGGGGCGACTTGAACGCCGCGCGTGACAACGCCTTGCTGATCCTGCCGGGCCTTTCCCCGAACGCCCATGCCGCGAGCAACGACGGCAACGCGGCGGAGGGATGGTGGGAGGGCATGCTCGGACCGGGCAAGGCCATCGACACGACCCGCTGGTTCGTCATCTGCGTGAACCCGCTCGGCAGTTGCAAGGGCTCGACGGGGGCGGCCTCGGCGCATCCGGACGACAGCGAGCTTTACCGCCTGCGCTTTCCCGACCTGAGCGTCGAGGACGGCGCGGATGCGGCGGCGCACCTCGTGCGCGCGCTGGGCATCGACCGCCTCGACACGGTGATCGGCAACTCCATGGGCGGCATGAGCGCGCTGGCGCTGCTACTGCGCCATCCGGGCATCGCCCGCCGCCACGTCAACATCAGCGGCAGTGCCCGTTCGCTGCCCTTCTCCATCGCCATCCGCTCGCTGCAGCGCGAGGCCATCCGCCTCGACCCGCGCTGGGCGGACGGCCAGTACACCGAAGCCAGCTACCCCGAGAGCGGCATGCGCATGGCGCGCAAGCTTGGCGTGGTCACTTATCGCTCAGCGATGGAATGGGACGGCCGCTTCGGCCGCGTGAAGTTCGACGCCGAGTGCCGCGAGGACGACCCCTTCGGCCCGGAGTTCGAGGTGGAGCGCTACCTCGAAGGCCACGCCCAGCGCTTCGTGCGCCAGTTCGACCCGAACGCCTACCTCTACCTTTCCCGCTCGATGGACTGGTTCGACGCCGCCGACTACGCGCCGGGCGCCTCGCGTGGCGACGGGGCCGACGAAGACGCCAAGGTCATCGCCGCCCTGGCGACGGTGCGGCTCGAGAAGGCACTGGCCATCGGCGTGCATACCGACATCCTTTTCCCACTGCAGCAGCAGGAGCAGATTGCCGAGGGCTTCCGCGCCGGTGGCGTCGACAGCCGCTTCCTGCCCCTGCCCTCGCCGCAAGGCCATGACGCCTTCTTGGTCGATCTCGCGCGGTTCGGACCGGCGGTGCGCGACTTCCTCGAGGCCTGAGGGGCTATACTTCGCGGGCCCGGCCGGGCTGGCGGAATCGGTAGACGCAGCGGACTCAAAATCCGCCGCCCTTAAAAGCGTGTGGGTTCGAGTCCCACGCCCGGCACCACATCCAACGACGAACCCCGCCGCGCGCGGGGTTCATCGTTTTCCGGCCGACAACCTCAAGCCTCGCCGCGAATCGCGCGCAGTGCCGCCTCGAGCAGCGCGGGCGCCGACACCGTCGCATCGAGATGCACCACGCCGTCCTCGCCCACGGGCGGATCGAATCGCCCCGCCACGGCATGCGCCAGGCCCGGCTGGCGGTCGCGTGGCGCATCGTGGTGGTCGGTGGCGATGCGTTTCGCCGCGACGTCGGGCGGCAGGTCGAGCCAGAGCAGCACGAAGGGCGCACCGAGCGACGCCGCCAATTCGTGCAGCTCGTGGCGCTCCGCACGGGTCGCCAGCGTGGCACCGTCCACGACCACCTTGGCCCCGGTGCGCAGCAGCAGGCTGACATCGAGGCGTACGATCTCGAAGGCTGCCCGCTTTGCCGCGCGATCGTCCCACTCCGGGAATTCGGCCATGCGGATCGTGTCGCGCGAGACGATCTCGGCATGCAGGCGCACCTGCAGGCCTTTCGCGAGCGTGGACTTTCCGGCGCCGGGCAATCCGGCGAGGGCGATCAACATGAGGCGTCGGATCGGTGCGGCGTGCTTCGAACCATAGCCCGACCGCGATGCCGTTTACGAGACGCCGTCACCATTCCGGCCACCAGCCCCGTCCACTTCGCGCATAGCGATCGGCCGCGCGCTCGAAGCGGTTGCGGGCGCTGATGCCACCCGAGATCAGATAAGCGAAGGGGAACAGCGGCCCCAGCACCAGCGCCTGCCGCACATGCGCCAATTCGTGGCGGCCGAGATGCACGCGCTCGGTCCGGAACAGGGCCGGCGAATCGCGACGCGCGGCGTCGCGGGCCCGGTAGCTCGGCACGCGGAGATCGAGCGTCGGCAGGCGGCTGAGCACCACCTGCCCCAGCGCGAGGGCGCCCATCGGGCCGAACGGAAACCGCGTGACCACCAGCATGGGGCCGAGGGTCGAGAACCGCGCGCCGAAGGGCCAGGCCATGAGGCCCATCACCAGCATCGGCGCGGTCAGCGGCAGGGCCCAGAGCGCGCCGGCGACGCCGGAAATCGCGCGTGCGAGGCGCCGGAGCGACGCGGCCATCGCTTCAATCCGCGGCGAAGAAGCGACGCAAGGATGCGTCGTACTCGGGGAACACCTGCACGTTGCTGTGCTGCGCCTGCTCGAGGCGAAGCGCCTCGGGGGTCCGGGGCATGGCGGCGATCAGCGCCTCCGCATGTGCGGGTGGCGTGACATTGTCCTGGCCGGCGATGACGACGAAGGTCGGCATGCCGAGCTTCGGTGCGCGGCGCCAGCTCTCGAACGGATCCTTGAGCAGCCACGCCAGCGGTACCCACGGGTAATGCCCCTGCCCCACCCGCAGCACGCTGTCGAACGGCGTCACCAGGGCGAGCCGGCGCACCGGGCGCACCGCGGCCACGTGCACCGCGACGCCGCTGCCGAGGCTACGGCCGAACACATCGACGTCCGCATACGATCGCGCCACGTGGTCGAACAGCGCGATGGCGTCGGCGGCCAGCGCGGCCTCGCTGGGCTCGCCGCCGCTGTGCCCGTAGCCTCGGTAGGACACGAGGTAGACGCTGTGATCCGGCGCCCAGGTCGCGACGTCGTCGCGACTCAGGGAGATGTCTTCGCCATTGCCGCCGAAATACAGCAGGGCCCGCGGCTGGCCCGGATTCACCACCCAGCCGCGAAGCGTCGCGCCCTCGGCCTCGAACTGGAACTCCGGCGCCAGCGGCGGATTGCGCGTCAACTGCGGATAGAACAGCAGGCTGCGCTGCTTGCTGTACATCAGGGCGACCAGGGCCGCATACAGGCAGGCCGCCATGCCGATGAAGAGACCGAGCGTGCGCCAGGCGCTCATGGGCGCACCGATTCGACCGATTCCACCCGGCCGTCGCTGAGCATGACGCGGGCGAGGAAGCGCGAGTCATCGCGGCGGAACCACCACTCCTCGCGAGGCCTCGGCTGGACGCGGGCCTGGCCGAAACCGTCGCGGATGATCTGGTCGGCATAGGTCGTGCGGCGACGGAGTGGCGCACCGCAGCGCAGCACCACTTCGCCCTCGCTGAGGCCGCGCTGCAGTGCGGTGGACGTGCAGCGCCCGCCCACGCGCGGCTGCCCGTAGCCGAGGGTTTCCTCGGCCTCCAGCACGCCGTCGACGAAACGCAGGCGCACCGTGAGCCGACTGGGCCCGAAGTTGTAGTACCAGTCCTCGATGCGGCGCTCGACGCGCTGCTCGATCAGGCCGCCCTCGCCGCGGATCAGGAACTCGCCGCGGGGCGCACGCCAGTAGGGTTCGCCGCAGCGCGACAGCACCTGCGCGTCGAGCGCACCGCGATCGACCACGCGCGAGCCGCAGCGCAGGGCACTGGCCGGCATCGCGGTGGAGAACGCCGCAGCGCCGAGCAGCACGAGCAGCGGCGCGCGGCGCAGTGACATCAGCCGCGGCAGCCGGAGAGGCTGAGGCGCTGGCCCGGCCGCAAGGCGTAGGGCGAGCGCAGGCCGTTCACGCGAGCGACGGTCTGCGCGCTGCAGCCATGCCGGCGCGCGATGCCGCTGAGCGTATCGCCGCGGCGCACCGTGTAGCGCGAGCCCGTGGCCACGGCCTCACGCGGCGCCGGCCCCGCCTCGGGCTTGCGCGCATTCACGAGGGCCAGCGCCCGCTCGGCACGCGAGCCACTGACGCAACCGGCGTCGTAGAGCGGCATCACGACGACCGGCACGCGGAGCTCGGTGCCGGCCGGCAGCACGGCTTCCGGCAGCCAGCGCGGGTTGAGGTTGCGCAGCGCGCGGAAGTAGCCGTAGCGCGATTCGCCGTTGCCAATGCAGATGGTGAGCTGGTTGATCGACGCCGGCTGCTTCAATGCCAGCACGGTGGCCGCCCCGTTCACCGACGGGAATTCGAGGCCGTACTCCTCCGGGTGCAGGAACAGCCACGCCGCCGACAGGATGTAGGGCACGTAGTCGCGGGTTTCCTTCGGCAGCGCGTTGTAGACCGCCGGGTCCCAGAACGACTTGCCGGGGTTCTGCCGCGCTAGGCGGCCGACGCGTCCTTCGCCACCGTTGTAGGCGGCGAGCGCCAGCTCGAGGTTGTGGCCCAGCTCGGCGAAGCGCTCGTTGAGGTACTGCGTGCTGGCTCGCGAGGCGAGCTGCGGCTCGAAGCGGGTGTCGTAGCCGTCCTGCCAGCCGAGGCCGAAACGCCGCCCGGTGGCCGGCATGAACTGCATCAGGCCCGCCGCGCCCGCGGGGGAAATCGCGTGCACGCGGCCGCCGGATTCGCGGGCCATGATCGCGAACAGCAGGGCCTCCGGAAGGCCCGCCCGCTCGTACTCCGGCCACATCAGGAAGCGCATGTACTGGTACTGCTCGTGCGCGTTGATGAGCTGCGGGCGCAGGGCGGTGAGCCATTCCGCCATCGCGGCACGCACGGCTTCGTTCTGCACGATCAACTCGCGCAGGTCGCGGCCGTTCAGCTGGTTCAGCGTGTCGGCGGCGTTCGGGAATGCCTCGACGACCGGCGAAGCCTGCGCCGGCCCTGCCGCCGCCGGATCAGCTTCGGCCTCGTTCGCGCCCTCGCCCGCCACGCTTGTGCGGGCGCCGAGCAGGGCGTCGAAGCGGGACACCAGGCGATCGGCCTCGCAGCCCTCGATGCGCCTGCAGCGCTCCACCAGGTCGAACATCCGGTCCATGGCGCGCTGCGCCGCGCGCTTGCCCGGGCGACGCTCGCCGCCGGCCGCCTGCGCCACGCCGTCGCGGTAGGCCTTCGCCGCCGCCTCGAAATCCACGTACAGGGATTCCTGCTCGGCCTCCGTGCCGGGATCCGCCGACGACGGCGCCGCCATCACCGCGGGGACACAGGCCAAGGCCACCACCGCCAACGCGGAAGGGAGCCCCGGGACGCAACGCAGGAAACGACGCATGGACACTCGCAGGAACGCTCGAAAACAAGGCTTGCAGCCTACCGGCGCCCCGCCCCCCGCTCAACCGGAATCCGACAGCGGAACGACGACCGCTACACTCGCGCGGACCCCACGCGGAACGGAACCGTGACGACGCCAGCCCCCGACGCCCTCCTGCTCGGCCATGCCGAAGACCGCCCCATCACGCTGCCGCTGAAGTTCGGCAATCGCCACGGCCTGATCGCTGGCGCGACGGGAACGGGCAAGACCGTCTCCGTGCTTCGCCTCGTCGAAGGCTTTGCCAAGGCGGGCGTGCCCGTGGTGATCGCCGACGTGAAGGGCGATGTCGCGGGGCTCGGCATGGCCGGCGCGATGAACCCGAAACTGCAGGCGCGCCTGGACGCCCTGAAACTCTCGGATTTCGGCTTCGCGGCGCTGCCCGTCGCGTTCTGGGACCTGTTCGGCGTGAACGGCCATCCGCTGCGCACGACGGTGAGCGAGATCGGCCCGACCTTGCTGTCGCGGATCCTCGAGCTGTCCGACGCCCAGGGCGGTGTGCTCGACATCGCCTTCGCCCTCGCCGATGCGGAAGGGCTGCTGCTGCTCGACATGGACGACCTGCGCGCCTTGCTGGGCTTCATCGGCGAGAACCGCGAGCTCATCTCGAAGACCTATGGCCTCGTCTCGTCGCAGAGCCTCGCCGCGCTGCAGCGGGCGCTGCTGAAGTTCGAGCAGGAGGGCGCGCGCAGCCTTCTCGGCGAACCGGCCCTGCAGCTCGGCGACCTGATGCGCACGGCCCCCGACGGCCGCGGCACGGTGAACGTGATCGCCGCCGAGACTCTGGTGTTGAAGCCGCGCCTGTACGCGAGCTTCCTGCTGTGGCTGCTGTCCGAACTGTTCGAGACCCTTCCCGAGGTCGGCGACCTCGACAAGCCGAAGCTGGTGTTCGTGTTCGACGAAGCCCACCTGCTGTTCGCCGACTGCCCGCCCTCGCTGCAGCAACGCATCGAGCAGGTCGTGCGCCTGATCCGCTCGAAGGGCGTGGGCGTGTACTTCTGCACGCAGAGCCCCTCCGACATCCCGGACGTCGTGCTGGCCCAGCTGGGCCATCGCATCCAGCATGCGCTGCGCGCCTTCACCCCGCGCGACCAGAAGGCCGTGCGCGTCGCCGCCGAGACCTTCGTGCCCAACCCGGCCCTCGACACGGCCCGAGCGATTTCCGAACTGGGCGTTGGCGAAGCGCTGGTCTCGACCCTGCAGGGCGGCGGCCAGCCATCGATGGTCGAACGCACCCTGATGGCGCCGCCTGGCTGCCGTCTCGGTGCGATCTCTCCGGACGAACGCGCGGCGCTGCGTGCACAGAGCGGCTTGGCCGGCCGTTACGACACACCGCTGGATCGCGATTCGGCCTCGGAAATGCTCGAACGCCGCGCGGCGCAGGCGGCAACCGAGGCAGGTCGTGATGACGGCGCGCCGGCATCGACTCGCGGCAGCGGCAGCGCCACGCCCGAGGCCAAGCCGGGCGGCCGCCTCAACGATTTCCTCTGGGGCACGGGCCGTCGGCAGGGCGCCGTCGAAGCCATGACGAAATCCGCGGCACGCACGGTCGGCAACCAACTGGGCCGCTCGCTGCTGCGCGGCCTGCTCGGGGGCTTATTGGGTGGGCGTCGGTGAACGAGGACTGGCGCACGCGCGGCCAAGTGCATGACCGCGGCGTCGCCGACCAGCCGCCGTACTGGCGCGATGCCGAGCACGTCATCCGCTACCCCTGGCTGGGGAGCAACGGCATGGTCATCGGCGTGCTGTCGATGATCGCCAGCGTCCAGATCGTGCCGGTGATCGGCGCGTTCGCCTCGCTGTTCCTGCTCCTCGCGGTGCCGAAGCACGCGTTGGAAGTCCTGCGCGATTCCGCCCATGGCCACCGCGAACCTCCGCGCTTCGGCCTCGATGTCGGCGATCGCGCGGTGTTCGCGTTCCTGGCACTGCTCCTCGCCTTCGCCGTCGTTCATCTCGCGCTGACGATGTTCGCACCCGGTCCCTGGCCCGCCGCGTGGCGGCTGCTGATGGCGACGGTGCTGCCCCTGATCGCGATGTCGCTCGCCATCGATGAGCACATCGGCCGCGCCATCAATCCAGTGTTCTGGGTGGAGGTGCTGGCCCGCGTCGGCCTGCCCTACCTCGGCGCCATCCTCCTCGTCTGGCTGGGGCTCGGCTTCGGACTGCAGGGGGCGGCCTGGCTCGACCGCGTGCTGCCCCCGTTCTTCGGTGCGATGGTCTCCACCGCCATCGCCCTGTGGGTGCTGTTCATGGCCGCGCACGTGTGTGGCCGGCTGGTGTTCCAGTACCGGGATGCCCTGGGCTTCACGCCGTCGGGGCCGGAACAACCGGAGAAGCTGCACTTCAGCCGCGATCATCGGCTTGAGGACCGCATCACGGCGATGCTCCGTGATGGGAAGACCGCCGAGGCGAGGAAGGCGCTGGAGGAAGAACTCCGCGAGCGCGCCGTGTCGACGCGCCTGCATCGCCATTACCGGCAGCTGCTTCGCGACGCCCGCGACACCCCCGCGCTTCTCGCGCACGGCCGGCAATGGCTGCACCAGAAGATCGTCGAAGGCGATGCGCGGGGGGCACTGTCCCTCGTGCAGGAATGCCTCGATCTTGACCCTTCCTTCACGCCACTCGAAACCACCGACTGGCCCCCGGTCATCGCCGCGGCCGAACGCGCTGGCCTCCAGCGCCTCGCGGAAGCGGCGCGCAGCGCACAGTTGGGGCGGCCTCCGGCACAATCGGGCCCTTCCTCCTGAAACCCTCTCCGATGTCCGCCTCCGACGCCCTTCCCGCCGCGGCGCCGCGCACCGCCGTCGACCGCTTCCTCGCCATCGTCGAGCGCGCCGGCAACCTGCTGCCGCACCCGGCCACGCTGTTCTTCCTGCTCACGGTCTTCGTGGTGATCGCCAGTGCGATCGCCGCGCAGTTCGACCTCAGCGTCGCCCACCCGAAGACCGGCGAACCGGTGGTGCCCGTCAACCTGCTCAGCGTCGACGGCCTGCAGCGCATCATGGGTGGGTTGGTTACCAACTTCACCGGCTTCGCCCCGCTCGGCACCGTGTTGGTGGCCCTGATCGGCATCGGCGTGGCCGAGCACAGCGGCTTCATCGGGGCCTGCCTGCGCATCGTCGTGCTGAACGCGCCGCGCTTCCTGCTCACGCCGATCGTGGTGTTCGCGGGCGTGATGTCGAACATGGCCAGCGAGATCGGCTACGTGCTGCTGGTGCCGCTGGCCGGCCTGCTCTACGTGGCCGCCGGTCGCCACCCGATCCTTGGCATCGCCGCGGCCTTCGCCGGCGTCTCCGGCGGCTATTCCGCCAACCTGCTGCTCGGCACGATCGACCCGTTGCTCTCCGGCCTGTCGCAGGAAGCCGCCCGCATCGTCGATCCGACGTACACGGTCAGCGCCGCGGCAAACATGTATTTCATGCAGGTCTCGACACCGCTGATCACCCTGCTCGGCTGGTGGGTTACCGAGAAGATCGTCGCCCGCCGCTTCCCCGACGGCAGCTATGGCAAAGGCGACGAGAAGATCGAGCCGATCTCCGGGGCCGAGAAGCGCGGCCTCGCGTGGGCGGGCATCGCCACGGTGATTTTCACTGCCGCACTGCTCGCCGCGACGGTTCCCGAGGGGGGCTGGCTGCGCATCCCGGGCGAGCCCGACACGCTGAAGGCCCTCGCGCCGTTCCTGGGCGGCATCGTCGCGCTGATCTTCATCGGCGGCGCGCTGATCGGCATCGCCTACGGCGTCGGCGCAGGCACCATCAAGAGCGATGCCGACGTCATCAAGGGCATGTCGACCTCGATGGGCACCTTGGCGAGCTACCTCGTGCTGGTGTTCTTCGCCGCGCAGTTCGTCGCCCTGTTCAACTGGACGAACCTCGGCCTGATTTTCGCGGTGGAAGGCGCCGAGACACTGAAGTCGCTGGGCCTGCCGAAGATCCCACTGCTGCTCGGCTTCATCCTGCTCACGGCGACGGTGAATCTGGCGATGGGCTCGGCCTCGGCCAAGTGGGCCCTGATGGCGCCCGTGTTCATTCCGATGTTCATGCTGCTCGGCTATTCGCCGGAAGTGACGCAGACGGCTTACCGCGTGGGCGATTCGGTCACCAACATCATCTCGCCGATGATGAGCTACTTCGCCATCGTCATTGCCTTCCTGCAGCGCTACGAACCGAAGGCCGGCATCGGCACCGTGGTCGCCACGATGATCCCCTATTCGATCACCTTCCTGATCGGCTGGTCGGCGCTGTTCGCGCTTTGGATCGGATTCGGCTGGGAGCTTGGGCCCAACGCCCCCCTCGTCTACGTGCCGACCGGCGGCTGATGCCGCGCTGGCGTCCGCCGCAATGGCCCTCGACCGCACTGATCACGCGCGAGGGCTTCGAGCGGCTCAAGGCTGAACTCGACGAACTGTGGCGGGTCCGCCGGCCGGAGGTGGTCAAGGCCCTGGCCGCCGCCGCGGCCGAAGGCGACCGCTCGGAGAACGCGGAGTACACCTACCGCAAGAAGCAGCTCGGCGAGATCGATCGCCGGGTTCGCTACCTGTCGAAGCGGATCGAGGTGTTGAAGGTCGTCGAGGCTCACCCCGCCGATCCGCAGGCGGTGTTCTTCGGCGCGTGGCTCACGGTGGAACGCGAAGATAGCGGTGCGGAAAGCACCTACCGCATCGTCGGCCCGGACGAGATCGATGCGGCCAAGGGCTGGATCAGCATCGATTCCCCGCTGGCGCGGGCCGCGCTGAAGAAGCGCATCGACGACGAGTTCGAAGCCGCCCTGCCCGCCGGACCGGCGCGTTTCATCGTCGTCGACGTGCGCTACGCCTGATCAGTACACCTCGCGCTCGTGGATGGCGCGGCGGTCGCCTTGGTACACGCCAAAGCCGATCCGCGCCGTCGGCACGGTGCTGCCTGTCCCGCGCCAGTTGAACTGCAGCCAGACGGGCACGGTGGGCGTCAGGTCGAGGATGCCGACGTTGCCAGCGCCCGGAGCGCGAAGCCACAGCGTGAAATTGCCGCCGGCGCCCACCGGCGGCGTCGCCGTGTAGCGGCGGGCGACCGGCCCGGCAACGCTGCAGCCCTGCCCGCTCGCCCCGGGGCTGCCGCTGTCCTGCACACAGGTCTCGGAGGGCAACAGGGTGTCACTGGCGTTGGCATCCGCCAGCGGAGCGATGCCCACGCCGCTACACGCATCCGCCGTGTTGGCAACGAAGGTCGTCCCATTGAAGAACTCGGCGCGCATGGGCACCTGCAGGTCGAGCACCTCGGGGCCGAAAGCGTTGGCCACCGCAATGCGCCCCCAGCGCTGGACGCTGCCACCGATGCCGGCGGTCGTCAGTGGGTCACAACCGTCGAGGGCGGCCGTGTCGAAGCAGACGCCGTCGCTGTCCGTCAGATCGGCCGCCGTCAACGTCAGCGTCGCCAGGGCGTTGAAGGGGACTTCGGGCGCGGCCGGCTTCGCGTAGGTGAGGCGATCACCGCTGACGGTGACCAGCCCGGTACCGTCGAACGGTGCCGCGGTGTTCTCCGCCACCGTTCCGGCGCCACCGTTCGTTGTGCGCGACAGCGTTGCCAGCGTGCCCGCGGCCGAACTGGTGTAGGAGCGGTTCGCCAACGCGCCGCCGAAACGCCAGAACGCGTTGGCGGCGCCTCCGGCGTTGACGTAGTTGCCGGTGACGGCACCCAGCGCGTTCAAGCCGCTCACCGTCAACGCAGGGTTGGTGCCGAAGCTGAACTCCTGCCCCACGTAGCCGAAGCTTCCCGCCGCGCAGGCGTTGGCCAACGTGGGGATGTTCGGCGTGACCGCGAGACGCGCAGGAATGAAGCGGCCGACGTTCGCCAAGGCCGCACCGACGACGTTGGGCACGTTCCCGGGAGCCGGCTGCGACGGCGTGCCGTAGCCGAGGTAATCACCGTCAGCGAGCTCCGGGATCAAGGTGATGATGCCCACCTCGTCCCAGCGCCAGTCGCCGGTGGCCGTGCCATTGGCGAACGCCCCGAAACCCGTCGACAGGCTCGCCACCGGGTCGGGGTTGAGGCCGCCGGTCGGCGCCTGCAGCGTCGAGAGCAGGCGAACCCGCTCCGGCACCGTCTCCCGCCCGAAGTTCGGCGTCGCCGCCCCGCTGTTGTTGCGCGCAGTCACGGTCGCCGAGAACGGCACGCCGGCGCGCGCGAACACCGGGCCCGAGGCCGAACTCGACCCGCCCGGACCGGAGCCGGTCACGGAAAGCAGGAAATCACGCGGCTTGGCGACGAAGTCATCCTGGCCGTTCAGCACCAGGCCTGCATCGCCATTCGCGGCATTGCCGGTGTAGCGCGAGAACAGACGCACGGAGCCGGCATCCGGATAGCGCACCGTGATGTTCGCCTCGCCATTCGCGTTGAATGCCAGATCGAAACCGGTTCCCGACGCCGCCGTACCGATGTTGGTGCCGTTGACCACCACCCGTTGCGTGCCGGTCGTCGGATTGAGGTAGTTCGACCAGAAGCCCACCCGTCTCGTGACGTTGGCGAAGCTCGGGACGCAGGCCCGAGTGGTGTTGCTGAGCTGCACGGCGCGCACGGTGACGTTCTGCACCACGTCGGAGACATGGTTCGACACCTCATGGACGAATCCGGCATCGACGAATGGCAGGTTGCAATTCGCCTGCTGCACGCCGCCGACGAAGCAGCGGTCCGGCGTGAACGGCCTCCGCGGCGGATTGCTCGCGGTGATCGTCAACGCCGCGTTGCCCGCTGTCGAGCGCCGCAATCGCAGCGTCTGGCCGGAAGTGATGGTCTGCGTGTCGCCACCGACCCAACCCGAAGGGCTGAGCGTCACCTGGATCGGCCCGCTCACCTGCTGGGTGCAGTTGGTGTCGAGGCAGGCCTGCACGACGATGCTTTCCGGTTCGCAGGTAAGGCCCTGCCCGTCGTGGAAGAAACGGAAATGGTCGATCTCGGCGAGCTGCTGGAGCCGCGTGGCGCAGACCTGCAGGTTGTCGAGTTCGTGGATGTTGGTGGAGCCGCCCGTGGAGCCGGTGAGCGACAGCCGGAAGTTATCGGGCACCGCCGCCTGCGCGGGATTCGCGGTGAAGATGTTGAACGGCGCGACGAGCGTGGTGAAGCCGCTACCGGCGTTGCGTTCCACGCTGACTTGCGCGCCAGCGACCACCCCGACGCGATTGTCGACCGTGATGCGATAGCGATGGTTCGGTCCAGCGGCGGCACCCGACACATCGACGCCCGGCACCAGGGTCGCGGTGCCTGCCAGATAGGGGAAGCCCGCGGTTCCGTTGCCCGAGCCACGGAGCGCGACGGAGTCCACGCGGAAACCTGGGCCACCAACACGACTCTCGGTCGCGTTGGAGAAATTGCCGAACTCGTCGATGCCGATGCCCAGCCATCCGCCGGCGAATCCGTTGATGCCACTGCGCTGGGCATAGCCCAGTGAACCACCGAATCCGCCCGCCACCGGCGTCACGTTGCCGTCGGAGAGCGTCACCGCGACGCCGTCGGCACCACTACCGCCATAGGCGAGGTAATCGAACTCCACCACCACGCGGTTGTCCGCACCGGGGAAGAACCGGCGCAGCGAAGCCGCCGTCGCCACGTTGCCGGACGCATCGGTGATCCGCAGCCGGTTGTTGACGATGCGCGGCTGCCCGAAGCTGCCGCTGACGGAATTGGTCGCCCAGTCGGTGGCATTGAGCGCCGCGGCGTTGAAGGTGTCCGCGAAGCAGGTCGGCGCCAGTGCCCGGAGCTCCACGAAGTCGACGGCGAACGCTTCGCCCGTGGCCGTCGCGCCATTCACCACGAGCCGAACGGACGTGGTGGCCGACAGGAAGGCGCTGATCGTATAGCTGCGGTCGAGGATTCCCGGCAGGTCGTCGCTGAAAGTCTGCAGGGTAGTCCATGGCCCCCCGGAAGCGCTGGCGATCTGTACCGCCAGCTGGTCGTTCGACTCCAGGTCGCCGAGGCTGCGGATCCGCACCGACAGCGTCGCCACGTCGTAGCCGTTGAAATCGGCACTGCGCATGATCGTTTGGTTGTTCCGGAGCTCGGCCTCCGCGCCATTGCGGACTGGAGCCCCACTCAAGGTCCAAGCCGCCGAGAAGCTCCGCGTTCCGGAGTTCTCGCCCCAGCTCGTGGTGTTGAAGTCGTCGCGGACGGTGTCCTGCGCCCAGGCCTGCGGGGCGCCGACGATGAGTGCCAACGCCCACAAGGCGCGGAGGACGACATCGCGAAGGGTCATCGGTGCCGCGGAATGGGGTTCGCCACGGCGCATCTCAATAGACTTCGCGCTCGTGGATGGCGCGTCGGTCGCCTTGGTACACGCCGAAGCCGATCCGTGCCGTCGGTGCCGCATTTCCCGTGCCGCGCCAGTTGAACTGCAGCCACGCGGGCACGGTGGGCGTGGCATCGAGCACGCCCACGTTGCCGACCCCGGGCGCACGCATCCACCACACGAAGGTGCCGCCGTTGCCCACCGCGGGCACCGCGGTGAAGCGCCGCGCCACCGGCCCGGGCACGGCGCAGCCCTGCCCGCTCGCGCCGGGGCTGCCGCTGTCCTGCACGCAGGTTTCAGCCGGCACGAGGGCATCACTGGCATTCACGTCGACCAACGGCGCGAGGGTCACGCCCGAGCACACGTCGTCGGTGTTGGCGACGAAGGTCGTGCCGTTGAAGAACTCGGCGCGCATCGGCACCTGCAGGTCGAGCACCTCCGGGCCGAACGCGTTGGTCACTGCGATGCGCCCCCAGCGCTGGACGCTGCCACCGATGCCGGCGATCGCCAGCGGGTCGCAACCGTCGAGGGCGGCCGTGTCGAAGCAGGCGCCATCGCTGTCGGTGAGGTCGGCGACCGTCAACGTCAGCGTGGCCTGGGCGTTGAACGGATCTTCCGGAGCCGTCGGCTTCACGTATGTCAGGCGATCCCCACTGACGGTGACGCGGCCGGTGCCATCGAATTCCAGCAGCGTCGAAGCGGCCTGTTCCGTCACCGTCGCATTGCCACCATTTGTCGTGCGCGACAGCGTGGCCACGGTGCCTGTCGCTGTGCTGGTGTACGTTCGATTGGCCAGCGCCCCACCGAAACGCCAGAACGCGTTCGCCGACCCCGCGCCGTTCTGGTAGTTGCCGGTGACGCTGCCGGTGGCCGCAAAGCCGGTCACGATAAGCTCCGGCAGCGTGCCGAAACCGAACTCCTGCCCCGCGTAGCCGAAGCCGCCGGCCGCGCAGGCGTTCGCCAACGTCGGTGCGTTGGGAACGTCGACGCCGAGTCGCGCCGGACGGAACCGACCGACGCGCTCGACCGCCGTGCCGACCACGTTCGCATCCGAGGTTGGTGCGAAATCCAAGTACTGCTCGTCCCTCAGCTCCGGCGTCAGCGTGATCACGCCAACCTCATCCCAACGCCAGCTGCCCGTCGCCGATCCGTTGGTGAAGGCCCCAAAGCCCGTTGCAAGCGTCGGAACGGGGTCGGGATTCAAGCCACCTACCGGTGCCTGAAGCGTCGAACGCAGCGTCACGCGCTCGGGTGTCGACTCGCGACCGAAGTTCGGCGTCGCGTTGCCCGACGCATTCAGCGCCTGCACGGACACCGTGAACGGTAGCCCAGCCACCCCGAACACCGGGCGCGTCGCATTACCCGGAACGGCTGGGTTGGCGTCGTGGCCCGGAATGGTCAGTTGGAATCGCGCTGGCCGCGCAACGAAGGCGTCGCTGCCGTTGTCAGTGATTACGAGGCCAGCGTCGCCAGTGCTCGAACTCCCTGAGTAGCGGGCTCGAAGCAAGATCCGACCCGCGTCGGCATATCGCAGACTCGCGGTTGCGGTTCCCGTGCCATCGAAGGCGAGCGGGATAGGCGTGCCCGGTGATGCGGTCACAAGGTTGTTGCCTGCGACGACAACAGGCCGCGTTCCCGTGGCCGGATCGTTGTAGTTCGACCACAGCCCGACGCTACGGGTCACGTTCGCAAACAGTGGCGTGCAGCCGAGTCTCGGCCCTTGGTTCCTGACGGCCTGGATGCGGACGGTCTGCGCGGTGTCGGACACGTGGTCGGGGGCGTCGATGATGAAGCCCGCATCGGCCACGCTGATGTCGCAGGCGCCCGCGCTGTCGATCGTGCCGGCGAGATTCCGGCAGGTGGTCACGAGGGCCGGGGCCGGCGACACGGTGCCAATGGTCAGGCGCACGTTTTCGGGGTCCGGCAACCCGGTCGTCGTCGGCAGGAGGATCGAAACCGAAGTGCTCGTCTGCCCCACCGGGATGCTGAAGGGCACCGAGTTGCCGCCCGCCACCAGCGTGCCCGTTGCGCCAGAACTCGCAAGCGAGCTGCAGTCGGCGTTTGCGCAGGCGCGGATGGTGATGTTCTCGGCGGCGCAGGAATGCGCGCCACTGTCGTGCTCGATGCGGTATCGCGACACCGCGCTGGCGCAATTGCGACCGATGGTGCGGTCGTTGTTCACTTCGGCCGCGGTGAGCTCGTAGTTATAGAGTTTCACTTCGTCGATCGTGCCGCGGAAAGCGCGATCAGCGATCAGTCCGCAGCCCGCGCCCGTCGAGACATCGCCGCCGATGTAGAAGTTGCAGCCATTGGCGGTCAGCGTGCCGGCCCAGGCGTTTGTGTTCCCGTCGAGGACCCCGTTGATGTAGATGCGCTGGCGCGCGGAGCCGGCCACCGAGCGGAACGTGATGGCCACGTGGGTCCAGGTGTTCAACGGGATCTGGGTGTTCGATGTCAGCGAGCGCGCGCCGCCGCCCCACCACCAGAAAAGGCGGCGGTTGGCATCCAGATGGAATTCGTAGTTCTGGTCGTTCGACAGCACCGAGAACAAGCCGCCGCCCGTCGGCGCCTGCGTCGGGTAGATCCATACCGAGGCGGAAAACTCGGTGGAGTAGTCGAACTGGGCGTTCGCAGGCACCTGAAGCACCGAGCGGCCATCGAACTGCGCCGCGTTGCAGAACTGCCCGGAGACCGCCGCCACCTGGCCGTGGATGGTCGGGGCCGGCGCGACGAGGTTCGTCGTGCTGGGCGCGGTGATCACGCTGCGCACGCCATGCAGGCCAGTGCCGCCGCTATCAAACACTTCGCCGGCGTTGCCGGCCAACGAACCGACGGCGCCATCGAGACGGTAGTGTGTATTCGCCGGTGCCAGCGCAGGCCGCAGCGCGACCAGGGCCGTGCGCCCGGCCGCGGCGGCGATCCCGGTGTCCGCCGCCGTCGCCGTCCGAGTGCCGGTGGCCCCAGGGGCAGCGCGCGGCTCGAGCGTCATGGTCAGGCCGACACCCGTGGCACTCGGCCGCACCGCCCCGGACGTCACGTCGATGGCTTCGATCATCCCGGCCGGCGGGAACCAGTCGTCTGTCGAGCCGGGCATCGCGAAGGCACCCACGAGCACGCCACCGCGGGCCGTCGTGTTGAGGGATGGCGTGGCGTGCGCGTAGCCCACCGCCGTGGCCTGCCGGCCGGAGACATCCACCGGCGCGGCGTTGTCGACGCCGATGAAGGCGACGATGCCGCCTGCGGCGCCCTGATGGGCTCCGCCGAACGAGAAGCTGTAGTTCGCGACGGCGCCATCGGCCGGCGGCACCACCCGCGTGAACACGGCGAGCCGCGCGTTCGCACTGGTGTTGTCGCTGAACAGCAGGGTCCAACCCGCCGGCGTGGCGATCGTCGGCGATGCCGGCACCACGGTGATCGCGGCAACCAGCACATCCCCCGTGTTGGTGCCTGCGGGCTTCGGCAGCACGAGCGTTCCACTGGCCACGCCACCCTGCGACGTCGAGCGCGTGGCGATCTGCGCGGCGAGTGGAGCCGCGAAGGCGAACCAGAGCACCAGCATCGCCAGCAGGCAACGCCTCGCCCGACCCGGCCAACCGCTCATTGCGTCACCGTGGCGCGCACGCGCCGGGAAATGAAGGTGTTCGACGCGAAGCTGCCGCGCTGGGCGACGGCGGTGAGCGTGTAGATCTCATAGACGTCAGGCGCCTCGTCCACCGGCGGCGGACTACTGCAGGCCAAAGCTACGGTGAAGCCTTCGATGTCGACGCTCGCCGGCACCGCGCCACAGCCGCCGCCAAGGCTCCGGGCGATGGCGATGTCGACGCCGCTCTGCGCCGCGAACAGCGCGCGGCTGGCGTCGAGCGCCTGCACGGTGCTGCGGTTGCGCGCACTTAGCGTCAGCACCGCCGCGAGCACGATCAGCAGCGCGATCGCGATCACGAACACCGCGGCGACCAGGCTGAAGCCCCGTTGGTGGCGCGCGGCTCTCATGGCAGGTTCGGCAAGTGGACGGACTTGAGCAGGTTCACCGATTCGCCATCGCGGGTGATGGCGAGCGACAGCGCGGCGAGGCCCTGTCGGCTCGCGTTGCCCGCCTCGAAGCGGAAGCTGCAGAGGCTCACGCCCTCGGCCAGCAGCGACGAGCTGCCCACGGGCGGTACCACCATGGTGGTCGCAGGGGCATAACCGGCATGGCGGCGCAGTTGCCCGTCGCTGGCGCAGCGGTACTGCACCGCCTCGTCGACGACGTAAACGCGCTGCGAGGGCGACGGGAACGGAAACTGGAAGGGCGTCGCGAGCGTGATGCGTGTGGTCGTGCTGCCGCTGCCGATCGTCGCGCGGTTGTCCCCGGCCCATGCGTTGGCCTGAGTGCCACTGGCCGTCAGGTTGTAGACCACGGCCCACTGCCCCGATGCAGGAACCGCCGGCAGCGGAGCCAGCAGGTCGAACGACGCGTCGGCAGCGGTGAAATCGAGCACGTCGCCGCCGCCCGCCGCGGTGGGGCGTCCGCGATAGCGGCCCGCCATCGGGGCGACAAGCATCTCGATCGCCCGCCCGTCGACGCTGGTGCGGATGCTGTTCGGCAAGGCGAGCCGCAGGTCGCGGCTGATGCGCGCCATCGCCTGGTCGGCGGCATCGGCCAGACGCGCACGGCGCTGAACGTCGGCGCTGGCGTCGATCGGTTGGCGGATCAGCGCCACCGACACCGTCGCGAGCACGCCGATCAGCACGATCACGACGACCAGTTCGATCAGGCTGAATCCGGCGGCGAGGCGGGTCCGCATTTCAGTACTGTGCCTTCAAAGCCGCGAGCCGAACGTCGAAATCGCCGTCGATGTTGGTGACGCGCACTTCCACCCGCCGGGTCGTGGCGCCGCCCACGGTCGACGGGGCATCGACCACCATGGCCACGCGGTAGCGCGAGAGGCCGGCAATGGCCACGCCCGCGGAATCGGTCGGCGAGGCCGGGGTCGCGAGGCAGGCATAGTCCCCGATGTCGTCCCACAGATCGCGGCTGGCGCCGCAGCCCTCGTTGACGCCGTCCGGGTCCGCATACGCTTTCAGCATCGCTTCCTCGAGGTAGCCCTCGGCGATGTAGAGCGCCTGCGTCTGCAGCACCGGTGACGCGCTGCCGCCGCCGAGCGTGCCGACGAGGCCGGCGATCGCGGCGAAGGCGACACCGAGGATGACGAGGGTCACCACCAGTTCGAGCAGGGTGAATCCGCGTTGGCGATCAGCGCACATGGCCGGTGTCCGCCTCCACGATGATGCTGCGCCCGCCGACGATCGCCGTTCCGCCGTTCGGGCTCGGCAGTCCCTGCGCGTTGAACGTGATGACGAGACCCTGGGTCACGGTGACGCCTGCGGTCGCCGTGCCGCTGAAGGCGCCGGAGCCACCGGGGTTCCGGACGTCCAAAGAGAATCCGCCCGCGGTTCCGCAACTCCTGTCCGTCCCGTCACTGCGGCGACGCACCGCGTAACTGCTGGTCGCGCTGCTGACTTCGACCTGGATCTCGCAACCGGTCGCGACGGCCAACCGCTGCCCGTAGCGGAAGGCGGTCGCCACCTGCTCCGCGAACGCCGCGCTGCGAAAGCTTCCCTCGCCCAAGCGAGGCAGCACCACGACGGCCAAGGCGCCGAGGATCACGATCACGATCACCAGTTCCACCAGCGTGAAGCCGGCTTGGCCTGGGCGGGGGGGCAGGAGGCGGTTCATGCGGTCAGGCCGGGGCCCTGAACGACGAAGGGCGGCAGGTCTCCCTGCCGCCCCCGTGCTCGGACGCGTTCAGCCGGGGGCGGAACGCGATCAGGTGCCCGCGCGGACCGCGGTGAAGGTGCGCGTCGGCGTGGTGGTTCCGGTGCGCCGCAGCGTGCAGCTGGTCAGCGTGCTGCCGTTGTTCGCCGCGATCGCCGTATCAGCGGCCACTTCGAAGTTGCCGAGGCCGCCGTTGACGACCAGCGAGGCGTCACCACAGCTGTCCACCGGCTCGCAGTCGGGGTCGGCTGCGTCGTGGTTGTTCACTGCGCATCCTGCGTAGTTGATATTCATCGCCGAGGTGATCGCAGCCGCCGAAGCGTTAAGGGCCGCTTCCTGGGCATCGTCCTCGAGGTTGACGAAGCGCGGCACCGCGATGGCGGCAAGCACGCCAAGGAGCACGATGACGATGACGAGTTCAATCAGGGTGAAGCCACTCTGGTTCTTCATGGGGTGCTCCGGGTTCAGCAGCCAGTGATGTCACGTGTGATCGTAGGCGAAATGCCCGCCGCGCTGGGAGAAACGTACGTCACAGAACAGGTGGTGATGCCATCGAGGCGGATGGACACGGTGGAGCCCCCCGCGGCGGCGCCACCCGTGAAATTGTAGCGAAGAGAGAGGTTGTCGAACAGCAGCGAGAGATCCGCCTGCTCGGCCTGCGGGTAACCGAAATTGGTGCCGATGGCGCCGCCGGGGCCGGTGCCATCGATATCCACGGAATCGGTCGCATTGTCCGACTCGCCGATGGCCGCCGACTTGGCGTAGATGATGTTCGAACCCGAGCGGATCGAGTTGAACAGCGAATCGATGACGGCAATCCGTGCCTCGCGCTGCAGCGAAATGAAGCGGGGCACGGCCAACGCGGCCAGGATGCCCAACACGACGATGACGATGACGAGTTCGATGAGGGTGAAGCCGGACTGGCGACGCATGGACGGAACCCTGTCGTTGGTGGAGGGATACGACGGAGCTTAGACGCTTCGTCATGAAGGGACTATACGCCCTTGATTTGCTTGGAAGAATGCACGGTCCCGTGAATTGCGGTGAACGATTCCTGCCCGCACGCTCCGCTCAGGGGGGCGGCCCGGAAGGTGCGATGCGAACGAGGAGCAAGTCGCGGGCCAATCCCGGCGTCGAACTTCCGGGGTCGTCCCGGTAGACCTCGACTCGCCAGCGCCGGTCGCCGCCTTCCAGCCAGCTAACGCGATACACCAGTTCACCCCGCGTGCCGTCGAAGCTCCAGCGCTCGTCTGCCCAGGCGGGCAGCGGGCCCGCGGGCCGGTCGGCAAGCGCCACCTTGGCCAGCCGGTCCTGGGCCCAGCCGCGGGGATCGCTGCCCGCTCGGCGCTCCAGCCCGGCCATGCCCTCTTCGGCCACCACCCGCTTGCCCTCGAGCCAGACGAGGTTCTCGAGGTTCTGCTCTGCGAGATCGAGGGCCATGCGCTCGCCTTCGGCGAGGATGTCGCGACCGGCACGGAACAGCAGGGTCAACAGCACGACGACGATCAGCAGGCTCACGGCGCGGTTCACGTGCCGCAGCCAGCCCGCGTTCGTCGTGGCGAGGGCCGGCCATTCCGCGCGCTTCACGCCATCCGCCTCACTGCCGGGCCAACTTCACGAGGTCCCACATCGGCAGCAGCACGCCGAGGGCAAGGACGAAGACGATGCCGGCGACGATCACCGTGAGGACCGGCTGCAGGAGGTCGTTCAGGTTGCGCACGTCGTAGTCGACCTCGCGCTCGTAGAAGTCGGCCACTTCGACGAGCATCTCGTCGATCTGGCCGGTCTCCTCGCCGACGGTCAGCATCTGCAGCACAAGCGGCGTGAAGCACTGCTGCATCGCCGCGGCGCGAGTCAGGCTTTCGCCACGCTCGATCGCGGAACGCATGCCGAGCAGTTGCTTGGCGATGACATCGTTCTCCACCGCCAGCGACACCACGGCCAAGGCCTGCAAGACCGGCACGCCGGAACGCGTGGCCATGGCGAACGCCCGCGCGAAGCGCGCCAGCGTGGCGCGGAGCACGATGTTGCCGATGATCGGCATCTTCAGCAGCAGCCCATGCCATCGCAGCCGCCCCTCGTCGGTCTGGACGTAGCGGCGCAGCCACCAGGCCCCGCCCCCCATCGCGCAGAGCACCAGCCACCACCAGGCGGCAAAGAAATTCGACGTACCGATGATGATGCGCGTCGGCAGCGGAAGCTCGACGTTGAAGGAGCCGTAAAGCTTGGAGAACTCCGGGATCACGAAGGCCATGATCACCAACACCGCGAGCGCCACGAACACCAGCACGATCACCGGGTAGCGCACGGCGGTCTTCACCTGCTCCACAACCTTCTGCTCGCGCTCGAGGTGCTGGTTCAGGCGCAGGAACGCTTCGTCGATGCGGCCGCTCTCCTCGCCCACGCGAACGATGGCGGTCAGCAGCGGCCCGAAGACTTTCGGGTGCCGCGACATCGCCGTCGCCATGTCGCGTCCGGCCTCGAGCTCCTCGAGCATCGACAGCAGCGTCTTCCCCAACGTGGCGTTGCGCGAGGTGGTGGACAGGCGGCGCAACGCCTGGGTGATGGGCACGCCGGCGCGGGCGAGCGCGTACATCTGCCGGGTGAACAGGATCAGGTCGACCCGGCTCGGCAGGTTGAAGCCGAGCGACGCCATGAACTGCTCGCCGAGCGGCTCCTGCTTGCTGGTCTCGACGATCTCCAGCGGCACCATGCCGCTGCTGCCCAGCTGGCGGGCGACCGCCTCGCTGGACAGGCCCTCGACCGACCCGCTGACCGGCCGGCCCTGGGCATCCCGCGCCTTGTACAGGAAGCTGGGCATGCGTCAGTGCGCGCCCGAGGGCGAGATCTCGCCACCGATGCGCTTCGCCTCTTCGAGGGTGCTCAAGCCGTCGAGCGCGTAGTCGAGCGCGGCCTGAGACAGCGGGCGGTACAGCGGCGCGCGCGAGGCGGCGCTCACGAAGCCGTCGTGCTGCCCGCGTCGCAGCGCGTTGAGCATGTCAAGCGTGGGCTCGAGGTACTCGTAGACGCCGATGCGCCCGCGGTAGCCCGTGCCGTTGCAGTGCTGACAGCCCCGGCCGCGGCGCAGGTTATCGGTGGGAATGCCGGGGCGCATCTCGGCCAGCCAGGCCTGGTCGTGCGCGTCCGGGAGATAGCGTTCGCCGCAGCTCTCGCAGACGCGGCGCACGAGGCGCTGGGCGATGATCACGCGCAACGACGCCGCGAGCAGGTAGCCCGGCGCCCCCATATCGAGCAGGCGGTCGGCCGTGCCGACGGCGTCGTTGGTGTGCAGCGTCGACAGCACGAGGTGGCCGGTCATCGCGGCGCGCAGGCCGATTTCGGCCGTCTCCTGGTCGCGCATTTCACCAACGAGGATGATGTCCGGGTCCTGTCGCAGCGCCGAACGCAGCACGGCGGCGAAGTCGAGGCCGATCTTGGTGTTGACCTGCACCTGGCTGATGCGCGGCAGCCGGTATTCCACCGGGTCCTCGACCGTGATGACCTTCTTCTCGGGTCGGTTCAGCGAGTTCAGCGCGGCGTAAAGCGAGGTGGTCTTGCCGGAGCCCGTCGGACCGGTGACCAGGATGATGCCGCTCGGCGACTGAAGGATGTTGCGGAACCGCGACAGCATCGGCGCCGGCATGCCGAGGTAATCGAGGTCGAGCATCGCGCCACTCTGGTCGAGCAATCGCATGACCACCGACTCGCCGTGCTGCACAGGCATCGTCGAGACGCGCACGTCGATGCCCTTGCCGCGGACGCTGATCTGGAAGCGGCCGTCCTGCGGCATGCGCTTCTCGGAGATGTTCAGGCCCGCCATCAACTTCAGGCGCAGCACCAGCGCCGAGGCGATCTGCCGCTCGCGGATGATCTGCTCGTTCAACACGCCATCGACGCGCTGGCGCAGGCGAAGGCAGTCGGTGTCGGGTTCGATATGGATGTCGGAAGCACCCGCCTGCACGGCGTCGACGAACAGCGATTGCAGCAGCTTGACCACCGGCGCGTCGGCCGTGTCCTCGCCGAGTCCGAGCTGGGAGACGTCGAGCGCGGCATCGTTGCTGACTTCCTCGGAGAGCTCCTGCGCGAGCGAGCTGATCTCTTCGGTGCGCCGGTAGACGGTGTCGAAGGTGCGGAGCACCTCGTCCTCGCGCACCAGCGCGAGCCGGATCTCCTTGCCGCCCAGCACGCGTGCCAGCTCGTCGTAGGCGAACAGGTCAGTGGGGTCGGCCATGCCGACGACGTAGCCGCCACCCTCCTCCTTCAGCACGATGCTGCGGAAGCGGCGTGCGAGCGTCTCCGGCAGCTTGCGCACCAGGGCCGGCTCGAAGCGGTAGCTGCGCAGGTCGATCAACGGAATGGCGAGCTGCCGCGAGAGCAGCTGCAGCATGTCGTTCTCGCTGACCATGCCGAGGTCGATCAGCGTGCGCCCGAGCTTCGAGCCGAGCTTCCGCTGCTCGGAGAGCGCGTGCTGCAGCTGTTCGGCCGTGATGAGGCCGTTCTCGACCAGCAGGTCGCCGATGCGGATTTTCTTTACGGCGGCACTGGGTAGCGTGGACATGGTCACCTCGATGGTTCGCCGGCGGACAGGGCCTCGACCCGCTCGCCAAGATAGTCTGCCAAAGCCGGATCGAGCGGGCCGCGGCGCTGGGCTTCACGGAAGGCGTCGAGCGCCTCGTCGCCACGACCGCTCGTGTCCAGCGAGATGCCCAGCCCCGCCCACCAGGCCCCGACGTCCGGCTCGCGCCGCAGGGCGCGTCGATAAGCCTGTTCGGCCTCGGCATGGCGCCCGAGCTGCTGAAGCGCAGCCGCTTCGAGGGCATCGCGCTCGGCACCCGCTTCGGGCTGGACGGCCAGCGCGGCGAGGGCCGCATCGGCGCGGCCCTCGGCAAGCGCCACGCGCGCGGCATCGAGCGGATCGACCACGGTGGCAATGCGCTCGATGGTGGCGCGTGCGGCCGGTGCTGGCACTGATGGTGGCGGCGCGGCGGCGGTCGAGGTTGCCGAAGGCACCACCGGCGGCTCCACGGGGGAGGTCTCCACCTGTGCCGCAACGACCGGCGTCGGCGTTGGCACTTGAGCGGGTCCCGGGACGATGCTCGCCGCCTGCGGCGCGGCCGGCATGACGACCGTGGCCTCGACCGGAGCTTCAGGATGGGCCGATCCCTTCGCCTCGCTGTCGACGCCCGCCTCGGCCAGCCGTTCGACGGCCTGCCACCGGTTCACCACCAGCAGCACGGCGGTGAGCGCGAGCGCGACGCTCGCGGCCGCCACCCACCACCAGAGACGTCGCGAGCGCCATGACGAGGCGTGATGGCCCACGGGCTGCCCCACCGAAGCCATCGCGGCGTGACGCGACGCCGCATCGCCCTGCCCGCGCGCATCGAGGTCGCGCAGCATCTGGTTGATCACGCTCATGCCGCACCCCCGGCGAAACGCCACACCAAGAACGCGCCAGCGATCGCGGCGGCGACAGCGGCCGACCACGCCGCCGCCTTGCCCCAGCCAGCGCGCGCGGGCGCTGCAGCACCATCGGTATCGCGCACGGCCAGCGCCACTTCGGCCTCCGAAACCTCGCGCAGTCCGCGGCCATAGGCCAGCAGCAGGGCCTTGTGCGCGAGCACGTTCACCAGGCGCGGAATGCCGCCACTCGCGCGGTGCAGGCGGCGCAGGGCGCGCTGCGCGAACAGCGGCCGGCCGTTGTAACCGGCCACCGAAAGGCGATGCTGCAGGTAGAGCGCCACGCCGTCGGCGTCGAGCGGCTGCAGGCGGTAGCCGAAGCCGATGCGCTGCCGCAGTTGGCGCAGCTGCGGCTGCGCCAGACGCTCGTCCAGTTCAGGCTGCCCGAACAGAACGACATGCAGGAGCTTGCGGGTCTCGGTCTCGAGGTTCGACAGCAGCCGCAGCGCCTCGAGGCTTTCATCCGACAGGGCCTGCGCCTCGTCGATGATGACGGCCACGCGCTTGCCGCTGGCGGCGAGTTCGATCAGTCGCTCCTGAAGCTTCTTGACCAGCGTGTGCTGCCGCGGCGTGGGGCCGAGCGCGACGCGCAGCTCGTCGGCGATGGCGCGACGCAGGGCGTCCGGGTCGAGGTAGGGGTTGGGCACCCAGGCCGTCACCCACTGCTCGTCGAGGCTGTTCAGCAGCAGGCGGCAGAGCAGCGTCTTGCCGGTGCCGACTTCGCCGGTGACCTTGATGAAGCCTTCGCCGGCGTCGAGTGCGACGCGAAGCACCTGCAGGGCTTCGACATGCGCATCGTTACGGAAGAAGAAGCCGGTGTCCGGCGTCAGCGAGAACGGCGCCTGGCGGAGGCCGAAGTGCTCTTCGTACATCGCCGTGGCCAGGCCACCGGTCAAGGGGTTTCCGACTGCAGCGCGCGCGTCTCGTCGAGGCGCGGCTGCGCGGCGCGATTCCAGGTCTCGGCGCCTTCGACGACCGTGGGGCGAAGCAGGATCACCAGCTCCGTCTTGCGGCCGGTGTTGCGCGTCTGGCGGAACAGGTGGCCGAGCACCGGGATGGCACCGAGGAACGGCGTGCGCGCGTTCTGCCGCGTCTCGCTGTCCTGCATCAGACCGCCGATCACGATCAGCTGTCCGTTGCCGGCACGCACGATGGAATCGCTCTGGCGCACGGCGCTCACGGCCAGCGGCAGGCGGTAATCGCGGTCGCCGACGACGATGAGCTTGGTCTGGTCCTGCACCTCCGAAATCGTCGGCTGCACGTGCAGGAGCACGTTGCCGTCCTCGGAGATCTGCGGGGTCACGTCGAGCGAGATACCGGAGAAGAACGGCGTGAGCTCCAGCGACGGGTCGGTCTGCTGGGTCTGGTTGCCGACGCTCTGGTTCTGCGCGCCACTGATGCCGGTGACGAAGAACTCGTCGCTGCCGACCTTGATGACGGCCTTCTGGTTGTTGGTGGCGGACACCCGCGGGCTCGACATCACGCGGACGTCGCCCTGCTGCTTCAGCAGTTCGACGAAGGCGCTGAAGTCACCGCGCTGCCAGCCGATCGTGAACACGCCGCCGAACGCCGAGGTGGCGGTGCCATCCGGCAGCGAGGGATTGTTCGGATCCAAGCTGCCGGTGTTGCCGCCGATTTCCGAACGGCCATCGGGGCCGAAGATGGCGCCGCCGCCGGTCTGGCCGATGATGCCGGCGCCGCTGTCCACCACTTGGGCCCAGTTGATGCCGGCCTGGAACTTGTCGTTGAGCGTCACCTCGATGATCCGCGCCTCGAGGATGACTTGGCGCGTCACCGCGCCCTGCACGGCCTCGAGGTAGCGCTGCACGTCGCGCATCTCCGAAGGCAGCGCGCGCACGACGACCGTGCTGGATTGCGGGCTGACGATGACCGAGCGGCCCGGGCCGTCACCGACGATGGCATGCAGCGCACGGTCCAGCTCCGCCCAGTAGTCGGATTCGCTGCGCGTGCGGACGCGGCTGGTGAAGGCCTCGCTGCGGCCGCTGCCGCCGCCGCCCGACTCGCCGTCTTCGCCGCCGCTCCCGTCCGATCCGCTGCTGCTCTGGCTGCCGCCATTCTCGCTGCTCGTGAGGTCACCGGCATTCACGCGCGTGCGCGACTCGCCGACGCGCTGGAGGTGCAGGTAGTCGACTTCGAACACGCGCGACTGCAGCCGGGCCGGCAGCACGATGTAGCCGTTGCCGCGCGGCTCGTACTCGTAGCCGTAGACCTCGCGGACGACCTCGAGCACCTCCGGCACGGTGACGCTCTTCAGGCTGAGGCTGATGTTCCCGGCCACGTCCGGGTGCACCACCATGTTGATGGCGGTGTCCTGTACGAGGCTCATGAAGAAGGCGCGCGCCGGCACTTCGTCGACATCGACGTTGAAGCGCGGGGCCGCTGCTGGACGCGGCGGCGGCGCGACCAGGGCGCGGGTGACGGCAGGCGGCGGCGTCGCGGCCTGCGCGGGCGTGGCGGGCGACGGCGTCTGGGCGGCCAGCGGCGCGACCAGGAGCAGGGCCAGCGGGATCGGCAGGAGTCGGAACATCAGCGGTTCACCGGTCGGGTGGAATTCGTGAAGGACAGGCGCAGCTCGGTGCTGCCCGTGGGGCTGCGCAAGCGCACCCAGCCGGGGCCGATGGCCTCCAGGCGGGCGTCGCCGACGGCATCGCCGAGGCGGTAGCGCTGTCCGTTGATGATGGCGCTGCGCTGGCTCGGCGAGACCAAGGTGGATTGAAGGACGAGGGCCGCGACGGGGGCAGCCTCGCTGGCCACAACGCGGGGCGCGATGGCGGGCCGCGTCGGGTCGGGAACGCCGGCCCCGACCAGCCCTCCCAGGGCGGCGACGACCAGCAGGAGGCGAAGGCGCTCAGACACCGATCCAGCCCTCCTGCAGGCCCAGGGTTTCCACCGTCAGCGTGATCGTCAGGGCCGGCCAGCGCTCGGCGTCGACATCGAGATCGTGCAAGCGCACGCGGAACGGCAAGGCTTCGACGGCGCGGACGTAGTCCAGCGCCGCCGCGTAGTCCCCCTCGAACCGCAGCACCACGCGGTGGCGGTAGAGCGCCGGAATGCCCTCCGTGGACGGCACCGATGCCTCCGCGGCGGGTGCGCCCTGGGCCGCCGTCGTCGTGCCCGGGGGCGGCGCGGGAGCCGGCGCGGGCGACCAGCGCAGCACCTCGGGCGGCAGCGCCCGGACGCCGAGCACGGTGAGCCGCGCATCGCGTCCGAGCAGGTCACGCAGCACCGCGGGCATGCGCCCCGGCGGGATCACGGCGGCCTCGTCGGCGCGCAACCGGGCGTCAAGTTCGCCGGATTCCAGCTTAAGGCGATCCAGCGCGAGGCGGCGCTCCGCCTCGGGGTCCCGGGCCAACTCCTCTTGCACGAGGGCCAGCGCGGCCCGCGCGCTCTCGACTTGCGGCGTCAGGGATTCGATCTGCGCGGCGTTCGAAGCGGCCGACTTGCTGGCCGGCTCGATCCACAGCACGTAAAGCCCGAGAACGAGCAATACGCCGCCGGTGAGGCTGATGAGCAGGCGCTCGCGCGGCTGCATGGCATCGAAGCGCTGCTGGAGAGCGACGAACCGACTCATGGGGCGTCCTCCGCTTCCGCCTTCGTCGTGCAGCCCGCGGCCAGCGCAACGCAATCGGTGGCCATGTCGAACCGCAGCGGCTCACCGGCGTCCTTCGGACGCTCGATGGCGAAGTGCGTGAACTCCCGATTCTTCAGGCCGTCTTCGGTCGACAGCCCCTGCAGGAAGCCCGGAACGGCGTCCGCATCCAAGGTGCGCCCGCCCAGACCAAGCTCCGCGCCGGCCTCGGCCACGCGGATGCGGGTCAGCCAGAGCGGCGCCGGCCGTTGGCGCCCCAGGCCCTCGAGCACGTGGCTGAAGGTCACCACCTCGTCGCCGGCGCGGGCCAATTCGTCGACCAGCCAGCGGCGGCCATCGACGCCGAACTGCGCTTCGACGAGGGCCACGGTGAGTGCCGCATCGGGCTTGCGGGCGGCAAGTTGCTCGGAGGCGGTGGTCATCTGCGCCTGCAGCGATGCCTGTTCGGTGTTCAGCGCAGCGAGGCGCTCCGCCGAAACCGAAGCCCGCCATTGGGCGATGCCGCCCCAGACCAGCATCGCGAACGCGGCGAGGCCGATCAGGGCGAGGTTCCGCGGCAGTTCCTCGCTGGGCTCGAGCGGACGGAGGTCGTCGCGGTAGAGATCGATGCGTTGCGTGCTCATGCGCGGCCCGCCCCCATGCCGACGGCGGACAGGGCCGCGACGCGGACGCGAGCGGCCTCGGGCAGCGCCGACAATTCAGGCCAAGCGGACTCCGGCGAAACGCTTTGCACGTCCAGTCCAAGGCTGTTGCGCAGCGATTCCCCCAGGCCATCGAGGCCTTCCAAGCCGGCCAGCAGCAGCAGGCGACGCGGCGGCGGGCGCTGGTGCGTGCGGTCGAAATAGTCGAGGGTACGCTGGAGCTCAAGGGCGATGCGCTCGAACAGACGCTCGGTACGGCCCGCCTGCGGCTCGCGCAGCACGCGCTGGTCGTCGCCATCGAACTCGAAACGGCGGGCCACGAACAGCGTGTTCTCGCGCATCGCCAGCATGGTGCCGCCACGGGCATCGATGACCAGCGCGGCCTGGCTGTCGTCGCCCGGTGAGAGCGTCCGCACCGCCTCGGCCCACGCCAAGTCGCTGATGCCGATGCTCGAGAGCTGCAGGCCTGCCGCCTCGATCTGGGCGATGCGGGGGCGCAATTCGTCCTTGCGGGCGACCGCGAGGTAGAGGGTGGGCGGGCGGCCGCGGCTGTCGAGGCCGGGCACCTCGAAGGCGTCCATCACGGCGTCATCGATCGGAAAACCGATCAGGTCGCGCACCTTCCAGCGCAGCGCCTGCACCCATTCCGCCGGCGGCACTGCCGGCTTGTCGACTTGCTGCAGGCTGTAGGCACCGGGCTCGAGCACCCACTCGCAGGCCATACCGGCCGCGTCGGCCTCCCGCACGAGCGATTGCAGGGTGGCTCCGACATCGGCGCCCGCGGCGCGCTCGTAGGCCCGAACCGGACGACCATCCGCCGGGCGGACGACGAGCGCGAGACGATCCATCGACAGGGACAGGGCCACATGCCCCACGGGGCGGCGGCGACGCTTCGAGAAGAAACCCCATCCAGTCTTTGCCATGGACGACCGTACTGCCCCTGCGCGCCACGTGCGCGCTGACTGTCGAATTGGCCGCAGCCTTTCACAGCAGGCCGGGATGGTCAATGGAAACGATCCCGGCCTCACCGATTTTCACCTCGGAATCAGGTGAAGAGCGCCCACGCGGCTGAAAGGATGGCAAAGAGCCCGAGCGCCGCAGTCAGTGGAATGGCGGCGAGTGACGCCATCGATGCGTAACGCGCCATGCGGCGTTGGCGCGGCGTCAACACGCCATGGTTCGACCCCGCGGCGGAGATCACGGCCAAGGCCGACGCCCACGACAGCGTGAACCCGATCAGCGCGAGTCCACTCGCGATGACCCAAGCCCACCACGGAAGCCATCCGGCCACATTCGTCCACCATTCGACCATCGGATCAACGCTCCGGAAGCGGGATGAATTCGGACTCGCCCGGCACCGTGCCGAGCGTCTGTGCCGCCCAGTCGACCTTGGCTTGTTCGATCCGCTCGCGCGTCGTCGCGACGAAGTTCCACCAGAGTACGCGCGGCCCAAGCGACGTACCGCCGAGCAGCATGGCGCGCAGGGGCGCCGTCGATGCGAAGCGCACGTCGCCACGGCCCGACAGCACGTGCAACTGGCGCGCGGCGAGAGGTTCACCGTCCAACACCAGCCCGTCCTCCAGCGGGTACACCGCACGCTCTTCGTGTTCGTCGTCCAGATCGAGGAATGCGCCGGGCGCGAACCGGACACTGGCGTACAGCGTGTCGACGCAGGTGCGGACCGGCGAGCGCTGGCCGAAGGCGTGGCCGGCGACGATGGCGATGTCCACGCCGTCGCGGTGCAGGATCGGCACGTCGGCGGCCGGCACGTGTTGGAAGGACGGTGCGGCTTCAGCTTCGGACTCGGGCATCGCCAGCCACGTCTGCAGCCCTTCGACGCGTTGGCCGCTGGCACGCTCGGCGTCCGGCGTGCGTTCGGAATGCACGATGCCGCGCCCCGCGGTCATCCAGTTCACGTCGCCGGGACGGATAGCCTGCACCGAACCCACGCTGTCGCGATGCATCAAGGCCCCGTCCCAAAGCCAGGTCAGGGTCGACAGGCCGATATGCGGGTGCGGGCGGACGTCGATGCCCTGCCCCGGCGGGAATCCATGGGACCCCATGTGATCGAGGAAGACGAACGGCCCGACGGAGCGACGCTTCGCGTGGGGCAACAGGCGGCGGACGACGAAGCCCCCGCCGAGGTCATGATCGCGCCCGGCGATGGAGAGAACGCCCGGCATCGCTCAGGGAGCGCCGGAGCCGGCCGCAGCGGCGGTCTGCGCGTCGATGCGGGCGGCCAGCTCGAGCAGTTGCAGGCGCTGCTGTTCGAAATCGGTGGCGACCAGCACCTGGGTGCCGGCGATTTCCGCCTTCAGGGTCGAGAGCAGCGCCGGATCAAGGCCGAGGCTGGCGGCATCAACCGCGTCGAGCTGCGTCGCGGCATCACGCAAGCGATCTCCAGCGACGCCGAAATTGCGCTGGTCGAGGTCGTTGAGGGCCTGGAAGATGGCCAGCCGGGCCTTGCTGAGCGCGTTGCGGCTCTCGGCGGCGGTGGCGGCCCGCTGGGCTTCAACCAGGCGCTCCGCGCTGGCGGCGATCTCGGTGTCCTTGGCGACAATCACGGCGGCGTTCGCTTCCGCCTGCGCGGACAAGGCGCTGCTGCGCTGCCACAGGCCGATGCCGTAGGCGATGACTAGGCCGGCGCAGAAGCCGACGATTCCGGTGACGACGGGGTGGCGCGACAGCGGCGCGGCGCTCGTGGACTCGGTCATGTCGGCGGGCTCAAGGAAGGGAGCCCGAGGATACCGCAGCGCCCCGCGCGGCCGCGGAGGCTGGCGGTCAGTCCTGCCCGGCCACCAGCCCGAACAGGTCGTGCTCGTCCGCGCCCATGATGCGGACATCGACGAACTGGCCCGGCTTCAGCTTGTGCGCCGCACCATCCTGGACCTGCACCGTGCCGTCGATCTCGGGCGCGTCGCCCTTCGAACGGCCAATCGCGAGATCACCATCGATGGCGTCGATGATGACCTGTTGCACCGTGCCGACCTTGCGCTCGAGCTTCTCCGCGCTGATCTGCGCCTGCAGCTCCATGAAGCGCGCGAGGCGTTCCTGCTTCACGTCTTCCGGCACGGCATCGGGCAGGTCGTTGGCCTTGGCGCCGGTCACCGGCGAGTACGGGAAGGCACCCACGCGATCGAGCTCGGCCGCATCAATGAAGTCCAGCAGCTGCTCGAAGTCGTCCTCCGTTTCCCCCGGGAATCCAACAATGAACGTGCTGCGGATGGTCAGTTCGGGGCAGATCTCGCGCCAGCGCAGGATGCGCTCGAGCTGCTTCTCGGCCGCGGCAGGGCGCTTCATCAGCTTGAGGATGCGCGGGCTGGCGTGCTGCAGCGGCACGTCGAGGTAGGGAAGGATCTTCCCGTCGGCCATCAGCGGGATGACGTCGTCAACGTGCGGGTACGGGTAGACGTAGTGCAGGCGCGTCCACAGGCCGAGCTCGCCCAAGCCCCGCGCGAGGTCGGTCATGCGGGTCTGGTACTCGCGGTCGCGCCAGGTCTTGGCGGCGTACTTCACATCGACGCCGTAGGCGCTGGTGTCCTGCGAGATCACCAGCAGCTCCTTGACGCCGCCCATCGCCAACTTCTCGGCTTCGCGCAGCACCTCGTCCACCGGCCGTGACACGAGGTCGCCGCGCATCGAGGGGATGATGCAGAAGCTGCAGCGGTGGTTGCAGCCTTCGGAAATCTTCAGGTACGCGTAGTGCTTGGGCGTCAGCTTCAAGCCCACGCCTTCGATCATCCCGTCATCCTTCTTGCCGCGCCTGCGCGGGGCCGGAAGCAGGTCGGTGAAGGGATCGTGCTTCGGCGGCAGCGCGGCGTGCACCGCACTCATCACGCTGGTGTAGTCCTGCGGGCCGCTGATCGAGAGCACGCCCGGATGGGCCGCGCGGATCTCCTCCGGGCGCTTGCCGAGGCAGCCAGTGACGATGACCTTGCCGTTCTCGGCGATGGCCTCGCCGATGGCATCCAGCGATTCGTTGACCGCCGATTCGATGAAACCGCAGGTGTTCACCACCACCACGTCGGCCTTGTCGTAGCTGCCGACGATGTCGTAGCCCTCGACCTTCAGCTGGGTGAGGATGCGCTCGGAGTCGACGAGGGCCTTCGGGCAGCCGAGGCTGACGAAGCCGACCTTGGGGTTCTTGAGGGACATGGCGGGGCGCCGGCGTTGATGCCGGTTGCGCGAGCTGGGAACGGGCGGCAAGTATACCGGGCACCCCGCACCGACCCTGAGGACGCGTTCATATGGGCCATCCCGTTTCGCTCTCGACGCCCACGGGGCGGATCAGCGCCTGGCGCGCCGACCCGCCCATCCCGCCCCACGGGGCGATCGTCGTCGTGCAGGAGATCTTCGGCGTCAGCACGCACATCCGCCACGTGGTCGACCGCTTCGCCGCCCACGGCTGGGTGGCCATCGCCCCAGCCTTCTTCGACCACGTGGAATCGCACGTCGAACTGGCCTATGACGAGGCGGGCGTGGCCCGCGGACGCGAACTCGCGGCCCAGGTCGGTTTCGACCGGGTGATGGGCGACATCGAGGCGGCAGCGCGGGAGATCGAGACCACGACGGACAGCGGCAAGGTGGGCGTCGTCGGCTACTGCTGGGGCGGCACGGCGGCCTTCCTCGCCAACTGCCGGCTGGGTCTCCCCGCTGTGAGCTACTACGGCGGTCGCACCGTGCCCTTCCTCGGCCACGAGCACCCGAAGGCCCCTTTGCTGATGCACTTCGGCGAAACCGACCCACTCATCCCGCCGGACCACGTGGCCCTGCACCGCGAACACCTGCCCGAGGCCCATATCGAGGTCTGGCCCGCGGGGCACGGCTTCAACTGCGATCAGCGCGCCGACTACCACGAGCCCTCGGCGCAGGCAGCGCTACAGCGCACCCTCGCCTTCTTCACCCGAACGCTGCGATGAGTTTCACGCTCGACCCCCGGCTCGAGGCCGATTCGGTCTTCATCGCTGACGGCCCGCTGTCGCAACTGCGCCTGATGGACGACACCCGCTTCCCTTGGCTGGTGCTGGTGCCGCGCGTGCCGGGCGCTACGGAGTGGATCGACCTGGACGGCGCTTCGCAGCGCCTGCTGCTGGCCGAGATCAACCAGGCCGGCGCCCTGCTCCGCGCGCATTTCGCCCCTATCGACAAACTCAACATCGGCGCGCTCGGCAACATCGTGCGGCAGCTGCACGTGCACGTCGTTGGGCGTCGCGAGGGTGATGCGGCTTGGCCGGGCCCCGTGTGGGGCGCGGGAACGCGGCGCGCCTACGGAGGCGATGGGCCGACGATCGCATCGGCCTTGGCACGCGCACTGGATGCCCTTCCGCCGAGAGCGCTCCCCCACCCCCCCTGAGAATCCCCGACCATGGACGACACCGCCCCCACCCTGGCACGACGCGAGAAAAGCGCCATCGTTCTGCTGGCCCTGCTGCAGAGCCTGCTGCTGTATCTCGTCGAATACGGCGACGGGCAGGGGTGGCCGATCCTCTCCGACCTGTCCGGGCAGGTGCCGTGGTACACGCTGGTGCTGGTGGTCCCGAGCATGATGCAGCTGTCTCTGCAACGCCTCGACGACCCTCGATTCTGGAGTAACACCGTCTTGGCCACCGCGATCTTCGGGGCGGCGGCGGCTTGGGCGGCTTGGAGCGTGACCGGTGCGCCGGGTACCACAGCATCCGCCACGCTCGGACCGTTCGCCGTCTCGATGGCCCTCATCGCCTTCGTCGCCCTGCCCTACCTGCAGGTCCGACTGGCGCTCGGCCGCTTCGGCGCGCCCTACGACGACCTGTTCGCGCTGGCGTGGCAGAACGCACTCACCCTCAAGGTGGTCTGCGTGATGACGGGCTTGGGCTGGCTGCTGCTGACGCTCTGGCAGGCGCTGTTCCAGCTCATCGGCATCGACCTCTTCCATCGGCTGTTCAGCGAGGACCCCTTCATCTACATGGCCTCCGGCCTCTTCGCCGGGCTGGGCGTGCTGGTGGCGCGGACGCAGCACCGTGCGATGCAGGTGGCACGGAATGTGCTGTTCGCGATCTTCACGGGGTTCCTTCCGTTGGCAGCTTTCATCGCCATGATCTTCCTGCTGACGCTGCCGTTTACCGGCCTCGCGCCGCTCCGCGCCGCGGCGAGCACGGCCTCCACACTTTCGCTGCTCGTCGCCGCGCTGGTACTGCTGCTGAACGCCGTGGTCCAGAACGGCCGCGCATCGCCCTATCCGCGCGCCCTGCGCTGGCTGGTGGACGCAGCCATGGTTGCCCTGCCGGTGTTCGCTGGGATCGCCCTCCATGCCGTCATCGTCCGCATCGACGAGCATGGCTGGACCACGGATCGCTTCTGGGCACTGGTGGCCGTGGTGATGCTGGGCGCCTACGCCCTTGGATACGCTTGGGCAGCCTTGCGCCCCGCGGGCGCGTGGATGACGAAGCTGCCGCGAGTGAATATCGCCGCCTCTTTGCTGTTGATCGGCATTGGTCTGCTGGGCAACTCCCCGATCCTCGACCCCCATCGCCTTGCAGTCGCCAGCCAACGGGAACGGATCGAAACCGCAGCGAACGAAACGGTGGTCGATGAGGCGGTCCGGGATCGGCTCGAGTACCTCCGATTCGAAAGCGGGCGTCGCGGCGTTGCGGCCTTGGACGCCCTCGCCGAAGCACCCCACGCGTCCAAGGACTTCGTCTCGACTTTGGCCGAGATCCGCGAACGACCAGCACGCTACCACTGGGAAACCGAACGCACGCCGCCCGAATCTCCTGCACAGCTCGCAGCGCGCATCCGGGTTCCCGCGGGCCAGCCCGCCTTGCCCGAGGCATTGCTCGCGTCGGTCCTGGTCAGCGGCGAGGGCGAGAACCCTTACTGCTCGCGCTACGGCGGGACCTGCATAGCAAATCACCTTGATGTCGATGCCGATGGCCGCGCCGACGTGCTTGTTTGCCATGCCGCAGAGAACGACTTCGTGTCGTGCCACGTCTTCGTCGAATCGGCCGGTGCTTGGTCGGCACAGGGGCAAATCAGCACCTGGATCGAGGACGAAAATCAGCGGCGAACGACCCTGGAGGCGATCCGCGAAGGCCGGATCACGACCGTCGCCCCGCGGTTCCGAGACATCGCCTTCGGCGACACCCCCCCGAAACGCGTCGAATCGTCCGAAGCCAACGCCGCGGTCGCCACGCCGTAAGGGCTTGGCCCACGAAAAAGAAAGGCCCGGTTTCCCGGGCCTTTCGCGTCTTCGTTTGGAAGGCCCCGATCAGAAGCCGCTGACGTTCAGGCGGCCATTGCTGACCACCCGGCCATTGAGCGACGTCGTGGGCGTCGCGCTTTGGTGGTGCCGTGGTAGCCGGCGTCGCCCAAGGCAATAGCGCCGTTGCGGCGGGGCTGCGACGACACCGTCGACCAGATGCTCCAGCCCGGCGCACCGATGTCGATGGTGGTGGCGCCATAGCGCGATACATCCACGCTAAAGGGCACCACGCCGGTCCCATCAGGTCTTCGGCAGCGTCACACCGGTCTGGCCCTGGTACTTGCCGCCGCGATCGCGGTAGCTGGTGGCGCAAACTTCATCCGACTGGAAGAACAGCATCTGCGCCACGCCCTCGCCGGCGTAGATCTTGGCCGGCAGCGGCGTGGTGTTGCTGAACTCGAGGGTCACGTGGCCTTCCCACTCCGGCTCCAGCGGCGTGACGTTGACGATGATCCCGCAGCGCGCGTACGTGCTCTTGCCGAGGCAGACCACCAGCACATCGCGCGGGATGCGGAAGTACTCGACGGTACGCGCCAGCGCGAAGCTGTTCGGCGGGATGATGCACACATCGGATTCGACGTCGACGAAGCTCGACGGATCGAAGGCCTTCGGGTCGACGATCGTCGAGTTGATGTTGGTGAAGATCTTGAACTCGCGCGCGCAGCGCACGTCGTAGCCGTAGCTCGACGTGCCGTAGCTGACGATGCGGTGGCCGTCGGCGCCATGCTTGACCTGCCCGGGCTCGAAGGGCTCGATCATGCCGTTCGGAACTTCGGACATCCGGCGGATCCACTTGTCGCTCTTGATGCTCATGCGCGGCCTGCGTGTTCGGGGAGCGAAAGCTTAGCGTGAAGCCGCGGCGGGCCGCGCACCCCGGTCGGCTCAGGTGTCCTGGATCACGATGCTGGGGAAGGCGATCTGCTTGTTCTTGGCCTGCATGGACAAGCGCGCCGCCGTCTTCCGGGCGATCAGACGGTAGGCCTGGGCGATCGCGCCACCGGGTTCGGCGACGACCGTGGGCGCTCCCCCGTCCGCCTGCTCGCGGATGCGGATGTCCAGCGGCAGCGAACCGAGCAGCGGCACGCCGTACCGATCGGACATCGCCTGCCCGCCGCCCTCGCCGAAGATGTGTTCGACGTGGCCGCACTTCGAACAGCAGTGCATGGCCATGTTCTCGATGATGCCGAGCACCGGCACCTCGACCTTCTCGAACATCTTCAGGGCCTTCTTCGCGTCCAGCAGGGCGATGTCCTGCGGCGTGGTCACGATCACCGCCCCCGAGACCGGCACCCGCTGGGCCAGCGTGAGTTGGATGTCGCCCGTGCCCGGCGGCAGGTCGATCACCAGGTAGTCGAGTTCGTCCCAGGCCGTTCCGGTCAGCAGCTGCTGCAGGTACTGGGTGGTCATCGGGCCGCGCCAGATCGCGGGCTGGTCCTCGCCGAGGAAGAAGCCGATCGACATCGCCTGCAGGCCATGGGCGCGCTTCGGCAGGATCATCTGGCCGTCCGGGCTGTCGGGCTTGCCGGACAGGCCGAGCATCATCGGGATCGACGGGCCGTGG
This sequence comes from Silanimonas sp., assembly GCF_044377035.1. Classification (GTDB taxonomy): domain Bacteria; phylum Pseudomonadota; class Gammaproteobacteria; order Xanthomonadales; family Xanthomonadaceae; genus Silanimonas. The sequence goes on from NZ_JBILJW010000002.1 coordinate 156,865, forward strand.
ATGTCGGCATCCAGCACCCCCACCCTCGCCCCCTCTGCCGCCAGGGCCAGGGCCAGGTTCACGGCCGTCGTCGACTTGCCCACTCCACCCTTCCCCGAGGCCACGGCGATGACGTTCTTCACTCCGGGAAGGGGGGTCAGGTCCTTCTGGACCTTGTGGGCCAGCACCCGCGAACCGACCTCGACCTGGGCCGAGACCACCCCGGGCACCGCCCGGAGGGCCGCCTCGGCCCGGGCCGCCAGCTCGTCATGCCAGGAGGCGGCGGCGTAGGGCAGCTGCAGGACGGCCATGACCCGACCGGCGTCCTCGCCCACCGAGCGAATGACGGAGGGGGACAGGGGCTCCCCGGTGTGGGGGTCGGAAATCGCGGCCAGGGCCGCGGTCAGGAGCTCGTTCGGGATCACGGGAAAGGCCGTCGGGAAATCGGCCGGCATCTTGCCATCGGCCCGGTCCGGGGCATCAAGAATTTGCATTCCGGGGCATTTGTTTCATTTGCATTAATCGCGCTCCGGTGTTAATAAATCGCTCAGGCGTCTGAACCGATGCCGAATCCCAAACCGGAGACTCCTCGCATGTCCACCAAGCGTCACAAGAGCCTCGCGCGCCTCCCGCTCGCCCTGGCCGTCATGACCAGCCTGTACGGCCCCTACCTGTTCGCCCAGCAGGCCGACCAGGACGAAACCACTGAAGAATCGACGCAGGACGGCGAGCAGCCCAAGCAGCTCGAGAAGGTCACCGTCACCGGCTCGCTCATCAGCCGCCTCGGTTTCGACAGCGTCTCGCCGGTCCAGATCATCACCGCTGACACGAGCGCCACGCTCGGCCAGCTCGACACCACCTCGATCCTGCAGACGTCCAACGTCGCTGCCGGTTCGACCCAGATCAGCAACCAGTTCTCGGGCTTCGTAGTCGAGGGCGGTAACGGCGTCCAGACCCTGTCGCTGCGCGGCCTCGGTGCGAACCGCACCCTCGTCCTGCTCGACGGCCGTCGTCCGGGCCCGGCCGGTACCCGCGGCCAGGTCGGCGCGTTCGACCTCAATGTCATCCCGAGCGTCATCCTGCAGCGCGTCGAGCTGCTGAAGGACGGCGGCGGTTCGGTCTACGGTTCCGACGCCGTCGCCGGCGTGGCCAACCTGATCACCCGCAAGTCGGTCGACCGCACGGTCGTGACCTTCGACACCGACCTGCCGGAGCAGTCGGGTGGCTCGAACTACTCGATCGCCGGCGCCACCGGCTGGGACTTCGACAACGGCAGCGTCGTCGCCGCCTTCCAGTGGTGGGATTCCGAGCCGCTGCTGCGCGAAGACCGTGACTTCCTGAACTGCCCGCAGGACCTCGTCCGCAACGCCAACGGCCAGATCATCGACCGCGTCGACCGCTCGATCATCGGCAATACCTCGCTCGGCGGCTGCAACAACCTGTACGCCAACACGGTCATCGACGCCGTCACCGGCCTGCGCTACATCCCGTCGCCGGACGGCTCGACCGTCGGCCCGATCCCGGGCTACCGCCCGCGCGGCAACTCGAACGCGATCGGTGGCAACCCGGCGTTCTACCAGGACGTGCTGAACTTCGACTTCGTCGGTTCGTCGCACGTCTTCTCGGGTCAGGAGCGCGCCAGCCTGTTCTCGTCGGCTGATTTCACCTTCGGTGATATCAACTGGACCGGCCAGCTGCTCTACACCAACCGCCAGACCGAATCGCGCCAGTTCCGCCAGTTCTTCCCGGCGATCGACGGCCGTCCGTTCGGCTTCACCGGCGTGATCCAGCCGATCATGCCGTTCAAGTCGGACCAGAACATCGACGTCGACTACTGGTACTTCGCCTCGGGCTTCAACGGTGGCTTCGGTGACACCTCGTGGGGCTGGCGCTTCGACACCACGTACAGCCGCTCGAGCGGTGACTACGAAGTGCTCGCCATCAACCGCGACCTGACCGGCGACGTGCAGCTCGACCGCAACGGCGGCGGCATCCCGATCAACTACCTGTCGCCGGCGCTGCTCAACGGCTCGGGCATGCAGGGCCTGATCGACCGCATCGGCCAGTACCACACCGGCAACACCGTCTACACCCAGATGGTCGCCAACGGCACCATCAACGGTGACCTGTTCGAGACCCCGGCCGGCATCGCCGGTGCCGCCTTCGGCACCGAGTTCCGCCGCATCTCGATCGACGACACGCCGAGCGCGTTCGAGCAGTCGGGCAGCGCGTGGGGCCAGAGCGGCGCCCAGCCGACCCGCGGCAAGGACTACATCTCCGAAATCTTCGGCGAAGTCGAAGTCCCGGTGCTGGCCGGCCTGCCGCTGGTCGAGCAGCTGACCTTCAACGGTTCGGCCCGCGTGTTCAAGTACGACACCGTCGCCAACTCCGACTCCGTGTGGAAGGTCGGCATGGGCTGGCAGATCATCCCGTCGCTGCGCCTGCGTGCCACCAACGGCACGTCGTACCGCGCTCCGGGCCTGTACGAGCTGTACCTGGGCAACCTGACCAGCTTCGTCGGCCAGCTCGGCATCGACCCCTGCATCGACTGGGGCAACGCCACCAACCCGAACATCCGCACCAACTGCGCCGCCGCGGGCATTCCGCAGAACTACACGGGCGCCGGTTCGTCGGCCACCATCATCACGGGTGGCGGCCTGGGCGTCGTGAAGCCGGAGACCTCGAAGTCGTTCACCACCGGCCTCGTGTTCACCCCGGAGTTCGCCAACGTCAGCGCCTCGCTGGACTACTTCGAGATCGAAGTGCGTGACCAGATCAGCACGCTGGGCGGCGGCGCGATCGTCGGCAGCTGCTACGCCCTGCCGGTGTTCCCGAACGAGTTCTGCAACCTGTTCACCCGTAACCCGGGCAACGCGACGGTCAATCCGTTCAACATCACGAACGTCCGCGCTTCGTACGTCAACATCAACCGCCAGCTCGTCCGCGGTTATGACCTGAACGTGCGTTGGGATGGCGACTTCAGCTTCGGCAAGGTCGAAGTCGAAAGCCAGTTCACGTACACGATGGAAGACATCGAGCAGCTGTTCAGCAGCGCGCAGGCCAGCGGTTTCAACAACAACGACCGCAACACCGAGATCAGCCGTCCGGCCCTCGTCGGCAGCATCCGCTCGGCCCTCGTGCGTGGTGACTACACGTACACCTGGGGCATGCGTTACGTCGACGAAACCGACAACCTCGGCGTGGGTGGCTTCGTCACCCCGGCGACGTACTTCGGCAACGCCAACCCGGTGTACGACAGCAAGGCCGAGGCTGCGATCTACCACAGCTTCTCGGTGCTGTACCGCCAGGCCGATTGGGACGTGCTGGTCGGTCTCGACAACGCGTTCGACAAGAAGCCGCCGACGGTCTCGACCGGTACTGCGACGCGCTTCGGCAACACGCCGGCGTTCGCCACCCAGTACGACTGGATGGGCCGTTCGCTGTTCGCCCGCTTCAACTACCGCTTCTAAGCGGCAGCTGAGCTGACGGAAAACGGCCGGGTTCGCCCGGCCGTTTTCTTTGGGCGGGAGGGGCCTTCACACACTTCCCCCTGCCTTTCTGCACATCCACTGAACACGACTCCGCGCCACACTCGGCCGGTCGTCTTCCGACACGTCCACCCTCGCCCTTCCAGAGACCCCCTATGCGATCCGCAGTTCTCTCCAGCCTCGCCTTCGCGGCGATGGCCGCGGCAGGCGGCAGCGCCGCCCGCGATCCGATCCCCGTCGACGCCTTCGCGAAGATGCCGGAAATCCAGTCGCTCTCGATGAGCAGCGACGGCAAGCGCATCGTCGCGCTGATCGGCAAGGCCGACGCCGAGGAATTCGAAACCTCCCTCGCCACCTGGGACCTCGACAATCTTGGCGCGGGTCCGACGGTCACGGCTTCCGGCGACCGCATGAAGTTCATCAGCGCCTCGGCGCTGAAGTCCGACCACATCTTCGTCGTCGGCCGTCAGGAGTTCACCGGCGCGATCGGTGAGTGCGGCGGCGAAGGCCAGTCGATCGGCAACACCAAGACCTTCGTCACCAAGGCCTACCTCACCGACAGCACGCAGTCGTCGTTCGATGAAGCCTTCGCCGACAAGGGCCGCGCCATGGGCGTCAGCGACCTGCAACAGCGCTGTTTCGAAATCTTCGGATCGGCGGGGCTGGTGAACCAGCTGCCGCTGGACCCGGAGAACGTGCTGGTGCAGCAGACCAACATGGGCACGCTGCGCACCGACTACTACCGCTTCAACCTCCGCACGCAGGCCACGGAGCTGGTCTACCGCGCCGGCGGCCGCGCCACGCCCGGCCTGTTCGACCCGCGCACCGGCGACCTGCTGACCAAGAACGAACTCGAAGCCGTCGGCAGCACCTTCGAGCAGCGCGTCCTGATCAAGAACCCGGAAACGGGCGAGTTCGAGGTGCATGACAACCTCACCCGCAAGATCAATGACCGCTTCGAGTTCAACTTCGTCGGTCGCGACGAGGCCACCGGCAAGTTCTATGTGCTGACCGACCTGTTCTCGGACCTCGTGCAGGCGCGCATGTACGACCCGAAGACCCGCGAGTTCGACGACGAGCCGCTGATCGCGCATCCGGAGTTCTCGATCGCCAACATCGTCCTCGGCACTCGCCCCAGCGACTTCAACAAGGTCCTGGGCTACACCGTCGCCGCGATGAACATCGAGACGACCTGGGTGGAGCCGGGCTTGGCCGCCATCCATGAAGGCCTGAAGCAGGCCTTCCCGGGCCAGCAGGTCAACGTGTTGAGCTACACCGACGACCGCAAGAAGTTCCTGTTCAGCACCGAGAGCAACCGCCATCCGCCGCGTTACTTCCTGCTGGTCGACGGCAAGCAGGTGCTGCCGCTGGGCACGGAGCGCACCGGCATCGACCCGAACGACATCGGCGAACAGCGCTGGGTGACGTGGACGGCCCGCGATGGCATGAAGATCCCGGGCATCCTCGACCTCCCGGCCGGCTGGACGCCGGAGCAGGGCCCGCTGCCGACCATCATCCACCCGCACGGCGGCCCGTGGTCGCGCGACGTCGGCGGCTGGGACGCGAGCGGCTGGGTGCCCTTCCTGACCTCGCGCGGCTACGCCGTGCTGCGCCCGCAGTACCGAGGCTCCTCGGGCCTCGGCCGTCGCCTGTGGCTCAGCGGTGACGCCGAGTGGGGACAGAAGATGCAGGACGACAAGGACGACGGCGCCGCGTGGCTGGTCGAGCAGGGCATCGCCGATGCGGATCGCATTGCCATTTTCGGCTACTCCTACGGTGGCTTCGCCGCCGCCGCCGCAGTGGTTCGCGAGAACAGCCCCTACGCCTGCGCCATCTCGGGCGCGCCGGTCACCGACCTCGCCCGCCTCGGCAACACGTGGAGCGAGAACCGCCTGCAGCGCATCGTCCAAGGCACCACCGTGAAGGGCATGGACCCGATGCAGAACACGGACAAGGCCAACATCCCGGTACTGCTGTACGTGGGTGACCGCGACGTCCGCACGCCGGCCTGGCACGCGCAGAACTTCTACAACGCCGTCAAGGACAAGGTGCCGGCGAAGTTCGAACTGATCGCCGACCAGCCGCACAGCCTGCCGTGGTATCCGCGCCAGGTGGACCAGGGCCTGACGCTCATCGAGAACTTCCTCAACAACGAGTGCAAGATGGCGACGTCGAACCGCGCGCCCGCCGCGAGCACCAGCACCGGCCACTGATCGACCATCGATCGGTGTTTCCTTCGAAGCCCGGCCTCGCGCCGGGCTTCGTCGTTTGGGGCCGCGCCGCCTCCCACACAAATCTTTCACACTCCTGCTAGCCTCTCCCTAGGGCTCGTCACTGTGTGGGGACACAACGGACGGACGCCTTGACCACCACATCGAATGGGGAGATTCGAATCATGCAGATCAGGAAGCACCCGGCACGTTCACCGCTGTTCGTCGCCACGCTCACCGCGCTAGCCCTGGGGATCAGCCTCCCGGCTCTGGCGCAGAACGCGTCCAGCACCGACGACGACGCGACGGAGCGCGAGGCGAAGCGGCTGGAGGCCGTCCAGGTCGTGGGCTCGCGCATCAAGCGCTCGACGATCGAAGGGCCGTCCCCGGTCACCATCATCAGCAACGACCAGCTGCAGCGCGAGGGCTTCGTCACCGTCGCGGAAACGCTGGAGACCATCACGCAGAACGCGGGCTCGGTCCAGAACGAGTTGAACTCGGCCGGCGGCTTTACGCCGAACGGCTCGCCGGTGAACCTGCGCGGCCTCGGCGCCGGCCGCACGCTGTTGCTCATCAACGGCCGCCGCGCGGCCGACTATCCGTTCCCGTACAACGGCCAGAGCAACTTCCAGAACTTCAACAACATCCCGACCGCGGCGGTCGAGCGCATCGAGATCCTGAGTGGCGGCGCGTCCGCGATCTACGGCTCCGATGCCGTCGCGGGCGTGATCAACGTCGTGCTGCGCAAGGACTTCCGCGGCGACGTGGCCAAGCTCCGCACCGGAACGTCGACCGAAGGCGGCGGTGATTTCGCCGACCTGCAGTGGGTCGGCGGGCGCACCGGGGATCGCTGGAGCCTCACCTACGCCCTCCAGTACTACGCGGATGAGCCGGTCTACGCGTTCCAGCGCGACTTCATGGATTCCCGCCTCGACAACCCGCTGCCGCCGGACATCGTCGGCATCCAGCCCGGCGCCGGCCTGCGCATCAACCGCATCGGCCTGCCCACCGGCTCGACCTCGTTCATCGCGCCGCCGGCGGGCACCTGCGCGCGCTTCGGCGGCGAATACGTCGACTGGACCTATCGCGCCGTCAACGCCGCGACTGGCCTGCCCTTCACGCAGGGCAATGCCTGCGGCTACTTCGACGACGTGGGCTACCAGTCTGTCGCCAACGGCAACAACGATCTGTCCGGCTACCTGTTCGGCAACCTCGACTTCGACAACGGCATGCAGGCCTGGGCCAGCGTGATGGGCTTCCAGTCACGCTCCAAGCTCACCGGCGGCGTCGAGTTCATCAGCGGCCCGCATACGGACGGCGTGGGCGTGACCAGCACCTTCTTCGCGACGAACCCGGAGATCAACGGCAACGTCCAGATCCAGCGCATCTTCACGCCGCAGGAGTACGGCGGCATTGAAGGAACGTTGCAGCGCTTCAAGGAGTCCTCGCTCGACCTCGCATTCGGCCTGCGCGGCACCCTCGCCGATCGCTTCGACTGGGAAGCGACGGTCGGTCGCGCCGACTACCGGGCGACCCGCACGCGCCCGCGCCTCGACGGCTCCGCGGTGACCGACTTCTTCTTCGGCCCGCGCCTGAACACCACCGGCACGCCGCGGCACCTGCTGAACCTCGAGCGCTTCTACCGGCCGCTGACGCCGGCCGAGTACGCCTCGATCTCGACCAACCTGAAGTACGAGTCGGAGTCCTACGTCAACCAGGGCAACGTCGTGCTGAGCGGCGAACTGTTCGAGCTGCCGGCCGGCGCCGTAGGCTTCGCGACGGTCTTCGAAGTCACCCAGCAGGGCTACGACCTCGATTCCCCACCGGAAATCCTGCCGACCAACCGCCTGGCCTACAACCTGACGGGCACCAATGGCGGTGGTGATCGCGATCGCTACGCCATCGGCTTGGAAACCAGCCTGCCCCTGCTCGACTCGCTGCGCGCGACGATCGCCGCGCGCTACGACAAGTACGACGACATCACCAACGTGGACGACGCCCGCACGTGGGCCACCGGCCTCGAATGGCGCCCCTTCGACTCGCTGCTGGTCCGCGGCAACCTGTCGACGAGCTTCAAGGCGCCGGACATGCACTACGTCTACAACGAGGGCAGCGGCAGCTTCAGCAACGCCCTCGACACCTTCCGCTGCCTGTCGACCGGCGGCACCCCGGGCACGTCCACCTGCGCGGGCGCCATCTACACCTACTCGGTCTTCGCGACCAGCCGCGGCGAGCCGACGCTCGAGGAGGAAACGGGCCGCTCGTTCACCGGTGGGTTCGTCTGGGACATCACCGACACGATTTCCGCGTCGGTCGACTACTACGACATCAAACTCGAGGGCGCGGTCACCAACCTCACGTCGACCTACATCCTCGACGCCGAGGCCGGCTGCCGCACGGGCTTGACGCGCACGCGCCAGCCCTACGCCTTCAACATCAACTCCGGCTTCTGCCAAGAGATCATCAGCCGCGTGCAGCGCGCCCCCGCACCGGGTGAGCCGACCGACCGCATCACCGGTGTCCGTAGCGGCCCGGTCAACCAGGCCTACCAGCGCATCGACGGCATCGACGCGTCGCTCCGCCACAGGCTGGAGACCGCCAACTGGGGCACGTTCGCCTTCAGCCTCGACTGGTCGCACGTGCTGAACTTCGAACTGCAGAGCTTCGCGACCGATCCGGTCCAGGAGGACTGGCGCGACGATCCGGGCAACTTCGATTTCCGCAGCCGCATGCGCGGCTCGGTGGCATGGGCTCGGAACGACTGGACGGCCAACGTCTTCGCCACGCGCTACGGCAGCGTGCCCAACTGGCAGGAAACCGGACGCATCGCGCCCTACATCCTGTGGAACGTGAACGCGACGAAACGCATCACCGAGCAGGCCTCCGTGGGCCTCTACGTCAACAATCTGCTCAACAAGTTCGCGCCGCGGGATGACGGCTTCAACAGCTATCCGTACTTCTGGCGCGCGTTCAGCCCGATCGGCCGCGAGGTCTCCGTCCAGTTCACGTACGCCCTGGACTGAGCCGACACCTCCGCCGCCCCCGAAGCCCGGCCTCGCGCCGGGCTTCGTTTTCCCGGGGCCTTGGCCGGGACTCAGGCGCCATCTGCGATAATCGCCGCCTGCCTTCACCGCGATGCCGATGACCACCTCCGCTGCCTCCGCGGCGCGTCCCGCGCCCGCCCTCGTCACCACCGCCCTGCCCTACGCCAACGGCGAGATCCACCTCGGCCACCTGGTCGGCTACATCCAGGCCGACGTCTGGGTGCGGGCCCGGCGCATGGCCGGCGGCACCACCCATTTCGTCTGCGCCGACGACACCCACGGCACGCCGATCATGCTGGCCGCCGAGAAGGCCGGCACCACGCCCGAAGCTTTCGTCGCCGGCGTGCAGGCCCGCCACGAGCGCGACTTCGCCGATTTCCTCGTCGGCTTCGACCACTACGACTCCACGAACAGCGCGGGCAACCGCGCGCTGACGGAAGCGATCTACACGGCGCTGAAGGCCAACGGCCATATCGGCGCGCGGCCGATCCAGCAGTTGTTCGACCCCGTGCGGGAAATGTTCCTGCCGGATCGCTACATCAAGGGCGAGTGCCCCAACTGCGGCACGGCCGACCAGTACGGCGACAACTGCGAGAACTGCGGCGCCACCTACTCACCCACCGAGCTGAAGAACCCGCGCTCGGTCGTCTCCGGCGCCACGCCCGAGCTGCGGATGAGCGAGCACCACTTCTTCGAGCTCGGCCGCTTCGAGGCCTTCCTGCGCGAATGGCTGGCCAGCGACGTCGCCCATCCGGGCGTGCGCGCCAAGCTGATGGAGTGGGTCGAGTCCGGCCTGCGGGCCTGGGACATCTCGCGCGACGCGCCCTACTTCGGCTTCGAGATCCCCGGCGCGCCCGGCAAATACTTCTACGTCTGGCTCGACGCGCCGATTGGCTATCTCTCGAGCTTCAAGGCCCTCTGCGAGGCGAACGGCCTCGACTTCGGCGCCTTCCTCGATGCCGCGCGCAATGCGAAGGGCGAGACCGAGCTGCACCACTTCCTCGGCAAGGACATCGTCAACTTCCACGGCCTGTTCTGGCCGGCGGTGCTGCACGGCTCCGGCCACCGCACGCCGACGCGCCTTCACGTCAACGGCTACCTGACGGTGAACGGCGACAAGATGAGCAAGTCGCGTGGCACCTTCATCCAGGCCCGCACCTACCTCGAGGCTGGCCTGCCGCCGGAAGCGCTGCGCTACTACTACGCGCTGAAGAGCTCGGGCGGCGTCACCGATCTCGACCTCAACCTGCCCGATTTCATGGCGCGGGTGAATTCCGACCTCGTCGGCAAGTTCGTCAACATCGCCAGCCGCTGCGCCGGCTTCATCGAGAAGCGCTTCGGCGGCCAGCTCGCCTCCGAGCTCGACGATCCCGCGATGGTCGCGCGCTTCGTGGAAGCCCTCGACGCGGTGCGCGGCCACTACCTCGACGACGATGCCGCCGCCGCCGTGCGCGCGGTGATGGCGCTGGCCGACGAGGCCAACCGCTACGTCGACGAGAAGAAGCCCTGGGTCATCGCCAAGGCGGAGGGCGGCGACGCCGAGCTGCAGCGCGTCTGCACGCAGGGGCTCAACCTGTTCCGCCTGCTGGCCATCGGCCTGAAGCCCATCCTGCCGGCGCTGTGCGCGCGCGCCGAGGGTTTCCTCGACGCGCCCGTCGCCGGCTGGGGCGACGCCGCCACGCCGCTGCTGGGCCGCGCCATCCGCCCCTACGAGCCCCTGCTCACCCGCATCGAACAAAAGCAGATCGACACCATGATCGACGCCTCCAAGGACTCCCTCGCCGCCGCGGCCGACGCCGCCAAGGCCGCCGCCAGCACCGCCGACAAAGCGGCGAAGCCCGCCAAACCGGAAACGCCCAAGCCGGCCGCCGCGACGCCCGCCGAGGCCGGCGCGCCGGCCTTCGTCGGCATCGAGGACTTCGCCAAGCTCGACCTGCGCATCGGCAAGGTGCTGGAGTGCGGCTTCGTCGAGGGTTCGGACAAGCTGCTGCGCTTCAAGCTGGATGCCGGCGAGCTCGGCGAGCGGCAGATCTTCTCGGGCATCCGCGCCAGCTACGGCGAGCCGGAGAAACTCGTCGGCCGCCATGTCGTGTTCATCGCCAACCTCGCCCCGCGCAAGATGCGCTTCGGGATGAGCGAAGGGATGATCCTCTCCGCCGGCTTCGATGGCGGCGCGCTCGCCCTGCTCGACGTCGACAGCGGCGCCCTGCCCGGCATGCCGGTGCGCTGAGCACGGATTCCGCGCCGTGACCGACATCCTGCTGATCCTCGTCGGCGCGGTGCTGGTCAACAACTTCGTTTTGGTGAAGTTCCTCGGCCTGTGCCCGTTCATGGGCGTGTCGAGGCAGCTCGATGCCGCCGTGGGCATGGCGCTGGCGACGGGCTTCGTGCTGACACTGGCCGCAGGTCTCTCGTGGGCGCTGCAGCACTGGCTGCTGGAGCCCCTCGGCATCGGCGACCTGCGCACGCCGGCCTTCATCCTCGTCATCGCCGCGACCGTGCAGTTCACCGAATTGCTGCTGCACCGGCAGAGTCCGCGGCTGTACCAGGTGCTGGGCATTTACCTGCCCCTGATCACCACCAATTGCGCCGTGCTCGGCGTGGCCCTGCTCAACGTGCAGGCGAAGCATTCGCTGCTGGAATCCGTGCTGTTCGGCTTCGGTGCGGCCGTGGGCTTCGGCCTCGTGCTGGTGCTGTTCGCCGCCCTGCGCGAGCGCCTGGAATCGGCCGAGGTGCCGGCGGCGTTCAAGGGGGCGCCGATCGCGCTGGTGACCGCCGGCCTGATGGCCCTGGCCTTCGCCGGCTTCACCGGCATGGATCGCTAGGGCGCGTCGTGGCCGATCTGTGGCTTCCCCTGCTGGCGCTGGTCGTCCTCTGCGCCGCCCTCGGCGCACTGCTCGGCTGGGCCGCGAAGCGCTTCGAGGTCGCGGGTGATCCGCTGGTCGACCAGATCAACGCCGTGCTGCCGCAGACGCAGTGCGGACAGTGCAAGTTCCCCGGCTGCCGGCCCTACGCCGAGGCGATCGCCAAGGGCGAAGCCGACATCAACCAGTGCCCTCCCGGCGGCGAAGCCGGCATCCGCGCGCTGGCGACGCTTCTCGGCCGCGAGCCGAAGCCGCTCTCCGCCGAGCACGGCGTGGAGAAGCCGCCGCAGGTGGCACGCATCCGCGAGGACGAATGCATCGGCTGCTTCAAGTGCATCGCCGCCTGCCCGGTCGACGCGATCATCGGGGCGCCGAAGTTCCTGCACGTGGTCGTGGAAGACCTCTGCACGGGCTGCGAACTGTGCATCCCACCCTGCCCGGTCGACTGCATCGACCTGCAGCCCGCGGCTCCGCCCCCGCGCTACAGCCGCTCGACGGTGTAACCCGCGGCGGCCAGCTGCTGCACCAGCCCTTCCGCACCGAGCAAGTGCAGAGTGCCGACCGCGACGAGGGCATCGTCGTCGCCGGGCGCGTCCAGCAGGGCCTTGACGCGCGACACCCAAGCCGAATTGCGCTGCGTGTTGATGCGTTCGTAGAGCGCCGGGTCGCGCGCCTTCATCGCCGCGGCCATGCCCCAGTACAGCGCATCCACGTCGCCTTCCCGCCATTGCCGGTGCAGCCATTCGGTCTCGCTGCGGATCTCCTCGGAGCGCTCGACCACATCGCGCAGCTGCGCGAGTTGCACACCGGGCTTCATGCCATCGAAAAGACGAATCTGGTCCGCGGGCGTCTCCAGCCCCGCCGTGCGCTTGCCCTCGCGCGTGGCGCGTTGGGCGAGATGCTTGTCGAGCCCGAGCGCCGGATCGAGGCCGGCGGCGGTCATCTCGGCCATGGTGAGCGTCAGCGCGGCGAACCACGGCTCCATCCGCTGCAGGGCTTCGAGCGGCAGGCCGGCCTCCGACGCCAACTGCACGGTGGCCGCCCATGTCGGGGCATCCATCGTCTGCTGCAGAGTCCGGCCGTCCGTTCGGATGCCAGCCTGCGCGAACTTCAGTCCGAGGGCCGGGTCCGCCAGGGCTTCCGGCGAGAGTTCGAAGAAGACCTGCTCCGCGTCATCGAGCGCGGCGTAGACCATCGGATCGAGCGGGTAATCCCCAGCCTCCAGCAGGTGGAAGGTGCCCAGCAGGTACACCGCGTTGTCGCCATCGCTGGCCTTCCACAGCAGCGGCCGCGGGGGCGCGCTGTCCGCGGCGACTGTCGCGCTCGACGCCATCGCCAGCGCTGCGGCGAACGCGAACGCCCTCCAACCGCCGCGATTCGCCATGCTCAGGGCGACGCCAACAGCGGAAGCGGTTTTTTCTCGCCGGCTTCGATGCGCAGGTTGAGTCGGTTCGACGGCGGCGGCATCGGGCAGGTCGAGAACTCGGTGAATGCGCAGGGCGGGTTGTACGCGCGGTTGAAGTCGACCACGGTCGTTCCGCCGTCGGCCGGCTGCTCCGCATAGAGGAAGCGCGACGCGGCGTAACTCTCATGCCCACTGGTGCGGTCGGCGAAGATCAGGAACAGGCGCCCATCACCTTCGTCCACCGCCTCCAACCGGAACTCGACGCCGTCCTTCTGGAACACCACGACGCCCGGGTTGGCCATCGCTTCTTCGATGCCCAGGACGTTGACGATGGAGATCGTCTGGCCCGGCGGATGGGCTTCGAAACGCGCGTCGAAGCGGAACGCCGAATCGATGTCGAAATAGTCGAGGCCGGGGAAGCGCGTGCGCGTCGGCGCCAAGGCGTCGCGGACGCGGAGGCCGTAGTTCTCGCCGCGCTTGATGACGATGAAGCTGGCATCGCCCTGATTGAAGCCGACGACCGTCGGCGTGCCGCCCTCGGCATCCGTGACGAGCCGGCGCGTACCGCCATCGGCAGGCTGGCCGTCGTACATGACACCGGCGCCGCGGGTGGCCCGGAACGTGACCGTGCCGTCTCGCTCCAGCCGGATCATGCCGACCTCCTCGGGACCCGCAGCCAGACGCACGCCCTTGGTGGCTCCGCTGCCGACGTAGCTGTTGCCGGCTTTCAGCCAGTGCAATCCGACGAGCGACAGCCAGCCATCCGGCTTCTGCAGGTTCGCAAGGCGCGTCTCTCGCACTTCGTTGACGCTGCGCGCGTGCACGGTCGCCGCTGCGACGGCGGCGGCTTCGCGCTTCGCCTGGGCGTCGATTTCCGCCTGCGATGGGCCGGAATCACCGCTGCAGCCCGCGGCAAGCAGCGCGGCAAGCAGGGTGGGAAGGCCGACGCGCCATGGCGAGTCGTTTTGGGAAGAGGCGTTGCGGGGCATGTAGGACTCCTTCATCGGCCGCGGAGGAACAATCGATCCAGTTCCGCGAGCTCCAACTGTACGTAGGTCGGGCGCCCATGGTTGCATTGGGCCGCGCGTTCCGTCGCCTCCATGTCGCGCAACAGAGCGTTCATTTCCGGCACGGTCAGCCGGCGGTTGGCGCGCACCGAGCTGCGGCAGGCCCAGCCCCCCATCAGCCCATGGACGGCCTCTTCGACCTTGCGCGTGTTGCCGTGTTCACGCAGCTCCGCCAAGGCATCGAGCAACAGGGGCTTGGCGTCGAGGTCGGCCAGCAGCGCGGGCACGCTGCGCAGCGAGAGCGACTGCGGTCCCGTGCGGCGCACCTCGAAACCCAGCGACGACAACAGCACCGCGTGCTGCTCGGCAGCATCGGCTTCGCGCTCGCTCACCGCGAGAGCTTCGGGCACCAGCAGCGGCTGCGCCCGAAGGTCCTGCGCGGCGAAGGCGGCCTTCATGCGCTCGTAGGTGATCCGCTCATGTGCCGCATGCATGTCGACGAGCACGAGGCCCTGGGCGTTCTGCGCCAGCACGTACACGCCATGCAGCTGCGCAAGCGCGAAGCCGAGCGGTGGCGCGACGGTGTCGTCGACTCCTGCGCGCGCCTCCGCGGCTGCCAACTGATGCACGGCACCGGCGCTGGGGAACGGCGTTGACGCAATCGAGGCCGGCATGCCGGATGTGCTGGCCTCGAGACCACCCGACGCGGCATACAGCGTGCGGTAGGCGGCCATGGTGTCGCCCACCGAGAGCCCAAGCCGCGACTGGTCGGCCGGCGCCCACTGCGGCAGTCCGGCCACCGGGCTGGGCGTCGGGCCGACGGGACTCGACGGCGCCCCTACGGCGTCGGCGGGCCGGGCATCGGCCAAGGCTTCGTGCAGCGTACGGAAGATGAAGTCGTGCACCAGCCGGCCATCGCGGAAACGCACTTCATGCTTGGCCGGATGGACGTTGACGTCGACACGGCGCGGGTCGAGCTCGAGGAACAGAACGAAGCTCGCATGGCGCCCGTGGTACAGCACGTCGGCGTAAGCCTGCCGCACCGCATGCGCGACGATGCGATCACGGACGGCGCGGCCATTGACGTAGAAGAACTGCTGGTCGGCGCTGCTGCGCGAGGCGGTGGGCAGGCCGATCCAACCATGCAGGCGAAGCCCGGCCTGGGCGTGGTCAAGGCCGAGCGCACGCTCGTGGAACTCCGGGCCCAGCGCTTCGGCCAAGCGCTTCGGTGCGTCGCCGCCGTTGGGGCGGTAATGCCGCAGCAGCCGTCCGTTGTGGTTGAGCTTCAGTTCAATGGTCGGACGCGCGAGCGCGAGTTGGCGCAACCAGTCCTCGACGTGGCCGAGCTCCGTGCGTTCGGCTTTCAGGAACTTGCGTCGCGCCGGCACGTTGAAGAACAGGTCGCGCGCCTCGACGGTCGTGCCTTGCGCATGCGGATGCGGGATGACCTCGCCGAGCCGCCCACCGTCGACATCGAGCTTCGCGCCGTGCTCCTGCGTGGCCGTCCGCGAGGCCAGCGAGAACCGGCTCACCGAGGCGATCGAGGGCAACGCCTCGCCGCGGAAGCCGAGGGTCGCCACGGCTTCGAGATCGTCGAGGCTGGCGATCTTGCTGGTGGCATGCCGCGAGACCGCCATCGGCAATTCGGTGGGCGCCATGCCGACGCCGTCGTCGCGGATGCGGATTAGCCGAGCCCCGCCTTCCTCGAGATCGATCTCGACGCGCTGCGCACCGGCATCCAGGGCGTTCTCGACCAGTTCCTTCACGACCGACGCCGGCCGCTCGACGACTTCGCCGGCGGCGATCTGGTTGATCAGGACTTCGGGGAGCAGCTGGATCGGCATGCCGGCATCGCGCGGGAACAGGCCCCGATGATAGCGGTCGGGCGCGCCGCGCCGCGCGTGCGGACTACTGCGGCGCGGCCGGGATGCGCAGGCGCTCGCCCACGCGCACGACGTCGTCGCGCTTGTCGTTGGCGTTGCGCAACTGGCTCAGCGAGATGCCGTGCCGCGCGGCGATGAGGCCGAGCGTCTCGCCGCGCGCGACCACATGCTGGCGGCTGCCCCGCGAGGGGTTCGCGGCGAACCACGTGCCGGGCGGCGGCTGCGAGCCGAAGTAGTCGCTGACGCCGCGGGCAACCACTTCGGCCAGACGGCGACGGAAACCCGCATCGTTGAGCTTGCGCTCGTCGGCGGCATTGGTGATGAAACCCGTCTCCACCAACATGGAGGGGACGTCGGGCGAGCGCAGCACCCAGAAATTGGCGCGTTCGACCTGCGGCTTGTGCGTCTTGCCGACGCTGCGCAGTTCATCGAGCACGTGGTTCGCGGCCTCGTCGGAGACGCGCATCGTCGCGCTCTGCGAGAGATCGAGCAGCACCGCGGCGAGGCTGCGGTCCTTGTCCTCGAGGCTCACGCCGCCGACGAGATCCGCATTGTTCTCGCGGTCAGCGAGGAAGCGCGCTGCTTCGCTCGAGGCGCCTCGTGTCGACAGGACGAACACCGACGCGCCGTTGGCCTGTCGGCTCTGCGCGGCATCGGCATGCACGGAAATGAACAGGTCGGCCTGTGCGTCGCGCGCCTTCTGGTAGCGGTCGCCGAGCGGAATGAACACATCGCCGTCGCGGATCAGCAGCGCGCGCATGCCGGGATGACGGTCGATTTCCTCGGCCATCGCGCGCGCCACCTTCAGCGTGACGGTCTTCTCGTAGGTGCCGCCGCCGCCGATAGCGCCGGGATCACGGCCACCGTGGCCGGCGTCGATGGCGATCAGCAACTCGCGCGCGCCGGACACCGGCGATGGCGCGGCTGCCGCGGACGTTGCCGGAGCATTCGTCACCGGCGCGACTGCAGACGGGGTGTTGGCCGCCATGGCGGCCTCGTCGCGGAACATTTCAAGCACGAGGCGCGAGGCACGGCCTGTGCCTTCGACGCGAGTGCGCGGACGCACGGCCCCGGCGAGGTCGAACACGATGCGGAGCTTGCCGGCTTCCGGCGAGCCCGTGCGGACGCCGATCACGCGGCCATTCGGTGCCGGCGGACGGAATCCGTCGGCCAGGGCAGCGCCCGGAAGATCCAGAACCAACCGGTCCGGATTGGCGAGGCTGAAAAGACGGTAATCGCCGGGAGCGGCGTCGAGCTGCAGCTCGGCGCGGGTGCTTTCCTCGCCGGCACTGAGACGCAGTTGGCCCAACTGGACCTCGGCGTGGGCAAACGCGGCATACGCCAAGCCCGCGACCAGGACGGCCAGGTGCAACCAGCGGGTCAGGTTGAGAGCAGAGGCGCGCGGCATGGGGGCGATTCAAGCACCGCCCCCGGCGCAATGCAAGCACTTTTTCCTTTGCAATCCGTAGCCTGCAGCCTGTTCCTGCGAATCTTCCTGATGAACCGACCCTAAGTGGCGGCAGAAATCCCGGCCGCGGCCCCACCGGCGGCGCCGTCGAGCCGCCGGATCCACTCCCGGCCGGCGTCACTCAGGGGCTTGAGTACCGCGCGTCGCCCTTCCGCCTCCAAGGCGAGGTGGATCACCAGATCCGGCGCCGGCAGCGCGGTGCCGCCCCGCTCCGGCCACTCCACCAGCCACAGGGCGGCAGCGTCCTGCAGTTCGTCCATGCCCAGGAAATCCAGCTCACCCGCATCGCCGAGGCGGTAAAGATCGAGATGCGCCGCCTCCCCGTCGGGCAGCGCATAGCGCTCGATCAACGTGTAGGTCGGGCTGCGAATCGTGCCCGTCACCCCCAGCGCCCGCAGCAGGGCTCGCGCGAGCGTGGACTTGCCGGCCCCCAGGTCACCCTGCAGGTGAACCACGGCGCGCTCAGGCCGGGTCGCGGCGAGGCGGGCGCCCAAGGCCGCCGTCGCGTCGGCGTCGGGTAGGAAGGGCGCAGTCATGGGTTCAACACCAGACCGAAGGCCTCGATGACGTCGCTGGCGAGCAGGCCCCGACGGCGGCCGACAGTATCCGCTGCCGCCGAATGCCCCAGCGCACCGACCCACGCTGCGTCGAAGGGTGACAGGCCCTGCGCCCGCAGCGCCGCCACGAGCCCGGTCAACGCATCGCCCATGCCGGCCGAGGCCATGCCGGGATGCCCGGCATCGATGAGGCGCGGGGTTGCGCCGGGCGCAGCAACCACAGTGCCGGCCCCCTTGAGCACCACCGCCGCCCCGAAGCGCGCGACCAGCGCGTCCAGCGCGGCGAAACGATCCGCCTGCACCTCTTCGGTAAGGCATCCGAGCAGACGCGCCGCCTCGCCGGGATGGGGCGTCAGCACGGCGCCGGGCACCGGGCGCGGCGCCTCGGCCAGCAGGTTCAGGGCATCGGCATCCAGCACGAGCGGACGCCCCGAGGCCAACGCCGCCTCGAACAGGCCGCGTCCCCACTCGCCCTGCCCCAGACCGGGGCCCACCGCCACCACGTCGGCGGCGGCGAGTCGCGAAGCGAGGGCGTCACTAGTCTGAACAACCCCGGCCATCACTTCCGGCCGAGCGACATTCAGCGCAAACACCGTCTCCGGGCGCGAGAGCGCTTCCACCCAGCCGGCACCGCCACGGGCGGCGGCTTCCGCACAGAGCACGAGGGCTCCGGCCGTGCCGTGGTCGCCGCCCAGACAAAGCACCCGACCGTGATGGCCTTTGTGGCTATCGAGGCGCCGCACGGGAAGCGCGTCGGCCAAGGCCGAGGCTCGCACCGCCCACGCTGACGGCGCCCCCACCGAGGCCTCGGCGGCCAGCGCATCGACGTCGAGGCCCAGCGGGTCGACGTGCACTTCGCCCGCAGCCTCACGGCCCAGGGCGGTGAACAGGCCGCGTTTGGCGGCGACGAAGCACAGCGTCATCGCCGCGGGAAGGAACGCGCCAGGCGCGCTGCCGCGGTCGGCATCGATGCCCGAGGGCACATCCAGCGCCAGCACCGGACGCCGCTGCGCGGCCACCGCCTGCATCAATCCGGCCATGGGCGCTTCCGGGGCGCGGGAGAGCCCGATGCCGAACAAGGCGTCGATCCAAGCGTCCACATCGGGAAGGCCGGAGGCCGGCGAGCGCACACCCTGCCCGGCCGCGATCCAACGGGCCGCTGCGGACCGGGCCTCCGGCGTGCGCGGCTCATCGCTGGCCACCACATCGACCTGAAGCCCGCTGCGATGCAGGGCCAGCGCGGCCACATAGCCGTCGCCGCCGTTGTTGCCCGTCCCGCACAGCACGCCGACCCGCCGCACCTGCGGCCAGCGCTCGCGCAGCAGTGCGGCAGCGGCTTCGCCGGCCTGCGTCATCAGCCCGAGGGCGTCGACGCCGCGCGCGAAAGCCGCGCGCTCGATGGCACGCACAGCGTCAGCGCGGTACAGCGGCAGGGCATGAGGCATGCCGCGGATTCTATACTTCGCGCCATGCACGACTGGGCCGCGCTCGCCGCCGACATCAAGCGCTGGGCCGAAGACCTCGGCTTCCAGCAGGCGGGCATCAGTGCGGGCACGCTGGCGAGGGACGAAGCGCATCTCGCGCGCTGGCTCGCCGAAGGCCACCACGGTTCGATGAACTGGATGGCCACCCATGGCACGAAGCGCAGCCGCCCGGACGAACTGGTGCCGGGCACCGTGCGCGTCATCAGCGTGCGCATGGATTACGGCGTCGACGACGACGCGGCCTGCTGGGACACGCTGGCCGACGGCACGCGCGCCTATGTCGCGCGCTACGCGCTGGGCCGCGATTACCACAAAGTGCTGCGCGCGCGGCTACAGAAGCTCGCCGACCGCATCGCCGAAGTCGTCGGCCCGTTCGGCTACCGCGCCTTCGTCGACTCCGCGCCCGTGCTCGAACGCGCACTAGCCCGCGACGCAGGCCTCGGCTGGATCGGCAAGAACACCTGCGTGATCAACACGAAAGCCGGCAGCTGGTTCTTCCTCGGCGAGCTGTACACCGACCTGCCCCTGCCGGTCGATGAACCCGCCACCGAGCACTGCGGCACCTGCACGCGCTGCATCGACATCTGCCCCACGCAGGCCATCGTCGCACCGAACGTGCTCGACGCGCGCCGCTGCATCAGCTACCTGACGATCGAGAACCCCGGGACGATTCCACTCGAGTTCCGCCGCCCCATGGGCAACCGCATCTTCGGCTGCGACGACTGCCAGCTGGTCTGCCCCTGGAACAAGTTCGCCCAACGCCATGCCCTGCCCGACTTCGAGCCGCGCCATGGGCTGGACACCGCGTCGCTGGTGGAACTGTTCGCGTGGGACGAGGACGCGTTCCTCAAGCGAACCGAAGGCTCAGCGATCCGCCGCACGGGGCACGAGGGCTGGTTGCGGAACATCGCTGTCGCGCTGGGCAACGCGCCGCACTCCGTGGCTGCCGTGGAAGCCCTCCACGCCCGTGCGACACACCCGTCGCCGCTGGTGCGCGAGCACGTCGAGTGGGCGCTTGCGGAACAGGCCGCGAAAGCGCCGGACTGAGTCCACCCCGACGCCCCGCCGGGGGACGCCGGAGGCTTCAACCGCGGGCGAGGATCTCCGCGGCCAAGGCGGCGCTGATCGGGTCCTGCGCGTGCGCCTGGCCTTCCAGCACGGGCAGCAGGCCGCCGGCCAGCGTCTTGCCGAGCTCCACCCCGAACTGGTCGAAGGCATTGATGCCCCAGATCACCGACTGCGCGTAGACGCTGTGCTCATACAGAGCAACCAGCGCACCGAAGCTGCGCGGCGTCAGGCGGTCGAGCAGGATCAGGGTGCTCGGTCGATTGCCCGGGAAGTGCCGCTGCGGACGATCGCCCTCGTCACCATTCGCCAGTGCTTCGACCTGCGCCAGCAAATGCGAGAGCAGCACGCGATGCTGCGCGGCGTGCGCGTGGTCGGGCTGGATGACGCCTATGAAATCCGCCGGCACCACCTGCGTGCCCTGGTGCAAGGCCTGGAAGAAGCTGTGCTGGCTGTCGGTGCCTGCCCCACCCCACAGCACCGGCACGGTGTCGTGCTCGATAGCCGCGCCCTCGTGGTCGACGCGCTTGCCCAGCGATTCCATCACCAGCTGCTGCAAGTAGGCCGGTAGCAAGCGAAGGCGCTCGTCGTAAGGCAGCACCGCCTGCGCCGAGTGGCCCTCGGCGTTGCGGTTCCACACCGCGAACAGCGCATGCCACAAGGGCAGGTTCGACTCGGCCGGCGCCTCGAGGAAGTGCCGGTCCATCGCCTCGGCACCGGCCAGCATCTGGGCGAAGCCGTCCTCGCCGAGGGCCAGCAGCACCGAGAAACCGACCGCCGACCACAGCGAGTAGCGGCCGCCCACCCAGTCCCACATCGGCAGTACGCGCGACGGATCGATGCCGAAGGCCTCGGCCTTGGGCACGTTCGCGCTCACCGCGTACAGGCGCTCACCGCCGCCGAGCCAATCGCGGATCAGCTGGCCGTTGAGGAGGGTTTCCTGCGTGCCAAAACTCTTCGAAACGAGGATGGCCGCGGTCTTCGCAGGCTCGAGCCCGGCCAGCAGCCGCGTCGCCGCATGGGCATCGACGTTGCTGAGGAAATGGATGGTGAAGCGGCCGTCGCCGAAGTCCTTCAGCGCGTCTAGCGCCAGGCGCGGACCGAGGTCGGAGCCGCCGATGCCGACGTTGATGATGTCGGTGACGCCGCTGGCACGAAGCGCCTGCGCCATGTCGGCCATGCGCTGGCGCGCCTCGTGCGCTTCGCGGGCCGCCCCGGAGGCGACCGGGGCCTCGAACGCGGTGCGCAGCGCGCTGTGCAAGGCCGGACGGCCTTCCGAGCGGTTCACCGAGGCGCCGTGCAGGAGCTCGCGGATCGCGGCTCCCATGCCGCTGGCCTGAGCCACCGCCAGCAGGGCGTCGAGGGCTTCGGCGTCGACGTGTTGGCGCGCGAAGCTCGCGTACAGGCCGTCGACCTTCAGCGCCATGCGCGCCGCGCGATCGGGCTCGCTCGCGATCAGTTGCTTCAACGAGTGGCCCGCGAGGCGGGCGCCGTGGGACTTCAGGTGTGCCAGACGCGCCGCGATCGAGTGCATTCGTTGTCCTGGGGTCAGGCGGCCTGCGCCGGGATGCTGTGGTTGGTGTGGGTGAGGCGGTTCTGGCGGTCGACGTAGACCAGCGTCGGCTTGAACTTCGCCGCTTCCGCTTCGTCGAGCTGGCCGTAGGCGCAGATGATCACCAGGTCGCCCGGACCGGCGAGATGCGCTGCGGCGCCGTTCACCGAGATCACGCCGCTGCCCTCTTCGCCGCGGATGGCGTAGGTGACGAAGCGCGCGCCGTTGTTGATGTTGAAGATGTGCACCTGCTCGTACTCGCGGATGCCCGACACGTCGAGCAGGCGGCCGTCGATGGCGCACGAACCTTCGTAATGCAGCTCGGCGTGGGTGACGGAGGCGCGGTGGATCTTGGCTTTCAGCAGGGTGAGCTGCATGGGGGCGGTCCGGAGGCGTGAAGGCGCGGAGTGTAGGGGCGAGGGGTGGAGCCCGCAATCGAGCCCACCCGTGCGCGCAGCGTCGCCGAAACGGCGTTCAGCGGGCGTCGACGCCGTCGAAATCGAGGTTGTCGATCAGGCGCGTGCGGCCGAGGCGCGCGGCGACCAGCCCCAGGAGGCCCGGCTCGCTGCCGCCGTCAGGAATGGAGAGGTCGGCGCGGCGGATCGCCACGTAGTCGACATCGAAACCCGCCGCCGTCAGGCGCTCGACGGCTTCCTGCTCCAGGCCCGCCGGCGGCAGGCCCAGCGCGGTCTGATCGCGCAGCGTGCGCAGGTTGCGGATGATCTCGACGGCGACGCGGCGCTCGTCCTCCGACAGGTACTGGTTGCGCGAACTCATGGCCAATCCGTCCGGCTCGCGCATGGTCGGGCCGGGCACGATGTCGATGGCGAAGGCGAGGTCCTTCGTCATGTGCCTGATCACCTGCAGCTGCTGGTAGTCCTTGCGGCCGAAGAGGGCGACGTCCGGGTGCACCATGTTGAACAGGCGCGCCACGACCGTCGCGACGCCGTCGAAGTGGCCCGGGCGATGGGCGCCTTCCAGCACATCGGCCACGCCGGGCACGCGGATGCGCACCGCGGCCTCGGCGCCCAGCGGATACATGGTTTCCACCGAGGGCAGGAACAGCAGGTCGCAGCCCGCCTGCGCGAGCCCCTCGGCATCGGCCTCGGGCGTGCGCGGATAGCGCGAGAAGTCCTCGCTCGGCCCGAATTGCGTCGGGTTCACGAAGATGCTGGCCACGACCTTGTCGGCGTTCTGCTTGGCCAACTCGACCAGCGAATGGTGCCCCGCGTGCAGGTTCCCCATGGTAGGCACCAGCGCGATGCGATGCCCCTGGTCGCGCCAGCCGGCGAGGTGGGCGCGCAATTCGGCGACGGTGCGGACGGTGCGGATCATGCGTAGGCGTGCTCGGACGCGGGGAAAGTGCGCGAACGCACGGCCTCGGCATAGGCGCGGACAGCGCCCTGCACCGAGCCGCCATCGGCGAGGAAATTCTTCACGAAGCGCGGTCGGTGACCGCCACTGACGCCCAACAGGTCGTGCAGCACCAGGATCTGGCCGTCGCAACCCGCGCCCGCGCCGATGCCGATGGTGGGGATCGACAGCTCACGGGTGATGCTCTCGGCCAAGGCGGAGGGCACGCACTCGAGCACCAGCGCCGTGGCGCCTGCGGCTTCGACCGCCCGCGCGTCGCGCTTGAGCTGCTCGGCGGCCGCGGCTTCGCGGCCCTGCACCTTGTAGCCACCGAGCCGCAGCACCGACTGCGGCGTCAGGCCCAGATGGGCGCAGACCGGGATCTCGCGCTCGACAAGGAAGCGGATGGCGTCGAGCTTCACGCCGGCGCCCTCGATCTTCACCATCCCGGCGTTGCCTTCCTTGAGCATCCGCACGCCGGCGTCGAAGGCCCGCTCAGGTGTCGCATCGGCCCCGAAGGGCATGTCGGCCACGAGCAGCGCGCCGCGCAAGCCACGCGCCACGGCCCGACAGTGATAGACGATCTGGTCGACGGTGACCGGCAGCGTGCTGACCTCGCCCTGCACCACCATGCCCAGCGAATCGCCCACCAGGACGAAGTCCACGCCCTCGGCATCGAGCACCGCGGCGAAGCCGGCGTCATAGGCGGTCATCGCCACGATCGGCGTGCCGGCGGACTTCAACCGGCGCAGCTCGGGGACGTTGACGGGCGGGCGCGGCGGGGGCGCGTCGGAGGCATACATGCGGGGGCGGAAGCCGGTCGCGATCGGGCGCCTAAGGTATCGCCTCGATGCCCGAGCGATCCAGCGCAACGGCAAGAACCGCGATGCGACCGGCACCGGGCAGGTCGAGTTCGGGGGCGATCTCGGCCCAAGGCACCAGCACGAAGGCCCGCTCGGCGAAGCGCGGATGCGGCAACTGCAACGCCGGCGTGTCGAGCACGACGCCTTCCATCGCCAGCAGGTCGAGGTCCAGCGTGCGTGGCCCCCAGCGCTGCTCGCGGGCCCGGTCGCGGCCATGGGCGCGCTCGGTGGCCTGAAGTGCGGCCAGCACATCGAGGGGCGACAGCGTCGTGGCCAGCTCCGCCACGGCATTGATGAAGTCGGTCTGGTCGGTCACGCCCCAGGCCGGCGTGCGATAGCGGCGCGATACGCGGACGACATCGACGCCATCGGCCGCCCCCAGCATCGCCAGGGCGGAGGAGAAGCACGCGGACACGTCACCCACATTGCCGCCCAGCCCCACCCAGGCCCGCCGCGCGGTCATGCCGGAGCGCCGGCTCCCGGGCCGCCACGACGCGGACGGCGACGACGGCGGCGGCGCGGGCCGCCATCCCCCGTTGCGCCCTCGGCCAGCGCATCGCCCTCGCCCGCCTCGTCGAGCCCCAGGCCTCCGTGGTCCAACGATTCGGACAGCGCGGCCGGGGCCTGCAACTGCGCGTCGCGCCAGAACAGCAGGTCGGCGGCGAGTTCCGGCGCCACCTTGGCGCGGAGCTCGAGGAAATCGAACGCGGCGCGGAAGCGCGGATGGGCCAGCGTGCGGAACACGCGCTTTTTCTGCCGCAGCGCGAAGCGCGGCTGAAGCATCCAGATCTCCTGCATCGGCAGCGAGAACCGCCGGGGCAGCGCGATGCGATGCGCCTGGTGGAGGGTCACGCGATCGGCGGCACGCTGCTGGGCCACCGCCGGCTCGAGGCCCTGCGCCTGCAGGCGCGCCAGCTCGCGGCAGTAGGCCGGCCACAGCAGCACGGCATAGAGGAAGGCGGGCGTGACCGGCTTGTCCTCGGCGATCCGCTTGTCGGTGTTGCGCAAGCCATCGAGCACCATCGAGCGCAGCAGGCCGCTCCGGTTGGTGCGCAGCGCCTCCGCCGTTTCCGGCAGCACGGCTGGCAACAGCTGGTGGGCCTCCAACCCGAGGAAACTCGCCTCGCCGTGCCCGGCAAGGAACAGCTTCAGGGATTCGTCGAACAAGCGAGCAGGCGCCGCACCGGCGAGCAGGGGCGCCAGCGCGGGCATCGGCGCCGCGGCGCTCTCGTCGATGGTGAATTCGAGCTTCGCGGCGAGGCGGACGGCACGCAACATCCGGACCGGGTCTTCGCGGTAGCGCTTCTCCGGGTCGCCGATCAGCTTGAGCCGGCGGGCCAGCACGTCCTCGTAGCCACCGACATAGTCGCGCACCGAGAAGTCCTCGATGGCGTAGTACAGCGCGTTGGCGGTGAAGTCGCGCCGCACCGCGTCGTCTTCGATGCTGCCGTAGACGTTGTCGCGCAGCACGCGGCCATCGTCCTGCGTCTCCCGGTCGCCACTGCCATCGTCGTCGTTGGCGCGGAACGTCGCGACCTCGATGATCTCGCGGCCGTAGACGACATGCGCCAAGCGGAAGCGCCGGCCGATCAGCCGGCAATTGCGGAACACCTCGCGCACCTGTTCCGGCGTGGCGTCGGTGGCGATGTCGAAATCCTTTGGCTGGCGGCCGGCGAGCAGGTCGCGGACCGCACCGCCCACCAGATAGCCCTTGAAGCCGGCGTCGCGGAGCCCGTAAAGCACCTTCAGGGCGGCGGAGCTGATGTTCTTGCGCGAGATCGGATGGGCCTCGCGGGAAATCACCAGGGGCGCGACGGTTTCGGACATGGGGTGGTGGGTATCCAGGATGGCGCCGTAGAGGCTGGAGAATGTGGAACGAATCCGTTATCCTACCGGACTCGCAGGAAGCGACCAACCAATGCTCCCTTCGTCTAGAGGCCTAGGACGTGGCCCTCTCAAGGCTAAAACACGGGTTCGAATCCCGTAGGGAGCGCCAATTCCACGAGGCCCGGCAATGCCGGGCCTCGTCTTTTCCGGGCCCACGCCATCGGCCACGCCGCGGCGCTACCCTATCCGCCTTCCGAACGTCGCCCAAGCCATGCCCTTCGTCGTTACCGAGAACTGCATCAAGTGCAAGTACACCGACTGTGTCGAGGTCTGCCCGGTCGATTGCTTCCATGAAGGCCCGAACTTCCTCGTCATCGATCCGGACGAGTGCATCGATTGCACGCTCTGCGAGCCCGAGTGCCCGGCCAAGGCGATCTTTCCCGAAGACGACGTGCCGGCCGGCCAAGAGGGGCTGATCGCCCTGAACAAGGAGCTGGCCGCAGCGTGGCCCGTGATCACCACGCGCAAGGAACCGCTGCCCGACGCCGCCGAGTGGGACGGCAAGCCGGGCAAGCTCCCGCTGCTGCTGCGCTGAGCGGCGCGCGCCCGTGGGCGCGACGCCCATCGAGGCGCGTTACTGCAGGCGCGCCTGAAGCAGGCCCAGCAGCTCGCCCGCCGCGCCGCCACTGATCGCCGCGCCCTCCGGGCTGATGGCGTCGACGCGCACTGTCTCGCCACGCGCTGCCAGCCGAACGAGGAAGCTCTCGCCACGGAACCCGACCTCGTAGCTGTTCAGTGCCGCGACGGGCGTGGCCGTGGCGCCATCAATGCGGCCGAGCGCCAGGCCGACGCGGCGGAACGCGTTCTCGGCCGTATCGCTGATGTCGAAACTGGTGGCCACGCCAAGGGCCGCGGGCGGCGCCTCGCCGGGTGACGCCGTGCCAGCGGCGGCCGGCGGGATCTGGAGCGCCGCGCTCGACGACGGCAGGACGAGGTCCGGCGGCACTTCGAGCGGACGGCTCTCGCGACTTTCGAGGTACGGGGCGTCCTTGCCGCGGAAGAGCGAGCATCCGGACAGGGCGACGGTCGCCGCAGTGGCGAGGAGGCCGAGGATCAGCGGGCGCTTCAGGGTGGACAGGGGCATGGACATCTCCAGGGAATCAGGCGGCGCGACGCGCGGCCGAGGCTTCGGCGCGTTCGACGAGGGACAACATGACCGCCAGCGACGCAGTGTGCGGCGCCTCGAGCGGGAGCAGCGGCAAGCGCAGGTCGGCACCGAAACCTTGGGCCTTCAGCAAGGCCTTCAGCGGAATCGGGTTCGGCGCGCAGCCGAGGAAATCGTAGAGCGGTCGTAGGCCGGCGTCCTGAACCGCGGCAGCGTCGAACGCGCCGTCGCGAGCGGCCGCGGCGATCCCTGCAAAGCTGGCGGGAACGACGTTCGAGGCCACCGAAATCACGCCCACGGCACCGGCGCGCATGGCTTCCACGAAGGTCGGATCGTCGCCCGACAGCAACGCGAAGCCCGGGGCGGCGAGCGGCGCCAGGGCTGCCCAGCGTTCGGCGTCGCCACGCGCTTCCTTCAGACCGACGATGCCGTCGACGCCGACCAGTTCCGCCACCGTCTCCGGCGCCATGTCGACCCCGGTGCGACCCGGCACGTTGTAGAGGATCACGGGCAGCCCACCCTGCGCCGCCACCGCGCGATAGTGCGCCACCAGGCCAGCGGGCGTGGGGCGCACGTAGGGCGGCGTGACGACCAAAGCAGCCTGCGCGCCCAACTCCGCGGCACGACGGGTCTGGGCGATGGTTTTGGCGGTGTTCGAGAGCCCGGTGCCGGCGATCACGCCGATACGACCGGCGACGACGCGAACGGCTTCGACCAGCAGCGTGTCGTATTCATCGTCCGTGAGCGCCGCCGCCTCACCGGTGGAGCCAGCCACCACAACAGCGGACGTGCCCGACGCGATCTGTTTTTCCAGCATCTGCGCCCAGGCACGGAGGTCCAAGGTCCCGTCGATGGAAAACGGGGTGGCAAGCGCGGTGATGCTGCCGGAAAGTCGCAAGGCAGGGCTCGTTCGGTGGGGGAGAAATGAGCCTTGATGTTACTTGCGGCGCGAAGAACGCGGCAAGTATGCTGCCGGCAATGAGTGAATCCACGCCCCGTCCGCCGTCGAACGAAAACCTGCTGCTGATCAGCGCGTATTCGACCCATCCGGACTCCCCGCTCCTCGCCGTCAGCCGACGCATCGCCGACTCGGGCTGCAACCTCGCCGACGCCCGTCTTTCCACCGTGGGCCGGGATGTGTCGGTCACGGCGCTCGCCACCGGCTCCTGGGATGCGGTCGCCAAGTTGGAGGCGATGCTCGGCCGGATGGAGCGCGACGACGGGATGAAGATCCACTGGTATCGCACCGGCCCGAAGCCCGTGCAGTCCAACCTGATCCCCTACATCGTCGAGGTGGTCGCCTCCGACCGCCCGGGCATCCTCTACCAGCTCGCGGATTTCTTCGACCGCCAGGGCATCACCGTAGAGAACCTGCAGTGCTCGCGCTATCGCGCCATGCAGACCGGCGCGGACATGTTCTCCGCGCACGTCACGATCGGCGTGCCGGCCAGCATGCACATCGCCGCGCTGCGCGACGACTTCCTCGCCTTCTGCGACGACCTGAACCTCGACGCCATCATGGACCCGATGAAGTTCTGACGCCGATGACCCCATGCCTCCATTGATTCGCCGCCGCGCCGCGTGACCATCGCACGCCGACACCCAGCCGCCATGACGCCCCCGCGTGATGGCGGCTTTTTCTTTGCCGCATCCCTGCCCCGCCCCGAGGAGCTTCCATGACGCAGAGCAAGCGCATCTACGTGCTCGACACCAACGTGCTGATGCACGACCCGACGGCGCTGTTCAAGTTCGAGGAACACGACGTGTTCCTGCCGATGATGGTTTTGGAGGAACTCGACAACAACAAGAAGGGGCAAACGGAATCGGCCCGCAATGCGCGCCAGGTCAGCCGCTTCCTCAACGAGTTGGTCGTGGCCCACGGCAATCGTGGCATCGAGGGCGGCATCAGCCTGCTGCGTCCGAAGGAGCTGCAGCTGCGGGCGGCGGACATGCTCGGCCGGCTGCTGTTCCAGACCAAGCCGGTCGACATCAGCAAGGGCTTCGGCACGGTGCTGCCGGACAACCAGATCCTCGGCTCGATCCTGCAACTGCGGATGGAGAACCCGAGCACGCCGGTGGTGCTGGTGTCGAAGGACATCAACCTGCGCATCAAGGCGAGCATCGTCGGCGTGCAGGCCGAGGACTACGAGAACGACCGGGCGCTCGACGATTTCAACCTGCTCTACACCGGCGCGACCCAGCTGCCCGAGGATTTCTGGAAGCGTCACGGCGACAGCCTCCGCAGCTGGACCGAGCGCGGCCGCACCTTCTACGAGATCAAGGCCGCCCCCGAGGATGGTTGGTACGCCAACCAGTACCTCTACCTTCCCGGCGAGGACGATGTCGAACTGAAGGTGGCGAAGCTCGACGGCGATCGCGCGGTGCTGCAGATCGTCGAGGACTTCCGCTCGCCCAACCGACAGGTCTGGGGCATCAACGCGCGCAACCGCGAACAGAACTTCGCTCTGAACGCCTTGATGGACCCGGAGATCGACTTCGTCACCCTGCTCGGCACCGCAGGCACCGGCAAGACGCTGCTGGCGCTGGCCGCCGGCCTAGCGCAGACCATGGACGTGCAGCGCTACCGCGAGATCATCATGACCCGTGCGACGGTGAGCGTCGGCGAGGACATCGGCTTCCTGCCCGGCACGGAGGAAGAGAAGATGACGCCGTGGATGGGCGCGCTCACCGACAACCTCGAGGTGCTGACGCACGCCGAGGACCAAGGCAGCTGGGGCCGCGGCGCGACCAATGACTTGCTCGCCAGCCGCATCAAGATCCGCTCGATGAACTTCATGCGCGGCCGGACTTTCCTCAACCGTTGGGTGATCGTCGACGAGGCGCAGAACCTGACGCCGAAGCAGATCAAGACCCTGATCACCCGCGCCGGCCCCGGCACCAAGATCATCTGCATGGGCAACGTTGAACAGATCGACACACCCTACCTCACCGAAACGACCTCGGGCCTCACCTACGCCGTGGATCGTTTCAAGAGCTGGGCGCACAGCGCGCACATCACGCTGCGCCGCGGTGAGCGTTCGCGCTTGGCCGATTTCGCCTCCGAGGTGCTCTGAGTGCACGAACGCGTCATCTCGGCCCTGACCATCGCCGGCTCGGACAGCGGCGGTGGCGCGGGCATCCAAGCCGACCTCAAGGCCTTCGCCGCACACGGCGTGCACGGGCTCTCCGCGCTCGCCGCCCTGACCGCCCAGCACACCCGCGGCGTCACCGCCGTGCATGCGCCCGATGTCGGCTTCCTGCGGGCGCAGATCGACGCCTGCTTCGAGGACTTCGACGTGCGCGCGGTGAAGCTCGGCATGCTCGCCACGGCCGACATCATCCATGCCGTGGCCGACGCACTGGCGCATTGGAAGCCCGCGGCGCTGGTCGTCGACCCGGTGATGGTGGCGACCAGCGGCGCCAAGCTGCTGGCCGACGACGCCCTCGACGCACTGCGCACGAGGCTGCTGCCCATGGCGACGGTGCTGACGCCGAACCTGCCCGAAGCCGAACTGCTGCTCGGGCGCCGGATCGCCCCGGGCGCGGACGCCGATGCCGCACTTGTCGAACTACTCGACCTCGGCGCCGACGGCGTGCTGCTGAAAGGCGGGCATCTCGCCGAGGCCGAAGTGATCGACCGCTTCGGCAGCGGCGTGCTGCGCGCGAGCTTCCGCAGCCGCCGCCTGCCACTGGAAGGCCATGGCACGGGCTGCACGCTGGCCTCGGCGATTGCGGCGAAT
The DNA here is from genome assembly GCF_044377035.1 of Silanimonas sp. Lineage (GTDB taxonomy): Bacteria > Pseudomonadota > Gammaproteobacteria > Xanthomonadales > Xanthomonadaceae > Silanimonas. Next base: position 187,819 of record NZ_JBILJW010000002.1, read on the forward strand.
CTCGCCCTCGGCGAGACACCGTCGCAGGCCGCCCGCCTCGGCACCGAATACATCGCCGGCGCGTTGGCGGCCGGGTACCGCCCCGGTCTCGGCGACGTCGTCGTGCTCGACCACTTCTGGCGCTTCCGCGAACGATGATCGACCAGCTGCCGCGCTGGGTCTGGGTGGCCGGTGGCGCACTGAGCTTCGCGGCCGGGCTGATGAATGCCGTCGGCCTGCTGGCCTTCGGCGCCGAGGCCGTCACGCACCTCACCGGCACCACCACCCTGGTCGCCGGGCACGTCGGCTTCGGCCGCTGGGACAGCGCACTCCACCTGCTCGGCATCCTCGGGGCGTTCTGCATCGGCGCGGTCTTCAGCGGCTGGCTGATCCGCGACGAGCATCTGCGCCTCGGGCGACGCTACAGCGTGGCGCTGTGGATCGAAGCGTTGCTGGTGCTGGCGGCCACGCAGGCGTTCCTCTGGCGCGAACCCGCGGCCTACTACCTGCTGGCCAGCGCCGTCGGCCTGCAGAACGCGATGGCGACGACGTTCAGCGGCGCGGTGATGCGGACGTCGCACCTGAGCGGCATGTTCACGGACCTCGCCATCTACCTCGGCCACGCCCTGCGGGGCCTGCCGGTGGAGAGAAAGCGCATTGCCGTTTGCCTGCTGGTGATCGGCGGGTTTTCCAGCGGCGCGCTGGTGGGCGCCTGGGGCATGCGCTGGATCGGGCCGGAAGTGCTGCTCGTTGCGGCGACCATCGCTGCCGGCCTCGCCATCGCCCACGCCTTGCGCCCGGCGCCCCGCGCGGGCAAGGTTTGAGCGGGACATCCCCCGGCAAGGAGCAACACATGCGCAGCGGCAACCCGGTTCTCGGCGAGAACACCTTCCTCGACGTCGGCTCGGGCCGCGTCGTCACCCGCGATGGCCAGACGATGACGATCGGCGGCACGGTCAACAAGACCGCCCTGCTGCTCGCGATGGTGCTGATCACCGCGACCTACACCTGGAACCTTTACACCGGTCCGGAGAGCATCCCCGGCCTGATGCCCTACGTCTGGGGCGGCGCCATCGGCGGCTTCGTGCTGGCCTTGGTCACGGTCTTCAAGAAGACCTGGGCCCCGGTCACTGCGCCCCTGTATGCCCTGGTCGAAGGCCTGTTCCTCGGTGCTGTGTCGGCAGTCTTCGAAGCGCAGTTCCCGGGCATCGTGCTGCAGGCCGTGGGCCTGACCTTTGGCACGCTGGCGTCGCTGCTGCTGGCCTACAAGTCCGGCCTGATCCGCGCCACCGAGAACTTCAAGCTTGGCGTGGTCGCGGCCACCGGCGGCATCGCGCTGCTCTACCTCGTCAACATCGGCATGCGCCTGATGGGTTTCGAGGGCATGGGCTTCATCCACGACAGCGGCTGGCTGGGCATCGCCTTTTCGGCGTTCGTGGTCGTGATCGCCGCGCTGAATCTCGTGCTCGACTTCGATTTCATCGAAAGCGGCGTTGAGGCTGGCGCCCCGAAGTCGATGGAGTGGTATGGCGCCTTCGGCCTGATCGTCACCCTGATCTGGCTGTACCTCGAGATCCTGCGCCTGCTCTCGAAGCTGCGCGGCGACGACTGATCACGTCGGCCCCACGCACACGGGGCCATCACCAACGCGGAAACGGAAAAGGGCGCCTTGCGGCGCCCTTCCCTTTGGCTGCTTCGAACCCGCGATCAGGCGGTGACGCGCGCCGCGACAGCCTTGGCGAAGCTCTGCGTGGTGCCGGTGCCGCCCACGTCCGGCGTCACGCCGTCCTTGGCTTCCAGCGTGTCGCGGATGGCCTGGCGCAGGCGGTTGGCGTGGTCGACGTGACCGAGGTGGTCGAGCATCTGGCCGGCGGCCAACAGCAACGCGCAGGGATTGGCGATGTTCCTGCCAGCGATGTCCGGGGCCGAACCGTGCACGGCCTCGAAAATGGCGGCATGTTCACCAATGTTGGCGCCCGGGGCGAGGCCGAGGCCACCCACGAGGCCGGCGCACAGGTCGGAGACGATGTCGCCGAACAGGTTCGTCGTCACGATGACGTCGAACTGCTCCGGGCGCATCACCAGCTGCATGCAGGTGTTGTCCACGATCATCTCGTTGCACTGGATGTCGGGGTACTGCTGCGCCACTTCGCGGGCGACCTTGAGGAACAGGCCCGAGGTGGACTTCAGGATGTTCGCCTTGTGCACCACCGTGACCTTCTTGCGGCCGACGCGGCGCGCCAGGTCGAAGGCGTAGCGGACGATGCGTTCCGAACCCTTGCGGGTGACCTTCTGCGTGAGCAGGGCGGTCTCGCCGTCCGGCGACACCGACTGGCCCTCGCCGATGTAGGCGCCCTCGGTGTTCTCGCGCACCGTGATGATGTCGATGTTCTCGTAGCGCGCCTTGGTGCCCGGGAAGCTGATCGCCGGACGCACGTTGGCGTACAGGTCAAAGGTCTTGCGCAGCGCGACATTGATCGAGGTGAAGCCCTCGCCGACCGGCGTGGTCAGCGGGCTCTTGAAGGCGATGCGGTGCTTGCGGATCGCGTCCAAGGTGGCGGCGGGCAGCAATTCGCCGGTCTTCTCCATCGCCGACATGCCGGCTTCGACGAACTCGTACTGCAGCCCGAGCTTCATCGCGTCCAGCACGCCCAGCGAGGCATCCATGATTTCGGGACCGATGCCGTCCCCGCGGATCACCGCAATCGTCTGAGACATGTCTTTTTCCTTTTCTCGCCCGATCCAGTGCGGGCGGCGCGCGGATTATGCCGCAGCGGCGCCGGGCCGGCTTCTGACGGCGGTCAAGGAACCGGGAGTTGGTTCAGCCGTGGGCGGCGTCGTGGGCGCCGGGGGCCTCGGCGGCGCCGGCCTCGAGCTGGTCGAGGAAATCGACCGCGCGGCGCAGGTGCGGGATCACGATCGAGCCGCCGACGACGAGACCGACCGAGAACACCTCGAAGAACTCCTCGCGGGTGACGCCGGCCTGCTGGCACTGGGCGACGTGGTAGGCGATGCAGTCGTCGCAGCGCAGCACCATCGAAGCCACGAGGCCGAGCATTTCCTTGGTCTTGAGGTCGAGCGCGCCGGGCTTGTAGGTCTGCGTGTCGAGCGCGAAGAAGCGACGCACGACCTGGTTGTCCTCGGCGAGGATGCGCTCGTTCATGCGTTTGCGGAAGGCGGTGAATTCGGTGACGCGGTCACTCACGGGGCGGACTCCAGAAGGGGCGCCAGGCCACCGGCGCGGTCGAGGGCCACCATGTCGTCGAAGCCGCCGACGTGGGTGCCGTTGATGAAGATCTGCGGCACCGAGGTGCGCTTGGCACGCTCGAGCATTTCGCTTCGCGCTACCGGATCGAGGTCGACGCGCACCTCGCGCCACTCGACGCCGCGCTGCTTCAAGAAGTTCTTGGCGGCGACGCAATAGGGGCAGATCGCGGACGAATACATCACGACCTCGGCGCGGGACATCTCGGCGGCTCCAAAACGGTGCGGGAAGGCGCCGAACTATGCGGCCGGCCCGCGGTCTTTTCCAGCGTGGTCGGGCCCGGCTTAACGGCGGGTTCACCAGCCCGCGCCCCCCTTTCGGCATGCTCAGACGATGCGCCCAACGCCCCTGCTCGCCCTCCCCGCCGCCCTCGCCCTCGCGCTGTTCCCGGGCCCTGCCGCCGACGCGCAGTCGCGGCCGGAGGCGCTGCCGCAGATGGGCTCGTCCGCCGCCAGCCTGATCACCCCGGCCGACGAGGCGCGCTATGGCGCGATGCTCATGCGTGAGCTGCGCCGCCAGGACCTGCTGGTGGCCGACCCGCTCGTCGAAGGCTGGCTGCAGGGCCTCGGGTTCCGCGTGGCGGCCTCGAGCGGCGAGCCGGACCACGGCTACACCTTCTTCATGATGCGCGACCGCCGCATCAACGCGTTCGCCACCCTCGGCGGCCTCGTCGGCATGAACGCCGGCCTCGTGCTCACCGCCGAGCGCGAGGACGAAGTGGCCGGGGTGCTCGCCCATGAGGTCGCGCACGTGACGCAGCGACACGTGCTGCGCTCCGCCGAGAAATCCCAGCAGATGCAGCTGCCGACCATGCTGGCGATGATCGGCGCGCTGGCGGCGGCGTCGCAGAGCAACTCGCGTTCCGCCGACGATGCGATGCAGGCCGCGGTGGTTGGCGCCCAGGCGCTGATGGCGCAGATGCAGATCAACTACACCCGCAGCAACGAATCGGAAGCGGACCGCATCGGCATCGAGACGCTGTCGCGCGCCGGCTTCGATCCGCTGGGCATCGCCGATTTCTTCGGCCGGATGGAGCGCGCCTCGCGAGGCAACACGGGGGGCTGGCAGGCCCCGGAATACCTGCGCACCCACCCGGTGACGACGACGCGCATCGCCGAAGCCCGCGACCGTGCCGCGGCCATGTCGAAGCAGGCGCCCTGGCGGGACACACCCGTCCGTGACGAAGGGCATCTGCTGCTGCCGGCCGCGCTGCGCCCCTTGCCGAGCGCCGCGAACGCGCGGCCCAGCGAATTCCATTGGGCCCGTGAGCGCCTGCGCGTGCTGACGGCCCCCACCGCGCGCGACGCCGTCGCCGAGTACGAGAAGAATCCCGTCACCGCGCCTCGCCCCGAGGTCGCATACGGCCACGCCCTGGCGATGCTTCGCGCGGGCCACGCGAGCGAAGCCGTCACCCGCCTTGAGCGGCTGTTGGCCGTCGACCCGACCAACCTCTGGTTGCGGCTCGCCACCGCGGAGGCCCTGCACAAGGCGGGCCGCCCGGTGGAGGCCACCCGGCACTACGAGGGCTTGCTGGCGGATAACCCCCAGCATCGTGCGATCACCCTCAGCTACGCCGAGACCCTGACCGAGCGCGGGGATTCGGGCTCCGGCCAACGCGCCCAAGCCCTGCTCCGCCCGCTGCTGGCCGCCGCCAGCGGCGACCTACTGCTGCAGCGCAGCTTCGCCCGGGCCAGTGAGCTCGCTGGCGACGCCAACCGCGCCGTCGAGGCGCATGCCGAGGCCGCATTTCTCGCCGGCCGCGCGGAGGACGCCCTCAAGCAGTTCGACAGCCTCAAACATCGCGACGACGTCGACTACGTCCAGCGCGCCCGCGTCGAGGCCCGGATGGCCGAGATCATGCCCGTGGTGCTGGAGATGCGCCGGGCGGGCCTGCGGCCCGAGGACCAGGGGCGCGAACGCCGTTCCTGAGCCATGGCGGCCCCCTTCACCCCCGCACGAGGGGGCCAAGGGCTCGACAAGCTGCGTCAGCGCTGTGACGATTCCCTTTCAGTCGTCATGGTCGCGTCACAAAAGTTTTATCTACTGGCGCCCTGACCCCATGGCCTGGACATCCCGTGCAGAAGCGCATCCTCATCGTCGACGACGAGCCCGCCATCCGTGACATGGTGGCCTTCGCCCTCCGCAAGGGCGAGTACGAGCCGGTTCATGCCGGTGACGCCCGCGAGGCGCAGACCGCCATCGTCGAGCGCGTGCCCGACCTGATCCTGTTGGACTGGATGCTGCCGGGCACCTCGGGCCTCGACCTCGCCCGTCGCTGGCGCAAAGACGAGCTCACCCGCGACGTGCCGATCATCATGCTGACGGCGCGCGGCGAGGAGAACGACCGCGTTTCGGGCCTCGAGTCCGGCGTGGACGACTACGTGGTGAAACCGTTCTCGGCCCGTGAACTGCTGGCCCGCATCAAGGCGGTCATGCGCCGCTCGCGTGAGGACGAGGCCGACGGCAGCGTCCAGATCGGCCGCCTGCGCATCGACGGCGCCGCCCACCGGGTGTACGCCGGCGACGAGTCGATCCACGTCGGCCCGACGGAATACCGGCTCCTGCACTTCTTCATGACCCACGCCGACCGCGTCTACACCCGCGCGCAGCTCCTCGACCACGTCTGGGGCGGCAACGTCTACGTCGAAGAACGCACCGTAGACGTGCACATCCGCCGGCTGCGCAAGGCGCTGGAGCCGCAGCAGCTCGACGGCATGGTCCAGACCGTCCGCGGCAGCGGCTACCGGTTCTCGGAAACCCCGTGACGGACACCCACGCAGCATGACCGTCGGGGCCCTGCTGCGTCGCGCCTGGCGCGCGTCGGTCGCCCGCCTCGTGGCGATCTTCGCGGCCGCAGCCCTCCTCGGCGCGTGGCTGGACGCGCTCTGGCCCCTGCTCGCGCTCTCCGCCTTCGCCATCCTCGGCTGGCATTACTGGCGCCTGCATCGCCTGCTTGCCCGCCTCTACCAACGCCGCCGCCTGCGCGATATCGATGGCCGCGGCCTCTGGGACGACCTCGAAATGCTCCTCCACCGCCGCCAGAACGAAGGCCGCGCCCGCACAAAGCGTTTGCTCGGGCTGGTGCGTGGCTACCGGCGCGCCGCCACGCTGATGCCCGATGCCGTGCTGCTCGTCGACCGCGACAGCGGCCGGATCGACTGGTGCAACCGGCAGGCCCGGGAGCTTCTGGGCCTCGGCCCGCAGGGGAACGAGGGCATGGTGGGCGCGGTGTTCCCCGATGCGAAGGTGCGGGCATGGCTCGATGTCGGGCAGACCGACGAGCCCCTGCTCGACCAGGCCTCGCCGCTCGACGCGAACGTCCGCCTCAGCCTGCGCCTGCTGCCCTACTCCCCCGCGCAATGGTTGCTGGTGGTCCGCGATGTCACCAAGCTGTTGCGCCTGGAGCAGCTGCGCCGCGATTTCGTCGCCAATGTCTCGCACGAACTGCGCACTCCGCTGACGGTCGTGCACGGCTACCTCGACATCCTCGACGCCGACGACTACCCCGAACTCGGCCCGATGCTCGACGAGATGCGCAAGCAGTCCGCGCGCATGTCGCAGCTGGTCGAAGACCTGCTCACACTCTCGCGCCTGGAAGCGCAGGAAGCCCTCGCCCATCGGGAAGTGGTGGCGATGGCGCCGCTGCTGCTGACGCTGAAGCGCGAAGCCCAGGCGCTCTCCGCTGGCCGGCACCACATCCATGTCGAGGACAGCGCGAACATCGACCTGCTCGGATCGACGCGGGAGCTGCACAGCGCGTTCTCGAACCTCGTCTCCAACGCCGTCCGCTACACGCCGGTCGACGGCCGCATCGACGTCCGCTTCGAACGCGGTGCCGACGGCGGCGTCGTGCTGGCGGTACAAGACAGCGGCTACGGCATCCCGGCGCAGCACCTCCCGCGCCTGACCGAACGCTTCTACCGCGTTTCCACCAGCCGGGCCCGCGAAACCGGCGGTACCGGGCTCGGCCTCTCCATCGTCAAGCACGTGTTGAACCTGCACCAGGGCCGCCTCGACATCCGCAGTGAAGTCGGCAAGGGCAGCGTCTTCGCCTGCGTGTTCGGGCCGGAAGCCGTGGTCGAGCGCGCGCGCGGCAGCGACGACGCCTGAGCCTGCCGCGCGCCACGGCTTGCCAGCCGCAGCTGCGTCGTTTCCAATCCAGAGTCCGGTTCACGCAAGGCCGCCCCGTGCCCACCAAGTCGCCCCGAAAGCCCGCCGCCGCCGTCGCTTCCACCGGCACCTCGGGCCTGCCCGACAACGAACTCTTCCTCAGCCGCGAGCTGTCGCAGCTGGCCTTCAACCGCCGCGTGCTCGCCCAGGCCGAGGACCCGACGATCCCGCTGCTGGAGCGCCTGCGCTACCTCTGCATCAGCTGCACCAACCTCGACGAGTTCTTCGAGATCCGCGTCGCGTCGCTGCGCACGACGGTGCAGTTCGGTTCGACCGCCACCGTCGACGGCGTGGCGCCCATCGCCCTGCTGAACCAGATCCACGACGAAGCCAGCGCGCTGGTCAACGCGCAGTACGAGTTCTGGAACGACACCCTCCGCCCCGCCCTGAACGAGGCCGGCGTGCGCATCCTGCCGCGCGACGCCTGGAGCGCGAAGCAGAAGCGCTGGCTGAAGGAGTATTTCGAGCACGAGATCATGCCGGTGCTCTCGCCGCTCGGGCTCGATCCAGCGCACCCCTTCCCGCGCATTCTCAACAAGTCGCTCAACGTCGTCGTGGTGCTCGATGGCAAGGACGCGTTCGGCCGCGCCGGCGGCATGGCCATCGTCCGTGCGCCGCGCTCGCTGCCGCGCATCATCCACATCCCGACGGAGATCTCCGGCGCGCCGCACGACTTCGTGCTGCTCTCGGCGGTGCTGACCGCCTTCGTCGACGAGATCTTCCCCGGCATGAAGGTCAAGGGCGCCTGGCAGTTCCGCGTGACGCGCAACTCCGAGCTGGTGGTGGACGAGGAGGAAGTGGAGAACATCGCGCATGCCGTGCGCGAGGAGCTCGTGGGTCGCGGCTTCCGCCCGGCAGTGCGGCTGGAGATCGCCGAGAACTGCCCGACCACGATCGTGCAGGTGCTTCTGCAGAACTTCTCGCTGCCCGAGAACGCCGTTTACCGCATCAACGGCCCGGTGAATCTCAACCGCGTGATCCAGGTGATCGACCTCGTCGACCGGCCGGAACTGAAGTGGCCGCTGTTCACGCCGCGGCCCACGCGGCTCGATACCGACGCGCCCTTCGACCAGTTGCGCGAGCGCGACATCCTGATGCACCACCCCTACGAGACCTTCAACGCGGTGCTCGACCTGGTGGCGCACGCCGCGCACGACCCCGACGTGCTGGCGATCAAGCAGACGCTGTACCGCGTCGGCAAGGATTCGCCGCTCATCGAACACCTGGTCACCGCCGCGCGCAACGGCAAGGACGTCACCGTGGTCGTCGAGCTGCGCGCCCGCTTCGACGAGGAGGCGAACCTCCGCCTCGCCGATCGCCTGCAGGAGGCCGGCGTACAGGTGCTGTACGGCGTCGTGGGCTACAAGACCCACGCCAAGATGATGCTGATCGTCCGTCGCGAGGGGCAGCGCCTGCGCCGCTACGTGCATCTCGGCACCGGCAACTACCACGCCGGCACCGCCCGCACATACACCGACATCGGGCTGATGACGGCCAACGAGGAGATCGGCGCCGACGTCCACGCGCTGTTCCAGCAGCTCTCCGGCCTCGCGCCCTCGTTCAAGCTGAAGCAGCTGCTGACCTCGCCCTTCACCCTGCACGGCGGCCTGCTGGCGAAGATCGCCCGCGAAGCGCAGCACGCTCGCGAGGGCAAGCCGGCGCGCATCATCGCCAAGATGAACGCGCTCAACGAGGCCGGCGTCATCCGCGCGCTCTATGCTGCGTCGCAGGCTGGCGTGCAGATCGACCTGATCGTCCGCGGCGCCTGCGCCCTGCGGCCCGGGGTGAAGGGACTGTCCGAGAACATCCGCGTCCGCTCGGTGGTCGGCCGCTTCCTCGAGCACAGCCGCGTCTACTGGTTCCAGAACGACGAATCGCCGCAGCTCTACTGCTCGAGCGCCGACTGGATGGAGCGCAACCTGCTGCGTCGCGTCGAGACCTGCTTCCCCATCCTCGATCCGAAGCTCTCGAAGCGGGTGTTCGACGAGGAACTGGCCAACTACCTGGCCGACAACACGCAGAGCTGGCAGCTGCAGGCCGACGGCCGCTACGAGCGCGTGGCGGTGGAGGGCGACGACATGCCGCATTCCGCCCAGCAGTCCCTCCTCGCCAAGATCTGCCACTGACATGCCGAACAGTCCGCGCCGCAGCCTGCAGGACGGCGACCTTCTCGCGGCCGTCGACCTCGGCTCCAACAGCTTCCACCTCGTCGTCGCCCGCTACACGCTGGGCCAGCTGCGGATCGTCGACCGCATCAAGGAGACGGTGCGCCTCGCGGAAGGCCTCGACGTCAACGGCGGCTTGCGCCCCGATGTCGTCGCACGCGCGTTGGATTGCCTCGCCCGCTTCGGCCAGAAACTGCGCAGCGTGCCGCCGGCGCAGGTGCGCGCCATCGCCACGAATACCGTGCGGCAGATGCGCAACCCGCAGAGCTTCCTGCTGCCGGCCGAAACCGCGCTCGGGCACGGCATCGAAGTGGTGGCCGGCCGCGAGGAAGCGCGCCTCGTCTACCTCGGCGTCGCGCACGGCCACCCGCCGGGCAAGTCGCGGCGCCTTGTGATCGACATCGGCGGCGGCTCCACCGAGTTCATCATCGGCGACGGCATGACCCCGATCGAGCGCGAAAGCCTTCAGATGGGCTGCGTGGCCACCAGCAAGCGCTTCTTCGCCAACGGCAAGTTGAGCCGCAAGCGTTGGAAGGACGCCCAGATCGAAATGGCCGCCGAGTTCCAGCAGTTCGCCGCGCTGTACCGCCAGCTGGGGTGGAAGGAGACCTTCGGCTCCTCGGGCACGATCAAGGCCATCGGCGAGATCTGCGAAGCGCTCAAGCTATCGAAGGGCGGCCTGATCACCGACACCGCGCTGACCGGCCTAACCGACCGCGTGCTTGCTTTCGACACGATCGAGACACTGAAGCTCCCGGGCCTCAGCGCGGAGCGGCAGCCCGTGATCGCCGGCGGCGTGCTGGTGCTGGCTACGGCGTTCGAGGCACTCGACATCCGCAAGCTGCACGTCAGCGAAGCGGCGATGCGCGAAGGCGTGCTGCACGACATGGTCGGTCGCGGCGGCAAGACCGACCCGCGCGAAGAGTCGGTCGCGGCGATGATGACCCGCTATGCCATCGATACCGCGCAGGCGGAACGCGTGGAAGCGACGGCGCTGGCGCTGTTCGACGAGGTCGAGACCGACTGGGGCCTCGAGGCCCCGGACCGCCAGATGCTGGCCTGGGCCGCGCGCCTGCATGAGCTCGGCCTCGCCATCGCGCACAGCCAGTACCACGTGCACGGCGCCTACATCCTCGAGAACTCCGACATCGCCGGCTTCTCGCGCACCGAGCAGCAGTTCCTCGCCACGCTCGTCCGCAACCAGCGCCGCGCGCTGCGGCTCACCAGTTTCGAGGGCCTGCCCGACCGCCTCGCCCCCGCGGCCCAGCGCTGCGCGATGCTGCTGCGGCTCGCGGTGTTGCTGCACCGGGCCCACGAGGCCGGGAAGATCCCCGGCCTGCGCCTTCGGGTGGGCAGCGGCGAGCTGCAGTTGAAGCTCTCGAAGCGCTGGCTCGACGCCCACCCGCTGACCCGCGCCGACCTCGACACCGAGCGCGAGCACCTGCGCGACATCGGCCTGCGTCTGGAACTCGACGGCGGCTGAGCGTCCTCAGCGAACCCGCAAGGACGACATCGGCACGCGCTGATCGACCAGCGCCGCACCTTCGGCGTCCCGCAGGCCCAAGCGCAGTTCGCGACGGGCCCAGTCGATCTCCACGAGGCCGAAGTTCGCACGGTGGTGGGCCTCGCCGACGCGGAGCGCGTTGGGCACCGGCACGTGCCATTCCTCGGTGAGCCCGCTCGAGGTCAGGTCGACCATCGGGTAAGGCACATTCGCGTCGAGACGCGTGAGTTCGCCGTAGTGCGTGTCGCCGGAGAGGAACACCACGCCTTCGGCGCGGGTGTCGCGGATCAACTGGAACAGCCGCGCCTGATCGCGCGGATAGTTCACCCAGGCCTCCCAGCCGGGGAAGTCGGCCAACACCTGCAGGCTGGAACCGATCAGGCGGACCTCGGCCGGCTCGCGAAGCTGGCTTTCCAGCCACGCCCACTGCGCCTCGCCGAGCATGGTCGCGTCCGGCGACGGGTCGCGTGCATAGGGCCCCGGTACCGGACGCCCTGCTCTCGCCTCGCGCCGGCCCCAGCGTTCGTGCGCCCCGTCGTCCGGGAACGCCGTGTTGCGCGCGATCGGCGTGCGGTTCCAGCGCAGGTCGAGCAGGATCACCTGCACGCGCTGCCCCGGCGGCCCGAACATCGCACTGGTGTACACGCCCTCGTGCGTTCGACGGGGTGAGTCGGCCGGTTCGTCCCAGAAGTCGAAGAAGACTTCGCGCGAGGCTTCCTTGATCGGGTACTCGGCCCCAGCGTCGTTCTCGCCGTAGTCGTGGTCGTCCCACGTCGCCATCAACGGCGTCGACGCGCGCAGGCGTTGGAAGCCCGGCTGCGCGGCCAGAGCCGCGTACGCCTGCTCGAGTTCGCCACGATCCCGCGTGTCGCCGTAGACGTTGTCGCCGAGGAACAGGAAGAGCTCGGGGTCGGCGGCCTGCACCGCCGCCCAGATCGGCTGCGGCTTGTGCTGCTCGGCGCAGGAACCGAAGGCGATGCGGGTCAGGGCGGGCGCACGGTCGCCGCCCGCCTCCGGGGCCGCGAGGGCCACCGGAGGAAGGCAGAGCGCGAGCGCCAAGCCGAGGTGGCGCACGGCCACCGACGGCAGGCGACGCATCAGAACGAGGCCTCGAGCGTCAGGAACACCTGGCGCGGCGCGCCAGTGACCAGCGTGTAGTTCAGGCCCTGCGGGTCACGAGCGACGAAACCGTTCGTGCCGACGCTGGCGAAGTAGTCCTCGTCGAACAGGTTGGTGACGTTGAGCGTGGCCTTCAGGTCCTTGGCGAGGCCGAGGTCGCCGAAGCGGTACGAGACCGAGGCGTCGGTGACCCAGTAGTCCGGCACGCGCGAGTCATTGACGAACGTGATGAAGCGCTCGTCGGTGTACTTCATGCCGATGCGGGCTTCGAGGGCGTCCGCGGCGTAGCGCAGCTCGACGTTGGCGAGCATCTCCGGCGTGTCGACCACGGTCTTGCCGTCGGTCGGCACGAGGGTCGTGCCGTCGAGGTAGTTCGAGGCGTACTCCGACGAATTCCACGACAGCGAACCAAACAGCGAGAAGCCACCGCCGAGGCGCCAGTCGATCGCCGCTTCGGCGCCCGAGGTCTCGACGTCGCCGACGTTGGCCAGCACGCTCGGGCAACCGACGATGCCGGCGCACTGCGAGATGGTCAGCAGGCGGTCTTCGAAGTCCACGCGATACAGCGTGAGCGAGCTCTGGAAGGCCTCGTTGCCGTAGCGCAGGCCACCTTCGAACGTGGTCGAGGTCTCCGGGCGGAGCGTGTCGCGGATGGCGTTGAAGCCCGACTGGCTGGCCGAGAACGGACCATTCACGCCAGCGCGGAAGGCCGCCATGTTCTCCGCGTACGAGCCGAACAGCTCGAAGCCCGGCGCCACTTCGAAACGCAGGCCAAGCTGCGGCAGGAAGCTGTCTTTGGCTTCGATGCGACCCTGCGCGCGCGTGCCGCGGCGGTTCACCGCCTCGATCTCGGCGTCCAGCGCCTTGAATCCGGCGTCGATGGTGAAGCGACCGTCCATCAGCGCGATGCGGTCGTTGACGTACCAGACCTGCGTGCGGCTGTCGAAATCCTGTTCGAACACTCGCACGTCCGGGCTGCGGTAGAAGTAGCCGCGGTTCGGCGGGGTGTCGGCGTTGAGGAAGTAGAAGTTGCGCTGCAGGTTGTGATCGCTGTCCTCGTGCCACAGGCCGAAGCTCAAGGTGTGCGCGCCCAAGGGCAGCTCGAAGCCCGCGGTGAGGCCGCCGCGATCGATGGTGTACTCGGTGGTACGCAGGCTCAGCGGCAGCGTGGCCGAACTCGGCGAGTACGGCGTCACCCAGTGGCCCTGGCCTTCGTTGGTGTGGCGATAGACCTGCGCCTTGAAGCTGCCGCCGTCGCCGATGGCGATGTCGGTGTTCACCGCGTAGAGGTTGTCGTCGCGAAGGCCACGGCCGAGGTAATAGGCGTCGTCCAGGCTGTTCACGCCGCCCGAGAACTGACCGAAGCCGGCGCGGATGGCGCGCGTCCAGTCACGCGCGTAGTTGTCCCAATCCATGCCGAGGCGGCGCGCCGACTCCAGCGACAGATCCGCGTAGTCGGTCTCGTTGCGACGCGAGGTGTTGATGAGCGCGCCGAGGCTCCACGCCTCGTCGGCGTAGCGCGCCTGCGCGTTGACCTGGCGCGAATCCTGCGCGCCGTAGCCCTTCCACTTCTCGGCATCGTGCTTGGCGCCCGAGAGGAAGGCCGAGAAGCCATCGAGGTCACCGGTGTCGTAGCGCGCGAAGGTGCGCAGCGTGTCGTCGCTGCCGACGGTCTGCGCGAGGGTGGCGCCGCGCTCGGCCTGCGGACCGCGCGAAGCGAAGCGAACGGTGCCGCCGAGGTTCGACGACGACGCGGTGTCGAGCGCGCCGCTGCCCTGCGAGACTTCGGCGAAGCCGAGGTTCTCGGCGATCAGCGCGCGGCTGATGTGCAGACCGTTGTGGTTGCCGTAGCTCATGTCGCCGAGCGGGATGCCATCCAACGTGAAGCCCAGCTGGTTCTGGTTGAAGCCGCGGATGTTCAAGCGCGTCGACCACTCGTAGTTGCCCCACGGGTCGGCCGAGGTGAAGTGCACGCCGGGAAGCTTGCCGAGCAGCTTGAGCGCGCTGCTGCCGGCGGGCTGGCGGGCAAGCTCCTCGCGGCCCAGCGCCTGCACCTGGCGGGTTTCGCCGGTGCCGACCACGTTCACCGCGTCGAGGACGGCGGCGTCATCGCGCACCTCGGGATTGGCGGAAGCGGCCAGCGGGGCAAGCGCGGCGGCGACCGCGAGGGCAAGCAGGTGGCGAGGGCGACGGCAGGGGGTGATCGACGACATCTGGAACTCCATTGGGGGCCAACCTCCGATCGGAGGAGTGGGCGCGCACACTGGCGGAAAAGCGTGACCGCATCGTTGAATTCACGTGACACCCGATTGCCGGTACTGCGTCACGCCAGCGTCATCGCGATGTCACCGCCGTGCCGCGCATCGCCTTCAGGCTCGCGGCATGGACACGACCGCCGCCCTCGCCCGCCGCTTCGAGCTCGTCACCGAGACCTACCCGCCGGAGATCAACGGCGTGGCCCTCACCGTGCAATCCCTGCATGACGGGCTGAGGGCGCTCGGGCACGACGTGGGCCTCGTGCGCCCTGCGCGCCCGGGCGAACTGAGCGATGAATCCCCGGAGCTGCTCCGCGTCGACGGCGCACCGATCCCGCGCTATCCCGGCATGCGCTTCGGCCTGCCGGCGGGCCGGAAGCTGGCGGCGCGCTGGATGCGCCAACGGCCGGACGCGATCTACATCGCCACGGAAGGCCCACTGGGCTGGTCGGCGTTGCGCGCGGCGAAGCGCCTGCGAATCCCCGTCGCCACCGGCTTCCACACGCGCTTCGACGACTACGTGGGCCGCTACGGCGCCGGGTTCCTCGCGCCTTGGGTGTTCGCGTGGCTGCGCCGCTTCCACAATCGCGCCGACGCCACCCTCGTGCCGACGAGCGAGCTGGTGGAGCAACTGACGGCTCAGGGCTTCCGCCACCCCCATCGCCTCGGCCGAGCCGTGGACACCGTGCGCTTCCATCCGTCCTTCCGTGCCGACGCGCTTCGCGAACAGTGGGGCGTTGGCCCGGACGATCTGGCCATCGTCCATGTCGGCCGGATCGCGCCGGAGAAGAACCTGCCCCTGCTGATGCGCTGCTACGAGGCCCTCAAGGCCGAGAGGTCCACCACGAAGCTCGTGCTCGTCGGCGATGGTCCGGAACGACCGGCGCTGGCGGCGCAGCATCCCGAGGTGATCTTTGCCGGCACCTTGCGCGGGGATGCACTGGCCGCGCACTTCGCCTCCGCCGACGTGTTCTGCTTCCCGAGCCTCTCGGAAACCTTCGGCAACGTCACCCTCGAAGCCATGGCCTCGGGCCTGCCGACGGTGGCTTTCGATTACGGTGCGGCGCGTGAGCACCTCCGCAACGGTCTGCACGGCGCGGCGCTTCGCTTCGGCGACGAGACGGCCTTCCTCGCGCGCTTCCTCGATGTCGCCCTCTCCCCGCAGCGGATCGCGATGGGCAGCGCTGCCCGCGAGGCCGTCGAGGGCCTGTCGCCGGACCGCGTGTCGCGCGACTTCGCCGACCTGCTCATCCAAATCACCCACCCGCTCGAGAGGGCCGCCTGATGATGACGCGCTCCGCACTGGTCCAACGCGAACACCACTGGTGCCTGCAGTTGAATGGCTGGTGCACGTACCGCGCCGTGCGCCTCTACTTCAAGGCCGTCAGCCGCTTGGGCGACGGCGTGTTCTGGTACGCGATGATGGCCGTCCTCGCGGTCTTCGGCGGCGAGGAAGGCCTGCACGCCGCGGCCCACATGGCCGTGGTCGGCGGCATCGCGGCCATCCTCTATCGGCGCATGAAGGGCTTCTTCCGTCGCGCCCGCCCCTGCCACCGCGACCCGGCGGTGCGGGCCTGGGTGGCGCCGCTGGACGAATTCAGTTTCCCGTCGGGGCACACGCTGCATGCCGTCAGCTTCACGCTCGTCGCGCTGGCCCACTACCCCGGCTTCGCCGTGTGGCTGATTCCGTTCACCGCCAGCATCGCGGTGTCCCGCGTGTTCCTCGGCGTGCATTACCCGAGCGATGTACTGGCCGCCACCGGCATCGGCGCCATGCTCGCCGGCATCGCGCTGTGGGCGGTGCCGGGCGTCAGCCTTTTCGGCTGATCGGACGCAAGCGGAAGGTCAGCGTGTGCGCCACGTCGGGGCCGCCCTCGGCTTCCGGCCACCCCAGGGTGCAGCGCAAGTCGTCGCGACGCACGTAGGCGCGCTTGCCCCACAGGGCCTCGTTGCCGCGATAGTCCGGCGGACGTCGCGCATCGGACGCATCGCGGTCGACCGCGCAGAACGCCGTCCAGTCGAAACGCCCCAGCGCCGCCGCGTGCGCTTCGCGGGCGTCGAAGAACGCATGCCCGAGCCCGCGGCCACGGTACTCGGGCAGCAGCACCGACTCCCCGAAGTAGAACACCCGCGCGATGTCGAACCCTGCCGCCTCGAACGGCGCACGGAAGGCCTCGGCATCGTCGGCCAGCGGCAGGCCGCTCGACGCGCCCACGATGCGCCCACCGTCCATCGCCAGCACGAAAACGCTGTCGGGCGAACGGGCATACACTTCGAGATAGGCCCGCTCATACGCCTCGTTGCCGGCGTACAGGTAGGGCCATTCCCGGAACACGCCGATACGCAGGCGCGCGAGGTCGGGGAGGAACAGCCCGACCTCGGCGCCACGGACGACGCGGCGCTCCATCAACCGGCCACCGCGGCCTCGGCGCCGCCCGCCTTTGCCTTCTCCGCCGCGATCCACGCCCGCACCCGCTGCTGCAGCAGGGTCATCGGCAGCGAGCCGTTGGTCAGCACCACGTCGTGGAAGGCCGCGAGGTCGAAGCCCTCGCCGAGTTCGCGCTTCGCTTCGTCGCGCAGTTCGACGATGGTGTTCATGCCGACCTTGTAGGCCAGCGCCTGCCCCGGCATCACGAGGTAGCGCTCGATCTCGGCGACGACATCCGTCTGCGGCATACCGGTCTTCTCGACCATGTAGTCGATCGCCTGCTCGCGCGTCCAGCGCTTGTGGTGCAGGCCGGAATCGACCACGAGGCGGACGGCGCGGAACATCTCGGCCTGCAGGCGGCCAAGGTCGTCCAGCGGCGTGGGTTGGAAGCCGATCTCGGCAGCGAGCTTCTCGGAGTACAGCGCCCAGCCTTCCGAGTACGCGGTGAACGGCAGCAGCTTGCGGAAGGTCGGCACGCCCTGGATCTTCTGCTGGATCGCGAGCTGGAAGTGATGGCCGGGAATGCCCTCGTGGTACGCGAGCGTCCGCATGCTGAAGCGAGGGATCTCCTGCACGCTGCGCAAGTTGGCGTAAAACACGCCCGGCCGCGAACCATCCAAGGCCGGCGGCTGGTAGTAGGCGCCCGGCGAGGTCTTCTCCTTGAACTCGGGGATGCGCTCCACCTTCACCGGCTGCGTTGGGCGGACGTTGAAGTACGGGCCGAGGCCGGCGTCGATGGCGTCGATCATGGCCTGGTAGTCGGCGAGGATCTGCGCGCGCCCTTCGTCGGTGTCCGGATAGAGCTGGTCCGGGCGCGCCGCGATCGTGCGCACGCGCTCACCGATCGTGCCCTCGACGAGGCCTTCGCCCTTCAGGATGGCGTCCATCTCGCCTTCGATGCGCGCCACCTCACGCAGGCCGAGCTCGTGCACCTGCTCCGGCGTCATGTCAGTGGTGGTGTGCATGCGGATCTGGTGCTGGTAGAAGGCCGCGCCGTCCGGCAGGGCCCAGACGCCGTGGTTGCCGGTGGTCTTCGGCAGCAGGGCCACGTAGTCGTCGATCCACCCTTGGTAGGCCGGATACACCTGGTCGCGGATCACGGCTTCCGCATCGGCGAGCATTCGCTGCTGGTCGGCCTCGGCGATCGCTTCGTCGGCCTTGGCCATCTTGTCGGCCAAGGCGGTGTAGAGGATGTTCTGCTTCGGCTCGGTGGCGACGAAGGCCTGCATCTCGGCCGTCACCTTCTCCACCACGAACGTGGGCGGAATGATGCCGAGCTGCTCGCGCTTGGCCATGCCCTCGCGCACCTGCGCCGCCACCCGCGGGATCTCGCGCAGGCGGGCCACATAGGCCTCGGCACCAGGGAGCCCGGCAATGCGATGCTGCGACGCCATGAAGCTCGGCAGATTGCTCTGGATGCCGAACAGCTGGTTGAGCGGGTAGTCGTGGAAGCGGAAGCGCTCGCCGTCGGCCTGCGTCTGCAGGAACACCTCGAGGACGTCGTAGCTGAGGGCGTCGTCCAGCGCCGCGCGGTCGTAGCTGCGCAAAGTGGCGAGGTCGGCCTTCAGCTTGGCCATCTGTTCCTCGCCCTTCGCGAGGGAATAGTCGTCCAGCTCGTCGGCGGTCCAGTCGATGGACGGCGGCAGCATGCCGAGGCTCGAGATGATCTGCGGGCTCTCGAGCGCGAATTCCGCGAACACCCGCTCGTAGAAGATGCGGATGCTGACCGGCTTGAAATAGAGGCTGTGCAGAACGAACAACGTCACTGCGAGCAGCAGCAGGAGCGCGCCGCGGAACGTCCAGCGGAACAACTTGGCCATGGAACCCCCTCCGTGTGGAAGTCCGCATGCTAGCGCGGGCCACCGGTGCACAGCGCTAGACTGCGCGCCATGAACTACCGCCACGCCTTCCACGCCGGCAACCACGCCGATGTCCTGAAGCACGTCACCCTGCTCGCCTGGCTCGACGCGCTCACCGCCAAGGACAGCCCGGTGTTCGTACTCGACACCCACGGCGGCCGCGGGCACTACGCCCTGGATGCCGAAGCGGCGGAACGCACGGGCGAAGGCCAGGCGGGCATCGGTCGGCTCTGGGGCCGGCATGGTCTGCCCGCGGCGGTGCAGCGCCTGTGCGAGGTCGTCGGCCGCTCGAACCCCGACGGACGGCTCCGCGCCTACCCCGGTTCGCCGCGGATCGCCCTCGCCGCCCTGCGCCCACAGGATCGCCTCGCCGCCTGCGAACTCCAGCCGGAAGAAGCCGCGACCCTGAAGGCGAACCTCGCCGGCGATCCGCGCGCCGCCGCCCATGCGCGCGACGGCTACGAAGCCACCCGGGCCCTGCTGCCGCCGAAGGAGAAGCGCGGCCTGGTGCTCATCGACCCGCCTTACGAAGCCCAGGAAGCGGAGTACCCGCGCGTCCTCGAGGCCGTTGGCACGGCGCTCGAACGCTGGCCCACCGGCGGCGTGGCGGTCTGGTATCCGATCAAGCAGCGGCGGGCGCTGCACGGCTTCTTCCGCCAGGCCACCCTGCTCGCCCCGCGCGGCCTGCTGTGCGCGGAGGTCCTCGTCCGCCCCGACGATTCGCCGCTGCGGCTCAACGGCAGCGGCATGCTGATGTTCCACCCGCCGTGGAAGCTCGACGCCGCGCTCGCCCCGGCCCTGCCGGTGCTGGCCCGGATGCTTGGGGAGCACCACGCCTCGCACCGGCTGGAGTGGCTGCGCCCGGCGCCTTGACACCGTTTGGCTTGCCGCAGGCCCGGCCAAGGGCGATGCTCGGCCCAACATCACGGAGCCCCCGCCATGGCCGCCCTGCCCCAACGCGTCCTCATCGTCGAGAACTCCCGCAGTTACGCCGGCATGCTGGCTGAAGCGATGGAGGAACGCGCCGGGCTGCCGGTCGTCCTCGCGCGCACGATGGCCGAAGCCGAAACGGCACTCGCCGCGAACCCGGACATCTTCCTCGTGCTGAGCGGGCTGGTCCTTCCCGACGCCGCGCAGGACGCCATCATCGACCGCTTCGCCGAGACCGGCCTGCCGATCGTCGTCGTGTCGAGCAAGTACGACGAGGCATTGCGTGACCGTATCCTCGGCCGCAGCGTCGTCGATTACGTCATCAAGAGCGCACCCGGACACCTCGAGTACCTGGCTTGGCTGGCCCAGCGCCTGGACCGCAACCGCCGCATCGCCGCACTCGTCGTCGACGACTCACCGTCGGCACGATTGATGGTCGCCGAGCTGCTGTCGTCCTACGGCTTCCGCGTGCTGCTGGCCAGCAGTGGCGAGGACGGCCTGCTTGCGATGGATCAGGACCCGGGCATCCGCCTCGTCATCACCGACCACGAAATGCCCGGCCTCACCGGCGTCGACCTCAGCGCCAAGCTGCGCGAACGTTACGCGCGCGACCGCATGGCGATCATCGGCGTGTCGGGCGCCAACAAGCCGGAGCTCGTGGCGCGCTTCCTGAAGAACGGCGCCAACGACTTCCTGCACAAGCCGTTCTCGCGCGAGGAATTCTTCTGCCGCGTCTCGCAGAACGTCGACAACCTCGACCTCATCGGCACGCTGCAGGATCTCGCGACGAAGGATTTCCTCACCGGCCTGTCCAACCGCCGCCATTTCTTCGAGCTCGCCGAGCGCCGCATCGATGCGCTGCATGCCGCGGGCCGCGAGTGCGCCGTGGCCACGCTCGACATCGACCACTTCAAGAAGATCAACGACACCTGGGGCCACGACGGCGGCGACCTCGCCCTCAAGTCCGTCGCTCGCGCACTGCAGGCGCACATGCGTGCCGAGGACGTCGTCGCCCGCTTCGGCGGCGAGGAGTTCGTGGTGCTGGCGGGCGATCTCGATGCCGATTCCAGCCGCGCTTACTTCGAGGCGCTTCGCGAGCGCATCGCCGCCCTCTCGGTGGAGCTGCCCGACGGCCGCACCTTCTCGCTGACCACCAGCATCGGCGTCTGCCGCCTGCCTGCCAGCAGCGCCAAGGTGCCGATGCATGCCGCGCTCAACGAGTCGGACCGCATGCTGTACATCGCCAAGGCGGGTGGGCGGAATCGCGTGGAGATGACGGCGTCGACGTCGGCCTGATTCGGGTGGCGAAGCCTCTGCCATTCGCGTGGGGCAATGCGCGGCGCATTGCACTCGGGGCTATGCTGCTGGCCTCGGTACCCGCGCTCAGCCCGATTTCCAACGAGTGGGCGAGGCAGATTGGTGAAAGGAACGCTGCTGCCCGGATCGCGCGCGAGCAGGCCGACGCGTCGGGCATGTTTAGTTGCCACGTATCCGAACCAGGGCTCCCCAAGTTCACGCATGAGTTGATGCCGCCGCCCACGTCGACTTGGGAGATTCTCATCTTCCCGAGCTTTTTCGACAGGATCGTGCTCGGGGTCGATGGACGACGATGGACCGTCAGCACGTACGACCATCAGGACCGCACGTCCACGGAAAGCGTTCTCGGGCGACCGACGTGGAACGGCTCGGCAACGCTACCACCCGACGAAAACGACGTTTTCGTGAAGCTCTTCGACAGCGCGCTGCGCACGGCATCCTTGGAACCGTACCAGTACCATCACCTCGATGGCACGATGCTGCACGTCCGTGATCGCATGGGCCGCTGCGCACAGCTGCATTTGCACGGCGCCGGCACACGCGGCGACCGCATCGTGGCCGTGCTGGACGAGCTGGCGTCGTTGCTACTCGCGGCCTCTCAGGCAAACAACACCATCGATGCGGCCGAACTCAAGCGCGTCGCCCGCGAAGCTCGCCTTCTGACGCGATAACGAAAAAACCCGCCTTCCGGCGGGTTTTTTCGTTCCAGCTCGGCAGCGAGGCGAAGGCTTAGACGCCCTCGCCCTCGGCCACGGCCTTGATCGACAGGCGGATGCGGCCCTGCTTGTCGACTTCCAGCACCTTGACCTGCACCACGTCGCCTTCCTTCAGCTTGTCGCTGACCTTCTCGACGCGCTCGTCCGAGATCTGCGAGATGTGCACCAGGCCGTCCTTGCCGGGGGCGATCGTCACGAACGCACCGAAGTCCATGATCTTGGCGACCTTGCCTTCGTAGATGCGGCCCGGCTCGACGTCCGACGTGATCTGCTCGATGCGCGCCTTCGCGGCCTGCGCGGCAG
>NZ_JBILJW010000008.1:0-137159 GCF_044377035.1 Silanimonas sp.
GCAGTTCCGCAACGACTTCGCCGCCGGTGGACCGGTCGATGCCGATGCGGTGCTGCGTTGGTTGGGTTCGGAACAGGGCATCGTTGCGACGCCCCACAGCCAGCGCAGCCACGCCGACGTCAAGGTGCGGCTGGCGTCGAGCGTGAGCGAGTTGCCGATCGTCGACCTCGTCGACCGCATCGAAGGCTCGCTCAAGACGCCCGTGCAGACCGCCGTGAAGCGCGAGGACGAGCAGGCCTTCGCCCGCCTCAACGGCCAGAACCTGATGTTCTGCGAGGACGCCGCTCGCCGGATGCAGTCGGCCCTACAGGCCGATGAGCGCATCGCCGACTTCTGGCTGCGTGCCTCGCATTTCGAAAGCCTCCACGCCCACGATGCCGTTGCGGTGGCCGTGAAGGGCGTCGAGGGCGGCTACGGTCCCCGGGGCTGAGGTTCGCGCGGGAAAACGACCCGGGCCGCCTCAGGGCACCGGGTCGATGCCCCCCGGATGCAGCGGGTGGCAGCGGCAGACGCGCTTCGTACCCAACCACACCCCCTTGGCGGTGCCGTGCTTTTGCACCGCCTCGTACATGTACATGGAGCATGTGGGGTGGAAGCGGCAGTGCTGGCCCAGCAAGGGGCTGATGAAGCGCTTGTAGCCGCGCAGGCTGGCGAGGACGAGGCGCTTCAAGATCGGACTTCCGTGAGACGGCGGGTTGCCCCGCTGGGGCCGAAAGGCTATAACACGCCGCCGCAACGGCTCAACGACCCAGAGGAACCTCGTGGCTGCCAAGAAACCCGCGAAAAAAGTTGCCAAGGCCCCGGCCAAGAAGAGCAGTGCGGTCGGAAAAGTGGCGAAGGCGGTCGGCAAGGTCGCCAGCGCGGTAAAGAAGGCGGTCTCGACCCCGGCGAAAAAGGCGCCCGCGAGCAAGGCCAAGCCGGCTGCGAAGCCCGCCGCCAAGCCGGCCAAGGCCCCCGTGAAGGCTCCGGCGAAGAAAACCGCCAAGCCCGCACCGAAGCCCGCTGCCAAGCCCGCACAGAAAACGATCGCCAAGCCGAAGCCCGCGCCCGTGAAGGCCGCCGCCAAGGCGCCGGCGAAGGCCCCGCCCAAGGCGCCCGCGAAGCCCGTGGCCAAGCCGACGGCCAAAGTCCCGGCGAAGGCCCCCACGAAGCCTGCCGCCGCCCCGGCGAAAGCGGCGGCACCGGTCAAGGCTCCCGCCGCCGTCGTGAAGGCCGCAGCGCCTGCGAAAGCGACCGCCGCACCGCCCAAGGCGAACCCGGCCCCCGCACCCAAACCCACCACCCCCACGGCAACCCCGGCGAAGGCCGGCGTGCGTCCTGCGGAAACGAAGCCGAGCGGCAACCGCGCCGGCTACGTGAAGCCGGAGCGCCCCCGTGAAGAACCGAAGCGACCCAACCAAGTGATTGAACGCGTCACCCTCCCGGCCGGCTACAAGCCGAACCCGAAGGAGGAGTACATGAACTCCTTCCAGCTCGAATACTTCCGCCAGAAGCTCCTCGGCTGGCGTAAGGAGCTGGTCGAAGAATCCCAGCAGACCATCGAGAACCTCAAGGAAGAGGTGCGCGACGTCGGCGATGAAGCCGAGCGCGCCACCCGCGAGACGGAGAACGCGCTCGAACTGCGCACCCGCGACCGCTACCGCAAGCTGATCAACAAGATCGACAGCACCATCCGTCGCCTTGACGAGGGCGACTACGGTTTCTGCGTCGACACCGGCGAGCCGATCGGCCTCGACCGCCTCGAGGCGCGCCCCACCGCCGAGCGCACGCTCGATGCCCAGGAGCGCTGGGAACACATGCAGAAGCAGATGGGCGATTGACCTCGCTGCATTGATTGCGATTCCCGAGAAAAAACCCCGCTCTCGCGGGGTTTTTTCTTTTCGGATCAACGCGCGCTGGCGTTCGCCGGGCTGTCCAGGAAGCGCCAGCGTTCGCCCGGCGCCACGTCGCCCACGCGATCGAACAGGCGCTCGCGCAGGAAGCGGATCGGCATCGAGCCTTCGCGCATCACCCGGTCGTGGAACTCGCGCTCGCTCCAGCCGCCGCGGGTCACGCGCTCCTCGTGCAGGGCGCGGAACTGCCATCCGCCCACGAGGTAGGCCACCTGGTAGAGCGGGCCGTAGTCGCCCGCGATCGAACGCCGCACTTCGGCCTTGGCATTCTCAGGCTCGTGGCCGACGCGTTCGACAAGCAGCGCTACAGCCTCGTCCGGCGTCATGCGCCCCGACTGCACGCCCAGCGAGAAGAGGATCCGTGCTGCACGGTGGCTGCGCCAGAACAGCATGCCGACGCGGTCCTCCGGCGTCGCCGCGAAACCCATGTCGTAGAGGCGGAGCTCCCAGTACAGCGCCCAGCCTTCGGTCCAGAACGGGCTGTCGAAGCTCGACCGGTGGGTGCTATGGCGCTGGGCGTACCAATGCTGCAGGTGGTGGCCGGGGATCAGCTCGTGGTGGACCACGGCGCGGGAGAAATGCCGGTTGTTGCCGCGCAGCGCGTTGAGTTTGCGCTCGTGCGGCATGCCGTCGGTGGGGAACGCCACCCAGACGTCCTGGCCGCCGAGGAAGAACGGTGCCTGCAGTTGGTATTCGGGCGTGAGCATCGTCATGCGCCAGTCGCGCTTCGCACCGTCCGGAACGGTGAGCAGCTCGCGGGCTTCGAGGAAGTGCACTGCCTCGTCCGCCAGCTCGACCACCAGGCCGGGTTGTTCGCCCGGCGCGACATGGCGCTGCTTGACGCGCTCCAGCGCCTCCCGCCAGTCGCCTGCGCCCATCTCGCGAGCGGCCTTGTCCATCTCCGCCTGGCACCAGGCCAGTTCCTTCTCGGCCGCGGCCATCAGCTCCGCCGGGCTGTAATCGACGCCTTCTGCGGCCAGCGCCTTGGCAATCGCCGCGTCGCCGATCGGGTCGGCGCGCAGCGTTTCCGGATCGGCGGCACCGCCCAGCGTGTCGCGCAGCAGCGTGCCGTGCGCTTCGAGCTGCTTGTCGAGCGCGGCGTAGGGCGCATCGACCCACCAGCTGAATTGCGGGTCGTAGCCGGACTGGTAGGTGTGCCAATCCTCCAGCCCACGACGCAGGGCGGAGGCACGTTGCGCTGCGCGCAATGCGAGCGTCGGAGAGACGCCCGGCGCGCCACTCGGGGCGGTGAGGCGGCTGGCGCGTGCCTCGAGATCGCGACGCACGCGCTCAAGGGTGTCGGCCGTGCGGCGCGGGTCGGCCTGGCGCAGGTCGCGGCGGTCCTCGAGCAGGGCGACGAGATCGTCATAGCCCGGAAGCAGCCCGCGAACCGCTTCGTAGCGCTCCTTGCCGAACGCTTGTGCCGTTGCGTCGAGGGTGAGTTCGCGCTGCAGCAGCAGGCGGTCCAGTCGGTCGTCCTGATTCAGCTCGGCCGCGTCGATCGCGGCGAGGCGCGCCTGCCAATCGGCGACGAGCCCGGCCCGCAGCTGTGCCCGACGCGGAGCGTAGAGCGGCTCGCGTCCGTCATCGATGAGGGACCGGACGTGCTCCAGCGCCTCGCGGTCGGCACGGTAGCGGGTGATCAGCGGTCGAAGCCGGGATGCCGGCTCCTCCGGAATGGCCGAGATCGGCGGCGGCGCGAAGAGCGCCGGCTCGATGGTGATCGCAGCCGGTGCAGGCCTGGCGGATGCGGCCTCCGCGCTGCGGGCCGAGGAGCCCTGCGGCGAACTCGCGCACAGGGCCGCCAGCACGGCGAGGGTCAAGGGGCGAAGCGTCATGCGGGATCTCCAGCGCGGCGCGCGGTGTCCTGGATGAAAGCGAGCAGGGCGGCCAGCCCGTTGCTGCGCGTGGGCGACAGATGCTTCGCAAGGCCGATCGCCGCGATGTAGTCGGGCGTCGTGGCGAGGATCTCGGCCGCACCTCGCCCCGAGTAGACACGCAGCGCGAGGTGGATCAGCCCGGAGACGATCGAGGAATCGCTGATCGCGTGGAAGTCGAGCTTGGCGGCATTGCCCTGCGCCACGATCCAGACCTTCGACTGGCAGCCGAGCAGCCGGTGCTCCTCGGTCTTCCACGCCTCAGGCAGTTCAGGCAGCTTGCGGCCGAGGTCGATCAGGTACTGGTAGCGCTCGGTCCAGTCACCGAAGAAGCCGAATTCCTCGGCGATGGCCGCCTGCGCCTCGGCCGACGTGGCCTCCATGGGGAAGGGCGAGGCCGGGGCGCTCACGCGCGCTTCCTCGACCAGCGCACGCCTTGGGGCGTGTCCTCGAGCACGATGCCGGCAGCGGCCAGTTCGTCGCGGATCGCATCGGCGCGAGCGAAATCGCGGGCCTTCTTCGCGGCTGCACGCTCGGCGACGAGGGCATCGATGCGCGCGTCGTCGTCGTTGGCCGTGCCTTTGCCGAACCAGGCCTCCGGGTGCTGCTGCAGCAGGCCGAGCGCGGCACCGGCGCCGAGGAGTTGCGCCTTGGCATCGCGGGTTTTTGCGGTGGCCAGCGCCACGGCGGCATCGCCTGAGGCCTGGACGAATTCGCGCTGCGCAGTTCGAACCTCACCGGCCAGTCGAGACAGCTCGGCCAGCGCCGCCGGCGTGTTCAGGTCATCCGCCAAGGCGAACTCGACCGACTCCGGCAACACCGGGGCCGCCTCCACGTCGACAAGATCGCGCAAGGTGCCGTAGAGGCGATCCAGCGTATTGATGCTCTGTTCGATCAGGACCGGCGACCAGTCCAGCGGCTGCCGGTAGTGGGCGGAGAGCAGTGCGTAGCGCAGGGCCTCGGCCGGGTAGTCCTTCAGCAGCTCATGCACGGTGCGGATGTTGCCCACCGATTTCGACATCTTGCTGCCGTCGAAAGTGAGCATGCCGTTGTGCAGCCACCAGCGTGCGAAGGTGGTTCCATTGGCGCATTGGCTCTGGGCGATCTCGTTCTCGTGGTGCGGAAACTGCAGGTCCACGCCGCCGGCATGAATATCGATCGTTTCCCCGAAGTGCGCTTGGCACATGGCCGAGCACTCGATATGCCAACCCGGGCGACCGCGCCCCCACGGCGACTCCCAACCCGGCAGTTCGGGCGTCGAGGGCTTCCACAGCACGAAGTCACCACCCTCGCGCTTGTAGGGAGCCACCTCGACGCGGGCACCGGCCAGCATTTCATCCGTGCTGCGGCGGGAGAGGGCGCCGTACTGGGCGTAGGTCGAGACCTGAAACAGCACGTGGCCATCGGCGGCGTAGGCGTGCCCCTTCGCGATCAGGCGCTCGATCATCGCGATGATGTCGGCGATGTGGTGCGTGGCATGCGGCTCGATGTCCGGGAGCTTCACCCCCAGCGCGCCCATGTCCTCGCGATAGATCGCGGTGAACTTCTCGGTGATCGCGGTGATCGGAACCTGTTGCTCGATCGCCGACTGATTGATCTTGTCGTCGACATCGGTGATGTTCCGGGCGTAGACCACCTTCGGGTAATGCCGGCGCAGCAGGTCGGCCAGCACGCCGAACACCACGGGCCCGCGGGCATTGCCGATGTGGGCGTAGTTGTAGACCGTGGGGCCGCAGACGTACATCGTGACGCGGTCCGGATGGGCGGGCTGGAAGTCCTCGACCTGTCGGGAAAGGCTATTGAAGAGACGGATCGCCACGGGGCCTCGGGGCTGACTGAACACGGCCTTGGAGTGTAGCAACCGCCCCCTTCGGCTTAACGGAAATCTTAGGCCTCGGTTCAGCCGATCGGTGCTGGAATTCGAACTGTCCGACACACCCGGAGCCCTTGATGATCCTCACCCCGCGCCACGCCTTGGTTATTGCCGTCGCTGTCGCCTCGGGCGCCGCTTCGGCCCAGTACCGCGACGATTACGCGCCGGCCTACGCCTCGGGCCAGGAGAACGTGTCGTACGCGTATGCGCAGGTCACCCGTGTCGATCCGATCTACGAAACCGTTCGCACCCGCACGCCGGAAGAGGTCTGTGGCGGCGAGGAGATCCGCGAGGTGCGCCGTTCGAATGGCGGAACCGTGGTGGGCGCCCTCGTCGGCGCCGCCCTCGGCAATACGGTGGGTAGTGGCGATGGCCGCCAGGCGGCGACCGTGGCCGGTGCCGTGATCGGCGGCGCGATCGGCCGCAATTCCGACAAGAACAACGAACGGGTCGTCGCGCGCGACGCCGGTTGCCGCGTGGTCGACGTGGAGCGCGAGCAGCGCCGTGTCGCCTCCTACGACGTCGAGTACGTCCATCAGGGTCAGACCTACATGTCGCGCCTGCCCTACGATCCGGGTGATCGCCTGCGCGTGCGCGTTGCGGTGACGCCCGTGGACGAGGGCACGGCCTACCGCTGAGGCCTGCGCCCCGCGGTCCGGACGAGGCGCCCTTCGGGGCGCTTCGTCGTTTCAGGGCTTGCACCCGCACGCCGGCTCTGCGACCCTTCGTCCCCTATGTTCACCTTCCTGCCCGCTTTCGGCGTCCTGACCTCGGCCTACATGGCCGCCGGGATGACGTCTCGTGCGCGCCGACCGGAATCCCGCCAAGCCGCTGGGTAACCGGTTCGTTTCGTCGTTTTGAAACCACCAACGCCCAGCCTCGAGCTGGGCGTTGGCGTTTTGCGTCCCCGATTTCCGCCTGTCCGATTTGAATCCTTGGAGTCCCCACCGATGAAGCACTTCCTGAACACCCAGGACTGGTCCCGCGCCGAGCTCGACGCCGTGCTCGACGAGGCCGCGGCCTTCAAGGCCTCGAAGTTCGGCCAGCAGATGGCCGGCAAGAGCATCGCCCTGGTGTTCTTCAACCCCTCGTTGCGCACTCGCACCAGCTTCGAGATCGGCGCGACGCAGATGGGCGGCCATGCCGTGGTGCTGGCGCCGGGCAAGGATGCGTGGCCGATCGAGTTCGATCTCGGCACGGTGATGGATGGCGACACCGAGGAGCACATCGCCGAAGTGGCGAAGGTGCTGAGCCGCTACGTCGACCTCATCGGCGTGCGCGCCTTCCCGAAGTTCGTCGACTGGTCGGTGGACCGGCAGGACAAGGTGCTGGCGGGTTTCGCGAAGTACGCCACGGTGCCGGTGATCAACCTCGAAACCATCACCCACCCCTGCCAGGAGCTGGCCCACGCGCTGGCGCTGCGCGAGCGCTTCGGCAAGGACCTCCGCGGCCGCAAGTACGTGCTGACCTGGACCTACCACCCGAAGGCGCTCAACACGGCCGTCGCGAACTCGGCGCTCACCATCGCCACGCGCCTCGGCATGGACGTGACCCTGCTGTGCCCGAACGAGCAGTACCTGCTGGACGAGCGCTACATGGGCTGGGCGGAGCAGAACGTCGCCGAGAGCGGCGGTTCGCTGCAGGTGTCGCATGACATCGATGCGGCCTACCGCGACGCCGACGTCGTCTACGCCAAGAGCTGGGGCGCGCTGCCCTTCTTCGGCCACTGGGCCGACGAGAAGCCCATGCGCGACGAGTACAAGCACTTCATCGTCGACGAACGGAAGATGGCGCTGACCCGCGACGGCGGGAAGGGGCTGTTCTCCCACTGCTTGCCGCTGCGCCGCAACGTCAAGGCCACCGACGGCGTGATGGACTCGCCGAACTGCATCGCCATCGACGAAGCCGAGAACCGCCTGCACGTGCAGAAGGCCGTGATCGCCCGCCTGCTGCGCGGTTGAGCCGCCGATCGTCAAGAACCCCCGTTTTCCTCTCGAGCATCCGAACCATGTCCAAGAAAATCGTCCTTGCCTTCTCCGGCGGCCTCGACACCAGCTTCTGCGTGCCTTATCTGCAGGAACGCGGCTGGGAAGTGCACACCGTGTTCGCCGACACCGGCGGCGTCGACGCCGAGGAAAAGGCCTGGATCGAAGCCCGTGCGCATGAACTGAAGGTGGCGAGCCACGTCACCGTCGACGGTGGCCCGGCCATCTGGGCCGGCTTCGTGAAGCCCTTCGTCTGGGCCGGCGAGCTCTACCAAGGCCAGTACCCGCTGCTGGTCTCCGACCGCTACCTGATCGTCGAGGCCGCGCTGAAGCGCTGCGCCGAGCTGGGCACGAAGGCCATCGCGCACGGCTGCACCGGCATGGGCAATGACCAGGTGCGTTTCGACCTCGCCATCAAGGCGCTGGGCGACTACGAGATCGTTGCGCCGATCCGCGAAATCCAGAAGGAGCACAAGGAGGTTCGCGCCTACGAGCAGGCCTATCTCGAGGCGCGCGGCTTCGCGGTGCGCGCCAAGCAGAAGAGCTACACGATCAACGAGAACCTGCTCGGCGTGACCATGAGCGGCGGCGAGATCGACCGCTGGGAGGCCCCGGGCCCCGGCGCCAAAGGCTGGTGCGCGCCGCGCAGCGAATGGCCGACCGCGCCGCTGGAGCTGACGTTGGGCTTCGAAAAGGGCGAGGCAGTCACCTTGAACGGCGAAGTCCTGCCAGGCCACGTGATCCTGGCCAAGCTCAACGCGGCGCTGGCGCCCTACGGTGTCGGCCGTGGTCTTTACACCGGCGACACGACGATCGGGCTCAAGGGCCGGATCATCTACGAGGCCCCGGGTCTCGCCGCGCTGCTGACCGCGCATCGCGCGCTGGAGGAGGCCGTGCTGACCAAGAACCAGAACCGCTTCAAGCCCGAGATCGGCCGCAAGTGGACCGAGTTAGTCTACGAGGGTTTCTTCCATGATCCGCTGAAGACCGACGTCGAGGCCTTCCTCGCGTCCTCGCAGCGCACGGTCAACGGCACGGTGACGCTGCGCACCGAGGGCGGCCGCGTGGATGCGGTGGCGATCACCTCCAAGCACATCCTCAATGCCAAGGGCGCGACCTACGCGCAGGCCGCAGACTGGGGCGTGGCCGAGGCCGAGGGTTTCATCCGCCTGTACGGCATGAGCAGCACGCTGTGGGCCGAGGTGAACCGGTGAGCGAGGCCCTCGCCAGCACGCTGAAGCATCTCGAAGCCCTCGTCGGCTTCGACACGCGCAACCCGCCGCGGGCCATCGGCACCGGCGGGATGTTCGACTACCTGCAGGCGAACCTTTCGGGCTTCCGTTTCCAGCTGACCGATTTCGGCGCCGGCGCGGTGGCCCTTCTGGCCGTGCGCGGAAACCCGACCCGGGTGTTCAACGTGCACATGGACACCGTGCCGGACTCGCCGGCGTGGACGGCCAGCCCGCACGTGCTTCGGGTGACGGCGGATCGCGCCATCGGCCTCGGCGCTTGCGACATCAAGGGCGCGGCGGCGGCCATGCTGACGGCAGCGTCCCGCACCACCGGCGACGCGGCCTTCCTGTTCACCACGGACGAGGAAGCCAACGACGCCCGCTGCATCGCTGGCTTCCTCGCCCAAGGCCATGGCTTCACCGAGGCCGTGGTCGCGGAACCCACGGGCTGCGAAGCCGTGCTGGCGCATCGCGGCATCGCTTCTGTGCTGATGAAGTTCCAAGGCCAGGCCGGGCACGCCTCGGCGGCGAACGCGCTGAAGCTGTCGGCCCTGCACCAGGCGATCCACTGGGGAGATGCGGCACTGGCCTTCGTCGAATCGCAGGCGCACCAGCGCTTCGGCGGGCTGACCGGCCTGCGCTTCAACATCGGCCGCGTCGAAGGCGGCATCAAGGCCAACATGATCGCGCCCAGCGCCGAGGTACGTTTCGGCTTCCGGCCGCTGCCCTCGATGGACGTCGCGCAGCTGCACGCGCACTTCGAGGGGCTGGCCGACCCGGCCGCGCTGGCGCACTACGAGGCGACGTTCTACGGCCCCTCGCTGCCCGCGGGCGACGTGGCGCAGGCGGAAGGCAAGCGCCTTGCGGCCCGCGACCTCGCGGACGAGCTCGGCCTGCCGATCGGCAACGCCGTCGACTTCTGGACCGAAGCCAGCCTGTTCTCGCAGGCCGGCATGACCGCCTTCGTCTTCGGCCCCGGCGACATCGCCCAGGCCCACACCGCCGACGAGTGGGTCGCGCTCGACCAGCTCGCCTCGTACACCGACCACCTGATCCGACTGTTCTCGCGGCCATGACCGACCTCCGCACAACGATTGTTCGCCTCCTGTCGAATATGGCGAGCGCCAAGGAAATCCAGCAGTACCTGAAGCGCTTCAGCTCGGTGGACGCCGCGCGCTTCGCCGTCGTCAAGGTTGGCGGCGCCATCCTGCGCGACGACATGGAATCGCTGATTTCCTCGCTCAGCTTCCTGCAGCAGGTGGGCCTGACGCCGGTGGTGATCCACGGGGCCGGCCCACAGCTGGACGAGGAAATGGCGGCGGCCGGCATCACCAAGCAGACCGTCGACGGCCTGCGCGTCACTCCACCCGAGGTGCTGGCCGTGGTGCGCCGCGTGCTTGTTCGCGAGAACCTTCGCCTCGTCGATGCGCTGCAGGAGGCGGGCGTCCGCGCTACCTCGATCCAGACCGGCGTGTTCGAGGCCGAGATCGTCGACCGCGAGCGCCTCGGCCTCGTCGGCGACGTGAAGCGCGTCGAGCGCGAGGGCGTCGAGGCGGCGATCCGGGCGAATTCGATCCCGGTGATCTGCTCGCTGGGCGAGACGAAGGACGGCCAGATCGTCAACATCAACGCCGACTGGGCGGCGAACGAGCTGGTGAAGTCGCTGCAGCCCTACAAGATCATCTTCCTCACCGGCACCGGCGGCCTGCTGGACGGGGAGGGCAAGTTGATCGATTCGATCAACCTCAGCACCGACCGCGAACGCCTGATGGCCGCGCCGTGGCTCACCGGCGGCATGCGGGTGAAGATCGAGCAGATCGCCGACCTGCTGGACGCGCTGCCGCCCTCGTCGTCGGTATCGATCACCAAGCCCGACGAGCTGGCCAAGGAGCTGTTCACCCATCGCGGCTCGGGCACGCTCGTGCGTCGCGGTGAAGCCATCCATGTGTTCGAGCGTTGGGACCAGGTGGACCTGCCGCGCCTCAAGCACCTGATCGAATCGGGCTTTGGCCGGGCGCTGACGCTGGATTACTTCGAGAGCACCGTGCCGTGGCGCATCTATGTGTCGGCCAACTACCGCGCCGCGCTGGTGCTCACGGAAGAAAACGGCATCCCGCACCTCGACAAGTTCGCCGTGGCCGACGACGCCAAGGGCGAGGGTCTCGGGCGCGCGGCTTGGGACGTGATGCGTGCGGAGACGCCGCGGCTGTTCTGGCGTTCGCGCAGCACGAATGCGATCAACGATTTCTACTTCGACCAGAGCGAGGGCGCCCTGAAGGGCGACCCGTGGACGGTGTTCTGGTACGGGCTCGAGGGCTTCGAGGACATCCGCTTCGCCGTCGAGCACTGCCGCACCCGGCCCGCCACGCTGAAGCTGGGGGCCGCCGCATGAGCGCGTGGAGTGCGCTACCAACGCTGAAGGGTAAGCACGTGACGCTGGAGCCGCTGGCGCGCGAGCACGTGCCGGCGCTGCAGGACGCGGTGCGCGACGGCGAGTTGTGGAACCTGTGGTACGCCACCGTGCCGGCGCCGGAGGCCATGGCGGACTACGTCGACAAGGCGCTGGCGCTCCGCGAGGCCGGCCAGGCGATTCCGTTCGTCGTGCGCGACGCGTCCGGTGCCTTGGTCGGCAGCACTCGCTTTGGCGACGTCGAAGCAGCGCACCGGCGTGTGCAGATTGGCTGGACGTGGTACGCGAAGCGCGCCCAACGCACTGGACTCAACACCGAAGCGAAGGCCCTGATGCTCGGCCACGCCTTCGAGACCCTGGGCTGCGGTCGCGTGGAGTTCCGCACCCATTTCATGAACCACGCGTCCCGCGCCGCGATCGCGCGCCTCGGCGCGAAGGAGGAGGGCGTCCTGCGCAACCACATGCGCATGCCGGACGGCAGCTGGCGCGACACGGTCGTGTTTTCGATCATCGATGGCGAATGGCCGGCCGTGCGGAGCCATCTCAGGCACCTGATGGCGCGCCGCGGAGACATTGCATGATCCGCATCGGCCTCGTCGGTGCCCGCGGCCATGTCGGTACCGAACTGATCAAGCTGCTCGCGGCGCACCCCGGATTCGAGATCGCCTTCGTGTCCTCGCGCGAGCGCGAGGGTCAGCGTCTCGACGCGCATGAACCGGCCTACACGGGGGGCCTGCGCTACACCGCCCTCGATGCGGCCGGCGTCGCGGCCAGCGGCGTGGATGCCGTGGTGCTCGGCCTGCCGAACGGGCTGGCCGCGCCCTATGTCACCGCCATCGACGCTGTGGCCGCCGGCATGGTGATCGTCGATCTCTCCGCCGACTTCCGCTTCGACGCGGCGTGGACCTACGGCCTTCCCGAGCGGAACCGGGCGGCGCTGGCCGGCGCGACGCGCATCAGCAATCCAGGTTGCTACGCGACGGCGATGCAGTTGGCCCTGGGGCCGGTTCTCGATCTCGTCGACGGCCCGGCCCAATGCTTCGGTGTGTCCGGCTACAGCGGCGCGGGCACCACGCCCAGCGACAAGAACGATCCCGCGAAGCTGCAGGACAACCTGATGCCGTACGCGCTGGTGAACCACGTGCACGAGCGCGAGGTCACGCGGCATCTCGGCCATCCCGTCGAGTTCATGCCGCACGTGGCGCCGCACTTCCGTGGCATCACCATGACCGTGAACGCCCACCTTCGCGAGCCGACGTCGCTCGACGCGCTCCGCGCCAGATATGCGACGGCCTACGCGGACGAGCCGCTGGTTCGGGTGGTCGATGGCGCCCCGTGGGTCTCGCGCATCGCGAACCGCCACGGCGTCGAGATCGGTGGCCTCGCGCTGGCGGACGACGGTCGCCGGCTGGTCGTGGTCAGCACACTCGACAACCTGCTGAAGGGCGCCGCCACGCAGGCCCTCCAGAACCTCAATCTCGCGTTCGGCCAGGCCGAGACGGCGGGCCTCACCGTGGAGTGGTCGGCATGAGCAACGTGTTGTGGGCCAAGCCCGGCATGGACATCGACGCGGACATCCAGCGCTTCCTCGCTGGCGACGACGTCATCCTCGATCGCGAGTTCATCCGGTACGACATCCGCGCCAGTGGCGCGCATGCCGAGGGCCTCGAGCGCATCGGCATCCTCGCGGCCGATGAGCGGGCCGCGATCACGCGCGAATTGGCTGAACTCGATGCCGATGTGGCGGCAGGCCGCTTCGTCCTCGACGATCGCTTCGAGGACATGCATTCCGCCATCGAAGCCCGCCTGATCGAGCGCCTCGGCGATGTCGGCAAGAAGATCCACACCGGCCGCAGCCGCAACGACCAAGTGCTGGTGGCCACGCGCCTGTGGCTGAAGGACCGTCTCGCGCATGCGGCGGCGCTCTGCCATGCCGCCGCCGGTGTCGCTCTGGAACGCGCCGAGAAGGAAGGCGAACTGCCGCTGCCGGGGTACACCCACCTGCAGCGCGCGATGGTGTCGAGCGCGGCGATGTGGTGGGCCGGCTGGGCCGAGGCCTTCCTCGACGATGCCGACCGCCTTCGTGACACCGCACGCTGGATCGATGCGAATCCGCTCGGTTCGGCGGCCGGCTATGGCGTGAACCTCGCCTTGGACCGCGACCACACCACGAGCGCGCTCGGCTTCGGTCGGCTGCAGGTTGCCGCCACGTACGCGCAGCTCTCGCGCGGCAAGTTCGAGCTCGCCGCCTTGGAAGCACTCGGCTCCGGGCTACTCGACCTTCGCCGGCTCGCGTGGGACCTGTCGCTGTTCGCCAGTGCGGAGTACGCCTTCGTGCGCCTTCCGGCCAAGTACACGACGGGCAGCTCGCTGATGCCGAACAAGCGCAACCCCGATGTCATCGAGTTGATGCGTGGCGTGTATGCCTCCGTCGCCGCGGCCAAGATCGAAGTCGAACAGTTGCTGTCGCTTCCTTCCGGATACCACCGCGACCTCCAGTATTCGAAGGGCGCGATCGTGCATGGCTTCGGCCGCGGCCTCGCTGCGCTGGGGCTGCTGCCGGACCTGCTGCGGGCGCTGGAATGGCAGCCAGCGTCCATGCGCGCGGCGATCGAGCCTTCGATGTATGCCACCGATCTGGCCGTCGAACTCTCCTCCCGCGGCATGCCGTTCCGCGACGCCTACAGGCAGGCCGCCGACCCGACGCAATGGGCCGACCGTGATCCGCAGGGCAGCCTCGAGGCTCGGGTGTCGCCGGGCGCGGCGGGCGATCTCCGGCTGGCCGTTCTGGCCACCCGCTGGGCCTCGGTGAACGGCTGAGGCAGCGACCGCGAAGCCTCGCTCAGCGCAGCATCGAGCGGTTGGCGTCGGCCCGGCGCGATTCGAGGGCGCGAAGCACGCGATTCATCGCATCGCCGATGCGGTCATGCGAATCGCGGGGTTCGCGCAGGCCGAGCGCACGCTCAAGGTCTTCGAAGTTGGCATCGGCCGGAAGGGCGTTGAGCGCGTCGATGATCCGGTTCACGGCGTCGAGCGTCGGCTTCAGCTCGACCGCCTTGAGGTTGGCAAGGACGAGGCTTCCGCCCAGCGCCAGCACCAGCGGCGACCAGGCCGGCTGGGCCGGTGCGACGCCGCCATCCGAGTTCGAGCGCAGGGCAAGGGTGTTCACTCGCTTTTCCGCCGCATGCCAGCCGCTGTGCGGTGCAATGCGGCCGCGTGCCGAGATGTCGAATGCGTCAACGCGGGGAATCGGGGCGATCGCGTCCATGGCTCGTCCGGGTGTCAATAACTGTCAATACGCGCAGTCTGTCACGTATTGCCCCCCTCCCGGATGAATGTTTCGTCAGAAATCAGTCGGAGGGCGGGGACGACCTCAGCAAGCGACCCGCAAGTCCACCGACAACCAGTGCCCCGAGGCCCAGGACAGCCCACAGGCCCCACCGTCCGAGGTCGGTCGGTGGCGCCAGGGCCGCGGCTCCGGCCAGGGTCTGGGCCGCGCCGACGCGGGCCAGCGGCGGCTGCCACTCCGCGCCCTGCCGGCGACGGATGGCCTCGAGGGTGTCGTCCATGCCCACCGGCGCCTGCCGGCGGCGGGCACTGCCGGCCAGCATCCGGAAGGGCGGCGTGCCGTTCGCCATCACGATGACGCGGTCCGGGGCGTAGCCGAGCACGAGGCTTGGGGGCGGTGCGCGCTGCGACAGCTGGATCCGCAGTGGGCCCATTCCGCTGCGCCAAAGGGGCGTCGGGGCGGCTTCGAGCGTTTCGCCGCCAATGGAAAGCCGCCAGGCCGTGCCGCTGGCCACCGTTTGCCAGCGTTCGCCAACCTGTTCCTCGATGCGGTACTCGAGAATCCCATCGCCGCCCTCGAGCCGGACCTCGGCCTGCTGCACGGGAAGGGGGCCGAAGCGGGCGAACGTGATACTGAGTCCGTCTTCCGAGACCGCGACGGCCTCGAGGACACGCGAGGCCAAGGGCGCCGGCTCGGCCTCCTGGCGGCGCAATCCCTGCAGCCCGGCCACCGCAGGCAGGGCCGCTTCCCCGGCGGCGGGGCGCAGCGCGAGGTAGCGATGCGTGGTGCGGGCGAAGCGCAGGTCGAGCCGCTCGATGCGGCGGCCGTCGCTGGAAGCGCGGAGCACGGGGAGGGCGGATTGCAGGTCCTGCCAATGCACCAGGTCATCGGAGCCGCGGATATCGACCAGCGTCCGGAAATCCGCGTCGCCCTTCGGACTGAGGCGGAGGCCGTCGAGGCCCTCCCGCGCCGCGGCGCCGACGTCGATCAGCCATTCGGCGGGCGCCGAGCCGACCGCCATACCGTCGGTACTGCGGAGGTCCAGGGCCGCCAGCCCACCCTCGGCGTCGCGACGCACGTGGAGCTCCAGACCGCCGGGCATCGAGGCGGTCTCGACGGGCACGGCAATCGGCATCGCGAGTTCAATCACCTCCGGCGCTTGCGGCGGGGCGGGCGGCGGTGGGCGATGCAGGCTGATCGGCTGCTCCCGCCCTTGCGCGTCCACCACGACCAGGTCGGCCAGGTCGGAGGTCGTCAGCGTCGCGTAGGCCTCGGGAGGGAGTTCGATCGCGAACACCGGCGCGTCCGCGGGCGCGTCGATGGGGAAGGCGAGCGCGAAGTCCGCGTCGCTGGCGAGCAGCGGCGCGGCGGATACCACCGCGGCCATCGCGAGAATCAAAGAGCGAACGGCAGGGCGGGTCATTCGGAAGCCTCCAGACGGCTTGGGGGACGGGGCGCGAGGCGGCCGACGATCACCAGCAGGCCGCCGACGGTCAGGAAGGACACGATGCCGAGCAGGTCGCCGAGGTTCTC
The DNA here is from genome assembly GCF_044377035.1 of Silanimonas sp. Taxonomy (GTDB): domain Bacteria; phylum Pseudomonadota; class Gammaproteobacteria; order Xanthomonadales; family Xanthomonadaceae; genus Silanimonas. The sequence goes on from NZ_JBILJW010000008.1 coordinate 16,092, forward strand.
GCGGTCGACCAGCAGCAGCTTCAGGAGCACGGCCACCAGCAGCAGTGCGCCGTAGGTCCACAGCGGGCGGCTGCCTCGGCGCGAGCCGAGGACCCAGCACACCACCCCTGCCAGCGACCACACCACGCTCAGCGCGGCTTGCGAGACGGTCCACGACGCGACATCCCACCAATCCACCGAGGTCATCCACGGCGTGCCTGCGAAGCCCTCGGCACCCCAATGCCACGACGCACGCAGGGTCGCCATGGTCATCAACGTGAACACCGCGGCCCCCAATGCCACGGCCGCGATGGGCCGGGTCGGGGCCTGGGGCGCCAGACTCTTCAGCCACGCCGCCAGCCCCAGTACACCGATCAGCTGGAACAGCTCGACCGGGTTGAGCATCGGCACCCAAGGCAGTGGCGCCGCGGTGCCGGCCACCACCTGGGTCACGACCCAGACCGAAGCAAGCACGAGCAACGCAAGGCCAAGCGCGATGCGGCGGTAGCCCTGGGCATCCGCGCCCACCGGCCATGCCGCGAGCGTCGGGCGACGAAGCAGCAATGCCGTGAGCGCGGCGAGTGGCAGCCACGGCAGGATCCAGCGCCAGCCGTCCCCGAGTGCCTCGGCGTTGATCGCTTCCAGCCCTTCGCGGATCCCCAGGCCCAAGGCCAGCGTGATCGCGGCGAGGGCGGCGATGTGGGTCGACGCCTGACGGCCGGTGAGGCCTCGCAACGCGGGGAGCACCACGACCATCGCCACGGCCAGCGCCAGCAGGGTGAAGCCCCGCGGCTCCGACAACCATGACGACGATTCGAGGTAGGCCACGACGACCGCGAAAACGGCCGTGGGCATGGCCAGCGCCGGCAGCCACGCGGGTTTGCGCCAATCGGAGAGACGACGAAGCCCGGCGGCCAGCAGCGCACTGAGCGCGACGAACACTAGCCAACCTGCACCGAGCTCGAGATCCGCCCCGTCGGTGTAGGCGTGGACGTTGTCGAGGCGCTCCACTTCGCGCGCGCCGGCCCAGAACCACCACCCGAGGGCGGTGGCCGCCAGCAGGGCGCCACCCGGCGAACGCTGGTGCTCGTGCTCGCGATCGAGCAGCCATGCGCACGTGCCGGCACCGGCGACGAGCAGCAGCAGGTTCAGTGTGTGCCCATTGAGGATGGCCATGCCGTCGTGGCCCCACTCGAACGAAGCGACATAGGCCAGACCGGCGAGAACCTGCAGGCCGATGCCCGCCGCCTGAGGCCAACGGCGTTGCTGCGTCTGCCCAAGCCACAGCAGGGCCACGCCCTGAAGGGCCCAGGTGGCCGAGGTCCAACGTGCGGAGAGCGCCAGCGGGACGGCCAGCGTGGCGAAGGCCAATCCAAGCGCAGCGGCGCTCTGGCCGAGCACTCGCAACTTCGCCTCGCGGCGCGACCACAGGGCCAGCAACAGGTACACCGCGGCGACGGCCAGGGCCGAGAACGCCAAGGGCATCGTTTCACCGTCCAGCAGCGCCACCTGCATCGGGAACGCGATCAGCGGCGTGCCGAAGAGCAGGGTCGCGTCGACCTTGCCCGGCTCGCGACCCTTCAGCGCGTAGGCCACGGGGATGGTCACGTACATGAGGAAGAACGCGACCAGGAACGGTTCGGTCGTGCTGAACAGTTCGGGGCGAAAGTACTTCGCTCCCCACAGCGCACCGACGCCGAAGGTGAACACGAAGCCCATCAGGTTCATCGCACGCCACGGCCGCACCCACGCCATGGCGAACACGGCGCCATTCAGCAGCGCGTAGTAGCTGAAGAGCGCGACGTGGTTGCCACTGCCGGTCGAGAGCAGGATCGGCGCGAGGTAGCCGCCGAGGAATCCGATGACCGCGAGCCACACCGCGTTCTGGCGGATGGCCAGAACGGCGGCACCGGCGACCAGCACCAGCACGAGGGCGAACGCGAGGCCGGCAGGCAGCAAGTCCGGCACGCGGAAGCTGCCGAATACCGTGAGCAGCAGGATGCCGATCGCGCCGCCCTGCAGGCTGAGGCCGAAGGCCGGACGCTCGCGCGCCTGCTTCAGTCCGTAGACGAGCATCGCGATGGCTGCCAGCGCGATGCCCGCGTAGCGCATCGACACGGGCACGGTGAGCCAGCCCGCGCTCGCGGCATAGCGGATGAGCGCGGCGACACCGAACAGCGACACGAGCAGGCCGAGCTTGACCGGCACGTTCCCTTCGAACAGGAACGCCCGCAGGCGCGCTGCGAAACGCTCGATCGCATCGGGCTCGGCCGCCGGCGCGCGCGAGGCGGCAGGACGTGGGGCAGGGCGCTCGAAGGCGGGCGAGGGGCTTGGCGTGGGCGCTGGCTTCGCGGCCTCCATCGAGGGGATCGGCGGCGGTTCCTCTGGCGCTGCCGCCGCGGGCGCCATCGATTCCGCCACCGTTCGCGAGGGCTCCGGTGGAGGGGCTTCGGCCGGACGGGCCCGCGACTCGGGCTGCGGGCCACGACGCGCCTCGAGATCGCGAAGGCGTGTCGTCAGTGCGTCGATGCGGCTGGACTGGCGATACAGCAAGCCGAGCGCAGCAACGATGAGAAAGCCCGCGCCGAAGCCGAACATGGCCTCCGCTTCGGACGCCAGGACGGCGCCCACGAGGGCCGCAGCGAATGCGAGCACCCAGATCATTGAACGCGTCTCCCCGCGCGTGAGGTCCGCCGCAGTTCATCCGGAATGACGCAGGACGTCAACGCAGCGTCGACGAGGTGCGCATGCGTCGCGGGTGGCGGCACGCGGAAGCGCGGATTCCGCTACCGGGGGTCGCTGCCGAGGGCTGCGACGTCATCGGGCATGCAAACGCAAAACCCGCCTTTCGGCGGGTTCGGCTTGCAACTTTTGGTCGGGGAGACAGGATTCGAACCTGCGACTTCTACGTCCCGAACGTAGCGCTCTACCAGGCTGAGCTACACCCCGACGGGAGCCGCAAAGAATAGTGGGATTCGCCGCTCATCGCAAGTCCCCCGGTCGCATGACGCGGTGGAACCGCCCTGGCCCAGCCCCGGACGTTCGCGGCCCTCGTGCCACTGCGCCGCCTTGCGGTCGATTTGCGACAATCGGCGGTCTTTCGATATCCCCCGGAGAGTCCGCGTGATCAAGCCCCGCACCCCGCCCGGCGTCCTGGAGCTGCTGCCTCGCGACCAGATCGCCTTCCAGCGCGTGCTCGACGTGATCCGTCGCAACTACGAGCGCTTCGGTTTCCTGCCGGTCGAAACGCCGGTGTTCGAACTCACCGATGTGCTGCTGACGAAGAGCGGCGGAGAAACCGAGCGCCAGGTGTACTTCGCCCAATCCACGGGCGCGCTCGAGAAGAAGGACGAGGGCCTGCCGGAACTCGCCCTGCGCTTCGACCTCACGGTGCCGCTGGCGCGCTATGTCGCCGAACACGAGCACGACCTCGCGTTCCCGTTCCGCCGCTACCAGATGCAGCGCGTGTACCGCGGCGAACGCCAGCAGCGCGGGCGCTTCCGCGAGTTCTACCAGTGCGACATCGACGTGATCGGCAAGGACGCGCTGTCGGTGCGCCACGACGCCGAGATGCCCGCGGTGATCCACGCGATCTTCGCCGAACTCGGCATCGGCAAGTTCACCATCCAGATGAACAACCGCAAGCTGATGCGCGGCTTCTTCGAGCGCCTCGGCGTGGCGGATGGCGCCTTGCAGATGTCGGTGCTGCGCGAGGTGGACAAGATCGACAAGCGCGGCGCCGACTACGTGCGCGACACCTTGACCGGCGAGGGCTTCGGGCTGTCCGCCGAGGCGGTGGCGCAGATCCTCGCCTTCGTCTCGGTCCGCTCGAACGGCCACGACGACGCGCTGGCGAAGCTCGATGCCCTCGGCGGCGGCAACGCCACGCTGGAGCAGGGCGTCGCCGAGTTGCGCGAGGTGCTGTCGCTGGTCAAGGCGCTGGGCGTTCCCGAAGCCGACTACGCCATCAATTTCTCCATCGCACGTGGCCTCGACTACTACACCGGCACCGTCTACGAGACGACGCTCGACGCCCACCCGCAGATCGGTTCGATCTGCTCGGGTGGCCGCTACGACAATCTCGCCAGCCATTACACGAAGTCGCATTTGCCGGGCGTGGGCATCTCCATCGGCGTGACCCGGCTGTTCTGGCAGCTGCGCGAAGCGGGGTTGATCGGCACGGCTGAAAGCAGCGTCGAGTGCCTGGTGGCGCTGATGGACGACGCGGGTCTGGCTGACGCGCTAGCCCTCGGCAACCGGCTGCGCACGGGCGGCATCAATGCCGAAGTGCAGCTCGAGCCGAAGAAGCTCGCCAAGCAGTTCCAGTACGCCGACCGCGCCGGCATCCGCTTCGTGCTGCTGCGTGGCGAGGACGAGCTGGCCAAGGGCACCGTCGCGGTGAAGGACCTCCGTCGCAACGAGCAGTTCGAAGTCGCGGAGGGTGAACTTGTCGCGGCCCTCAAGGTCGAGCTCGCGCAGCAGCGCGCGCTCGCGGGTCGCTGACGTGGCGACCACCGTTCCCAATGCCACGGCCGTCCGCCTGGACGGCGCATCGCTCACGCGCGAGCAGGTCGTCGCCGTCGCTCGCGGCGCGTCGGTCGTGCTCGATGCGACGCAGCTCCGCGCCGTGCAGCGCACGGCGGATTTCCTCGCCGAGCAGGTGCGGCGGCAGGAACCGCTCTACGGTGTCTCGACCGGCTTCGGCAGCAACGCCGACCGGCTGCTGGGCGCGCACCGCCTTCGCGGCGACGGCGATGCCGGCACCACGCTGCACGAGGAACTGCAGGAAAACCTGATCACCACGCATGCGGTGTGCATCGGCGAACCGTTCCCCGAGGACGTCGTGCGCGCGATGTTGGTCATCCGCATCAACACGCTGATGAAGGGCCACTCCGGCGTGCGTTCGAGCACGCTCGAGGCCTACGCCGCGATGCTCAACGCCGGCATCGTGCCGGTGGTGCCGAAGCTGGGCTCCGTGGGCGCGAGCGGCGACCTCGCCCCGCTGTCGCACCTCGCCATCGTGCTGCTGGGGCAGGGCGAAGCCTTCTTCCGCGGCGAGCGCCTGCCGGGCGGCGAAGCCTTGAAGCGTGCCGGGCTGGCGCCGATCCGCCTCTCGTACAAGGAGGGCCTGGCGCTGAACAACGGCACGGCGCAGATGCTCGCCACGGCCGTGCTTTGCGCCGAGCGCCTGGAGAAACTCGTCGAGCTCGCCGACCGCTGCGCAGCCATGACGATCGACGCATTCGCCGGTCGCCGTCGCGCCTTCGATGCGCACGTGCATGCATTGCGTCCGCATCCCGGGCAGGTGGCCAGTGCGGCGAACCTGCGGGCGCTACTCGAAGATTCGACGCTTGCCGACATCGCCTACCACCTCGTGCCACGGGCGAAGCCCTGGCTGCCGTCGAGCTGGCCGAACGCCTCGCTCGCCGCACTGAGCTTCGATATCGGCTGGGACTGGGTGCCGGCCGACCAGCGCCATGGGCGCGAACGCTTCTACCAGCGCTTCAAGCCCTTCCGCGGCGGCAAGAAGCACCAGCCGCAGGACAGCTACAGCCTGCGCTGCGCCCCGCAGGTGCATGGCGCGGTGCGCGACGCCTTGGCCCAGCTGCAGCGCGTCGTCGATGTCGAGCTCAACGCCGTCACCGACAATCCGCTGATCTTCCCGGACCTCGAAGGCGCGAAATACATCGAAGACCAGGTGGTCTCCGCCGGCCACTTCCACGGCATGCCGATCGCGCTGGCGATGAGTTACGTCAAGGCGGCGATCCCGGTGCTCGCCTCGATCTCCGAACGCCGGCTCAACAAGCTGGTCGACCCGGCCACCAACGACGGGCTGCCGGCCTTCCTCAGCGGCAACGAGGACGGCACCGATTCGGGCTACATGATCGTGCAGTACACCGCCGCGGCCATCGTCAACGACCTCGCCTCGCGCGCTCATCCGGCCACGGTGTATTCCATACCCACCAGCGCCAACGCCGAGGACCACGTCTCGATGGGCGCGAACGAGGGGCGCCATGTGCTCGACATGAGCGCAGACCTCGCAAAGGTGCTGGCACTGGAATTGATGACGGCCTCCCAAGCCCTCGACTTCCGCCGCGACATGATCGAAGCCTCGCGGCGACTGGCCCGCGAAGCCGACCTGGCGACGTTCGCGTCGAAGGTGGGCAACGCGCCGCCCGATCCGCATCCGCAACGGGCCCAGTTCCTCGCCGAGTGCGATGCGCTCCGTGCCGAACTCGCTTCGTCGCCGGGCTTCGCGCCGGGCCGCGTGGTTTCCGAACTGCACGCATCCTTCAGGGCCAAGGTGGCCTTCCTCGGGAAGGACCGCGCCCTCGACGGCGATGTCGCCGCCGCCGTGGACTTCGTCGAGGCCTTGCTGGGGCGCTGAATCAGCGCGCCAGCAGCTCCACCCTCGCGACCTGCCCGTTGCGGGCGTCGGTCAGGACATAGAGCGCGCCATCCGGGCCCTGCCGCACGTCGCGGATGCGCTCGTTCCATTCGTCGAGCAGCACTTCGGTATCAGCCACGCGCTCGCCGTCCAGCACCAGCCGCTGGAGGTGCGTCAGCGCCAGCGAGCCCACGAAGGCGTTGCCCTTCCACGCGGGGAAGCGCTCGGCGGTGTAGAACGCGAAGCCCGAGGCGCCGATCGACGGCGTCCACTGGTGCAGCGGCTGTTCCATGCCGGCCATCTCCTTCAGGCCGTCGCCGATGGTCGTGCCGTTGTAGTTGATGCCGTAGGTGATTACCGGCCAACCGTAGTTGCGGCCGGCGCGCGGCACGTTGATCTCGTCGCCGCCGCGCGGGCCGTGCTCGTGCGTCCAGACCAGGCCGGTCTGCGGGTGCAGGGCCATGCCCTGGATGTTGCGATGGCCATAGCTGAACACGCCCGGATGCGTGCCGGCCCGTGCGGCCAGCGGTAGCGCCGTCGCGGGCGTGCCATCGTCGTTGAGCTTGAACAGCTTGCCCTGGCCGCGGGTGAGGTCCTGGGCGCTGTCCTGCATGCCGCGATCGCCGCTGCTTACCCAGAGCTGGCCGCTGCGGTCGAACACCAGGCGCGAGCCGTAGTGGAAGCCGGTGTCGACTTTCGGCGACTGCCGGAAGATCACCTGCACGTCCGTCAGGGTCTCGCCTTCGAGGCGGCCGCGCGCCACCGAGGTGCCGGCGCCGCCGCTGCCCGGCTCCGAGAAGCTCAGATAGACCAGCCCGTTCTCGGCGAACTTCGGATGCAGCACGACATCCAGCAGGCCGCCTTGGCCGCGGGCCTGTACGCGCGGCACGCCGGAGATCGGACGCGACAGGGTGCCGTCGGCATTGACGATACGGAGGCGGCCCGGCCGCTCCGTCACCAGCATGCGGCCGTCGGGCAGGAAGGCGAGCCCCCAGGGGTGTTCGAGGCCTTCGGCCACGGTCGTCACCCGGACCGGGCCGTTCTCGCTCGCGAATTCGCGGGATTCCGCGGCGAGCGTCGTCGCGGCGGGAAGGGCCAAAGCAAGGGCAAGGAAAGCGGCGAGCGGGCGTCGGGACATGGTCGGCGTCGTCAGTGAAGGACGCGCGAGTGTCACGGCGACCGCATCAAGGGCGCGTCACTGCGTCACCCGGACCGACTTGGCGGGAACGCGCACTTCGCCGGACGGGGCCGCCGGGGGCAGGATCGCGGGGCGCTTGCCGCGCGGCGTGACCGTCGGCGGCTCGATGCGGAGCACGCGGCCGTTGCTGTCGTCGGTCAGGGCGTAGACATTGCCATCCGCGCCGACGCGCACATCGCGGATGCGCCAATTCAGGCCGGAAAGCAGCTGCTCCTGGACGACGACGCGATTGTTCGAGTCGAGGCGAAGCCGATGGATGCTGCGCGACACGAGCCCGCCCACCAGCACACTGCCCATCCACTCCGGCGATCGCGGGTGGTTGTAGAAGGCGAGGCCGCTGGTGCCGATCGAGGGCACCCAGTAATGCTGCGGTTGCTCGAGGCCGGCCGCACTGGTGCCCGTGGCCTCCGGAATCGGGCGGTCGTCGTAACCGATACCCCAGGTAATCGTGGGCCAGCCGTAATTGAGGCCGCGACCGACGCGGTTGAGTTCGTCGCCACCTTTCGGGCCGTGCTCGTTCATCCACAGCTGGCCGGTGACCGGATGGAAGGCCATGCCCTGCGGGCTGCGGTGGCCGGTGGACCAGATCTCGGGCAGCCAGGCGCTGTTGCCGACGAAGGGGTTGTCGGCCGGCACCGTGCCGTCGGTGCGGATGCGCACGATCTTGCCCTGGTGCTGGTTCTGGCGCTGGGCGGTGGCGTTGTTCTGGTTGTCGCCCGAGGTGACGTAAAGGAAGCCGTCGGGGCCGAACGCGAGGCGCGAACCGAAATGGCCCTGCGTGTTGAGCTTGGGCGTGGCGCGGAAGATCACGCTGCCGTTCACCAGGCCGGTGCTGCCGGCGTTCAATTCAGCCCTGTACACCGCGGTGCCTGCCGTGCCGTTCGTCCCCGGCTCGGCGAAGCTGAGGTAAACGCGGCGGTTGGTGGCGAACCCCGGATCGAGCGCGACGTCGAGCAGGCCGCCTTGCCCTTGGGCGAACACCGCCGGTAAGCCGGTGAGGGCGGTGGAGACGCCGCCCTGTGGCGTGACAACCCTCAGGCGCCCGGGACGTTCGGTGACAAGGAAATTGCCGTCGGGCAGGAAGGCGAGACCCCACGGGTTCTGCAGTCCGGTGGCGACCGTGGTGACGCGCACCGTGCCGAGCTGGCTGGCGGTGTTCTGCGTGTTGGCTTGTGCGGCAGCGGCTGCGGGCCACAGTGCGGCGGCGAGAACGGAAGCGAGGGTGACGGCAAGGGCGGCGCGGCGCATGGGGATGGCCTCCGGGGGAAGGAGCCCAGAGGCTAGCGCGCTCCCGCTTCGGCGGAGTTAACGCGGCGTTGTTGCGGCGCGACACGCCGATGCGGCGGAACGTCCGGCCACCACCCCGCTCGCGAAGCAGGCGGTGAGGAGGTAGCCACCGGTCGGGGCGTCCCAGTCCAGCATCTCGCCGCAGGCGAACCAACCGGTGAGCGCCTTCACGCCGAGGTGCGCGTCGACTGCCCCCATTGCGAGCCCGCCGGCGGTGCTGATGGCCTCGGCGATGGGGCGCGGTGCACCGAGGCGCAAGGGCAGGCGCTTGATGGCCTGCGCCAACCGCCCGGCGTCCGCGAGGTCGGCGGGCGGCAGCACTTCGCGCAGCAGGGCCGCTTTCGCGCCGTCGAGTTTCAGCCGGCGGCGCAAGACCTCGCTGAGCGAGCGGCCTTCGCGGGGCTTGGCGAGGGCATCGCGAACGCGCTCGATCGGGAGCCCGGGGGCGAGGTCCAGCCCGATGTCCACGTGCCCGTCCCGACGCAAGGCGGCCCGCAGGTCCGGGCCGATCGCATACAGGAGGCTGCCTTCGATGCCATGCGCCGAGAGCACGCATTCACCTTGCAACTGGCGCTCGCGTCCCCCGGCGTCACGCCAATGCGCGATGACCGGCTTCAACGGTGCGCCGGCGAACTTCGTGGCGATGAAGGGGCTCCAGGCCACGTCGAAGCCGCAGTTGGACGCCTCCAAGGGCACCGTGGGCACCGCACGCTCCGCCAACCACGGCAGCCACGCGCCGTCCGAACCGAGCTGCGGCCAGCTGCCCCCGCCGAGGGCGAGCACCACGGCTTGTGCGTCCAGCCGTCGTCGCCCATCCGGGCCTTCGAGCACGGCTCGGCCGTCGGCATCGAATCCCGCCCAACGTTGCCGCATGTGCAAGCGGACACCGTCCTGCTTCAGCCGGGCCACCCAGGCGCGGAGCAGCGGCGCGGCCTTCATGTCGTTGGGGAAGACTCGCCCCGAACTGCCGACGAAGGTCTCCACGCCGAGCTCGAGCGCCCAGGCACGGAGCTGTTCGCTATCAAAGGCGTCCAGCCAGTGTCCGACCTCGCCTGCGCCCCGGCTGTAACGCTGATCGAATCGGGGGCGCGGATCGCCATGGGTGAGGTTCAATCCCCCACGGCCGGCGATCAGGAATTTCCGGCCCACCGACGGCTTGGCTTCGAACAGGTCGACCTCGACGCCCGCACGGCGGGCCGCTTCCGCGGCCATGAGCCCCGCCGGCCCGCCGCCGATGATGGCGACGCCGGGGCAGACCCATGCCTCGGTGTTCGCGTCGCTCACGGAACCACTCTCAACGCGCTGGCTCGACGGCCAGCAACTCGACTTCGAAAATCAGGGGCTGGTGCGGCGGAATCACCTCGCCAGCGCCGCGGCTGCCGTAGCCGAGGTCGGCGGGAATCGCGAGCTCGCGCAGCTCGCCGACCTTCATGCCCATGACGCCCTCGTCCCAGCCGCGGATGACTACGCCACGCCCCAAGGGGAAGTCGAAGGCCTCGCCCCGAGGACGCGAGCTGTCGAACTCCGTGCCTTTCCGGCCGGCGACGCGCTCGTCGTACAGCCAGCCGGTGTAGTGCACGCGGACGGTGTCACCGCTGCGCGCCACGGCACCATCGCCTGCGCGCAGCACGGTGATCTCGAGATCGGCCGGGCTGCCACCGGCGGGAGGTCCCTCGGGAGCGTGGCAGCCGGCGAGCAGCGCGGCCGCGAGGGCCAGCGCCGCGAAGGGCAGGGAACGGATCACTGTTCGGTCAGGGTGATCGTGTAGTTGCCGTTCTGGTTGCCGTTCGTTCCGACGAAGATCTGGTACTGGCCCGGCGAGAACATGCCGCTGATCTCCGCGTCGAGATCGCCGTGGCTGTCGTCGTCGCACCAGGTGCGGTTCGGGCCGACCACCACCAGCGTGGAGTCGGTGGTGCTCTCGACGAAGATCTTCAGGTTCAGGGCGGAGGTCACGGTGAGGCGATGGTCGGGCGAGGTGTCGATCGTGCCCACGCAGGCCTTGCCGAAGCTGCGCGCATCGCGCGAGCCGCCGGTTTCGCCGCGGCTGCGCTGTGGGTCCGGGGTGAAGCCGGCACCGAGCGTGAAGTCACGGTAGGCCTCGATGCTGCCGTCGCCTCCCGGGCCCGGCCCCGTGCCACCGACGTTTTCGGTGAGGGTGAGCGTGTACTGGCCCGTCTGGCCAAGGTGGCCGACATACACCTCGTAGCGGCCGGGGCGCAGCACGGCGTTGATCTCGGCATCGAGTTCGCCGCGGCTGTCGTCGTCGCAGAACGTGCCCGAGGGACCGCGCATCACCAGCGTCGAGTCGGTGGTGCTGGTGGTGTAAAGCTTCAAGTTGACCGCGCTGGTGACCGTGATCACGTGGTCGGGCGTGGTGTCGACGCTGCCACTGCACTGGCCACCAAACGCCTGCGACGCATCGCGCGCGCCACCCGTGGTGCCGGTGCCCGTCTGCGGGTCGGGCGTGAATCCGGCGCCGATGCTGAAGTTGCGATAGTCCGAGGCCGTCGCGAGACCGGCAGCGAGAACGGCGCCGAGCGCGAGGGATTGCGTGGCGGCGCGGCGGAGGGCGAGGCGGTTCATGGCGGCTCCCGTGGTGGATGCCGGGAAGTCTGGCAACGAGAGGATCAATGTCAAGCTGTATCGGGCGCGATCGGCACGGCGATAATCCAAGGCCTCGCCGATGCCCGTTCCCGGCGACCGTCGAGCCCGCATGCCTTCGATCCTCAACATCGCCGCCTACCGGTTCGTGCCGATCGACGACACGGCATCCCTCCGCGGGCCGATCGCCGCGCGTGCGGACGCGGCGGGCCTCAAGGGCACCGTGCTGGTGGCGCCCGAGGGCATCAACCTGTTCCTCGCCGGCGAGCCTTCGGCGCTGCGCGGCTTCCTCGCGTGGCTCGAGGACGACGCCCGGTTCGCCGGCCTGGCCGCCAAGGAGAGCTGGAGCGAGGCCGTTCCTTTCGCAAGGCTCAAGGTGAAGCTCAAGCGCGAAATCATCGCGTTCCGTCGGGAAGGCGTGGACCCGATCGGTTCGCCTGCGCCCTTGGTTGACCCGCCCACGCTGAAGCGCTGGCTCGACGCGGGGCACGACGACGATGGCCGTCCGGTTGTCCTGCTCGACACGCGCAATCGCGAAGAAGTGGACTACGGCACCTTCGACGGTGCGCTCACCCTGCCGATCGACGACTTCGTGCAACTGCCGGAGGCCCTCGAGGCCGAACGCCATCGGCTCGCCGGTGCCACCGTGGTGAGCTTCTGCACGGGAGGCATCCGCTGCGAAAAGGCCGCGCCTCTGCTCCGGACGATGGGCTTCGGCGACGTGCGACAGCTCGAAGGCGGCATCCTCGGTTACTTCGAAGCCGTCGGCGGGGCGCATTGGCAGGGCGGCTGTTTCGTCTTCGACGACCGGGTGGCGCTCGCGCCGGACCTGTCGCCGATGGGCAAGGGCGGCGACCCCGCCTAGACTCCTCGCACCCCCCCACCAGGACTCCAAGGACCAAGGAATGTCGAACCGCCCCCACCATCGCCTGACCGCGCGTTTCCCAGTGGCCGCCGCCGCGGCCTTCGCCATGCTGCTTTCCCTTCCGGTCGCGGCCAGCCGCGTCGTCGAGCGGCCGGGCGTAGGCACGGTCCCCGCATTTGTTTGCATTGCCACAACGGTCACTGCGGAAGGCCACACCAAGCAAAGCCGCATCTCGCGCCGTTCCGGCAATGCCGTGACCGACCGTCATGCGCTCCGTTTCGTCAGGACGCTGACGTTCCGGCCGCCGTCCGGCACCAAGTGGGAAGCGCTCGGTATGGATGAGCGTGCGGCCCACGTCCTCGTCCGGATGCACCAGAACGGCCAGATGGCCTTCAAACTCTTCGAGCTCAACGAACCCCTCCCGGCGATCTGCGGCACGCCCTTCGAAAGCGTCGCCCGCGACCGCGAAATCAACGCCGCCTCCGAGTCCAGTCCATGACCGCCACGCCGCTGCTCATCACCTTCGGCCTCTACCTGCTGGTGATGGTGGGCATCGGCGTCTGGGCCTGGTGGCGCACCCGCAGTTTCGACGACTACATCCTCGGTGGCCGCTCGCTGGGCAGCGTGGTCACGGCACTGTCGGCCGGCGCCTCCGACATGAGCGGCTGGCTGCTGATGGGCCTGCCCGGTGCGCTCTACGTCGGCGGCGCGTCGGAAGCCTGGATCGCGATCGGCCTCGTCATCGGGGCTTGGGCGAACTGGAAGTACGTGGCCGGCCCGCTGCGCGTCTATACCGAGCGCACCAGGAACGCGCTCACGCTGCCGGACTACTTCACCCATCGCTTCGAGGACCACGCGAAGCTGCTGCGGGTGTTTTCGGCGACGGTCATCCTGGTCTTCTTCGCGATCTACTGCGCGAGCGGCATCGTCGCCGGCGCCCGGCTGTTCGAGAGCGTGTTCGGCCTCCCGTACGCCGAAGCGATCTGGTGGGGCGCCGCGGCCACCATCCTGTACACGCTGATCGGCGGATTCCTCGCGGTGAGCTGGACCGACACGGTGCAGGCCACGCTGATGATCTTCGCGCTGATCCTCGTGCCGGTGATGATGGTGCTGGGGAGCGGCGGGCTCGAGGCGAGCCTCACCCTCATCGAACAGACCGATCCGGCGAAAACCGACTGGTTCAACGGCGGCGCGCTTGGTCTGGTCGGCATCGTTTCCCTGCTGGCCTGGGGCCTCGGCTACGTGGGGCAGCCGCACATCCTCGCGCGATTCATGGCGGCCGATTCGCTGAAGACCATCCCGATGGCGCGCCGCATCGGCATGACGTGGATGGTTCTTTGCCTGGGCGGCGCGATGGCCGTGGGGTTCTTCGCCAACGCCTACTTCGCCGTGCATCCGGAGCATGTCGGCCCGGTCGCGGCGAACAGCGAGCGCGTCTTCATCCAGCTCTCGACGGTGCTGTTCAATCCGTGGGTGGCCGGCGTGCTGTTGTCGGCCATCCTCGCGGCGATCATGAGCACGCTGTCCTGCCAGCTGCTGGTATGCAGCAGCGCGCTCACCGAAGACTTCTACAAGGGCTTCGTGCGCCCGCAGGCCGGGCAGGGTGAACTGGTGTGGTTCGGCCGGGCGATGGTCGCCGCCGTCGCGCTGCTGGCGATCTGGATCGCCCGCGACCCCGACAGCAAGGTGCTCGGCCTGGTGGCTTACGCGTGGGCCGGATTCGGCGCCGCGTTCGGGCCGGTGGTGATCCTGTCGCTGTTCTGGGGCCGCATGACCCGCAATGGCGCGTTGGCGGGCATGGTCGCTGGTGCCACGACGGTGATCCTTTGGAAGGAACTCGTCGTCGCGGGGGGCCACAGCAGCCTGTATGAGATCGTTCCGGGCTTCATCGCCGCCACCATCGCCATCGTCGTGGTGAGTCGTTTCGGGGCGGGCCCCAGCGAGGCCATGCGCGAGCGCCATGACGGCGTGCGCGAGACGCTCCGGGCCGAAGGCTACTGAGGCTGAAGGCCATGGCGACGAACAAGACCCAGGCAACCGCGGCCAGCGTCGAGGCCTACTTCGACGAGCGCGCGTCGGAGGCTCAGCGGCCGGACTGCGAGGCGCTGGTCGCGATGCTGTCCCGCCTGACTGGCGAACTGGCGGTCCTGTGGGGTCCGAGCATCGTCGGGTTCGGCCGCTACCGTTACCGCTACGAGAGCGGTCGCGAAGGCGAGATGTGCCTGGCCGGCTTTGCCGTGCGCGGCAAGGACCTGGTCGTCTACGTCGATGTGGAAAGCGAGGCTCAGCAGGCGCGCCTCGCCTTGCTGGGGAAACACCGGATCGGCAAGTCCTGCCTGTACGTCAAGCGACTGGCCGATGTGGACGGGGCCGTGCTCGAAGCGTTGGTGGCGGCATCGATCGCCGAAACGCGGCGCCGCTACGGGTGAGCCGGTGGGCCGGGCGCGATGCACCGCGCCCGTGGCGGATCACTCGCCGCGCGGCTTGCCCTTGAAGCCCGGCTTGAAGTTGCCGCCCTTGAAGCCGCCGGGCTTGAAACCGGGCTTCTTCACGAACGGACGCGCCGCGCCTTCCAGCTCGCCGCTGTCGTCCTTCGACGGGTCGTAGGCCTTCAGCATCAGGGCCTGGCCTGCGACGCGCACCTTCTTCAGGTGGGCCATGATCTCCTTGGGCATGCCCTCCGGCAGATCGACGAGCGTGTCGTTGGTGCGGATGTTGATGCGGCCGATGTGCGCGGCTTCGAGGCCGGCCTCGTTGGCGATGGCGCCGACGATGTTGCCCGGCTTCACCTGATGGGCGTGGCCCACGGCGATCCAGTAGGTCGCGAAACCCGGCTCCGGCGCGCGCGGGGCGTCGAACTTGGCCGGACGCGGCTTCGGCGGGCCGTCCTCGCGCGGGGTGCGCATCTCGGGGCGCCAGCTCATCGGCTCGCCGCGCGGCTGGCGCGGCAGCTTGTCGAAGTCCACGCGCTCGCGGCGCTCCGGACGCTCGCCGCGCTCTTCCCGCTCCATGCGCGGCTCGCGGACGTTCGGATCGAGCAGCAAGGACGTATCGCCCTGCACCAGGCGGGCCAGCGCCGCGGCGATCTCGATGGCCGGCACGTTGTGCTCGGTCTCGTAGCGCTCGACGAGGGCGCGGAAGGGCTCGATGCCCTCCAGCTGGCGGGCCTGGGTGATGCGGTCGAGGAAACGGCTGATCCGCGAATCGTTGACGGCCTGCACCGAGGGCAGGGTCATCGGCTCGATCGGCTGGCGCGTGGCGCGCTCGATGGCCTTCAGCATGCCGCGCTCGCGCGGGCTGACGAACAGGATGGCCTCGCCGCTGCGCCCGGCGCGGCCGGTGCGGCCGATGCGGTGGACGTAGCTTTCCGTGTCGTAGGGGATGTCGTAGTTCAGGACGTGGCTGATGCGCTCCACATCGAGGCCGCGGGCCGCGACGTCGGTGGCCACCAGGATGTCGATCTTGCGGTCCTTGAGCTGCTGGATCGTGCGCTCGCGCTGCGCCTGCTGCACGTCGCCGTGGATGGCGGCGGCGGCCAGGCCGCGGGCGGCCAGCTTCTCGGCAAGCTCCTGCGTGGCCTGCTTGGTGCGCGCGAAGATGATCATCGCGTCGTAGGTCTCGGCCTCGAGGATGCGGGTGAGGGCATCGAGCTTGTGCAGGCCGCTGACCATCCACATGCGCTGGCGGATGTTGGTGGCCGTGGTGGTCTTGGCCTTGATGGCCACTTCCACCGGGTCCTTGAGGTAGGTCTGGGCGATGCGCTTGATCGGCGGCGGCATGGTCGCGGAGAACAGCGCGACCTGGCGTTCCGGCGGCGTCTTCTTGAGCACGGCCTCGACGTCGTCGATGAAGCCCATGCGCAGCATTTCGTCGGCTTCGTCGAGGACGAGGGCCTTCAGCTTCGACAGGTCCAGCGAACCGCGCTCAAGGTGGTCGATCACGCGGCCGGGCGTGCCGACGACAACGTGGACACCACGCCTGAGGGCACTCAGCTGCGGCCCATAGGCCTGGCCGCCGTAGATCGGCAGCACCTGGAAGCCGGGGATGAACGCGGCGTACTTCTGGAAGGCCTCGGCGACCTGGATCGCGAGTTCGCGGGTCGGGGCGAGCACCAGCACCTGCGGCGCGCCGGCGGCGCTGCTGCCGATGCGAGTGAGCAGGGGCAGGGCGAAGGCGGCGGTCTTGCCGGTGCCGGTCTGCGCCTGGCCGAGGACGTCGCGGCCATCCAGCAGCGGCGGGATGGTCGCGGCCTGGATGGGCGAGGGCGACTCGTAGCCCACGGCGGCGAGGGCCTTCATCAGGGCATCGGACAGGGCAAGGTCGGCAAAGCGCAGCGAGGGCGCTTCGTTGGAGGTTTCGGTATCGGCGCTCATGGCGGCCTCGAGAGTGCCGGCTGAAGCGCCCGGCGGGAAGGGCGCGGAGTTTACCCGACCTTCGAGCCCGCCACCCCAACGGGAGCCAACCGGCGGTTCAGCCGGGCGGGGAGGTTCTGCGGCCACCGCGTAAACTGCGACCCATGCCTCTGCTCACCTTGAATCGCCTCGACTACGGCGTCGGCGGCCCGCGCCTGCTCGACGGTGTCGACCTCGCCATCGAACCCGGCGAACGCATCGCCCTGATCGGCCGTAACGGCGCCGGGAAGTCCACGCTGCTGAAACTGATCGCGGGGGAGATCGTCCCCGACGACGGTGAGCGCCGCCTCGAAGGCGGGGTGCGCGTGGCCCGGCTCGAGCAGGAGGTGCCCGCGCATCTCGAGGGTTCGATCTACGACGTCGTCGCCGACGGCCTCGGCTCGGTGGGCCACGACATTGCCGAATTCCACCACCTCAGCCATGCCGACGAGATCGACATGGACGCGCTCGG
The DNA here is from genome assembly GCF_044377035.1 of Silanimonas sp. Taxonomy (GTDB): domain Bacteria; phylum Pseudomonadota; class Gammaproteobacteria; order Xanthomonadales; family Xanthomonadaceae; genus Silanimonas. The sequence goes on from NZ_JBILJW010000008.1 coordinate 33,276, forward strand.
CCGCGTTCAGGCCCGCATCGACGCCGCCGACGGTTGGCGGCTCGAGGCCAAGGTCGACGCCACCCTGACCAAGCTCGGCCTCGACGGCGAACTGCCGTTCTCCGCGCAATCGGGCGGCCTGAAGCGCCGCGTGCTCCTGGCCCGCGCCTTCGTGGCCGAACCCCAGATCCTCCTGCTCGACGAGCCCACCAACCACCTGGACATCGCGGCCATCGAGGCGCTGGAAGCCGCGCTGCTCGACTACAAGGGCACGATCGTCTTCGTCACCCACGATCGGCGCTTCCTCAAGGCGCTGGCCACCCGCATCGTCGAGATCGACCGCGGTTTGTTGTCGAGCTGGCCGGGCGACTGGGCGAACTACCTGCGCCGTCAGGAGGAGCGCGCCCATTCGGAAGCGCAGGAGAACGCCAAGTTCGACAAGCTGCTGGCGCAGGAGGAAGTCTGGATCCGGCAGGGCATCAAGGCCCGCCGCACCCGCGACGAGGGGCGCGTGCGCCGCCTCGAGGCGATGCGCAGCGAGCGCGCCGAGCGCCGCGACAAGACCGGCAACGTGAAGATGGCGCTGGCCGAAGGCCAGCAGAGCGGCCGCAAGGTCATCGAGACCCAAGGACTCACCTTCGGCCACGGCGAGCGGACGCTCGTCCGCGACCTCGACCTCACGGTGATGCGCGGCGACCGCATCGGCCTGATCGGTCCGAACGGCAGCGGCAAGACCACCCTGATCAAGCTGCTGCTGGGCGACCTGCAGGCGCAGGCCGGCGAAGTGAAGCAAGGCACCGGCCTGCAGGTGGCCTATTTCGACCAGTACCGCATGGCGCTGCGCGAAGACTGGAACGCGCTCGACAACGTGTCGCAGGGTGCGGAGTTCGTCGAGGTCGGTGGCCAGCGCAAGCACGTCATGGGCTACCTGCAGGACTTCCTGTTCACGCCGGAGCGTGCCCGCGCACCGATCCACAAACTCAGCGGCGGCGAGCGCAACCGCCTGCTGCTGGCGCGGCTCTTCGCGCAGCCCTCGAACCTGTTGGTGATGGACGAACCCACCAACGACCTCGACGTCGAGACGCTGGAACTGCTGGAGGAACTGCTCGGCGAGTACCCGGGCACCCTGCTGCTGGTCAGCCATGACCGCGACTTCATCGATTCGGTGGTGACGTCAACGCTGGTCATGGAAGGGAACGGCCGCGTCGGCGACTACGTGGGCGGCTACACCGATTGGCTGCGGCAGCGCCCGGCGGCGAGCGTGGTCGCGACCTCGGGGGCCGTGGCCAAGTCCGCACCGCCAGCGCCCGTAGCGCGCGCGGTGCCGGCGCCTGAACCGGCCAAGCCCGCTGCACCGAAGCGCAAGCTCGGCTTCAAGGAGCAGCGCGAACTCGAAGCCTTGCCGGGGCGCATCGACGCCCTCGAGAACGAGATGGCGTCGCTCACTGATGCCCTGACAGCGCCGGGATTCTATGCGAAAGATAGTGCGGCCCAAGCCGCGCACCATTCGCGGATGGCCGCCGCACAGGCGGAACTGGATGCCGCCTTCGCTCGCTGGAGCGAACTCGACGGCTGAGGCGCGGCCGGCCGCCGTCGCGGCGGTTAAGGCTCAGGCCACGCGCTCGAGCACGAGACCAATTGAACGGGGCGGTTCGCCGCGATTGCGCAGCGCGTCGCCGAGCGAGGCCTGTTCCGAATAGGCGTTCGCGGCGGCTTCGCGGCGGGCCAGCTCGGCCCGTGCGCGCTGCTCGATCCGGGCGCCCAGTTTGGCGATGGCCAGGTCGGCCCCCGAAGGTTCGGCTGGAGCGAGCGCGGCGGCTTGGATCCGCTCGCCTTTTTCGAGATTCGCCTCGGGGTCGTCGCTGGTTTCGCTGGTGTCGATCTCGACGCTGCCGCCCACGGCGTAGCGCTTGCCGTCCGGGCCGGTGATGTAGCTGTAGTTGGGGCCGGACTTCAGCAGGCCGCCGGCGGCCGCCATGTGGGCCTGTTCGTGCTGGCGCACTTCGCGGTCGCGGGCCTGGAGCTGCTGGATCGCTACCCGGGTGCGGGCGTCCTCGAGCGGGTTCCGCGGGCTGCCGGCGGTCACCGGGACGGCGGCACGAAGGGTCTGCGGCTGGGTCGATGCCGGCGCCAGGGCCACCGCCGGCAAAGGCGCAGCCACCGCCTCCGTCTTGGACGGGGCGGACGCGGGGGCCGAAGGAGCGATGGACGGGCCGATCAGCATGGGCAGTCCGGTGCGCGGAACCCCGGCACCCTACGCCCGCCGGAGCCCCCGTGTCGTGATGCGGCGCACGATCGGCCGGGGTCAGCCCCCGGCCATGCAGAAGGCGTTGAACTTGTTGCCGTCGAGGTCCCGGAAGTAGGCGGCGTAGAAGCCGCCGCCGCGGGGGCCGGGCGCCCCTTCGTCCGCGCCGCCGAGCGCCAGGGCCTTCGCGTGAACCGCGTCGACGTGGGCCGGGTCGCGGCAGGCCAGGGCCAGCATGCTGCCATTGCCGACCGTCGCCGGCTGGCCATCGAAGGGGTAGAGCACACCGAAGCCGGTGCCGCCGTCCTTGCCCTCCCAGGCCTTGAACTTGCCCGGCTCCTCCATGAACACCTTGGCGTCCATCAGTGCGAGCAGGGCATCGAAGAAAGCGACGGCGCGATGGATGTCGCGTGTGCCAATGGTGGCGTAGCCGATCATGGTGGCGCTCCTCGTTGGGTCGCCCCAGCCTAGCGACGATGCTTGCGGGCCACCACCGCGCGGCGCAGAGTCGGGGCATCTTCCGGGGAGAGCGACGATGGCGAAACGGGCGGCCCGCGCGGCGATGTGGATCGGATGGGCCCTCGTGGCGGCAGGCGCGGCCTCGGCCGCCGAAACGTCGAATCCGCGTCGATGGGTGATCACCGTCGACAACGGCACGGTGGCCGGTGAACAGACGCTCGCCTGCGACGCCGCCGGCGAATGCCGTGGGCGCTTCATCTTCAAGGACAACGGCCGCGGGCCGGAGCTCGACGAAGTGTTCCGGATCGCCGACGACGGCAGCTTGCTCAGCTACCGAGCCACGGGCTCGACGACCTTCGGTTCGAAGGTGGACGAGCGCTTCGACGTGCGGGGCCGGAAGGCGAGCTGGTCGAGCAGCACGGAGCAGGGCGAGAGCGACGCGCCGGGTGGACGCCTGTACGTGCCTTTCAGCCAAAGCGTGGCGCTCGCTGAATTGATGTTCCAGACCGCGGCGCGTCGAGGGAACACCCTCGACCTGCTGCCCTCTGGCCGGATGACCCAGCGGGAGATCACGCGCACCACGGTCGGCGAAGGGGCGAGCCGTCGCGAGGTCGCGCTGATCGCGCAGAGCGGCTTGGGCCTCACGCCCTCGTTCGGCTGGGTCACCACGGGCGACACCCCGACGTTCTTCGGATTCATCATCCCGGGCTACCTCGCCGCGCTGCCCGAGGGCTACCAAGCGGAGGAGAAGCGCCTCGGCGAACTCCAGCTGGCCGCGGAGGCCGAGATCCTCGCCGGACTGAACCAGCGGCTCGCGACGCCGATGCCCGGTCTCTCGGTCATCCGCAATGCCCGCGTGTTCGACAGCGAGGCTGCCAAACTCGGCGAGGAACTGAGCGACGTCTACATTCTTCGGGGTCGCATCGCCGCCGTGCTGCCCGCCGGCAGCGACAGCCGCGGCGCCGCGCGCACGCTCGATGCCGAGGGGCGCGTCCTCCTTCCCGGCCTGTTCGACATGCATGGCCACGTCGGTCGCTGGGAAGGTGGCCTCAACCTCGCGGCCGGCGTCACCACGGTGCGCGACATGGGCAACGACAACGCCACGGTGCAGCGCATCATCGACGAGACCGCGCGCGGCGAGGTGTTCGGCCCGCAGGTCGTACCGGCCGGTTTCCTCGAGGGCGAGAGCCCGTACTCGGCGCGGAACGGCTTCGTGGTGAGCACGCTGGAGGAAGCGAAGTCCGCCGTCGACTGGTACGCCGCCCGCGGCTATCCGCAGATCAAGGTCTACAACAGCTTCCCGCGCCAGCACCTGCGCGAAACCGTGGCTTACGCCCATTCCCGTGGCCTGCGGGTCAGCGGCCACGTGCCGGCCTTCCTGCGCGCGCGCACCGTGGTCGAGTACGGCTTCGACGAGCTGAACCACGTCAACCAGGTGCTGCTCAACTTCCTCGTCAACGACAAGACCGACACGCGCACGCTGGAGCGCTTCTACCTCCCGGCGGCGCGCACCGGCGAGATCGACTTCGACAGTGCGCCGGTCCAGGACTTCATCCGCCTGCTCGTCGAGCAGAAAACCGTCGTCGATCCGACCCTCGCCACCTTCGATTTCCTTCGGCAGAAAGACGGCACCCTTTCGCCGGCCTACGCCGCGGTGGCCGACCACTTCCCGCCGAGCGTGCAGCGCAGCTTCCGAAGCGGCGGCATGGAGATTCCGGACGACGCCACGCAACAACGCTACGAGAAGAGCTACCTGGCGATGATCGACTTCATCGGCCGCCTGCACCGGGCCGGCGTGCCGCTCGTGGCCGGCACCGACGCCATGGCCGGGTTCACCCTGCAGCGCGAGCTCGAGCTGTACACGATGGCTGGCATCCCCTCGAACGAAGTGCTGCAGATCGCCACGCGCAACGCCGCCCGCTACAGCGGACTCGCCAGCGAGCGTGGCCGCATCGCGAAAGGCTTCGTCGCCGACCTTGCCCTCGTCGACGGCGACCCGACCGCGGACATCACCGCACTCCGGCGTATGGTGACCGTGGTGACGCAGGGCAAGCACATCGAACCGACGTCCGTCTACCGAGAATTGGGCATCAAGCCCTTCGTTGATGCCAGTCCCCAATGGGTGGAAACCGGCCCCACGGCGGCTCCGGGAGCATCGGGCCGACGTTGAGACCGCGTACACTTCGAGCTTTCACTCAGTCGCCGGATCGACCGACCCCATGAGCGCCCCGAACGCCGCCCCCAACCCCGAACTTTCCGCCCTGGCCTCGGCTGCAGCGAACTCGGGACCTGACGGGGCGGCGCTGTCGCGCTTCGTCGAACGGTTCTACGCCCGCGTGCCACAGGAAGATCTCGTGCTGCGCCCCGCCGACGCCTGGTTGGCCGTGGCCCGGGACATGCTGGCCTTCGCCGCGGGTCGCGCCGCCGGCGCGCCGAAGCTCCGGATGCTGAATCCGGAGACCTCGCCGCAGGGCTTCGGCAGCTCGCCCACCGTGCTGCAGATCGCCAACGACGACATGCCCTTCCTCGTCGACTCGGTGAGCATGGCGCTGGCCGAGCGCGGCATCGGCATCCACCTGCTGGTGCATCCGGTGATCGACGGCGAATCGTTGATGCACATCGAGATCGACCGCCAGGCCACCGAGGACTTCGCCGGCATCCAGCAGGGCATCGAAGGTGCCCTCGCCGACGTGCGCGCCTGCGTGCAGGACTGGGCGGCGATGCGCGACATCATGGTGCGCGCCGCCGACGAGATGTCGACCCGCGCGCTGCCCGTCAATGACGTCATCCGCGCCGAATCGCAGGACTTCCTGCGCTGGGCTGCGGACAACCACTTCACCTTCCTCGGCTACCGCGAGTACCGGGTCTCGGGCGACGGCGCGGAGCGCACGCTGGCCGCGGTGGAAGGGAGCGGCCTCGGCCTGATGCGTCACGCGTCGGCGCAGCCGCCGCGCGCGGTGAGCGAATTCGTGGCGCCTCGCCAGGCAGGCGAACGCGACGTGCTGATCCTGACCAAGACCAATGCCCGCGCGACGGTCCACCGCCCCGGTTACATGGACTACATCGGCGTGCTGGTTTACGACGAGAACGGCGTGGCGGTCGCCGAACAGCGCTTCCTCGGCCTCTATACCTCGGGCGCCTACAACCGCCGCCCGTGGGAGATCCCGCTGGTGCGCCGCCGGCACGACCAGATCATGGAGCGCTCCGGCCTGTCCGCCGCGAGCCACAGCGGCAAGGCGCTCCGGCATATCCTCGACACGCTGCCGCGCGACGAACTGTTCCAGAGTTCGGCGGATGAGCTCTTCACCACGGTGATGGGCATCCTCGCGCTGCAGGAGCGGGTGCGCAGCCGCCTCTTCCTGCGCCGCGACCGCTACGGTCGTTTCTTCTCGGCGCTCGTGTACATCCCGCGCGACCGCTTCAGCGGCGAAGTGCGCAATCGCATCGAAACGCTGCTGCGCGACGCGCTGCAGGGCGAGCGCATCGATTCGGGCATCAGCATCGGCGAGTCGCCGCTGGCGCAGATGTACCTCGTCATCCGGCCAAAGGCGGGCGCCACCGTCGCCGCCGACGCGACGGCGCTGGAGCAACGCATCGCCGCCATCGTCCGCAATTGGCAGGACGGGCTTCGCGATGCGCTGGTGCGCGCGAAGGGCGAGAGCGATGGCTTGCGTTTGGCCCGCCGCTTCGCCAAGGGCCTGCCGCCGGGCTACATCGACGCGGTCACGCCCGAGATGGCGGCGCAGGACCTCGTTCGCACCGATCAGCTCGCTTCCGAGAAAGACCTCGCGCTCTCGCTGTACCAGAACGAGGAAGGCCTTCGCTTCAAGGCCATGCGCCTCGACCGAGTGATCGCGCTCTCGGACGCGCTGCCGATGCTGGAAAACCTCGGCTTGCGCATCCTGTCCGAACACCCCTTCGAACTCGAAGCCGACGGTCGCCTCGTGGCGATCCAGGACTTCGTGGTGCAGGCCCAGCGCCCGCTCGGCAACCTCGCCGCGGCACGTGCCGATTTCGAGGAAGCCTTCGCCCGCATCTGGTCGGGTGATGCAGAGAACGACGGCTTCAACAAGCTCGTGCTCGCCGCCGGCTTGACGTGGCGCCAGGTGGCGATGCTGCGCGGCTACGCCAAGTACCTGCTGCAGACCGGCGTGCCGTTCTCGCAGACCTACATGGAAGAGACGCTGGTGCGCTACCCGCTGGTGGCTCGCCTTCTGGCGGAGCTCTTCGAGGCGCGCTTCAACCCTGCACGCGGCGACGCCGATGCCGCCCGCAGCGCCGCGGCGCGCGATTCGCTCGGCCGCGTGCTGGCCGGGCTCGCCGAGGCCGACCGCACCGCGCTCACTGCCGCCGTCGACGCCGCAGCACAGGCCACGGGACTGGAACGCAATGCCGCGATGGCGGGCATCGAAGAAGCGATGGGGGCCGTGCTGGAGAAGGTTTCGAGCCTCGACGAAGACCGCATCCTGCGCAGCTTGAAGGCGGTCATCCAGGCCACGCTGCGCACGAGCTTCCACCAGACCAAGGGTCGCGACTACATCAGCTTCAAGTTCGACCCGTCCAAGGTGCCGGACCTGCCGAAGCCCAAGCCCTACCGCGAGATCTTCGTCTATTCGCCGTGGGTCGAAGGCGTGCACTTGCGCTTCGGGCCCGTGGCGCGCGGCGGCCTGCGCTGGTCGGACCGCCGCGAGGACTTCCGCACGGAAGTGCTCGGCCTCGTCAAGGCGCAGATGGTGAAGAACACGGTCATCGTGCCGGTCGGCTCGAAGGGCGGCTTCTTCCCGAAGCGCCTGCCGTCGAGCGCCGATCGCGACGCGTGGATGGCCGAGGGCATCGCCAGCTACAAGCGCTTCATCAACGGCCTGCTGGACATCACCGACAACATCGTCGAAGGCAAGATCGTCCCGCCGCTCGACGTCGTTCGCCATGACGCGGACGATCCGTACCTCGTCGTCGCCGCCGACAAGGGCACGGCCACGTTCTCCGACATCGCCAACGGCATCAGCGCCGAGCACGGCTTCTGGCTGGGCGATGCCTTCGCCTCGGGCGGCTCGGTCGGCTACGACCACAAGGGCATGGGCATCACCGCTCGCGGTGGTTGGGAGTCGGTGAAGCGCCACTTCCGCGCCATGGGGCGCGATTCGCAGACGCAGGACTTCACCTGCGTGGGCGTGGGCGACATGTCGGGCGACGTGTTCGGCAACGGCATGCTGCTGTCGAAGCAAATCCGCCTGCTCGCGGCCTTCGACCACCGCCACATCTTCCTCGACCCGAACCCGGATTCGGCGAAGTCCTTCATCGAGCGCGACCGCCTGTTCAAGCTGCCGCGTTCGAGCTGGGACGACTACGACAAGGCGCTGATCTCGGCCGGTGGTGGTATCTATCCGCGTTCGGCGAAGCACATTCCGGTCAGCCCGGAAGTTCGCGAGGCGCTCGGCATCGAGGGCGACGCCGAGCAGGTGACGCCCGCCCAACTGATGAACGCCATCCTCAAGGCGCCGGTGGACCTGCTGTGGAACGGCGGCATCGGCACCTACGTCAAGGCCAGCACTGAGACGCACGCCGACGCCGGCGACCGCGCCAACAACGGTCTGCGCGTCGACGGCCGCGAGCTGCGCTGCAAGGTGGTGGGCGAGGGCGGCAACCTCGGCATGACGCAGAAGGGCCGCATCGAAGCCTGCCTCGCCGCCGGTGTGCTGCTCAACACCGACTTCATCGACAACTCGGCCGGCGTCGACACCTCGGACCACGAGGTCAACATCAAGATCCTGCTGGGTGGGGTGATGGCGCGCGGTGGCCTGACGCTCGAGCAGCGCAACACGCTGCTGGCGCAGATGACCGACGAGGTCGGCGAGCTGGTGCTGAACGACAACTACCGGCAGAACCAGGCCATCAGCCTGATGGAGCGGATGAGCATTCCGCGCCTCGGCAGCTTCCAGCACCTGATCCGCACGCTGGAATCGCAGGGCCTGCTCGACCGCGCCATCGAGTTCCTGCCGTCCGACGCCGAATTCAGCGACCGCCGTTCGCGCGGGCTCGGCCTGACGCGACCCGAACTGTCGATCCTGCTCAGCTACGACAAGATCGTGATCTTCAACCAGCTGCTCGACAGCGACGTCCCGGAAGATCCCTACCTGTCGCGTGAGCTGCAGCGCTATTTCCCGAAGGCGCTGCAGGAGCGCTACGCGGCCGACATGGAAGGCCACCGCCTGCGCCGCGAGATCATCGCCACGGCGGTGACCAACTCGATGGTGAACCGCATGGGTTCCACCTTCGTGCTGCGCATGCAGGAAGACACCGGTGAACAGCCGGCGCAGATCGCCAAGGCCTACACGATTGCCCGCGAGATCCTCGACGCGCGCCAGTGGTGGTCGGCGATCGACGCCGCGGACCTCAAGGTGCCGGAATCCGCGCAGATCGACGCGCTGATGGCGGTCTGGAACCTGCTGCGCCAGTACACCCGCTGGATGCTCAACCTGCCGGGCGAGCACTTGGTCATCGCTTCGATGGTCGAGCGCTATGCAGCCAGCCTCAACGAACTGCGTGCCGTGCTGCCGAAGGCGCTCCCCGGCGAAGCCAAGGCGCAGTACGAGGCCAGTATCGAGGCTTGGACGCGCAAGGGCTTCTCGCCGGCGCTGGCGGCCGACTTCGCGGCCCTGCCTTTCCTCGCCTACGGGCTTGACGTCGCGCAGATCGCCCTGCAGCGCAAGCTGCCGGTGGCCGACGTGGCGCGCGTCTACTTCTCGCTCTCGGACGCGCTGCACACCAAATGGCTGATGGACCAGGTCGAACTGCTGCCGGTCGAGGGCCGTTGGCACGCCCAGGCCCGCGGCGCGCTGCGTGACGAGCTGCAGCAGCAGCAGAGCACGCTGGTCGGCCAGGTGCTCGCCGGCACGCCGGCCGGAAAGGGCGCCGCCAATGCCGTGGGTGCGTGGCTCTCGCGCGAGGATTCGACCCTGCGCTACACGCTGGCCATGTTCGCCGACATGCGCAACCTGCGCGGTATGGACTACGCGACGTTGCTGGTCGCCGTGCGTCGCCTCGGCCAGATCGCCGCGGCCGGCGGGCGCGTCGGCTGACCGGGCGGGCAGGGATGGCCTTCTCACGGATCGCCTTCCTGGCGAGCCCCACGGCGGAAGCCGAGGCGGCCCGCCAGGCGCTTGAGGCCGCGCACGGCCCCTGCACCCCGGCCGACGCCGAGGTGATCGTGGCGCTCGGTGGCGATGGCTTCATGCTGCAAACCCTGCACCGGCACGGCGGGTTGGGCATCCCGGTCTACGGGATGAAGCTCGGCACGGTCGGGTTCCTGATGAACCAGTACCGTGCCGACGGGCTGCTGGAGCGCCTCGCTTTCGCGCGCCACAACGTGCTCCGGCCTCTTGAAATGGAGGCCGTCACCGAAGGCGGGCAGACGATCACCTCGCTCGCCTACAACGAAGTCTCGCTGCTGCGGCAGACGCGCCAGACGGCGCACCTTCGCATCGCGGTGAATGGCCAGCGCAAGCTCGACGAACTGGTGTGCGACGGCATGCTGGTGGCAACGCCGGCCGGCTCCACGGCCTACAACTACTCCGCGCACGGCCCCATCCTGCCGCTCGGCTCGGAGGTGATCGCCATGACGCCGATCGCCGCGTTCCGCCCACGCCGTTGGCGCGGTGCGTTGCTGCGATCCGACGCCGAGATCGGGATCGAGGTGCTGGACGCGCTGAAGCGCCCGGTCAGCGCCACCGCCGATTCGCATGAGGTCCGCAACGTGGTCGAAGTGCGGATCCGCGAATCGCGCACGCACACCGTGAACCTGCTGTTCGACCCCGAGCACGACCTCGCGGACCGCATCCTCAACGAGCAGTTCGAGAGCTGATGCGTCCTCTGGTCGTCGCCATCACCGCGCGGGCGCTGTTCGACCTCGAGGACGGCCATGCGCTGTTTGAACGCGAGGGCCTCAAGGCCTATGCGGCCTACCAGCGCGAGCGTGAGGACCAACCGCTACAGCCGGGCATCGCCTTCCCGCTGGTGCGAAAGCTGCTGGCGCTGAACGCGCTGCTGCCAGCCGGCGTGCCGCCGGTCGAAGTGATCCTTCTGTCGCGAAATTCCGCCGACACCGGCCTGCGCATCTTCAACGCCATCGAGTATTACGGTCTCGGGATCGTGCGCGCGGTGTTCACCAGCGGCGCCGACACGCACCCCTACATCCAGCCGTTCGGCGCACAGCTGTTCCTCAGCGCGAACCCCGCCAGCGTGCGCAGCGCGCTGGAACATGGCGTGGCTGCGGCGACCATCCTGCCGACCGGCCTCCCGCCGGTGGACCGCCATCCGCAGTTGCGCATCGCCTTCGACGGCGACGCCGTGATCTTCGGCGACGAGAGCGAACGCGTCTCGCAGGAGGAGGGGCTGCAGGCCTTCCACGACCATGAGACCGAACGCGCGCTGGAGCCGCTTTCCGGCGGCCCGTTCCGTGGGTTTCTTTCGGCGCTGCATACCTTGCAACAGGCCCTGCCGGCCGCCGATCCACCGATCCGCATCGCCCTGGTCACCGCGCGTTCGGCACCGGCGCACAAGCGAGTGATCCTCACGCTGCGCGAGTGGGGCATCCGCCTCGACGAGGCCTTGTTCCTCGGGGGACGCCCGAAAGGGCCATTCCTCGACACCTTCGGTGCCGATATCTTCTTTGACGATTCGATGCACAACATCGAAAGCGCGATGCAGCACGTGGCCACCGGCCACGTGCCTCACGGGGTCTCGAACGAGTAACGCCCCACGCGTCAGGGGGCCGCCGGCTTCGCTGCGTTGGGCCGTGGCTCCGTGCGCCGGAGCAAGTGCAATCCGAGGCCGGCCGCCGTGAGTGCCGCGCCCCCCAGGAAGGCCGCGACGCCACCCTGCCATTCCCACAGCACCGCCGCGAGCAGCGCGCCGACCACGCCACCGAGTCCGGACGAAAAGCCATACAGCAGACCTTGGCCCGCGCTCGCTTCGTGGCCGGGGAACAGCGCCGCCATGCGCTGCATCAGGCAGGCATGGAAGAGCGCGAAACCGAGGGCATGCGTCAGTTGCGCCGCGACCATCAGGGCCATCGATGCCGGGAACAGCGCGACCACGATCCAGCGGGCGACGGTGAGCCCGAGGCACAGCGCCATCAATGCATGGACACCGTGGCGGCGGATCAGGCCCGGGGCCCACCAGAACAGCACGATCTCAGCGAACACCCCGACCATCCAGAGCAGGCCGACCGCGAGACCGTCATGGCCGTTGGCCCGCAGGTGCAGGGTATAGAACACATAGAACGCACCGAAGCCGGCTTGAACCAGCAAGGCGAGCAGCAGCAGAGGCCGCGTGCCGGGACGGTTCCACAACTCGCGCATGGCGACGCGAACGGTCCCCGTTGCAGCGCCCGATCGTGCTTCATTCCGGAAGGGCCAGGCCGCCCAGACCATCAACGCGAACCAAGGCAACGTGGCCCACACGAACCAGGCTTCGCCCCAGGCATCGAGCAAGGCGCCGTAGCTCCCGGCAACAACAAGGAAGCCGACCGATCCCCACACGCGCAGTCGGCCATAGCCCTCGGTCTCGCCGGCGATGGCCCCGAGGGTCATGGCCTCGAACTGCGGCATCACTGCGTTGTAGAACGCGCCGAAAAACAGCATGGCAGCGAACAAGCCGGTGACGCTGGACACCGCGCCGAACGACGCGAAGCCCAGGCTGGCCAGCACGCAACCAGCCAAAAGCCAAAGGCCCGGCCGCGCGCTCTGCGCCACCATCCGCGACCACAGCGGGGGTGCCACGATGCGCGACGCGTACCACAGGCCCAGCATGCCGCCCGCTACGAGACCGCTGAAGCCGAGGTGGTCGACGAACCGCGCCACATAGGGCGTGTACGCGCCGAGAGCCGCGTAGAAACAGAAGTAGAAGACAGCGTAGCGACGGAGCGGGGAGGGCATGGGCGGCGGGAGGACGACGGCCCGAGGATGATCGCACCGTCGGCCCTGCCGAGGCGCCACCTTCGGTCCCAACCGCTATTCGGGCTTGAATTGAATTCCATAGTTCTGGAATCATGGAACCAATGAAAGCCCCCGCCGCCCTCGAAACCCTGGACGCATTGGCCCATGCCACGAGGCTGGCTGCCTTCCGCGCGCTTGTCGTGGCCGGTGCCGACGGCTTGGCGGTCGGCGAACTGCGCGAGGCATTGCGCGTGCCACCCGCCACGCTGACGGCGCACCTCAACGTACTGCGGGCCGCGAAGCTCGTGATCGACCGCCGCGAGGGGCGGAGCATCGTGGTTCGCGCCAACTTCGCGCGGATGAACGACCTGGTCGCCTACCTCACCGAGAACTGCTGCGCCGGTGCCACCTCGTGTGGTCCCGGTGTGATCTGCCCACCTGCCCCGAGATCGTCCCCATGAAGAAGCGCGTGCTGTTCGTCTGCGTCGAAAACGCCAATCGCAGCCAGATGGCCGAGGCGTTCGCCCACATCCATGGCGGTGACGCCGTGGAGGCCCTGAGCGCCGGCTCGAAGCCTTCGGGCGTCATCAACCCGAAAGCCATCCGCTTCATGGCCGAGCTGGGCTACGACCTCGCCAGCCACGATTCGAAATCACTCGACGAGATCGACGGCGAGTTCGATGCGGTGATCACCATGGGCTGCGGCGACAACTGCCCGTGGATCCCCGCCAAGCGCCGCGAGGACTGGGGCTTGCCCGATCCGAAACACATGGACGACCCGGAGTACCGCGTGGTCCGCGACGAGATCTCGGCGCGGGTGAAAGCGCTGCTGGATTCGCTGTGAACCTGCTCGATCAACGGCTACTGGCCGAGGGCCTCGGAACGGCGCTGCTGCTCGCGACGGTCGTCGGCTCCGGGGTGATGGGCGTGGCGCTCGCCGACGGCAACGACGCCGTGGCGTTGCTGGCGAATGCCGGAGCGACGGCGGGGATGCTGTACGTGTTGATCACGATCCTCGGGCCGATCTCGGGGGCGCACTTCAACCCTGCGGTGACCCTGGTGATGGCGATGCGCGGCGAGATCGGCGCACGACAGGCCGCGGCCTATGTGTCCGTCCAGCTGCTTGGTGCGCTCGCCGGCGTAGTGCTCGCCCACGCGATGTTCGATCTCGACCTGTTGCAGCCGGGAACGCGCGTGCGCACCGGCGCATCGCAATGGTTGAGCGAAGGCGTGGCCACCTTCGGCCTGCTGCTCACCGTCCTCATTGGGGCGAAGCATCGCGCCGCGGCGCTGCCGGCACTCGTGGCGGCCTACATCTTCGCTGCGTACTGGTTCACGTCGAGCACGTCCTTCGCCAATCCCGCGGTCACCGTGGCACGCGGCTTCACCCAGACTTTCGCCGGCATCCGCCTGCAGGATGTCCTCGGATTCGTGCTCGCGCAGGGCGCGGGCGTGATCGCCGCTGTGGCGATCGCGCGCGCGCTCGGCGTCAAGGAACCGCGGCCCACTTGAGTGCTTGGCAGGATGGGGTGCGGAAGCGAAACTAGAGCCCCCACGTTTCCGCGACACACCCAGCCGATGCCTCTCCAGGCCTTTGCCCAACGCCTCGTCCAGTCGGCGCTGTTCCAGCGCGTCATCACCGGGGTCATCCTGTTCGCGGCGGTTCTTGTCGGCGTGGAAACCGACAAGGCGATGGTGGCCGCACACGGCGACCTCCTGCATGCGCTCGACCGCATCGTGTTGGCGATCTTCTGCGCGGAGATCGTGCTCAAGATGGTCGCCCTCTCGCCGAAGCCATGGCACTACTTCCGCGACCCGTGGAACGTGTTCGACTTCGCCATCGTCGTGGCCTGCCTGCTGCCGCTCGGATCGCAATCGGCCACCGTCCTGCGGCTGCTTCGCCTCCTGCGCGTGCTGCGCCTCGTGCACGCCTTGCCGCGACTGCAGATCCTGGTCGGAACCCTGCTGAAGTCCCTGCCCAGCATGGGATACGTGGGGCTGTTCCTCGCCATGCACTTCTACGTTTATGGCGTGGCCGCGGTGTTCCTGTTCGGCGACAACGACCCGGTGCACTTCGGATCGCTGCCTTTGGCCGTCCTCACTCTCTTCATCGTGGTGACCGGCGAGAACTGGTCGACGACGCTGTACACCCAGATGTACGGCTGCGAGCGCTTCGGTTACGACGGCATGGAGGCGCTCTGCACCGCCTCGAACGCACAGCCCGTGCTCGCTTCGTTGTTCTTCGTATCGTTCATCGTGCTGGGCACCATGGTGATCCTCAACCTCGTCATCGGCGTGGTGATGAACTCGATGCAGGAAGCGCAAATCGAGAACGAGCGCATGGACGAGGCGAACCGTGGCGGCGACGAGCACCATCCCAGCCTTGAGCACGAGCTTTTCGAACTGCGCCAGTCGATGGCCGCCACCTTGGAGCGGATGGAACGGCTCACCGAGCGGGCGAAGGCGGAAGAGCGCTGAGCCCGAAGCCCTGCATCGGGGCCACGTGGGAATCGCGGGTTCAGGGCAGCCGGGCGATCGCGTTGAAGTCGAGAGGGCGATGGAAGAGGAAGCCCTGGAACTCCGGCGCCCCCAGTTCCACCAGCCGCGCGAACTGGCCCTCGGTTTCGACCCCTTCGGCCACCACCTGCATGTCGAGGGCCGAGCACAGGTCGACAACCCCAGCGATGAGCCGGGCTGCGCGCGCGTCCTCGACGACATCCTTCACGAAACTGCGGTCGAGCTTCACTTTGTGGAAGGGCAGGGTCTGGAGGTAGCTCAGGGACGAGTACCCCGTGCCGAAATCATCGAGCGCCAGGGTGAATCCTTCGCTGCGCAGCTGGGTGAGTAGCCGGTGGGCACTTTCGATGTCCTGCACCAGGCCGCTCTCAGTCACTTCGAGTTCGATGTCTTCAGGGCTGGCGCCTCCGGCCGCCAGCTCGGAGAGCAGGATCTCGCCGAGCATCGGGTCCTGCAGTTGCTTCGCCGCCAGGTTGACGCTGACCAAGGCGGGCCGCCCGGATCGACGCAGTTGCGCCGCCAGCGTGACCGCGGCGCGGATGGCCGACCGACCGATGCGATCGATGAGACCGTTGTCTTCCGCCAGGGGGATGAACTGCACCGGGCTGACCCAGCCCAGTTCCGGGGAGTGCCAACGCACCAGCACTTCGTACCCGACGATCCGACGTTCGGCATCGACGCGGGGCTGGGCCACGAAGCGGAAATCTTCGCGATCGCAGGCGCGACGCAGCAGGCTGACCATCGTGAGGCGCTGCAGGCCATGCTCATCGAGGCTGGGCTCGTAGGCCTCCAAGCGCGCCCGTCCGCGGCGCTTGGCGTAGCGCAGCGCGGTTCCGGCGTTGAGCACGAGCACCTCCGCCGACTCACCGTCCTCGGGATACACCGCGAGGCCGGCGCTGGCGGTGAGTGACAGGGACGTGCCCGCCACCGCCAAGGGCTCGGCCAGCGCGGCGAGCAGGGCCCGTCCCACGGAGAATCCTTGCTGGGCATCCTGACCGGGCGGGCCAATGGCCAGCAGTTCGTCGCCGCCCCAGCGCGCCAGCAGCCAACCGGCCGGCATGACGCCCAGCGCGCGTTCGGAACATTGCGTCAGCACGCCGTCCGCCTCGCGGGCGCCGAGCCCGTCGTTCACGACCTTGAATTCATCGAGGTTGAGCCAGAGCGTCGGCACCGGTCGGTCGCCAGCCTCGGCGATCCGCGCCAGAAGGGCTTCCATGGCCGCCGCCCGGTTGATGAGGCCGGTCAGCGCGTCGATGCGTGATGCCGTCGCCAGCTCGATCTCCAGGCGCTTCGCCTCGCGAAGGTCCTTGATCGACACGATCCACTGCGCGGATCGCTGGCCGGATCCCGGGAGCATGGTCGCGGAGACGTCGACCGGAATGCTGGCGCCCGGCAGCTGCAACCGGCAATCCGGCACCCACAAGTGGGTCGCGCCCGCGCCCTCGCGGGCGAAGGCCTCGACGAGCGCCGGAATAGCATGGGCGATCGCGACGCGCCGCGCCGAATCATGGGTGAATCCCGAAAGGGCGTGGAACGCCGCGTTGGATTCGAGCAAACGCCAGGATCCGTCGCACAGGACCAGCGCGTCGCGCGAGTTGGCGAACGCGTGGCCAAGGACACGAAGGGACTCGTCCTGTTCGCGCTGGCGGGTGATGTCCTTGGTGGTGCCGACCATGCGGCGGGCGATGCCGGACGCATCGCGTTCGATGACCCGGCCGCGGCTGCGGCGCCATGACTGGCCGTCGCGCAGCCGGTACTGCATGTCGTACTCGGCCGAACTGCCGGCAAGGTGGAGCCGCCATGCCAGCACGACCGATTCAACATCGGCCGGATGGATCGCATCCAGTACGTCGATCAGGAGGGCCGAGGCCTCCTGGGGCGGCGCATCGAGGGCGACGTAGCGGGCACTGCGCACGAGATCGGTCTCGGCGTCCCACTCCCAGATCGATTCACCGCTTGCCCACAGCGCGAGCTCGAGCCGCCGCTGCGAACGCTCAGACGCCTGCAGCGCCTCGAACAAGGCCAGGCTCTTGCCCTCGAGAAGCCGTTCGGCCTCCTTGCGCGCAGCGCGCTCCCGCGCCAGACGGCGCTCGAGCAATTCATCCGCCTTGCTGGCGTCCTCAGGGAAGGGGACGGACATGGAACACCGAAACCGGGCGGCCTTCGTACGTTCCGTGTTCCCAATCCACCTGCAGCGACTCGCCGAAATGCCGGATGGCGCCGACGATGAGTCCCTGGGCCAGTGCTTCCATGCCACGCGGCGACTCGTACGCCAGATGGAGCGTGTCGCCTTCGCGGGACATCACGTGGAAGCGCGGCAAGCGCGCTTCCGGATAGAGCTTTCGCACGGCGACGTGGATATCGCCATCCAACTGGCAGAGCAAATCAATGGTGCCGCGCCGTCCATCGATCAGGGACGCGTAGCCTTGGGTGAAGCGGCCGAAGAGATGCTCGCCGAAGGCCTGCACCAGCGCCCCGGCGGGAAGGCCGGTCTGCTCGGACAACGCGACCACGAGGGCAACGATCTCCTCGTGCGGGTAGTAACCCACGGCGGTGTAGGCGCCCTGGTTGGCCGGCGCCGCTTGTTCGATGATCCGATCGAGCACCTCGGGCGAGAAGCGCTCTTCCACCATTTCCATGAATTCGGTGAACACGATCCCAAGCATCGACGCGCCTCCTCAGGCAAGGGTGTCGGGAATGTCGATCCCCACTTCGGCCAGTCTCTCGCGGACCCACTGATCGGCCGCACGAAGGGCGGCATTGTCACCGGTGCCAGCGAGCATCGCCTGCGCAGCTTCGCGTTCCGTGAGGTAGCTCGCAAGCGTGCCCTCGGCCGGCGCCGAAGCGTGAAACCGGTCACGGCGCCACGCGTCCCACGCGCGCCGCTGCTCCACGTCCAGGGTCTCCGGCCAGTTCCGTGCCTGGTAGCGGAAGAGCAGGGCCTTGAGCCGGGGATCCTGCAGTTGGGCCTCGAAGGCCGGCAGGCTGGCCGGTGCGGCGGTGCGGATCCGCGGAAACAGCCGGCGATCCGCGTCGCCGATGAAACCGCCGTAGAGATCACCGTCGGCATCGGTCTCACCGAAATCGCGCGATTCCGAAAACAGCGACACGCAGCGTGCGATGAATTGGGGGTGGGCGGCCAGCCATCCTGCGCGCTCCTGTGCCACCGAGGCATCGAGCTGCAGGCGCTCGAGCTCCGCCGGCCGCACGTGGGCCAAGGGCAGCACTGCCGGGCAGCGGTTGGTGTGGATCTCCTTCAGGGGCAGGCGCTGGACGCCCTCGGGCAGTTGGGCGCGCGGCGTGAATAGGCGGGCCTTCAGCGTCGCGTCGTCCAGCAGCGCGAACCCGGCGGGATCGACCCCGAGGTCGTAGGCGATCACGCGCGTGCCGATCACCGGATGCACGGCGAGCGGCGCCACCAGCGCGGCGTGCCGCTGCCCGGGCGGGAAACGCCCCGAGACGTGCAGCATCGGCGTGTGCGCGACGAGGTCGCACAGGCCGCGCACGGTCTTCTTGTCGCGCAGCTTCAGCACGTAATCCCAGAAGCGGGGTTGGGCGTCCTTGAGCTTCCGCGCCAGCGCGATCAGCGCGCGGACGTCGCTGAGCGCTTCGTGGGCCAGGCCTTCGCGGACGCCATTGGCGTTGGCGAGTTCCTCGAGCTTGAAGCTCGCGTGCCCATCCTCGCGAAGCGGCCATTCGAGGCCGTCGGGCCGCAGCGCGCGGGCGAGACGCAGCACGTCCAGCAGGTCCCATCGGCTGTTGCCGTTTCGCCACTCGCGCTCGTAGGCATCGTAGAAGTTGCGATACAGCCCGAAACGGATGAATTCGTCGTCGAATCGAAGGCTGTTGTAGCCCACGGCGCAGGTGCCCGGTTCGGCCATCAGCTCGTGGACACGGGCGAAGAACTCGGCTTCGAGAAGGCCCTCAGCCATGGCCCGCTGCGGCGCGATGCCGGTGATCGCCGTGGCGACCGGGGAGGGCAGCACGTCGCCAGCTGGTTGGCAGAACAATGAAACGGGCGCGTCGACCTCGCGAAGATCGTCGTCGGTGCGGATCGCGGCGAACTGCGCGATGCGCGAGCGGCGCGGATCGCGGCCAAAGGTTTCGAGGTCGTACCAGAGGAAGCTCAACGCGCCAGCTCCAGCCAGTCCTCCGGCAGGGGCTCGAGGCCATCGACGATGCGCGCATCGAGCGCCGCAAGGTCGATCGCGGAGAGGTCATCGATGCCGCGGTTTGCCTCCACCAGCAGTTCGCGCTGCCAGCGGCCGCGGTCCAGCGCAACGGCATAGGGCGTGCGGGTGAAGCTGACCATCGAGTAGCGCGGGACGAAGCGGCCGGGATGGCGCTCGGCGAGTTGCAGTTCCAGCGCCCGCTGGCGCCGCCAGTCCGGGTTGTCCACGGAATCGCGCATCTCGACGTAGTTCTCCAGCGCCATGGTCTGGATCGCTTCCGCGTTCGGCCGGCGGTCGGCCTCGAAGGCGGCGAACCCGTCGGCGCTGTCGTCGTGCTCGGCCATCAGGCGGTCCAGCGATGCCACGTCCTCGAACGCACAGTTCATCCCTTGGCCGTGGAAGGGCACCATGGCGTGGGCCGCATCGCCGATGAGCACGGCGCGCCCGTCGAGATGCCAGCGCTTCAGGCGCAGCGTGGCGAGGCCACTGGTGGGGTTGTCGGCCCAGTCGGCGGCCAGGCCCGGCATCAGCGCCAGCGCATCGGGGAACTCGCGTTCGAAGAATTCGCGCGCCGCGGCCGCGTCGGGCAGCTGCTCGAAGTTCGGCGTGCCGTCGCGGTGGGCGAGGAAGAGCGTGGCGGTGAAGGTGCCCTCGGTGTTCGGCAGCGCGATCAGCATGTAGCCACCGCGCGGCCAGATGTGCAGCGCGTCGCGGGCGATGCGGAAGCCGCCATCTTCGAGCGGCGGGATCTCCAGTTCCTTGTAGCCGTGCCCGAGCGGCTCGAAGTGCTCGTGCAGATCGACATGGCGCTGCATGGCCGCGCGCAACGCGCTCCCCGCGCCGTCGGCGCCGATCAGCGCATCGAAATCGATCCACTGCACGCTGCGGTCGTGGTCGTTGACCAGTTCGGCGCGACGTGCGGCGAAGTCGACGTAGTTCAGGCGCTGGAGGAAATGCAGGCGTGCTCCGGCACGTTCGGCCGCGTCGAGCAGCAAGAGGTTGAGATTGCCCCGATGCACCGACCAGATGCATTCACGATCGACACGGCCATACGGCTGGAAGTTGATCTGCCCTTCGCGCGGATGGACCATGCGACCGCGCATCGCCACCGCCTGCGCCAGTACGGCGTCACCGAGGCCGGCTTCGCGCAGCACGGCAAGGCCACGCGCCGCGAGCGCCAGGTTGATCGAGCGCCCACCCTCGTAGCCCCGCAGCCGCGCGTCCGGACGGCGCTCGAACACATCGACCCGGTGGCCGCGACGGGCGAGCAGGGCGGCGAGCAGCGCACCGGCCAGTCCGCCGCCAACGATCGTGTAGGCGCGGCTCATGAGGGGCTCCAGTCGCGCACGGCGCGGACGAAGGCGAGGACGTCGGTGAAGCGGTTGTAGAGCGGCGCCGGGCTGATACGGATGACGTCCGGCTCGCGCCAGTCGCCGAGCACGCCGTTCGCGGCCAGGTGCTCGAACAGCGCACGCCCCATGGCGCGGCCGCCGACCACGCGCAGCGACAGCTGGCAGCCGCGGCGCGCGGGATCGGCAGGCGTGAGGATCTCGATGCGCCCAGCGAGATGCGCGTTGACCAGCGCTTCGAGGTAGCCCGTCAGCGCCAGTGACTTCGCGCGTAGGGCCGGCATTGTCGCGGCGTCGAACAGTTCGAGCGAGGCCCGGATCGGTGCCATCGCGAGGATCGGTGGATTGCTCATCTGCCAGCCTTCGGCGCCCTCCGCGGGCTCGAACTGCGGCGCCATCAGGAAGCGCGTGTCGGCGCGATGCCCCCACCAGCCCGCGAGTCGCGGCAGGTCGCTGCGGCGGCCGTGGCGCTCGTGGACGAAGGCACCGGCGACCGCACCCGGCCCGCTGTTGAGGTACTTGTAAGTGCACCAGGCGGCGAAGTCGGCACCGCTGTCATGCAGGGCGAGCGGCAGGTTGCCGGCGGCATGGGCGAGGTCGAATCCCACGGCGCAGCCCTGCGCCTTGGCCAGCGCGGTGATCGCCGCGAGGTCGAAAGCCTGGCCGGTGCGGTATTGCACGCCCGGCCACAGCACCAGCGCGATGCGGGAGCCGTGCTCGGCCAGCACGCGCTCGATGGCCGCCATGCTGATGAGGCCGTTGGGCTCGTCGCCCTCGAGCTCGATCAGGTCGGTGGCGGGATCGAAGCCGTGGAAGCGGATCTGCGACTCGACAGCGTGGCGGTCCGACGGAAACGCGCCGGCTTCGATGAGGATGGCCGGCCGTTCGCGCGTCGGGCGGTAGAAGCTCGCCATCAGCAGGTGCAGGTTGACGGTGAGGGTGTTCATCACCACCACTTCCGAGGGCAGCGCTCCGACAACGCGCGCCATCGGCTCGCGGAGCGTGGCGTGGTAGTGCATCCACGGACGCTCGCCGCGGAAGTGCCCTTCCACCGCATTCGTCGCCCAGCTCGCCAGCTCCTCGGCGATGGCCGTGGCCGCGGCGCGCGGCTGCAGGCCAAGCGAATTGCCGACGAAGTAGTGCAGGTCGCGGCCGTCGTGCTGGGGCACATGGAACGCGGCGCGATGGCGCGCCAGCGGGTCGGCGGCATCCTGGGCGAGGGCCCAGGCGTCGTGGTCGAGCGAAAGATCCATCGAAATCCTCAAGCGAATCGTGACGCCGGCAGGCCGAGCCAACGCAGGGCCGTGCCGTGGAAGAGTTGGGCCTGCTCGGCCTCGCAAAGCCCGAGCGCGGCGATGCCCGAGCCGGGCTCCTGCTCGCCGAGCGGGAAGGGGTAGTCGGTGCCCAGCATGACGGTGTCGGCACCGGCGACGTCGATCAGGTAGCGCAGCGCGCGCGGGTCGTGCACGCAGGAGTCGAAGAACAGTCGGCCGAAGTACTCGCGCGGATTGCGCGGGTTGTCGGTGGCGACGAGGTCGGGCCGCATGTGGAAGCCATGCTCGATGCGTCCGATCGTGTACGGGAAGCTGCCGCCGCCATGGGCGAGGCAGACGCGCAGGCGCGGATGGCGTTCAAGCACGCCGCCGAAGATCAGCGCGCAGGCGGCGCGGGACTGCTCGGCCGGCATGCCGACCAGCCACGGCATCCAGTACTTGGGCATCGACTCCGCGCCCATCATGTCCCACGGGTGCACGAGGATGGCGGCGCCGAGGTCCTCCGCCGCCTGCCAGAACTCGGTGAGTTCCGGCGCATCGAGGTTCCATTCGTTGATGTGGGAGCCGATCTGAACGCCCTGCAGTTCGAGGCCATCCATGCAGCGCTCCAGCTCGCGCACCGCGAGGCTGGGCGACTGCAACGGCACCACGCCGAGCCCCGCGTAGTGGCGCGGATGCTCGCGGCAGGCCTCGGCGATGTGGTCGTTCAGCGCGACATGCAGCTCCAGCGCCTGGTGGCCCTTCGCCCAGTAGCTGAACATCACCGGCACCGTGCTGATCACCTGCACCTGCACGTCGAAGCGGGCGTAGTCGGCGATTCGGATGGCCGGGTCCCAGGTCTTCGGCCAGATTTCGCGGAAGAACTTGCCGTCCTTGTAGATGCGGCACCGCCCGTCATCGCCGTGGTGGATCACCGGGAAGCGGGCATCGCCGTACTTGGCCGCGAGATCGGGCCAGCGGTCCGGGAGGTAGTGCGCGTGGGTGTCGATCTTCAGCATGTCAGGCCCCGAGCCAGGCGGCGAAGGCGAAATACAGCGGGATGCCGATCGCAAGGTTGAACGGGAAGGTGATGCCGAGCGCCGCGGTGATGCAGCGGCCCACGTTGGCTTCCGGCAGTGAAGCACGCACCGACGCTGGCGCAGCGATGTAGGACGCGCTGGCGGTCATCGTGCCGAACACGGCGGCGCCGGCCGGCGACAGGCCCGCCAGATGCCCCAGCGCCGTGCCGATGATTCCGTGCAGCAAGGGCAGCGTCACGCCGTAGACGACGAGGCGGAAGGCGCCGCGGCCGATGCCACGCAGCTGCGCGGCGGCCACCATGCCCATGTCGAGCATGAACAGCATCAGCGTGCCCTGGAACAGCTGGCCGTACATGAGGTTCACCGCGTCGGTGCCGTGCTTGGTGGCGATGGCGCCGATGACCATGCCGCCGATCAGCAGCAGGGCGGTCTTGCCGACAAGCACTTCGCGCACCTGGTGCCACTGCAGCCCGGCGTCGCGCTTGGCAAGGGTGAGGCCGAGCAGGATGGCCGGGATCTCCAGCGCCACCACGAGGGCCACCAGAACGCCTTCCGGCGCCTGCCCACTGCGTTCGCCGAACTGCTGCGCGGCGATGAAGGTGACGGCGGACACCGAGCCGAAATGCGCGGCAATGGCGCCGGCCTCCAGCGGGCCGTCCTTGAGCCACAGGCGCGCCATCGCGTAGGCCGACGCGCAGGTGACGATGCCAGCGATGATGGTGACGGCAAGCAGGATCGCCACGTCGCCGAAGGAGGTGCTGCGAAGTGCGACGCCGCCTTTCAGGCCGATCGCGAGCAGCAGGAAGATCGACAGGTAGCTCTGGATGGCGGGCGGGATGGTGAGATCGCTGCGCAAGGCGCGGGCGATCAGGCCCAGCGCGAAGGCCAGCACCACCGGCGAAAGCAGGTTGCTGACGAGGAGTTCCGGGGAAAGGATCACGTCGTCGCCTCGGCATAGCGCGCCGGGGCCGGGTTCACGTTGCCGCATTGGCCGCAGGTGCGGTGCGCGATCGAACGGTAGTACCGATCGAAGACCGCGCCGAACTGCGTTTCGATGTTGTCCAACACGAAGAACTCCTCGTAAACGGCGTGGTTGCAGGCGGCGCAGTACCAGCGCAGCCCGTCCAGCTCACCGGCCGTGCGCTTGCGTTCGATCACCAGGCCGACCGATCCGGGCTTTCGCTGCGGTGAATGCGGCACGCGCGGCGGCAGGTAGAAGCATTCACCGGCACGGATCGGGATGTCGCGCACGCGGCCGTCCTCCTGCACGCGCAGCACCATCTCGCCCTCAAGCTGCTGGAACCACTCGGGGCCCTCCTCGATGTGGAAGTCGTCGCGCTCGTTCGGCCCGCCGACGATCATCACGATGTAGTCGCCTGCGACGATGCACTTGTTGCCCACCGGCGGCTTCAGCAGGTGGCGGTGCTCGTCGATCCAGGCTTGAAGGTTGAAGGCGTTGCCAAGCATCGTGGGACTCAGGGAGAAGAAGAGGGCATCAGCGGCGTGCAACGGCGACGCACTTCAGTTCGATGGCGATCGGCGTCGGCAGTGCGGTGATGCCGAGGGTGGTGCGGCACGGGGCGGTCTCGACGTCCGGGAAATACTCGGCCCATACCGCGTTGTAGGCCGGAAAATCACGCGCCATGTCGGTGAGGTAGACGGTGACGTCGACGAGGTCCTCCCAGCGCGCCCCGCTGGCCTCAAGCACGGATCGCACGTTCGCGAACACCGAGTGGCATTGGGCGACGATGTCGTACGCCACCAGGCGCCCGTCCGCATCCAACACGTTTCCGGGGACGCCATTCGTCGCCGGATCGCGTGGCCCGATGCCGGAGAGGAACAGCAGGTCGCCCACGCGCCGCGCATGCGGATAGCGGCCGACGGCCTTCGGTGCCGCGGCGGCGTGCACCGCCCCGCTCATGCCAGCACCTCGCGCTTCTGCAGGCGGGCGATGGCTTCGGCGTACGTGGGCTCGACCGCGTCGCCGCTGCGCACGTCCATCGCGAGCTCGCGCACTCGTCCGTCGTGCAGGCTGTACACCCAGCCGTGGACGGAGAGGTTCTGCCCACGCGCCCAAGCGTCCTGCACGATCGTGGTCTGGCACACGTTGCGGGTCTGCTCGATCACGTTCAGTTCGCAGAGTCGCGCATGGCGCAGCGATTCGAGCTCGCACTGGGCGAGGCTGCCCGCATGCTTGTCGGCCACGTCGCCGACGTGGCGGATCCAGTTGTCGGCGAGGCCCACGCGCTGCCCTTTGAGGGCGGCATGCACGCCACCGCAGCCGTAGTGGCCGACGACAAGGATGCAGCGCACCTTCAGCACGTCGACGGCGAACTGGATCACCGAGAGGCAGTTCAGGTCGGTGTGCACGACGACGTTGGCGATGTTGCGATGGACGAAGACTTCGCCGGGCAACAGGCCGCAGATCTGGTTGGCCGGCACGCGGGAATCGGAACAGCCGATCCAGAGGTACTCCGGCGCCTGTTGGCGGGAGAGGCGCTTGAAGAAATCGGGGTCTTCGGCCTTGACCTTGGCCGCCCACTCGCGATTGCTCTGGATCAGGTGGCCAGGCATACCGTCCTCGGTTCGGTGAAGAATCGCATCGCCTCCCAGCCGCCTTCGCGACCCACGCCGGACTGGCGGTTGCCGCCGAAGGGCACGCGCAGGTCGCGCTGCATCCAGGTGTTGATCCACACAAGGCCGACATCGAGCGAAGCGGCGACGCGGTGCGCGCGGGCGAGGTCGTTCGTGAGCACCGTTGCGGCCAAGCCATAGGGCGTGGCGTTCGCCATAGCGAGCGCGTCGGCCTCATCATCGAACGCATGCAGGGTGAGCACGGGGCCGAAGATCTCCTCGGTCGCGCAGCGGCTGCCGATGCCGACGCCGTCGACCACGGCCGGCGCCTGCCACCAGCCGGCGGGGTCGGCGCTGTCGAGCACGCGGCCTTGCGCCAGCACGGCTCCGCCTTCTTCGGCGGCGAGTGCCAGGTAGGCGCGCACTTTCGTGGCCTGCACCGCCGAGGCCAGGGGGCCGATCCGCGCCACGGCATCGGAAGGCGGCCCGGCCGTCCACGAGGGCAGCTCCGCCCGCAGTGCGTTCCGCCATTCATCCAGCCTCGAGCGCGGCACCAACAGCCGCGAGCCACACAGGCAGATCTGTCCGGCGTTCTGGAACGCGGCACGCGCCACCAGCCCGACGGCCTCGCGCGGCTCGATGTCTTCGAAGGCGAGCGTCGCGTTCTTGCCGCCGAGTTCCAGCGAGACCTTCTTCAACTGCTCGCCGCAAAGCGCGCCGATGCGCCTGCCCACCGCCGTGCTCCCGGTGAAACTGACGGCCTTGACCGCAGGGTGCCGCACCAGCGCCTCGCCAACGACGGCGCCTTCGCCATGCACCACGTTCAGCACGCCTTTCGGCAGCCCCACGCGCGTCGCCAGCCGGGCAAAGGCCGTGGCCGTGGCCGGCGTGACCTCGGAAGGTTTGGCGACCACCGCGCAGCCGGCGGCCAAGGCCGGCGCCAGCTTCCACGTGAACAGGTACAGCGGCAGGTTCCATGGGCTGATCGTCGCGACGACGCCGAGCGGCGGGCGCAGCACGAGGTTCAAGCCGGCCTCGCCATGGTGCGCCTCGCTGCCGAAGGTGCGCGCTGCGGCGGCGAAGAAGCGGAGGTTGGCGACGGCGCGGGGAATTTCGATCTCCCGGCACAGCGCGAGGGGCTTGCCGGTATCGCGCGATTCGAGCGCGACGAAGGTCTCGGCGTCAGCCTCCAGCGCATCAGCGATGCGCTCCAGCCATCGGGCACGCTCGGAAGGCTTCTGCGCGGCCCACGCCGGAGCGGCGCGCTGCGCCGCAGCAACGGCAGCCTCGGCATCCGACGCATCAGCCGCCGCCACCTCGGCCCAGGCCGCGCCCGTGCAGGGATCGAACACCGGCAACCACGCGTCGCGCGCCGAGGCTCGATCCTCGCCATCAATGTGCAGGGCGAAACGCGGGGTCATGCGCGAAGCGTAGCCGCTACGCGGCCCGTACGGACAGGTTCGGGCCCCTCAGGCCTGGCAGCGCGGGCACCAGTACAGCCGACGCGTGCCGACCTCCTGCCGCTCGACCGTCGTGCCGCAGGCGATGCAGGGCTCGCCTTCGCGATCAAAGACCATGAAACGGAAGCCGCCCTTGGCGCTGTAGGCCTTCCCCCGGCGCCCGCGGGTGGCGTAGCTGAGGCGCGGAATGCGCAGGCAGGCGTCGGCCAGGCGTTTGCGCTCCTCGGCATCGAGGTCCTTCGGGCGGCGCATCGGCAGCAGGCCGGCGTCGAACAGGATTTCCGAGCGCAGGTAGTTGCCCAGCCCGCCGAGGAAGCCCTGGTCCAGCAGCAAGGCCCCGAGCTGGCGCCCGGCGAAGGCCGGCTCACCGAGGCGCCTCCGCACGGCCGTCACCGTCGTGTCGGCATCGAGCACGTCCGGGCCGAGCTTGGCGAGAAAGGGATGCGCGGCGAGGCCGGCATCGTCCATGAGTGCGATGTCGGAGGCGGAATAGAGCAGAAGCGCCTTGGTCGCCGACTCGAGAACGACACGCAGGCTGCGCGTCGTTTCCGGACGCTCCCCAGCGTCTGCGACGCGCCACAGGCCGTAGAGCTGGTTGTGCGTGTAGAGCGTCAGCCCGTGTTCGAAGCGCGTCAGCAGCGCCTTGCCCCGTGGGGTGATCGACACCACGCGGTGTCCGACCAGCGATCGGGCGCGCTTGGAGAGTGCCGGGAGGTTCAACTCGGCGTGGACGATCGGCGCGCCGACGAGGGCTTCGGCCAGCTCGTCGGCGGCACGGCGGATTTCAGGACCTTCAGGCATTCCTGCATCGTCGACCATCGACGATGCAGGAGACGTCGACGGGACTCAGCCGCGGGCCGCGGCCGGGATCGTCGCGTGCAGCGAGGGCGGCACGGTCTGCCCGTCGTGGTATTCGAAGCCGACATCGCGCGGCCCCAAACGCGCCACGCGTGCGCCAACACCCGGGCCCGGGCCGTTGCGGGTGAGGAAGTACAGGGTCACGACCGCGCCGATGTGCAGCTCGAAACCGGCCGGACGCAGCAATGCACAGCCGCCCGGGGAAAGATCGAGCACCGCGCTGCGCCAGCCGCGGTCCGGGCAAGCCACCAGCACCTCGGCGGCGAAAGGCAGTCGTTCGTTGTCGCGTCGATTCTGGGCGTCCATGGCCTCGTCCCGGGGCATTGCGGTCACAGCGCCTTGGTCCGGCCGCCGTCGACCGCGAGCGTGGTGCCGGTAATGTAGCCGGCGGCGGGCGAGGCATAGAAGGCCACCGCCGCCGCCACCTCGGCGGGCTCGGCGAAGCGGCCGGCCGGCACCACCGAAAGGAACTCCGCTTCCACCTCGGCCAACGTGCGGCCGGTGCTGCGGGCCCGGTTCTCGAGGATCTGGGCGAGTCGCGCGGTCTTGGTGAAGCCCGGCAGCACCGAGTTCACGGTGATGCCGTCGGCGGCCACTTCCGTGGCGAGCGTCTTGGCCCAGGCGGCGACCGCGGCGCGAACGGTATTCGACACGCCGAGGTTCGGGATCGGCTCGCGCACCGAGGTCGAGATGATGTTGATGATCCGGCCGAAACCCTCGGCGCGCATGCCGGGAAGCAGGTGCTGGGCGAGGGCGTGCGCGGCGAGCAGCTGTTGCTGCAGCGTGTCGAGGAACTGGGCCGCACTGGCGTTCGCGATGGCGCCCGGGGGCGGACCCGCGGAATTGTTCACCAGTACCGCCACGGGCTCATCGCCGATCGCGGCGTGCACGTGCCGCGCCAGCGATTCCGGCTGCGAGGCGTCGGCCACGATGAATCCGTGTCCATGGCCGGGCAGGGTGGCGAGCGCGGCGCGCAGGGTCGCCTCGGTGCGTGCCAAGAGCCGCACTTTCGCGCCCACCGCCGCCAAAGCCTGTGCCGAGGCGAGTCCGATGCCTGCCGAGCCCCCACAAACCAGCGCGAGGCGACCGTCCAATGTGCTCACCGCTGCGGCACCTCGAGGGCCCGCATCATCTGCGGCACGAGATCGTCGTCGTGCTCGCCTTCCGGCGGGATCAGGTCCTCGAGCAGGATGCCCCAGTCGGCCACGTCGTCATCGTCCAAGCCATCGAGGGCGCGGAACTCGGCATCCATCAACGCGGCGCGGGCCGTGTCCTCACTGTCGTACACCAACACCTGGCCGTCGCAATCCAGCACGTCGCCCACGCCGGATTCGCGCACCTGCAACCGCGCCCAGACGAGCATCCGCGCCGGGCAGGCCACCCACCAGGCGGTCGTGACGACCGGGCTGCGCTCGTCGTACTCGCCGTCGAAATCGCTCTCGATACCGCTGTTCATGCTCATGGGTGTCTCCAATCAGGGGTACTGGCGCATCACGATCATCACGGCAGCGCAGGCGATGGCGATGGCAGCGATCCAGCCGCTCAAGAAGGCCCAGAAGCCGAAGAAGGCCATGTCGCGGTCGGCGTCACGCGCGTAGCCGCGCTTCATCAGCCAGGCGCTGTAGCCCCATTGGCCGTCTTCGGTGCCCTCGGCGAAGGGCCAGCCACGGTCGCGGTGGTGCCGGTGGGCCAGCAAACGGAAGCCGATGTGGGCTGGGCCGGCGGAGCCGGCCAAGCCCAGCGTCAGGAAGAGGATGAAATCATCCATGGCGCGTCGAACCCGGCCCTGGCATCAGAACGTCGCCAGGCCCGGCGCGCGCGGGTAGGGGATGGCATCGCGGATGTTCGACAGGCCGCAGGTGTAGACCACGAGGCGCTCGAAGCCGAGACCGAAGCCGGCGTGCGGCACGCTGCCGTAGCGGCGGAATTCGCGGTACCACTCGTAGTGCGAGGGATCGAGGCCGAACTGGCGCATGCGGGCGTCGAGCACGTCGAGGCGCTCCTCGCGCTGGCTGCCGCCGATGATCTCGCCGATGCCCGGGGCCAGCACGTCCATCGCCGCGACGGTCTTCCCGTCGTCGTTGATGCGCATGTAGAAGGCCTTGATCTGCTCGGGGTAGTTCATCACCACCACCGGGCGGCCCACGTGCGTCTCGGTGAGCCAGCGCTCGTGCTCGGTCTGCAGGTCGAGGCCCCATTCCACCGGGAATTCGAACTTATGCGGCGCCTTTTGCAGCAGCGACACGGCCTCGGTGTAGTCGATGCGCTCGAAAGGCTCGTCGATGAAGGCCTGCAGGCGGGTGATGGCGTCCTTCTGCACGCGCTCGGCGATGAATTGCATGTCATCCATGCGCTCCTCGAGCACGGCTTTGAACACGTACTTCAGGAAGCGCTCGGCGAGGTTGGCGTCGTCGTTGAGGTCGGCGAAGGCGATTTCCGGCTCCACCATCCAGAACTCGGCAAGATGGCGCGCGGTGTTCGAGTTCTCGGCGCGGAAGGTCGGGCCGAAGGTGTAGACCTTGCTCAGCGCGAGGCAGTAGCCCTCGACGTTGAGCTGGCCGGAGACCGTCAGGAAGGCCTCCTTGCCGAAGAAGTCGCGCGAGAAATCGATGCTGCCGTCGGGCTTGCGCGGCAGGTTCATCATGTCGAGCGTTGAAATGCGGAACATCTGGCCGGCGCCTTCGGCGTCCGAGGTCGAGATGATCGGCGTGTTGACCCAGAAGAACCCGTCCTCGTGGAAGAAGCGGTGGATGGCCTGGGCGAGGCAGTGGCGGATGCGGGTGACCGCGCCAAACAGGTTGGTGCGCGGGCGCAGGTGGGCCACTTCGCGCAGGAACTCGAGCGAATGCGGCTTGGGCTGGATCGGGTAGGTCTCCGGGTCATCGACCCAGCCCAGCACCTCGATCTTGGTGGCTTGGATCTCGAAGCCCTGGCCCTGGCCCTGCGAGGGCACCAGCGTGCCGGTGGCGACCACCGAGCAGCCTGCGCTCAGCTTCGTCACTTCCGTCGAGTAGTTGGCGAGGTCACCGGTGCAGACCAGCTGGATCGGCGCGAAGCAGGAGCCGTCCGACACGTTCACGAAGCTCAGGCCGGCCTTCGAGTCACGGCGGGTGCGAACCCAGCCCTTCACGGTGACGGTGGTTCCCGGGGCGGGCTGGCCGGCGAGGGCCTGCTGGATGCTGATGACGCTCATGCGATGGGCCTTGGACGTGGACCCGCGAGGATACCGTGCGGCCAGCCTTCACGCAGCCTGCAGTGGCTGGCGGGACGGGCAGCGCTACACTGGCGCCCATCCTTCCGCAACGACCCGCACCGAACCCCCGCATGCCCGTTTCGCTCACCCCCGCCGCCATCGATCGCGCCCGCCAGTACATCGCCCAGCAGCCGGGCGGCGCCGGCCTGCGTTTCGGTGTCCGGAAGAACGGCTGCTCCGGCTTCGCCTACGTCGTCGACGTGGCGACGGCCGCCGGTGAAAGCGACACCGTGGTCGAGGCCGACGGGGTGTCGGTGTTCATCGATGCCGCGAGCCTCCCGCACGTCGATGGAACCGAGATCGATTTCGTGCGTCGCGGGCTGAACCAGGAGTTCGTCTTCCGCAATCCGCAGGCCACCGGCGAATGCGGCTGCGGCGAGAGCTTCACGACCCGGGACGATCTGCCCGCCTGAGCCCGCCCCGGAGCGCGGCAAAGGAAAACGGCGCCCGAGGGCGCCGTTTCCATGTTGGTTCCGCGACGCCGGAGCGCCGCCGAACTCGCAACGATCAGCGGAAGGACGAGATCGTCGCCCGCGTGTTGTTGAGGACACGGGCGTTGTCGCTGCGCGTCGACGTGCCCATCACCTGGCCACCATAGGTGCGCAACGGCGACGACCAGTAGTTGATGCGCGGGCAGCTCGGCGAGCAGTTGTACGCCATGATCGTGCGCCAGGCCTTGGTCGGCGACTGGTAGCCGTGGCCATAGGCGTAGGGACGGGTGGTCGGGTCATTGGCGGGGTCGTGACGTGCCGACTGCAGATGGCCGATCTCGTGAGCGAACGAGTAGTAGCCGGTGGTGCAGGTGCGCGACACCGAGGCGAAGGCCGTGGTGGCCGTGGCACCGATGGCCGAGGCGAGGCCGCAGGACGTGCTGTTGTTGAGGACGATCATGGCCACGTCCGCCGTGTTCTGGTTGCGGAGGCTGTGGATGTTGTCCATGAAGCCGTCCGTCGTGCCGCGAAAGCGCGACAGGTCGGTGCTGAAGCTGCCCGACTCCGTGTACGTGGTGGTGGAGAGGCCGGCGAGCTGCAGCGTGATCTGGACACCGCTGTTGGTGTAGCCCTGGTTGCTCTCGGTGATGGCGAGGTTGATCAGGCCGGTGAGATCGCCGCTGGCGTTGGCCGCGGCTTGGGTGGCGACGACCATCACGCGGATCACGGTATTGGCCTTGGCCACGGCCGTCGGGCCCACGGCGGCGTCGCCGAAGACTTCGTTGTAGCGCGTCGGCTCATCCGCCTCCGGTGTCCAGTTCCAGCGCGGCGCGCGGAAGCCGTAGGGACGGTCGGGCAGGCTGAGGCTGCCGCCCGCGTAGGAGTAGGGATGGTCCGGCGGCATGCGCGACTCGTCCACCTTCACCGCCACCTGCGTGCCGTCGTGCAGCGGGAGGATGCGATAGAGCTGGCCTTCCACGCGCACGCTGCCGGTGATCTTGCTGCCGTTGCGCACGAGGATGGCGCTGTTCATCGGATCGTCGGCGATCTCGGTGGCACCGGAGACGAGGTCCGCAGTGTCGGTGACAAGGCCTTGCCACACTTCGACGCCGCCGCTGGTCACGTGGCTGCGCAGGCGCATGGCTTCAACCTGGCGGCCACGGCCGAGGTCGAGCTGCAGGAAGGTGTCGTCGGCGAGGCTCGCGTTGCTGCGCTTGGCCAAGGCGGCGTCAAGCAGGATCGGCTGCGCATCGGCGGTCGATGGGTCGCGGAGGATCGCCTGCCACGCCGCGTCGTTCGGATCCGGCGCCGCAGCGGCGATGGACGAGACGGCAAGCGCCAAGGCGCCGACCGCCCGGGTCAGAATCGGGTTCACGCTCATTTCGTTGGTTCCCCTGGAGTGGCGAAGCCCCATTCCGGCCCGGGTGGGGGCAGCGCCTGAAAGGAAGTGGCCCCGGGCCGGCTCCCTGCCCACGGGGATACGCCGCCTTCACGCCGTCGTCAAATGAAGGTAACTCAATGAAATCAAAGACTTGGATGTAACACTGTAACACCGCCCTTGGGCTGGCATTCACGGAAGCGCTTGATCAGAAACGCTTTTGCCGGAATAATCGCGGGCTGCCCACGGGCAGACCTTGCTCCACGGCAACCGCCGGGGGCTGACCGGCCGCAAGGCCGCCATCCGAAAGGAACATTCCATGCGTCACTACGAGATCGTCTTCATGGTCCATCCGGACCAGAGCGAGCAGGTGCCGGCGATGATCGAGCGCTACAAGGCGTCGATCGAAGCCGCCGGCGGTGCCATCCACCGTCTGGAAGATTGGGGCCGCCGCCAGCTGGCCTACCCGATCAACAACCTCGTCAAGGCCCACTACGCGATGCTCAACATCGAGTGCGGCCAGGCCACGCTCAAGGAACTGGTCGAGAGCTTCCGCTTCAACGACGCCGTCCTGCGCCACCTCGTCATCGCCCGCGATGAAGCTGTGACCGAGCAGTCGGCCATCCTGAAGAGCAAGGACGAGAAG
Source organism: Silanimonas sp. (assembly GCF_044377035.1). Lineage (GTDB taxonomy): Bacteria > Pseudomonadota > Gammaproteobacteria > Xanthomonadales > Xanthomonadaceae > Silanimonas. The sequence continues at coordinate 66,825 of NZ_JBILJW010000008.1, forward strand.
AGCGAGCGCGGCGAACGCCGTCGCCGTGACGAAGACGGCGAAGGTACGGCCGACAACGACAACGACAGCGTGGAGGCTGCCTGATGAAGCCCAAGACCCCCCGCGGCAAGGGCCGCAGCGATGGTGGCTCGAAGTTCTTCCGCCGCCGCAAGTTCTGCAAGTTCACCGCCGAAGACGTGGTGGAGATCGACTACAAGGATCTCAACACGCTCCGCCAGTACCTGACCGAGACGGGCAAGATCGTCCCGGCCCGCATCACCGGTACCAAGTCGAAGTACCAGCGCCAGCTCGCCGCCGCCGTCATGCGCGCGCGCTTCCTGGCCCTGCTGCCGTACAGCGACAGCCACCGCAATTGATCGCGTGCGCCGCCCCCGGGCGGCGCCGCGTGACTCGTCCGAACGGACAGCACCCGCTGCGGGCCCAAGGGCCCGCTAACGTTTAAGGAATAGAAATGGAACTGATCCTCCTGCAGAAGGTCGTCAACCTCGGCGGCCTCGGCGACAAGGTCCGCGTCAAGCCGGGCTACGGCCGCAACTTCCTGATCCCGTACGGCAAGGCCGTGCCGGCGACGGAAGCCAACGTCACCGCGTTCGAAGCCAAGCGCGCCGAGTACGAAGCCAAGGCCAAGGCCCTGCTGTCGGGCGCCGAAGGCCGCAAGGCGCAGCTGGACGGCGTCGACGTGACGCTGGGCGCCAACGCCTCGCCGGAAGGCAAGCTGTACGGCTCGATCACCTCGCGTGACATCGCCGAGGCGCTGACGAAAGCCGGCCACCAGGTCGCCAAGTCGGAAGTCGTGCTCGCGGGCCCGATCCGCGCGCTGGGCGAGTACGACGTGGTCGTGCACCTGCACGCCGACGTCGAAGCCACCGTCAAGGTCGTGGTCAAGGCCGAAGCCGCCTGATCCCTGCCGTACACGGTTGTTGAAGACGGGCGCCTCGCGGCGCCCGTTTTCTTTGGCGCCGTCGCAAAGCGTGAGACGCCAGGCGACGACGATTCCCACCGCTTATCCACAGACTTGTCTGCAACGGCAAAGGCACCAACGCGCCTACGCTGTACGACCGCTGGGACGCCCCGAGTAGAACCCCCGAGATGGCTGCACGACTTCCTCCCCGAGCCTCGATCGATCCCCGCGTGGAGGCGCTGCGCGTGCCGCCGCACTCGATCGACGCCGAGCAGGCGGTGCTGGGCGGCCTGATGCTCGATCCTTACGCGCTCGAGAAGATCCTCGACCTGCTGTCGTACACGGATTTCTACCGCCGCGACCACCAGCTGATCTTCAAGGCCATCTCCGAGCTCTCGGAGAAGAGCAGGCCCTACGACGCCGTGACGCTCGGCGACTGGTTCGAGTCGCACGCGCTGGCCGACCAGGTCGGTGGCACGCCTTATCTCGTCGAGCTGGCGCAGACCACGCCCTCGGCCGCCAACATTCGCGCCTACGCCGAGATCGTCCGCGACAAGTCGGTGCTGCGCAGCCTGATCGAGGTGGGCACGCAAATCGCCGAGGACGGCTTCGCCCCGGGCAACCGCGAAACGCCGGACCTGCTTGCCGAAGCGGAGCAGCGCGTCTTCAAGATCGCCGACCAGAACCGCAGCGGTCGCAAGGACATGGTCTCGCTGAAGGAGGCCATGAAGGAGGCCTTCGAGCTCCTGCAGGTGCGCTACGAGACGCAGGGCACCGTGACCGGCCTGCCGACGGGCTTCACCGATTTCGACGAGATGACCGCCGGCCTGCAACCCTCCGACCTGATCGTGCTCGCCGCGCGACCGGCAATGGGCAAGACCACGCTGGCGCTTAACATGGCCGAGTACGCCGCGCTGAAGTCGAAGAAGGCGGTGGTGATCTTCTCGATGGAAATGTCGGCCAGCCAGCTCGCGTTCCGACTGATCTCCTCGATTGGCCGCATCAACGCGGGGCGCCTGAAGACCGGCCAGCTCGAGGACGAGGACTGGTCGCGCGTCACCATGGCGATGAAGATGCTCTCGGAGTCGAAGATCTTCATCGACGACGAGCCCGCGCTGTCGCCGGCCAAGCTGCTGTCCAAGGCCCGCCGCCTGAAGCGCGAGCACGACCTCGGCCTCGTCGTCGTCGACTACCTGCAGCTGATGCAGGTGCCGGGCAACAGCGAGAACCGCGCCACCGAGATCTCCGAGATCAGTCGCTCGCTGAAGGCGCTGGCGAAGGAACTCAACCTGCCGGTGATCGCGCTGTCGCAGCTCAATCGCGGCCTCGAATCGCGCACCGACAAACGCCCGGTGATGTCCGACCTCCGCGAATCCGGCGCCATCGAGCAGGACGCCGACATCATCCTGTTCATCTATCGCGACGACTACTACAACAAGGACAGCAACGACAAAGGCCTGGCCGAGGTGCTGATCTCCAAGCACCGTAACGGCGCCACCGGCACCGTCAAGCTGAAGTTCTTCGGCGAGTACACGCGCTTCGACAACCTCGCCCGCGATTCGGTGGGCAGCTTCGAATAAGGCGGGCTGGCGGCTCAGCCGCCGACGTACTCGCGCGGGATGCGCTCGTTGAGGCCGGTGAGGATCTCGTAGGGAATGGTGCCGGCCCGCTCGGCCACCGCTTCCACGCGGATCGACTCACCGTCCTGTGCGCCGATCAACACCACCGCATCGTCGTTGTAGGCCGTGCCCTCCGGCCCGAGATCGACCATGAACTGGTCCATGCACACTCGCCCGACGATTGGCTTGCGCAGCCCACGCGCCAGCACCTCGCCCTTGGACGACAGGCTTCGCGGCCAGCCGTCGCCGTAGCCAATGGGAATGGTGATCACCCGGGTATCGGTGCCGGCCGTCCACGTCGCGCCATAGCTCACCGTCGCGCCGGCACGGACCACCTTGAAATAGACGACGCGCGAGGTCAGTGCCAGCACCGGCTTCAAGCCGATCGGGTCGTTCGAAGCCGGGTCGGGCAGGGCGCCGAACAGCGCGATGCCGGGGCGCACCATGTCGAGCCAGCTGTCCGGGAAATGCAGCACGCCACCCGAGTTCGCGAGGTGCCGGATCGGCATCGGCGTGCCCAGCCGTTGGCACAGCGCCTCGACCTGCGCACACACGCCCATGAAGCGTTCCAGCTGCTGCGCCGTCATCGGGTGCCCGGGATCATCGGCGCAGGCGAGGTGCGAGTAGACGCCCTCGATCACGCAATGGGCCGAGGCCAGCGCCGCTGCGAGCAGGGGCCCGGCGCGATCGCTCTGCACGCCGATGCGATTCATGCCGGTGTCGATCTTGAGGTGCACGCGGGCGCGCATGCCAGCCGCTTCGGCGGCCGCCTCGGCGAGGCGGAGCTTGTCGATCGAGGAAACCGTGATGGCGAGGTCGTTCGCGATGAAGTCGCCGAGCTGTCGGCCGTAGACACCGCCCATCACGAGGATCGGTGTCCGCACGCCGGCGCGGCGCAGCGCGATGCCCTCTTCGACGAAAGCGACACCCAGCTGGTCGACGCCCTGGGCTTCGAGGTGTTGCGCCACCGGGATGAGGCCATGGCCGTAGGCGTTAGCCTTGACGATGCCCATCACCGCCCGACCGGTGTGTCGGCGAATGCCCCGCAGGTTGTGGGCGAGGGCGTCGAGATCGACGCGGATGCGGGTGGGGCGCTGGCTGGCGAGGTCGCTCATGGCGCGATTGTAGGGGGCCGGCATGGCGCGCTGCGGGCAGGAAAGGGCCGTCGGCCACGTGCCCTGCACGCCGCGCTGTCCACACTTCGCCCATGCCCACCGCGCCCCGCCACCTCGTTGTCGTCCTCGGCGACCAGCTGAACCTCGACGCGGCGGCCTTCGATGGCTTCGACTCGGCACTCGACGCCGTGTGGATGGCCGAGGTGGCGCACGAGGCCACGCAGGTGTGGTCGTCGAAGCCGCGGATCGCGGTGTTCCTTTCGGCCATGCGGCACTTCCGGGACGCACTTCGCGCCCGCGGTGCCACCGTCCACTACCGGGCGATGGACGATCACCACGCTCCGACGCTGGAGGCGGCGCTGGCCGAAGACCTCGCCCGGCTGCGTCCCGAGGCCGTCATTGCCGTGACGCCGGGGGAATGGCGCTTGGCGCAGTCGCTGCCGGCGGTGTGCCGCGAGGCGGGGGTTCGATGGATCGAACGCGATGACGCGCATTTCCTCGCCAGCCGCGAGGACTTCGCGCGCTGGGCCAAGGGCCGGAAGGAGTACCGGATGGAGTACTTCTACCGCGAAATGCGCCGGCAGCGGGGCGTGCTGATGGACGGCGACCAGCCGGCCGACGGGCAGTGGAACTTCGACCACGACAACCGCGAGGCCTTCGATGCGCGCGGTCCCGGCTTCCTGCCAGCGCCGATCCGTTTCGAGCCCGATGCCACCACCCGCGAAGTCATCGCACTGGTGGAGCGCCGCTTCGCCGCGCATCCGGGGCGCCTTGAATCGTTCGACTGGCCGGTGACGCCCGAGGATGCCGAGGCCGCCCTGCAGGATTTCATCGCGAACCGCCTGCCGCTGTTCGGCCGCTACCAGGACGCGATGTGGACCGGCGAGCCCTGGCTCTACCACTCGCGGATCAGCGCCGCGCTGAACCTCAAGCTCCTCGACCCGCGCCGCGCCATCGCGGCGGCGGTCGAGGCGTGGCAGGAGGGCAGGGCGCCGCTGGCGGCGGTCGAGGGTTTCGTGCGGCAGGTGCTGGGCTGGCGCGAGTTCATCCGCGGCATGTACTGGCTGCGCATGCCCGCCTTCCTCGAAGACAACGCGCTGGACGCGCAGGAGCCGCTGCCGGCCCTGTACTGGACCGGTGCCACCGACATGCGTTGCCTTGCCGAGGCCGTGGGGCAGACCCTCGACCACGGCTACGCGCACCACATCCACCGGCTGATGGTGACGGGGCTGTTCGCCCAGCTCGTCGGCGTCGAACCGCGGCGGGTGCACGAGTGGTACCTCGCGGTGTACGTCGACGCGGTCGAATGGGTCGAGCTTCCGAACGTGCTGGGCATGAGCCAATACGCCGACGGCGGCAAGATGACCAGCAAGCCCTACGTGGCCAGCGGCAAGTACATCGAGCGCATGTCGAACTACTGCGCGAATTGCCCCTACGACCCGGCGAAGGCCATCGGCCCGAAGGCCTGCCCGTTCACCACGCTCTACTGGGACTTCCTCGACCGCCACCGCGAGCGCTTCGAGCGCCACCCGCGCACGGCCCTGCAGTGGAAGAACCTCGCACGCAAGCCCGAGACCGAACTCGCCGCCATCCGCGAGGCCGCCGCTGCGCTGCGGACGAGGCTGCGCGCCGCCCCCACCCCCGACCCCGCATTCCAGACGGGCCCCGTGCCCGAGGAGACGAACCCATGACTTCGACCTGCCTCATCACCGGCGGCTCCGGCGGCATTGCCCGCGCCATCGCGGCCACGCTGCGCGCGCAAGGCTGGCACGTCGCCCGCGCCGGGCGCTCGCTGGAACGGCTCGATCCGGCGGACGGCGACCTGCTGATCGAGGCCGATGTCGCGACGGAGGCCGGTGCGATCAAGGCCGTGAACGAGGCGACCGTCGCGTTCGGCGCGTTGCCCGATGCGGTCGTGAACGCCGCCGGCGCGATCCTGCTGGCGGGCATCACCCGCACCAGCGAGGCCCAATACCGCGACTGCCTCGCCGCCAACCTCGACACCGCGTTCTTCACCGCGAAGGCTTACGTGGCCGCGCTGCAACAGGCGCAAAAGGACGGCGGCAGCGCGGCAGGGCGCCTGCTGATGTTCTCCTCCGTGGCCGCGGGCATCGGCGTCGGCAACCACGCCGCCATCGCGATGGCGAAGGGCGCGATCGAAGCGCTGGTGCGCTCGCTGGCCGCCGACCACTCGGCCATGGGTCTGCGCGTCAACGCCATCGCGCCGGGCCTGATGGCCACGCCGCTGACCGCGAAGCTCGTCGCCAACGAAGCCTCGAAGAAAGCGATCAGCGCGCAGTACCCGCTCGGCCGCCATGGCGAAGCCGAGGACGCCGCGGCGCTCGCCGCCTTCCTTCTCGGTGCGGGCGGCGATTGGATCAACGGCCAGGTCATCGCGCTGGACGGCGGCTTCACCGCGGTGCGGCCGATGGTGAAGGTGTCCGGATGAGCCGCGCGCTCGTCTGGTTCCGCCGCGACCTGCGGCTGGACGACCACCCCGCGCTGCAGGCCGCGCTGGAGGCTGGGCATGCGCCGGTGCCGGTCTACATCCACGCGCCGGAAGAGGAGGCCCCGTGGGCGCCGGGTGCCGCTTCGCACGCGTGGCTGGACCGCTCACTGCACTCACTTCGCGAGGCGCTTCGCGCGATCGGCAGCGACCTCATCATCCGTCAGGGCCCGAGCATCGAGACGCTTCTGGCGCTGGCGAAGGAGTGCGAAGCCGAAGCGGTGTACTGGCACCGCCTGTACGAACCGGCCAGCATCGCCCGTGACTCGGCCACCAAGGCGGCTCTCAAGGCCGCCGGACTGCAGGCGGAAAGCCACAACGGCGCGCTGTTGGCCGAGCCCTGGACGGTGAAGACCGGCAACGGCGACCCCTATCGCGTGTTCACGCCCTTCTGGAAGAACGCGCGGCAGGCGCTGGAGGGCAACACGACGCTCGAGGCCCCGAAGGCCCTCCCGGCGGTGCCGAACGTCCCCGCGCTCGACATCGAGGCGCTCGGGCTTCGCCCGCACGAGCGCGAGGGTGGATGGGATCTCGGCTTCTGGCAGCACTGGCAGCCGGGCGAAGCCGGCGCCGCGGAACTGCTCGAGGCCTTCATCGACGGCGCACTGCACGGCTACAAGGAGCAGCGCAATTTCCCCGACCGCACCGGCAGCTCGAAGCTGTCGCCACACCTGCATTTCGGCGAGATCTCGCCGCGGCGCATCGTCGCCGCGCTGCAGTCGGCCCGCGTGCCGGCCAAGTCGCAGCCGGATCTGGACCACTACCACTCGGAACTGGGCTGGCGGGAATTCAGCCACCACCTGCTGTTCCACTTCCCGCACACCAGCGACGACAACATGAACCCGCGGTTCAAGGAGTTCGCATGGGCGGAGGTCGATCCCGCCCATCTCGAGGCCTGGCAGCGCGGCCGCACCGGCGTGCCGATCGTCGACGCCGGCATGCGTGAGCTCTACGCCACCGGCTGGATGCACAACCGCGTGCGCATGGTGGTGGCCAGCTTCCTGACGAAGAACCTGCGCTACCACTGGATCCACGGCGCACGCTGGTTCTGGGACACGCTGGTCGACGCCAGCCTGCCGAACAACACCCAAGGCTGGCAGTGGACGGCTGGCACCGGCGCCGACGCCGCGCCGTACTTCCGCATCTTCAGCCCCACCTCGCAGGCCGAGAAGTTCGATCCGAAAGGCGCCTACATCCAGCGCTGGGTGCCGGAATTGGCGAAGGTCCCGGCGGCGGCGCTCGCCGAGCCCTGGACGCACGGCGAGTTGCTCGCCCGCCTTGCCCCCGGCTATCCCCGGAAACCCATCGTCGACCCCAAGGCCAGCCGCGCAGAGGCGCTGGCCGCCTATTCCGGCCCGAAGTCCTTGCCGCACGACTGACAAGCGCGGCATCCTGCCCCCAACAGGGGAGGGGACGATGGCGACGCGGAAATCCACGCGGGACACGGCATCCAGCGCACCGGCCAAGGCCCGGACGCCCGCGCAGCGCACCGGGGCACCGGAGCCGTCGGCCGAAACACCGCCGCCACGCCGCCGTCGCCGCGAGCCGATGTCGCGGGTCGACACGGCGTGGTTGCGCATGGAGCGCAGCACCAACCTGATGATGATCACCTCGGTGATGATGTTCGAGTCGCCGCTGGCGCTCGACCGCCTGAAGAAGGTCATCAAGGATCGATTCCTCGCCTATCCCCGCTTCCGCCAGAAGGTGGTCGAGACGGCGATGGGCCCGCACTGGGAAAACGATCCCGATTTCGACATCGACTGGCACGTGCGCCTCTCGGCCCTGCCAGGACGCGGTGGCAAGCGCGAGCTCGAACGCTTCGCCAGCCACATGGCGAGCACGCCGCTCGACCAGACCAAGCCCTTGTGGCAGTTCCACCTGGTCGAACGCTATGGCGGCGGCTCCGCAGTGGTCTGCCGCATCCACCATTGCTACGCCGACGGCATCGCCCTGGTGCAGGTGCTGCTCTCGATGACCGACGTCGAGGCCCAGCCGCAGAAGTCCGAGCCGCTGACGAAGCGCTGGTTGAAGAAGGAAGAGCACGCCAAGGTCGCTCAGCGCGTCGGCGCCATCGGCCGCTACGTCCAGATGGGCGAGAAGGTGCTCGAGAAGGGCATGGATTTCGCCCGTGATCCCTCGCTGGCCGGCGTGCTCGCCAACGAGGGCATGGAGCTCGCCAAAGAACTCGCTTACGCGCTGGCGCTCGAGGACGACCCGTCCACCGTGCTGAAGATGCCGCTGGGCGTGAGCAAGCGCTGCGCCTGGGCCGAGCCGCTCACCCTCGCCGACGTGAAGGCCGTGGGCCGTGCGTTCCAATGCACCGTCAACGACGTGCTGCTCGCTTCCGTCGCCGGTGCGCTGCGCAGCTACCTGATCGAGCGCGGTGAAGTCCTCGACGGCCGCAACATCCGCGTCACGGTGCCGGTGAACCTGCGCCCGCTGGAACACGCCAAGCAGCTCGGCAACCACTTCGGCCTCGTGTTCCTCGAGCTGCCCGTGGGCGAGCCGAACCCCGTGGCCCGGCTGCAGAAGGTCGCGGCGAACATGCGCCAGCTGCGCAAGTCGCGGCAGGCGATCATGGCCTTCGGCCTGCTGGCTGCGCTGGGCATGGCGCCAGTGCCGCTGCAGCGCGTCGCGCTGGAGCTGTTCTCGCGCAAAGCCACCGCGGTTGCGACGAACGTGCCGGGACCGCAGAGCCCCCTGTACCTCGCCGGCAGCAAGATCAAGGACATGATGTTCTGGGTGCCGCAAACCGGAGGCATCGGCATCGGTGTCTCCATCCTCAGCTACAACGGGCGGGTGCATTTCGGCCTCATCGCCGATGCGAAGCTGATGCCCGACCCGGACTCGGTGATCCGCCGATTCGAGCCCGAGTTCGAGAAGCTGGTCTACCTCGCGCTGATGGCGGGCTGGGAGCACGACTTCGGCCCAGAAGACGCCGAGGCGCTGATGCCCCTCTCCGACGAGCCCGCCTGAGTGGCCGCGTTCTGCCCGATTCCCGGCCAGGGCCTGCAGGTGGCCCCCGACCAGGTGCCGATGCCGGCCGTGGACCTCGCACGCGACGACGACATGGGGGTAGCCGTGCTGGCTGGCGGCTGCTTCTGGTGCACCGAGGCGGTGTTCGCCGCTCTCGACGGCGTGCTCAACGTGATGCCCGGCTACATGGGCGGCGATGCGGCCACGGCGAACTACGACGCCGTGTGCAGCGGGCGCAGCGGCCATGCCGAGGCCATCCGCATCAGCTACAACCCGGCGAAGCTCAGCTTCGGCGCGCTGCTCCGGGTGTTCTTCACCGTCGCCCACGACCCGACCCAACGGAACCGCCAGGGCCACGACGTCGGCACGCAGTACCGGTCGACGATCTTCCCGCTCGACCACCGCCAGCAACAGGTCGCGGCCGGCTACATCGCCCAGCTCGACGCCGCCGGCGTGTTCGCAGCCCCCATCGCGACCACGCTCGAGCTCCATGGCGCGTTTTTCCCCGCGGAGGCATACCATCACCGGTACGCCGAGCGGAACCCCGGCCAGCCGTACGTGGCAGCCGTCGCCCTGCCCAAGCTCGATAAGCTCTACGAACACTTCGGGACATGGACCCGGCGTCAGCCGGATTGATTGCCTCACCTGGAGATCTTCAGGATGACGCTCCAGAACCATCGCGCCCCTGCAGCCGTGCCGCAGCACCACCGATCGCCGGTCGAGGCCTCGAGCATCCTCGGGGCTGCGCATGTGGCGATCGTCGTGCAGGGCCCCGACGGGCAGATCGTCCACTGCAATGCCGATGCGGAACGCGTGCTCGGATTGAGCCGCGAGCAGATGCTGGGGCGCGACTCGCTCGATCCGCGCTGGGGCGCCATCACCGCGGACGGGGCCACGTTGCCGGGCGATCGCCATCCCGGGCCGGTCGCACTGCGCACCGGCGAGGCGCAACTCGGCGTCACCATGGGCATCCGGCTGCCGAACGGCAAGCGCCGCTGGTTGCTGGTCGACTCCGACGTGTTCGAGGCCCCTGGGCTCGGCACCTGCGCGGTGTCGAGCTTCATGGACATCACCGAGCGGCGTCGACTGGAAGCCTGGCAAGCGCTCACGTTGAACTTGATGGACGAGATGGGGCGCCGGGCGCCGCTCGAGAGCCTGCTGCTTCGACTCGTGGGCTTCGTGGAAAACCAACTCGCCGGCGCCCGGTGCTCGGTGCAATTGCTGTCGGAGGATCGCCGACGGATTCAGGCGAGCCACTCGCCGTCATTGCCTAGCGCTTACGTCGCTGCCCTCGAGGGCCTTGAGATTTCCCCGTCGGCCGGCTCCTGCGGCGCCGCGGCCTCGCTGGGAAAGACGGTCATCGTCCCCGATGTGTTCAACCATCCGAACTGGGCGCCCTACCTGTTCCTCGCCGAAGCCCACGGTTTCCGCGCCTGCTGGTCGGAGCCGGTCTTCGACGACGAAGGGCGTCCGATGGGAACGTTCGCCGTCTACTACGACGAGGTGCGCGAGCCGGAACCGGACGACCTCATCCTGCTCAGGCAATCGGCCAGCCTCGCGTCCTTGGTGATCCAGCGCGCCTCGGCCCACGAGGATCTGATGCTGGCCGCGGCGCTGTTCGAACAGGGCACGGAGTCCGTCGTGGTCACCGACGCCGGGCATCGCATCGTGCGGGTGAACCGTTCGTTCGAGCGCCTCACGGGCTTCACCTCCGAGGAGGTCATCGGCCGACGTCCTCCTGACCTGCACGCCGCGTCGCCGCTGGCCACGCAGGGCCGCAGCATCGAGGAGGACGCGGAGTCGGAAGGCCATTGGCAGGGCGAACTGCTGCTTCGCCGCAAGGACGGCGCCGTGGTGCCGGTGTGGTTGTCCGTCGTGGCGCTTCATGGGCCGGACGGCCAGATCAGCCACTACCTGCGCACCGCCGTCGACCTTCGCGAAACCAAGGCGCAGGCCGAACGCATCCGCCAGCTGGCTTTCTTCGACCCGCTCACCCGGCTCCCGAACCGCGCCCTGGTTACCGATCGCCTGCGCCAAGCGCTGGTGAGCGCGGAGCGGCGACGTCAGCCGCTCGCCGTGTTGTTCATCGACCTCAATCGCTTCAAGGAAGTGAATGACACGCTCGGGCACGACATCGGCGACAGCGTGCTGGCTGCCGTCGCGCGACGCTTCGCCAACGTGGTCCGCCCCGACGACACCTTGGGCCGGCTGGGCGGCGACGAGTTCATTGTGATCGCCGATGGCGCGAGCGAGCCCGAAGCCACGCTTTGCGCCGAGCGGCTGATGGAGGCGCTGGCCGAACCGATCGTCGCGCAGGACCAGCCCTTCGCCCTCGGGGCCAGCGTCGGCATCGCGATGTACCCGGGTGACGGCCAGGCACCCGAGGAACTGATGAAGCACGCCGACATCGCCATGTATCGCGCCAAGAGCGCGGGCGGCGGCTTCCGTCTTTACCAGCCGGAGATGAGCAGTGGCCTCGGCGAGCGGGTGGCGCTGGCCCGCGATCTCCGCTACGCGCTGATGCGCGGCGATGCCCTCAGCCTGCACTACCAGCCGCAATTCGAACTCGCCACCGGCAGGCTGAGTGGCGCCGAAGCCTTGATCCGCTGGAACCATCCCACGCTGGGCCCGATCTCGCCGGCGTCGTTCATCCCGCTCGCGGAAGAGCGATCGATGATGCTCGACGTCGGTGAATGGGTGCTGCGCGCGGCCTGCCGGCAATTGGCGGCTTGGAAGGCGCAGGGCAGGGCGCTGCCCGGGCGGCTGGCCATCAACGTCTCGGCCCAGCAGCTGGACGCGCCGGACGCACTGGCCCGGGCACGCCGGACGATGGAAGCCCACGGCATCGGCGCGGACGAGATCGAGATGGAGCTGACCGAGAGCGCGCTGATGCGCAACATCGACCACGCCCTGGCGGTGATGCGGGAGCTGCGCGATGCGGGAATCGCCCTGTCGATCGATGATTTCGGCACCGGCTACTCGTCGCTCGCCTACCTCAAGCGCTTCCCGGTGGATCGCCTGAAGATCGACATGAGCTTCGTGCGTGACATGCTTTCCGACCAGAACGATTACGCCATCGTCGGCAGCATCGTCGGCATGGCGCGCCCGCTGCGCCTGGCCACCGTCGCCGAGGGCGTGGAGCACCCGGGCCAAGCCGATGCCCTTCGCGAACTCGGCTGCACGCACGCGCAGGGCTACCTGTTCGGACGGCCCGTTCCGGCCTCAGAATTCGCCGACCGCTGGCTTCCCCTCTCTCCGTTGGCTCCCACTCCATGAAGCTCTTCCACAGCCCTGCCAGTTGCTCGCTGTCGCCCGCCATCGCCCTGTTCGAAGCCGGATTCCCGGTGGAACTGGTGAAGGTGGACCTGCGCAACAAGACCACCGAACACGGCGCCGACTACCGCGCCATCAATCCGCTCGGCTACGTGCCCGCCCTTCAGCTCGACGATGGCGAGATCCTGGTCGAGGGCCCGGCGATCGTGCAGTTCATCGCCGACCTCGCACCGGCCAGTGGGCTGGCGCCAGCCAATGGCACGCGCGAGCGCTATCGCCTGCAGTCGGCGCTGGCCTTCATCAACAGCGAACTGCACAAGGGCATCGGCGTGCTGTTCGCGCCCGGCCTCTCCGACGAGGAGAAGGCCGGCATGACGAAGCGCATCCGCTTCCGCCTCGACCAGCATGAGGCGCAGTGGGGCGAGCGCACGTGGTTCGTCGGCGAAGGTTTCACCGTGGCCGACGGCTACCAGTTCGTGGTGCTGAACTGGCTGCAGTTCGTGGGCATGGACCTCGCCGACTGGCCGAAGCTGGCCGCGCATGGCGCACGCGTCCGTGCGCGCCCCGCCGTGCAGGCCGCGATGAAGGCAGTGGGCCTCGGCTGAGTCGGAACCGCTTTTCCCCAACGCCTGTGGATAGCTGTCTGGACAGTTCCGGGAATGCGGCCGGAGCGGCTGGCGCGGCAAGGGTGTCAAGCGGTCTGCTGGTTTTTTGACCAGCATCGGAAGGCGGCTTTCCGCTTGTCCACATGCGTTGTGGATAAGCGTCTGGACAGCCTCTGGAGCAAGCACAGCGCGGCCTTACGGAATCGGCGTGTCAAGGCGGTTTGCTCAAGATTTGACCAGCCCGCGGAGGAAATTTGACCGCCATGGGGTGATGCCCGTATCCTTCGCGTCCCGATTTACGGGCGGTTAGCTCAGCGGTAGAGCACTGCTTTCACACGGCAGGGGTCACAGGTTCGAAACCTGTACCGCCCACCAGAACAAGGCGCCCCCGGGCGCCTTTTCTTTTGCCCGGCATCTTCGCCGCGACCGAACGAATGGAGCAGAGCAGGGTGGTCCCCATCGCGTTCTCCGTCCGCTTCTTCGATCTCGATGCCGTCCTCGTGGACGACGCGCTGTTGTCGAGCGACGAGCGCGAGCGTGTCGGCCGCAAAGCGACGCCGCTCCTGCGCCAGCGCCAAGCCGCCTCGTTCCAGTGCCTGCGCCTCACCTTGGGCGAAGTGCTTGGCGCCGATCCGTCGTCCCTGTGCTTCCGCATCGAAGCCAACGGCAAGCCGGTGCTGGCCGGCGGCGGGCTGCACTTCAACGTGAGCCACAGCGGCGGCGTGGGCCTGCTGGCCTGGGGGCCGCGCGAGCTGGGTGCCGATGTGGAAGCCCTGATCGCCCGCCCGAGCGACAGCCTCGCCGAGGAGATCCTGGCCATCCCCGAGTTGGAGGCCTGGCGGGCACTGCCCACGACGCTTCGCCAAGCCGCACTGACGCGTGCGTGGGCGCGGAAGGAGGCGACGCTGAAGGCCATCGGCAGTGGCCTCCGCATCGCGCCGCGTACGATCGAGGTCGGCGGGTTCTGGCACGAGCCCGACGCCCCGACGGCCGCGACGACGCTCCGTTGGACCCACGAGCACGAGGGACGCCGCTGGCTGGGTTTCGAGGGCTTCAATGGCGTGCCCGAGGGCTACCGGGCGGCCGTGTGTATCGAGGCCGAGGGTGACTGAGGCGGAACGCTGGTTCGTCTACGTGCTCCGATGCCGCGGTGATCGCCTGTACTGCGGCATCGCCAAGGACGTCGAGGCGCGATTCGCCGAGCATCGGGCAGGGAAGGGCGCCAAGTTCACCCGCGCGTTCCCTCCGGAAGCCATCGTCGCCGCGATCACGGTCGCCGGTAAACCCGAGGCACTGCGGGAGGAACGGGCCTTCAAGGCGCTGGCTCGCGTCCGCAAGCTGGAGCGGATGGCGGAATGGGGTGAACGCCGGTCAAACCGCGACCCAACGCACGCCAAGACAGACGCCCACATCGGACCCTAGGCACATGCTCCCGCCGGTCTTCGGCCCCGCTCTAGGGCCCACGCTGCCCATCGCCCCGTTCCGGCCGACGCCCATCGGCACGCCGGAAGCGCTGGCGACGCCGGCTCCCGCGGCCCAGCCCGTGCCGCCCGTGCGCTCGCCGGGCATCGACGAAGTCGGCGCCATGCTCGCGTCGATGGTGCAGCAGCTCGATCCCGCCCGCACGACGGCCGCGAACGCTGCGAAGATCTACAGCGCGGTGTCGAAACTTCCGCCGGGCTAAGCGGATACCGCGCCCCCACAAAACACCGTCGGTGATTTCGGCTCTTCATGCAGGCATTGAAGTACCTCGTTGGCTATCCCGAACCGGTGCAGGAGCGGGTGCGCGCCTTGATCGAGCAAGGCCGGCTGGACGCGATGCTGGCGCAGAAGTATCCGGATCGGCACGCCGTTCGCAGCGATGGCCAGTTGTACGAGTACGTCCAAGAACTGAAAGACCGGCACCTTCGCCAGTCGCCTCCGTTGGGCAAGGTGGTTTACGACAGCAAGCTGCAGGTGCTGAAGCACGCTCTCGGAACGCACACCACGGTGTCGCGGGTACAGGGAAGCCGACTGAAGGTGAGCCGCGAGATCCGCATTGCGGCCTTGTTCAAGGATGCGGCACCGGAGTTCCTGGAGATGATCGTGGTGCACGAACTGGCGCATATGCGGGAGAGCGACCACAACAAGGCGTTCTACCAGTTGTGCACCCATATGGCGCCGGAGTATCACCAGTGGGAATTTGATCTGCGGCTGTATCTGACGCAGCGGGAGTTGGGGGTGCAAGACAGGGCACACAAACCTTGAATTCCGAATGGCCCGATACCCATCACGCCTCAAGCAGTAGTTCGCATAATGAATATTATGTAATTTCGTACAGGGGCGATGCCTAGAGTCCCGCAAGGATCCGCCGCACGTGCTCGGTCACGTCCGGATGGCCCAAAAGCCTCAGGTGCCCAACGTCGTCGAACACCCGTCGGCTGCGGACCGGCAACTCAGACGGAGATACGGATCGAGCCAAAGCGCTGGCGACCGGGACCAGCCCGTCCCCCCAGTGCTCGTGCGCGGCCCGAGGACCACGCCGTGTCTGGCACCCGGCCACGAGATGCAAATGCACGCCGTCGAGCGACGATGGCCATGACGGCACGGCGGCGTCCCCGAGTTGGCGAATCGCGATGCTGCGAAGGCGCCCCAGCATTACCCATGGTGCGGAAAACCGGTTGAGCGCTAGCAGCGTCTCGATCGATGCGCCAAGCCTCTCCAAGGGAGCCCCCTCGTGCGGCGTCCCCAGGCAAACCACATGCCCGAGGCGTTGCGGCCAGCGGTGCCCGTGCTCGACACCCGCGGCGATGGCGCTACGAACGACCAGACCCCCCAGGCTGTGGGCGACCAGATGCAGGGGCCGGTCGGTACCGGCGGGCCGCAACTCGCGCCGCTCGAGGATCTTTGCCAGACGGCGACCGTTCTCTTCGATTGCCAGGCCGGAGTTGTATCGCGCGTAAAGCGGCCGTAGCTCGTGGGCCATCGACAGTGCACGACCTAGATCGACCGCGTCTGCCGTTTCGTCTTGCCAATGGCGATCGTGCATGCACAGGCCATGGACGAAGACCACGTCACCCGCTGCGGCCGTTCGACGCGCCACGCGCGACGAACGGTGCGGATGAAGGCGCATGGGCAGCACCGTCGCCGGGGCCACCCGATCGAGCCGGTCGCCGAGGACCCCATTGAGCGCCGCTTGGACGCCCAACGGCACGGGAGGCGAAAGGCGTCGGCGGGTGTCAGACCCGAGGCGAGGCGCCAGTAGGGACAGCAGACGATCGCCGCCCTGCCCTGCAAGGCCCGCAACGCCGCGGACACTCGCGTAGATGGTCCGCGCCAGGGGCCGCCCGATCCCCCATGGGGTGGTCGACAGCACCGCCATGTGCACGGCTTCCGCCAGCGTGGCGGCGGCGACGGTGCCGGCCACGCCGATCTGGAGCGCGCCACGGGCGGCGGCGAGGTTGCGGGTGGCGGTGGTTCGGCGCGGGCTCACCCGGACAGTAGTGCACGAAATGGCCGCGCCGTCGACGGTCGGCTTTAGCAGAGGCCGCGCCACGTATTGAACAACATCGAGCCGCGATGCGGAGTCGGCTTGCTTGAATTGTCAGGCGCTACATGCCGCCAAGAATGGCTGTACTTCTTCCAGAAACAGCTCTGGCACCTCCGCAAATGAAGCGTGGCCACATGGCAGAGCTTTGAACTGCGCTGAAGGTATGCATCGCGCTGCCACCCTTCCGTCTTTTCCGGCTGGAATCACGGGATCGTGTTTGCCGAAGAGCAGCAATGTGGGTGCCTTGATCTTCGGCGCAACGGTTCGAAGGTCGTTGTCCGGCGTGGCGAAGCCACGCCAGACGGCACGATTGAGCGTGATCTGTGGTGCTGCGGCCTGTATTGTGGACGCGCGCTCCAGCATGGCCCGTGTCGTGGCTGTGCGGTGCTTGAGATACAGACTTGCAAAGCGGCGGGGCGAAAGAGAAAACCGGCTGCCCTGCAGCTTGCAGAAGTTGCGCGAAACCAAACTCGGGGTCGTGAATCCCCCCGGGGCAACCAGCACCAAGCCGCGGACGAGTTCGGGTGACTCTGCGGCGAGACGTGCAGCGGCATTGCCGCCAAGGGAGTTTCCAATGAAGCAAGCGGGCGGCAATGCCAGCGCTGCCAGGAACTCACGCAGGACTTGGTAGAAGAACAGCACCCCAACCCATTCAGGCTGTTGTGGAAGAGCCGATTGACCGTAGCCCGGCCAGTCAAGCGCGAGAACGCGGTAGGTTTTTGAAAGCGCGGGAACAACGGCCTCGAAATCCTTGCTGTCGCCGGGGTTGGCGTGGAGCAAAACAAGCGGGACACCCTGCCCATGCTCGGTGTAGTGAACGGAGCCCGTCGGTAGCTTGATCGATGGCATGCCACCTCCTCAGCGAACGCCTGAACAACGCTGCCACTTTCGGCGAGGATGGGTCATCGCTTCAAGGGTGAGCCGGAGACTCGGCGAGAAGCCTCCCGACCCACGCCCCCAAAACGAGATCGTCGACAACGCCGAAGTGCGAGAAGCGCACCCGGCCTTGGCGATCGATCAGCGTGAGGCTCGGCGTGCCGCGCCAGCCGTAGGCGCGCAACGTGCGTGGCAGCGGATCGCCGTCGTCATGGGCGTCGACGAACACCGGGAAGCCGATGCGGTACTCGTGCAGAAACACGATCAGCGCCTGCGGGTGCATGGCGAAGTGGTGCTCAAACGCGCTGTGCGCGCGAATGACGGCGAGTGGTGAACCGTTTTCAGAATCGTGCGGGAACCGGCGCCCCGCCTCCACAAACGTCCTGTCTGTCCCGGAAGTCACACGGGCATCAGGCACGGGCGCTGCAGTGCCCGGGTCGGCAGGATGGTGGCCTGATCGCCAAGGAACGTCCCGGATGCGCCTCGCCCCGCTGGCCCTCGCCCTCGCCCTGTTCGCCCCCAACCTGCCCGCCCAGGCATCCCATGACACGGCAACGCCTGCGGCAACCTCGCCCATCCACGTGGACTCACGTTGGCAAGCACTCCCGACCGAGGCGTATCGCGGCAAACAGGACGACATCGTGTTCGTCGACGCCGAGAACGGCCTCTACGCGAACGGGCTAGGTCGCATCTTCCGCACGAGCGACGGCGGCCGGCACTGGGACAAGGTGCATGACACGCCGGGCACCTACTTCCGCGCACTGGGCATGATCGATGCGCAACACGGCTTCGCCGGGAACATCGGCACCGACTACTTCCCCGGCGTCACCGACACCCGCCCGCTGTATCGCACGGCAGACGGTGGACGCACGTGGACGCCGGTCGACGACCCGACGGTGCTGGCGATGCGCGGCGTCTGCGCCATCGACATCGTGCACGAGCCCTTCATCAACGCCGGCGAGCTGGGCCATCGCACCGTGGTGCATGTGGGCGGCCGCGTCGGCGGCCCGGCCCACCTGCTGCGCAGCCTCGACGGCGGCGCCACGTGGTCGATGATCGACCTCTCCGCCCAAGCCGGCATGATCGTCGACGTGAAGTTCTTCGATGCGCAGCGTGGCCTCGTGTTCGCGGCGACCGACGCGGCCATCGAGCAGGCGAACGCCCTCATCCTGCGCACCGAGGACGGCGGGGCGACGTGGACGGCGGTGTACCGTTCGACGCGCGGCTTCGAGATCACCTGGAAAGGCGCCTTCCCGACCCCCGAGGTGGGCTACGCGACGATCCAGTCCTACGATCCCGACCCGGCAAGGTCGCAGCGCTACGTCGCCAAGACCACCGACGGCGGCCGCACGTGGACGGAGATGCCCCTCGTGGACGATGCCGGTGTGCGCGCGTTCGGCGTGGGCTTCCTGGACGCCGAGCGTGGCTGGGTTGGCAGCAACAAGGGTGGCTTCGAGACCCGCGACGGTGGGGCCACCTGGACGGCGGTCGACCTCGGCCGCGTGGTCAACAAGATCCGCGTCCTGCACACGCCGGATGGGCCGCTGGCCTACGCGATCGGTGCCGACGTGTACCGCTTCGGCCCGCCGCTGGCCGACCTGCCGGCACCGCCCGCCCCGGCGCCTGCGCCGGTCGCCAAGCCCTGAGCCACGCCGCGCGGGCGAAACGCGCGGGGCGAACCTCGCAAAGTGCTTGCGCCGGACACGCTGAAGGGCGGATCGAGGCCTGCGTGCCGTGGCGTCACCAGCCACGCACGACCGGCGCGACGATGTCGGCGGCCGGCGCGAAGGCGCCCGGGGGCTGGAAGTCGGTCATGCCGTCGATGGTGAGCCGCGACCAGCCGTGGACCACGGTCCAGATCGCATTGGCGCGCTTGAGCAGGTCGATCTCGTCGAGGATCCCCGGGGCCGACGCGGCCGCCGTGGCTGCCACGAGCCGGCCGAAACAGGCCATCGCCGCCTCGTGCAGGGGGAGGTGCTCCATCAGCGCGGGTTTGTCGATGCCGAACATCACCCGGTAGAGATGCGGGAACTCCACGGCGAAGCCGGTGTAGAGGTCGCAGAGCCGGATCAGGCGCTCCTTGGCATCGGGTTCGCTGTAGGCATCGAAGCGCTCCGTCATCTGGACGAAGCCACCGGCGGCCACCTCCGCGAGGATCTCGTCCTTGGATGCGAAGTGCCGGTACGGGGCGTTGGCCGTCACCCCGGCCCGCTTCGCCAGTTCCCGCAGGCTCAAGGATTCATAGGCGCCCTGGTCCAACGCCCTCCGGGCGACCTGCAGGATGGCCTCCCGGAGATTCCCGTGGTGGTAGGCGTTTCGTGGTTTCCGGACAGGCTTGGACATGGCTTGACGATAGCGCGAATCGCGAGTGTACACTATACACATTGTGTACATCGGACACTTTATGCGCCAGCGTGCCCTGCCCCTTCGCCTCGCCGCGTGGATCGCGGCCTCCCTCGTCATGGCGGGCTGCTCCGCCGACCCGGACCGTCGCGCCGAGGCCTCGGCCGCGACCGCGGTGCCGGTCGTGGTCCAGACGCCGCGGCCGGCCTCCGCGTCGCTTCCTGTGCCGGCGATCGGCCGCCTCGAGCGCGCCGAGGAATCGACGCTCGGCTTCCTCTCCGGCGGCGTGGTCGATCGCATCGACGTCGATATCGGCGACGTCGTGCGCAAGGGCCAGGTGCTCGCGACGCAGACCCCGACGACCGTCGATGCCGCGCTCCAGCAGGCGCAGGAGCAGCAGGCGCAGGCCCACCGCGACCGGGAACGCGCCGCCGAACTGGTGCAGAAGCAACTGCTGCCGCGCCAGGTCCTCGACGACGCCACGACCCGCCTCATCGTGGCCGAGGCCCAGGTGCGCAGCGCGGTGTTCGCCGCCCGCAACGCGCGGATCGTCGCGCCGGCGGACGGGGTGGTCAGGCAGCGCCTGGCCGAACCCGGCGAGGTCGTCAGCGCCGGTGCGCCCATCCTCGTGGTGAGCGGCGGCGATGCGGGATGGCGGCTGCGCGCGACGGTCGCGGACCGCGACGGCCTCCGCCTCCGCGTCGGCGATCGGGCGAGCATCCGCATCGACGCGATCGGCGGCCTCCCGTGGCCGGCGACCGTGTCGCGGATTGGCGGCGAAGCCGACGCGGCGAGCGGCGGCATCGCCGTGGACCTCGCGCTTTCGGCGCCCACCGGCGAGGACGCCGCGGCACTGCGCAGCGGCCTCGTGGCCAGCGCGCGGATCGATGCATCCGCCGACACGGGACTCGCCGTGCCGACCTCGGCCCTCGTCGCCATCGAGGACGGGCGGGGGCGCGTGTTCGTCGCGAGGGACGGCCGGGCGGTGCCGCTCGACCTCCGACTCGGGGAGGTCGGGTCCGAGCACGTCCGCGTGCTCGAAGGCCTGGACGCGAACGACGCGGTGGTGGTGGAAGGCGCCGCCTACCTCGCCGAAGGCACCCCGGTTTCGACCCTGAGCGACGGTGCGCCGTGAGCCCCTGGTCCTTCGCCGTCCAGCGCTGGCAGTTCACCAGCGTCGCCCTGCTCCTGCTCGTGGCCCTGGGCGCCTTCGCCATGGCCTCCATCCCGCGCCAGGAGGACCCCACCTTCCCGATTCCGCTCACCACGGTGGTGGTCGTGTATCCCGGCGCCGATCCGATGGACGTCGAGCGCCTCGCCATCGACCCGATCGAAGACGCGCTCGCCGAACTGGAGGACGTCAAGGAGATCCGCTCCACCAGCGAGAGCGGGCTTGGCGTCATCCAGATCGAATTCGAGTGGACGGTGACGCCGGACGACAAATACGACGAGGTGGTCCGCGAGGTGAACGCACTCCGCGGATCGCTGCCGGCGGGCGTGCGTGACATCACCTTCCGCAAGGCCAACCCCGGCCTCGTGAACATCCTGCAGGTCGCGCTGGTCGCACCGGCCCTCGACGGTCGGCGCCTCAAGCAGTTGACCGATGATCTCGAGGAATCGCTGGAAAGCGTGCCCGGCATCCGCCGCGCGGAGTCCTGGGGCTTTCCCGCACCGGAAGTTCGCGCCACGCTCGATCTGCCGCGCATGGCCGCGCTGGGCATCGACGTGGCCACGGTCGATGCCGCGGTGGCCGGCGAGGGCGCAAGCATTCCCGGCGGCGCGGTCGACGTCGGCCAGCGCCGCTACAACCTCAAGGGCACCGGCGACTACGCCAGCGTCGAGGCCATCGCGAACACGGTGGTCGCGACACGCAACGGGCGCCCCGTGCTGCTCCGCGACATCGCCGACGTGCGATGGGCCACCGAGGAACCGACCTACCTCGCGCGCTACAACGGCGAGCGCGCGGCCTTCGTCACCGCCAACATGAAGGACGGCTTCAGCATCTTCGACGTCCAGGCCGGGCTCGACCGGCGGCTGGCCGAGTTTCGCGCCACCCTGCCCCCGGGCGTCCGCCTCGAGGTCGGCTTCGAACAGGCCGACAACGTCGCCCATCGGCTGAGCCGCCTTGGCCTCGACTTCGGCATCGCGCTCGCACTGGTCTCGATCACCCTGCTCCCCCTCGGGTTCCGCGCCGCCGGCATCGTCATGGTCGCCATCCCGCTGTCGCTGGCCATGGGCGTGGCCGCGCTGTGGTTCCTCGGCTTCTCGCTGAACCAGATTTCGATCGCGGGCTTCGTCGTCGCGCTCGGCCTGCTGGTCGACGACGCCATCGTCGTGGTCGAGAACATCGCGCGGCACCTGCGTGAAGGCGCCGACCGCGTGCGCGCCGCCATCGATGGCACGCGGCAGATCGCGTTGGCCGTCCTCGGCACCACGGCGGTACTGATCCTCGCCTTCCTGCCGCTGCTCAACCTGCCCGAAGGGGCCGGCAAGTTCACGCGCGGCCTGCCGCTGGCCGTGGTGATGACCGTGGCGGCCTCACTGCTGGTGGCATTCACCGTGGTGCCCTTCCTCGCCAGCCGTTTCCTGCCGCGCGAATCGCACGGCGAGGGCAATGCCCTGCTGCGTGGCCTGAAGTCGGCCATCCACCGCGTGTACGCCCCGGTGCTGGCCAAGGCGCTGGTCGCCCCGAGGCGGGCGCTGCTGCTCTGCACCGCGCTGTTCGTCGCGTCGCTGGCTCTCGTGCCCTTCCTCGGCTTCTCGCTGTTCCCGGCCGCCGACAAGCCGCAGTTCCTCGTCAAGATCGACGCCGCGGAAGGCGCCTCGCTGGACTCGACCGATCGCGCCCTGCGCTTCGTCGATGGCGTGCTGGCCGGGACGCCGGGCGTGGTCCACCGCATGGCGAACCTCGGCCGCGGCAACCCGCTGATCTACTACAACGAGTTCCCCGAGGAGACGAAGACCACGGTCGGCGAGGTGTTCGTCTCGCTCGATCGCTGGGACGGCGCCCGCTCCGAGGCCCTGCTGGAAGACCTGCGCCGGCGTTTCGCGGCGTATCCCGACGCGCGTATCACCGTGGCGCAGTTCCAGAACGGCCCGCCGATCGAGGCCCCGATCGCGGTGCGCGTGGTCGGCCCCGACCTCGCGACGTTGTCCACGTTGGCCCGCGACGTCGAAACGACGCTGGTCGCCGTTCCGGGCGTGCGCGACGTCGACAATCCGCTGCGCCTGCCGCGCATCGACCTCGATCTCGGTTTCGACACCCTCGAGGCGGGCCTGCTCGGTGTGCCGAGCCTCGACCTCGACCGCATGACGCGCCTTGCTACGGCCGGCGTCGAAAGCGCGCGGTTCCGGGATGAACGCGGCGACGACTATGCCGTGCAGCTGCGACTGCCGACCGGCGCCCATCCGACGCCCGAGGTGCTGGACGACCTGTACTTCACCAGCCGCAGCAGCGGCGCGGCGATCCCCTTCCGGCAGCTGGCCGAACCCCGGCTCGTGAGTGGCCCGAGCGAGATCCAGCGCCTCGACCGCGAGCGAATGGTCACGGTCACGGCGAATGTGCGGCAGGGTTTCGTGTCGGGCGATGTCTCGGCGGCCGTGTACCGGGCGCTGGACGCGAAGGACTGGCCCGCGGGCTACCGCATCGAGGCCGGCGGCGAGGCAGAGGCAGCCGCCAGCAGCCTCGGTGGGCTCGGCACCGCGGTGATCATTGCCACCTTCGGCATCCTCGCCGTGCTCGTGCTCGAGTTCGGCAGCTTCCGCAGCACGCTGATCGTCCTCGGCGTCGTGCCCTTCGGCATCCTCGGCGCCCTGGTCGCCCTGTTCCTCGCCGGCTACCCGCTGAGCTACATGGCGATCATCGGCTTCGTCGCCCTCGTCGGCATCGAGACCAAGAACAGCATCCTGCTGGTGGACTTCACCAACGAACTGCGCCGCGGCGGCATGGCGCTTGATGCTGCGATCGCCAAGGCCGGCGAACAGCGCTTCCTGCCGGTGGTACTCACCTCGGTCACGGCCATCGGCGGCCTGCTCCCCTTGGCCGTGAGCGGATCGGCACTCTACGCCCCCCTCGCCATCGTTCTGATCGGCGGCCTGGTGAGCTCGACGCTGCTTTCGCGGGTGGTCACGCCCCTGATGTACAAGCTGCTGCCGCCAGCCATCGACGTCGACGTGCCACCGATCCTTTCGTCCCCACCGACGGCAGGCGTCGCCTCGGGGCGGTCGAATCCGACGGGCTGACGGAAGGCGTGCCCCGGCCGGCCGGGGACACCCAATCGCGGACGCCCGATCCGCCGGGTCGTCAGCGCCAGACGTGGGCGTGCCCGCGGACGAAGTCGGCGAACCCCCGGGGCGGACGTCCGGTCAGGGTCTGCACGCCGTCGGCGAGGCCCGCGCCCCAGCCGTTGCGCACGATCGCGTTCAGGCTGGTCAGCCAGTCGACGACGGCGGGCGGCATGCCGGACGCCGCCATCGCATCGCGGGCGGTGTCCAGAGGCACGTCGACGTACTGCACGGGACGACCGAGTTCCTGCGAGATGAGCGCCATCTGCTCCGCCTCCGTCAGCGCCTCGGGGCCGGTCAGGTCGTAGGTGCGTCCTTCGTGCGGGGCCGGGTCGGCCAACACCACGGCCGCAGCCGCCGCGATGTCGCGGACATCGACCACCGCCATCGCGCCTTCGCCGTGCGCGGCGTAGAGCGTGCCGGCGCGGATCGCCCCAGCGTTGAAGTTCACGTGGTTCTGCATGAAGAAGGTCGGCCGGAGGATCGTCCACGGCAGCCCGCTCTGCATGACGAGACGGTCGATCTCGCCCTGCACGCGGGCGATCGCCATCGGACTGTCCGGGTCGGCGCCCGCGCCCGAGGAACGCACCACGTGGCGGATGCCCGCGTCACGGGCGGCCTGCAGCGCGTTCGCGGCCCACGCGAGCATGTCGGGGGCCAAGGGCAGCAGCAGGAACAGGGTGTCGAAACCACGCATCGCCTCGGCGAGCGTGTCCGGCCGGGCGAAGTCGCCGACCACGACGGGCACGGGCGAGGCCTCGCTGGAGGGCTTCGAACGGAGCGCCGTGACGTCGGCGCCCTGGCGGAGGAGTTCGGCCACGAGGGCCGAGCCGATAGTGCCGGATGCGCCGGCGACGAGGATGCGATGGCTCATGACGATGTCCTTGCGGGTGTTGGGGTGGCAGGCATCCTGATCCGCTCGGGGAAAGACAGAAAGCCATAGAATGGAAATTCATCTTCAACCTGAATTTGAAAATGAGCGCCCCCAAGCTCCAGCGTCTGGTTGCCTTCGTCGAGTCCGCGGCGAACGGCGGGTTCAGTGCGGCCGCACGCCGCCTCGACCTCACGCCCGCGGCCGTCAGCAAGAGCGTGCAGCGGCTCGAGGACGAGCTTGGCCTGCGCCTGTTCAAGCGTTCGACGCGCCAGTTGCGCCTGACTCCGGAAGGCGAACGCTTCCTCGCGCAGGTCGCCCCCGGCCTTCGACAGCTCGACGAGGCGGTGGCCGAGATGGCGCAGGACGCCAGCCTGCCGCGGGGCCGTGTGCGCATCTCCGCGCCGCCGGGGTTCGGGCGCCGCTATGTGCTGCCCTGCCTGCCGTCCCTCGCCGCGCAACACCCGCAACTGGACATCGAACTGAGCCTCGAGAACCGCAAGGTCGACCTGATCGGCGAGGGCTTCGACATCGGCGTGCGCGGCGGAACCCTCGAAGATTCAGGACTTGTCGCACGCCGTGTCGCACGCTTGCCCCTCGTGCTGGTGGCGTCGTCCACCTACCTCCGCCGGCACGGCGCTCCGCCTTCCGCCGACGCCCTTTCCAGCCATCAGTGCATCGGCATACACCTCGATGGCGGCGCCGAGATTCCGTGGCGGTTCCGCCGCGGCGACCGCAGCCACGATCTCCGCCCTCGGGGTGTGCGCCTGTGGCTCTCCGACCCCGAGGCTGCGCTCGACCTCGCGCTGGCCCACGGCGGCATCGCCCAGGTGGGTCTGCACCACGCGATGCCCGGCCTGCGCAGCGGGCGGCTGAAAGCCTTGCTCCTCAACGAGCATGACCCCGGCGACCGCGAGATCGCCGTGCACTACGCCCACCGGCAATACCTCGCCCCGCGCGTCCGGGTGGTCGTCGATGCGCTCGTGGACGCCCTCGCCGGCCACGACGATCTGCAGGTCGCACCCGGCCAACTCCCTGGTGCCTGGGTCGCGGGTTGAGCGCCGGTCGGGACAACCTGCTCATGCGCTGCGCCGTGACGGCGAGCGCGTGAACCCGCGAGGCTTGGTAGCGGCGGTCAAGTTTCTGCCGCGTCGGCCGATTCACACTTCGATCCGAGAGGAACCATGACGACATGGACCCGATTTCCGCTGCCATCGTCCGCAGCGCGACGGTGCTCTCACAGGCGCAACTCAACCAGCAGGTGAGCTACGCCGTGCTTCGGAAGGCGATGGATGCCGAAGCCAGCACCGCCGCGATGCTGTTACAGGCCATTCCGCAACCGCCCCCGATGAACGGCACGAGCGGCGGCCTGGTGGACACCTACGCCTGATCGTGGTGGAAATGCCGGCGGAAGGCCACCTCGCTTTCGCGTGGCGCGCCAAGTTCCTGCGCGTGCCGGTGGCCGGCGTAGACGGCGTGAACGATCATGCCCGGGGCCTGGGCGTCGCCGATGCAATCGACCGTCACGATGCCTGCATCGCGCCATTCGGACTCGCGCTCGCGCAGCGCCAGGTACAGGGCATCCTCGGGTGACCGGGCGGTGACAAGCAGCACCGCGCCGCAGGCGAGGTGCTCCTGACGACCTGTCCAGACGTCTTCCAGGGTAACGCGGCCGGACTCGGCGGCGACGAGGTTGACCGACACCCGGGTTGCCACATCGAGGGCTGCCAGTCGCTTTCGTACGTGGCGGTACTCGAGGGTGTGACCACCCCAGGCGCCAACCACATCGTCAGGCGTGGCCAGAACGACAGGGTTGCCGCGTGCACGCAGGGCCTCCGCGGCCACGCCGGCGTAGTAACCGTAGTCGTCATCGAAGACCAGCACGCGACCCTCGGGCCAGCGGCCATCCATGAGGTCATCCAGCGTAAACACCGGCGGATGTGCCGACACCGCAAGCTTCGCCGCGACAGGATCGGCCACGCTGATCGCGCCGCCCAGTGCGGCGATGCCCAGGCCATTGCTGCGGCCGTAACCGTCGCGCCGCCAATGGCAGCCGGTGGCGATCACCACATGCTCGGCGCCGAAATCCAACACGTCCTGCGCGGTCATCGGCGAATCAAGGTAGGTGGCCACGTTCGGCATCTTGCGGATCTGCCCCAACCGCCAGTCGCGCACGCGGGACCATTCCGCCAGCCCCGGCAGTCGCGCTTCGCGAGTCACCCGCCCACCGAGCTCTCGGCGTGCTTCAGCGAGGCTCACGTCGTAACCGCGCTGGCCGAGCGCCCTCGCCGCTTCGAGGCCCGCCGGACCGCCGCCGACGACGAGTACCCTCGCCTCGCGGTGCTTCGGCGCGATGCGCTCCGGGTGCCAGCCCTTGCGCCATTCCTCGCCCATGCTGGGGTTCTGCGTGCAGCGGATCGGCGAGATGGTGTTGTCGCCGGACACGCACACGTTGCAGCCGATGCATTCGCGGAGGTCGTCGAGGCGGCCTTCCTCGATCTTCTTCGGCAGGAAGGGATCGGCGATCGAAGGCCGCGCGGCGCCGATGAAATCGACGATGCCGCGCCGGATCTGCGAGACCATCGTGTCCGGCGAGGTGAAGCGCCCGACCCCGACCACCGGCTTGCTGGTCGTGCGCTTCACGAAGTCGACGAAGGGTTCCTGGGCGCCCTCCCCCGCAAACCGCGAGGGCACGGAATCGTTGTACCAGGCCGCCACGTTGACGTCCCAGAGGTCGGGCAGCTCGGCCAGCATGGCGACGATGTCGCGCGCTTCGGCGAGTTCGACGCCTTCCGGCCCGAGCATTTCCTCGGTGGCGAAGCGCAGCGCCACGCCGCAGCGGTGGCCGACTGCCTCGCGGGTGTCTTCGAGCAGTTCGCGCAGCAGGCGCACGCGGTTCTCCAGCGAGCCGCCGTATTCATCGGTGCGATGGTTGCGGCGGCGCTGCAGGAAATGCATGGCCAGCGAAAGGTCGTGCGCGGCGTAGACGTACACCACGTCCATGCCGGCGCGCATCGCCCGAACCGCGGCCTCGCGGTGCCAGCGCCGGTAGTCGCGGATGTCGGCCTTGTCCATGGCCCGCGCCTGCGTGGGGTAGCCGTACTTCGAGGGCTGGTGCGAGGGCGCGATCAGCACTTCGCGCGAGAACAGGTTCGAGGCCGTGGGGCCGTTGTGCGTCAGCTCGATCGCGGCCAGCGCGCCGTGCGCATGCACCTTGTCCGCCATCAGGGCCAGTGCGGGGATGTCGCGATCGTCCCACAGTCGTGCTTCGACGAAGGGCGTGAGGTCGCCGCTGGGGTGGATCTCGCATTCCTCCGTGCTGATCACCGCCCAGCCGCCTTCGGCCTTCACCTCGCGCATGGCCGCATGCGCCAATGGCATGGCGTGGCCCATGCCGTTGCAGTGCGGCACCTGGAAGAAGCGGTTTTTCGCCACCACGGGGCCGATGGCCATCGGGGTGAACAGCACGTCGTAGCGCGGGTCGCGCATCCGGGCTCAGTCCTCGCCGACTGCGGCGTAAGCCGCGCGCAGCAGGTTCTGGAAGTGCCACACCCCGCTCTCGCGCTTCGGGCACAGGCGGCCGGCCTCGTAGGTGCCGGAGGCGAGGCCCTTCTGCACCGCCTCGCAGATGCCGATGTCCTCCTCCTGCACCTCATGGCTGAAGTCGCGGTCGGCGGCAATGCGCGCCTGCGCCTGCTCGTCCTCCAGATAGTAGTAGTCGAACTCCACGCGGCAGCGGTCCGGGCCCAGCGGCAGGATGCGGTTGGTCTGCAGGCGCCCCGGCATGATGTTCAACATCACGTTCGGGTAGACGAAGTAGTAGAAGGCATCGCCGTCGCCGTACATCGCGCCGCCGTCGCGGATCGGCGAATGCTGCAGCGAGTGCCAGGCACCAAGCTGGGTGTCGTAGGCGCGGTAGTCGAGCACCTTCGACAGCCCCGGATGCACGTGCGGCAGGTGGTAGCCCTCGAGGAAATTGTCGACATACACCTTCCAGTTGCAGGCGATGTCGTACTGCTCGCGTCGCAGGAAGCGCATGGCCGAAAGGTCGATCGGGGCGATGCGCTCGGCGATGCCTGCGTACACCTCGTCGAATGGCGGCGTGGCGGGGTCGATCGCGACGAACACCAGACCCTGCCATTCGTGAACCCGAAGGGGCGGCAGGCGGATGGCGGTGACGTCGAAGTCCTCGGCGCCCTGCATCTCCGGGGCGGATTTCAGCTGCCCGTCGAGCCCATAGCTCCAGCCGTGGTACTTGCAATGCAGGGCACGCGCGCCCTTGCCGTTGCAGAAGGCCAGCGGCCCCGCGCGGTGCCGGCAGACGTTCGGGAAGGCACGAAGCACCCCGTCCCCGCCGCGCACCACAAGCACCGGCACGTCGCCCACCCGCTCCACCACGTGGTCGCCGGGCTCGGCCAGCAGGCCCTGGTGGGCCACGAGCTGCCAGCTGCGCGCGATGATGGCGCGGTGGTCACGCCGGAGCGCCGCGTCGCCCACGTAGTAGCGAGCCGGCAAAGCGGTGGCACGCGTCAGCGCCACGTTCGTCTCCATCCCCATTGTCCCCCCCATCAGTCATGCCCGGTCCCGGTGGACGGCTATGCTCGCATGCCGTTAGATTGCCGTGACGAAAAAATGAAAGGCACGGCAGGCGATGCCAGCAGAGCCCCACGCGACGAGCGTACCGCAGGCCCCGAGCCGGCCCGATGCCGGCGTCGCCGCGTCGCCGCCCGGCCGACTCGCGCGACAGCTCGACGCCGCCAAACGCAACCCGCGATTGATCGCCGCGGCCAACGCCTTGCAGGCCAATGCCCTGCCCGACGCCGAAACCCACCTGCGCGAGCACCTGGCTGTCGCGCCCGACGACGTCGCCGCGCTGCGGATGATGGCGGAGCTCGCCGCCCGCCTCGGCCGCCAGGAAGACGCCGAAGCCCTGCTCGAACGCTGCCTAGCCTTGGAACCCGGCTTCGATGCCGCGCGGCAGAACTACGCGATGGTCCTGCATCGCGGCAACAAGCCCGAGCAGGCGCTGGCCGAGATCGAACGCCTGCTCCGCACCCAACCCGGCAACGCGCACTACCGCAACCTCAAGGCCGTGGTGCTGTGCCGGATCGGCGACTACGCCCCTGCCATCGCGATCTACGAGGGCATTCTGCGCGAGCACCCCGGGCAGGCGAGGCTATGGCTGAGCCTCGGCCACGCCTTGAAGACCCACGGCGAGAGCGCACGCGCCATCGAAGCCTACCGTCGCGGCCTCGCGCTGGAGCCCGGGCACGGCGAAACCTGGTGGAGCCTCGCCAACCTCAAGACCTTCCGCTTCAGCGAGGACGACGTCGCGACGATGCAGCAGCAGCTCACCCGCCGCGACCTCAGCGACGACGACCGGCTGCAGTTGCACTTCGCGCTCGGCAAGGCCTACGAGGATCGCACCGAGCCCGCCCTCGCCTTCACCCACTACGACGAGGGCAACCGCCGCCGGCGGGCGCAGTTGCACTACTCGGCCGATGACACCACGGCACGCGTGGCCCGCATCGAAACCACCTGCACGGAGCCCTTCTTCGCCTCGCGCCGGGGTTTCGGCAGCCCGGCGCGCGACCCGATCTTCATCGTCGGCCTGCCCCGCTCGGGATCGACCCTGATCGAGCAGATCCTCTCCAGCCACTCCCGGGTGGAGGGGACGATGGAGCTGCCCGAAGTGATCTCCATCACCCGCGAACTCCGCGGCAAGGGGCCGGATGGCCGCCCCCAGCCCTACCACGAGGCCTTGGCCGCGCTCGGCCCCGACCGCCTCCGCGAACTGGGCGAGCAGTACCTCGAGCACACGCGCATCCATCGACGCAGCGACGCACCGCTGTTCATCGACAAGATGCCGAACAACTTCCAGCACATCGGCCTCATCCACCTGATGCTGCCGAACGCGACGATCATCGACGCCCGGCGCCACCCGCTGGCCTGTTGTTTCTCCGGCTTCAAGCAGCACTTCGCGCGCGGCCAGGCGTTCACCTACTCGCTCGAGGACATCGGCCGCTACTACCTCGATTACGTGCGCCTGATGGCGCATTACGACGCCGTGCTGCCCGGCCGCGTGCATCGCGTGCACTACGAGGCCATGGTCGAGGACACCGAGCACGAGGTGCGCCGCCTCCTCGACCACTGCGGCCTGCCCTTCGAGGACGGCTGCCTGCGCTTCTTCGAGAACACCCGGCCCGTGCGCACCGCGAGTTCCGAACAGGTGCGCCAGCCGATCTACCGCGATGGCGTCGACCAGTGGCGCCATTTCGAACCGTGGCTCGAGCCGCTGAAGGCCGCCCTCGGCCCGGTGCTCGATGCCTACCCCACCGTTCCACCGTTCCATTGAGCGCCACACCACCCACCACCGCGCCAGCCTTGAACGTCCACAGGGAGTCGACCATGAGTCAACGCATCCATCCGCCCGGCGCCAAACGGCATCGTCCCTTGCCGAATCGCGGCCGGCTCGCCGTCGCGATCTGCCTCGCCTTCGGTTCCGCCGCCTTCGCCCAGGCGCAAGAGACCGAGCGCACCGCGACGCTCGACGCCATCACGGTCACCTCGCAGAAGCGCAGCGAGAACCTCCAGGACGTGCCGATCAGCCTGCAGGTGCTGGACGCGCAGAAGCTCGACGAGCTCAACATCACGAACTTCGAGGATTACGTGAAGTACCTGCCCTCGGTCTCCTATGAGACGGGCGGCCCGGGCTTCGCGAAGATCTACATGCGCGGCGTCGCCAGCGGCGGCGACGGCAACCACTCCGGCTCGCTGCCGAGCGTGGGCGTGTACCTCGACGAGCAGCCGGTGACCACCATCCAGGGTCCGCTCGACATCCACGTCTACGACGTCGAGCGCATCGAGTCGCTCTCGGGCCCGCAGAGCACGCTCTACGGCGCCAGCTCGCAGGCCGGCACGTTGCGCATCATCACCAAGAAGCCGGACACGTCGGGCTTCGAGGCCGGTTACTCGGTGGGCGTGGACAAGACGTCCAGCGGCGGTTCCGGCCACGTGGCGGAAGGCTTCGTCAACCAGCCGCTCGGCGACAGCGCCGCCCTGCGCGTGGTCGCGTGGAAGGAGAAGGAGGCCGGCTTCATCGACAACGTGCGCGGCACCCGCACGTATCCGTCGTGGGACGCCGATTCCGGCGGCAA
Organism: Silanimonas sp.; assembly: GCF_044377035.1. Lineage (GTDB taxonomy): Bacteria > Pseudomonadota > Gammaproteobacteria > Xanthomonadales > Xanthomonadaceae > Silanimonas. The sequence continues at coordinate 98,880 of NZ_JBILJW010000008.1, forward strand.
CGGCACCGAGAACAACTTCGACCTCGCGCGCGACGACTACAACAGCATCGACACCGAGGGTTTCCGCGCCGCGGCCCGCTTCGAACTCGGCGACCGCTGGACCATCACCCCGACGGTGATGCACCAGCGCCAGGAGTCGCCGGGCTTCTTCGCCTTCGACCCGCAGGTGGGCGACCTCGCGGTCACGCACTTCAACCCGGAAGGTGGCGAAGACCGCTGGACCCAGGCCGCGCTGACCATCGAAGGCAAGATCGGCAACTTCGACGTCACCTACGCCTACGCCAACCTCGACCGCGACGTCGACACCGAATCCGACTACAGCGACTACGCGTTCTGGTACGACACCCTCGCCGGCTACGGTGCGTACTTCTACGACAACGACGGCGCCTTGGTGAATCCGTCGCAGTACATCCAAGCGGTCGACGGCTACAAGCGCGACAGCCACGAGATCCGCTTCAGCTCGCCGCAGGACAACCGCTGGCGCTTCGTCGGTGGCTTCTTCTTCCAGCAGCAGGACCACGACATCCAGCAGCGCTACAAGATCGACGGCATCGCCGACACCCTGACGGTGACGGGTTGGCGCGACACGCTGTGGCTGACGAAGCAGTTCCGCCAGGACGACGACAAAGCCGTGTTCGGCGAGTTCGCGTTCGACATCAACGACAGCCTCACGGCCACGATCGGTGGACGCCACTTCCGCGTCGACAATCGCCTGAAGGGCTTCTTCGGCTTCAGCGCCGGCTACAGCAGTCGTACCGGTGAAGCGGCCTGCTTCGACCAGACCGACTTCAACGGCGCGCCCTGCATCAACCTCGACAAAGGCGTGAAGGAATCGGGGAACATCGGCAAGGCCAACCTGAGCTGGAAGATCGACGACGACCGGATGCTCTACCTCACATGGTCGGAGGGCTTCCGTCCCGGAGGCATCAACCGCCGCGGCACCTTGCCGCCCTACCTGTCGGACTACCTGACGAACATCGAGTTCGGCTGGAAGACCACGTGGATGGATAACCGGCTGGCGTTCAACGGCTCGCTGTTCCGGCAGGACTGGGAGGACTTCCAGTTCAGCATCCTGGGCGCGAACGGCCTTACCGAGATCAAGAACGCCAACCAGGCGCAGATCGACGGCCTCGAGATGGACCTGAACTGGGCCGCGACCTACAACCTCAACCTCAGCGCCGCGGTCGCCTTCTACGACGCCAAGCTGACCGAGAACTACTGCGGCTTCACCAACGCCAGCGGCGTCCCGGTCACCAACTGCCCGACGCCCGAGGCCCCGCGTGGCACCCAGCTGCCGGTGACCCCCGAGTTCAAGGGCACGGCGCAGGCGCGGTACAGCTTCGACCTCGCCGACGGTGAGGCCTATTGGCAGCTGGCGGCCTCCCGCGTGGGCGAGCGCACCTCGGACCTGCGGCTCCGCGAACGCGCGATCCTCGGCAACCTCGCCGCGTACACGACGGTCGACTTCTCGATGGGCTACCGCCGCAACGACTGGTCGCTCGACCTCTACGCCAGCAACATCGCCGACGAGCGCGCCGAGGTGTCGAAGTTCACCGCCTGCGCGGAGACCGTCTGCGGTGCCCGAGGCGTGGTGCCGGAGTATCCGAACGGTCAGGTCTACACCAACACCATCCGTCCCCGCTCGATCGGGCTGCGCTTCTCGCAGTCGTTCTGATCGACGCCGGTTCACGGTGATCGCGTGAGAAGACGCCCCGGCGAGCCGGGGCGTCTTCTTTCCGGGATGCGGCGAACGATCCCGCAATCCCGACGCACCAAAACGCGCGCAAAAACAAACGGCCCGCATTGCTGCGAGCCGTTGGAATCAGCGTGAGCTGGCGTCCCCACGGGGATTCGAACCCCGGTCGCCTCCGTGAAAGGGAGGTGTCCTAGGCCTCTAGACGATGGGGACGTTTAGAGGGTTCAACAAAGAAGTGGTGGAGCTAATCGGGATCGAACCGATGACCTCTACAATGCCATTGTAGCGCTCTCCCAGCTGAGCTATAGCCCCACCGATTCAGGAGAGGCGCGCATCATATTCAGCAGGATCGGCCACGTCAAGCATCCGTCATCGATTGATTCGCTTCGATGTCATCTTCGGCTTGGTGGAACAGCGTCGAACGCGCGTGACCGAGGCTTTCCAGGTAGCCCAGCCACTTGCTCAGGAAGCTGTTCATGCGCAGCCGGTGACCCATCATCACCTTCGGTGAGGGTCGCAGGCCGAGCACATCCTGCCAATGGCGACCCACGTAGCAGTTGGTGGCTTCCGCCTGCCGGGAATCGAGGTAGGCGCGCAGCACCGCGGAAGGGTCGGGCGCGCCCGTGACTGGATCGGTCATGGCGTAGGAGAGCCGGAGTTCCACCGTGTGGGCGTGCCGCGCCAACAGCTCGATGTGGACATCCAGGCCATCACCCACCCGCGAGACATGGCGACCGACGGGCGCGTGCTTGAGGTCGATGATCCGGGCGATGCGCTCGAAGTTCTCGCCGTACAGGCCCATCAGCCACGCGAAGCGGCCGATGGCGGGGTACGGGAGCTCGCTGCGGTTCTGGCGCATCGTTGGAATGTAGAGGCGCCCTGCCCGGCCTTCAACCTCAGAAATGGCTGCGCTGGAAGCCGAACTTCGCGACGATCTTCGAGGCGATCTCCTCGATCGACGTGTGCGTCGTGCTGAGCACCGGGATCTGCTCGCGCTTGAACATGCCCTCGGCGATCGAGACCTCGCGACGGCAGACCTCCAGCGTCGCGTAGCGCGAGCCGGGCTTGCGCTCCTCGCGGATCTTCTGGAGCCGCTGCGGGTCAATGGTGAGCCCGAACAACTTGCGCCGGTGGCGCCGCAGCTTCTCCGGCAGGCGGTCGGCGTCCAGATCGTCGGGGGTCAGCGGGTAGTTCGCCGCGCGCAGGCTGTAGTGCAACGCAAGGTACAGGCACGTCGGCGTCTTGCCCGAGCGCGACACCCCCACCAGCAGCACGTCGGCCTCGTCGTAGTCGAGGTCGGTGCCGTCGTCGTGCGTCAGCGCGAAATTGGTCGCGTCCATTCGGCGCTCGTAGGCGTCGTGGTCCACGAGCGCATGGGCCTGGCCCACCTTTGGCTGGCGGTTCTGGCCCAGCTCCGCCTCCAGCGGCGCCATGAAGGGCGCGAAGACGTCGAGGATCAGGCCGCCGCTCTCGGCCAGGGCGCGGGCCAGCTCGCTGTCCACGACGGTGTTGATGACGATCGGCCGGCTTCCGTGGCGCTCGCCACCCGCGCGGATGGTCACCGCCGCTTGCCGCGCCTTTTCGAGCGTGTCGACGAAAGGCAGGCGCTGGCGCTCGAACGGCTGCCCGGAAAACTGCGTCAGGAGGCTGTTGCCGATGGTTTCGGCGGTGATGCCGGTACCGTCGGACACGAAGTACACGGGGCGGATCGCCATGGGCAACGGCTCGGCAGGGGCGTGGGCCTCGATTCTGCGTTGAAACCGACCGGAAATCGCCGGGGCGGAAGGTCAAGCTTGTCCCCGGGGCGTCGGGCCCGGAAAATAGGCGTTTCCCCTCGCGGTGTGCCGGAGCTGCCTTGAACGTCCACGTCCTTTGGCTGAACGACCTTCGTCTGACCGATCTTCCGCAGGTGGGGGGCAAGAATGCCTCGCTCGGCGAGATGATCGGCCACCTCGCCCAGCTGGGCGTCTCGGTGCCCGGTGGTTTCGCCACCACGGCTGACGCGTTCCGCGAGTTCATCGCCGAGAACCACCTGCACGAGCGCATCTACTCGAAGCTCGGCACTCTCGACGTGGAGGATGTCGACGCCCTCGCGGCGGCCGGCAAGGAGATCCGCGGCTGGGTCATCGACGCCCCGCTGCCGAAAGCCCTCGACGCCGCCATCCGCGACGCCTATGCACGCATGTGCAATGAAGCGGGTGCGGCCGAGATCGCGGTCGCGGTGCGCTCCTCCGCTACCGCCGAGGACCTGCCGGACGCCAGCTTCGCCGGCCAGCAGGAGACCTTCCTGAATGTCACCGGCGCCGACGACGTCTTGCACAAGGTGAAGGAAGTCTTCGCCTCGCTCTACAACGACCGCGCCATCGCCTATCGCGTGCACCACGGCTTCAAGCATGAGGACGTGTTCCTCTCGGCCGGCGTGCAGCTGATGGTGCGTTCGGACGTCGGCGCTTCGGGCGTTCTGTTCACCCTCGACACCGAATCCGGCTTCCGCGACGTGGTCTTCGTCACGGCCAGCTACGGTCTTGGCGAGACGGTCGTCCAGGGTGCCGTGAATCCGGACGAGTTCTACGCCTACAAGCCGAACCTCGAGGCCGGCCGCCCGGCCATCCTTCGCCGCACGCTCGGCAGCAAGCAGATCCGGATGGTCTATTCCAAATCCCCGGGCGAGCGCGTGCGCACCGAGGACACCCCGGCCGAGCTGCGGGGCCGTTTCTCGATCAGCGACCACGACATCGAAGAGCTGTCGCGCCAGGCGCTGGTCATCGAGAAGCACTACGGCCGCCCGATGGACGTGGAGTGGGCGAAGGACGGCATCACCGGCAAGCTCTACATCGTGCAGGCCCGCCCGGAGACGGTGAAGTCGCGCGCCCGTGCGACGCAGATCGAGCGTTTCCGCCTGCAGCAGCGTGGCGAAGTCATCGCCCAGGGCCGCGCCATCGGCCAGAAGATCGGCACTGGCATCGCCCGCGTGATCCGCAGCGTGGCGGAGATGAACAAGGTGCAACCCGGCGACGTGCTGATCGCCGACATGACCGACCCCGACTGGGAGCCGGTGATGAAGCGCGCTGCGGCCATCGTGACCAACCGCGGCGGCCGCACCTGCCATGCCGCGATCATCGCGCGCGAGCTGGGCGTACCGGCCGTCGTCGGCACCGGTGATGCGTTGAAGGTGATTCCGGACGGCACGCCGGTAACGGTGAGCTGTGCCGAGGGCGACACCGGCTTCATCTACGCCGGCCAGCTGCCGTTCGAGCGGGTCGTGGCCGACCTCGACAAGATGCCGCCGGCCCCGCTCAAGATCATGATGAACGTGGGCAACCCGGAGCGCGCCTTTGATTTCGCGCAGCTGCCGCACCAGGGCATCGGCCTCGCCCGCCTCGAGTTCATCATCGCGCGCCAGATCGGCGTGCACCCGCGCGCCCTGCTCGAATACGACAAGCAGCCGGCGAACATCCGTGCGCAGATCGATCCGCTGATCGCCGGCTACGCCGACCCGGTGAGCTTCTACGTCGAGCGCCTCGTCGAGGGCATCGCCACGCTGACGGCGGCCTTCGCGCCCTACCCCGTCATCGTCCGCCTGTCCGACTTCAAGTCGAACGAGTACGCCAACCTGATCGCCGGCGCGGCCTACGAGCCGCACGAGGAGAACCCGATGATCGGGTTCCGCGGCGCCTCGCGCTACATCCACAAGGACTTCAAGGACTGCTTTGCGCTGGAGTGCAAAGCCGTGCGCAAGGTCCGCGACGAGATGGGCCTGAAGAACCTGTGGGTGATGATCCCCTTCGTGCGCACGCTCGAGGAAGGCCAGGCCGTCATCGACACGCTGGCCGCGAACGGCCTCGTGCAGGGCAGCAAGTCCGGCAACCCGGACGGCCTGAAGGTGATCATGATGTGCGAGGTGCCCTCGAACGCCCTGCTGGCCGACGAATTCCTCGACATCTTCGACGGCTTCTCGATCGGCTCGAACGACCTGACGCAGCTCACGCTCGGCCTGGACCGTGACTCCGGCATCGTCGCCAACCTGTTCGACGAGCGGAACCCGGCGGTCAAGAGAATGCTGTCGATGGCGATCTCGGCGGCCCGCGCCAAGGGCAAGTACATCGGCATCTGCGGCCAGGGCCCCAGCGACCACCCCGATCTCGCCGAGTGGCTGATGGACCAGGGCATCGAGTCGGTGTCGCTGAACCCGGACACCGTCGTCGACACCTGGCTGCGCCTCGCCCAGCACAAGAAAGGCTAAACGCGGTGACGCCGATCCTGCCGACCTCGACCGCGAAAGCGGTCGGGCTCTGGGCCAAGCTCCAATCGCGCCTGCAGAAGGCCGATTGGGCGGGCCTGCTGGAAAGCTGGGGACTGAAACTCCTCTCCGTCGTCCTGATCCTCGTCGTCGGTGTCTGGATCGCGCGCAAGCTCAGCAACGGCCTCGCCCGCGTGTTGGAGCGCTCGAACGCCGATCCGATCCTGGTCGGCTTCCTGCGCAACATCGCCTACTTCGGCCTGCTGATCGTCGTGATCATCGCGGCGCTGGCACAGGCGGGCGTGAACCCCGCCTCGCTGCTGGCGGTGCTCGGTGCGGCTGGCCTCGCCATCGCGCTGGCATTGAAGGACTCGCTGTCGAATTTCGCGTCGGGCGTGATGCTGATCCTGCTGCGGCCGTTCAAGGCCGGCGACTACGTCCAGATCGCCGGGCTGGAAGGCACCATCGAGCAGGTCCGCGTGTTCCAGACGCAGATGCGCACCATCGACAACCGCGTGATCGTGCTGCCCAACAGCCAGATCACCACGGCGCCGATCGTGAACTTCACCGGGCGCCCGACCCGCCGACTCGACCTCGTGGTGGGCGTCGGCTACGACGACGACCTGTCGGCGGCACGGGCGGCGCTGCTGGACGTGGCGAACGCCAACGAGCGCGTGCTGAAGGATCCATCCGCCGACGTGCTGGTGTCCGCGCTCGGCGAGAGCAGCGTGCAACTGACGCTGCGGGCGTGGGTGGCCACCAGCGACGTGCTGGCGGCGAAAAGCGAGCTGCTGGAGGGCCTCCATCGCGAGCTCCGCCAGCGTGGCCTGTCGATCCCGTTCCCGCAGCGCGACCTGCACGTGTACCACCACGGCACACCGCCTTCGGGCCTTCCGAAAGCGGTGCAGGACGCGCTGGACGACGGCGACCGCTGAGTCGCCGCCGTCCGCCGGGCATCGCCCGGCGGCTCAGGTCTCGACGCGGTTCCGTCCGGCGCGCTTCGCGGCATACAGCCGCTCGTCGGCGCGATAGATCATCCGCTCGTGGTGCGTGAACCCCGTGCGGCTGGCCAGGCCGATGCTCGCCGAGGCGCGCGCACCGGGGGCGAAAGCACTGGTGTCGATGGCTTCGATGCGTCGGCGGATGCGTTCGGCGGAGTCGGCGGCCTGTTCAAGCGTGGCGTCGACGAACAGCAGGGCGAACTCCTCGCCACCCCAGCGCGCGAGGTTGTGGTCGCCGCCCATCACGTCCGACATCACTCGCGCGACCTCCTGCAGCAGCTGGTCGCCGGCCGCATGCGAGAAGTTGTCGTTGATGTCCTTGAAGTGGTCGAGGTCGAGCACGCCCAGGCACAAGGGCTTGCCGTCGCGCTGTGCCTCCGCGAAGCAATCCGCGAGACGTTCTTCCATGTGCCGGCGGTTCGGCAAGCCGGTCAAGGCATCCGTGCGCGCCTGGAGCTCGTAGGCGCTGCTCTGCTCGCGAACGGTCTCGGCGAGACGCTCCAGCTCGGTGTTCTGCCGCGTCAGCGTCTGCGTACGTTCCTCGACCATACGGCTGAGTTCCCGCTCGCGCTGTTGCAGGGCGTCCACCCGGAGTGCATAGCCCCAGTACAGGCCAAGGGCGAGCAACAGCCCGCCTAGCACGAGGAAGAGCGGCTGCTCCCAGAAGCGCGGCTGCACTTCGACATCGATGCCGATGACATCGCTGCTGGTGCCGCTACCGCGGGTTTCGGCGCTGACTTCGAACCGGTACTTGCCGGGCGGAAGGTGGTTGAAGCGCGCCGAACGCACCGCGCCGCTGTCGGTCCAGCCCTCGTCGAGGCCGGCCATGCGATAGCGGTAGCGGATCTGCTCGGGCATGCGGTAGCTGAGGCTGGCGAAGTCGATCTCGAGCCGGCTCTCCGCCGGGCTCAGCACGAGGCGCCCATCGGCCGGGCGGGGCTGCGTATCGACGCGGATGCTTTCGATGATCACCGGCGGCGGGGGGCGCTGGTAGCGCGCCAACTGGTCCGGCTGCACCACGCTGACGCCACGCGCGGTGGCGATCCACAGGCTGCCGTCGTCCGCGCGGATGGCGGCCGGGCCGGCACCCCCATTGCACTGCGCACTGGCGAGGCCATCGGCCTCCGCGAAGCTGAGCGCATCCAGCCGCTCGCGCCGCCCCGCGATCACTTCTTCCAGCTGCTGCCTCGGCACCTGCAACACGCCGCGGTTCGAGGTCAACCAGAAATTGCCGTAGCCGTCTTCGACCACCTGGAACAGCGTCGCGACAGGCAGGCCGTGGCGCACGCCGACGCCGCTGAGGACGTCGTCCTTAAGGCGAAGAAGGCCGCGATCGGTCGCGAGCCACAGGCTGCCCTCGCCATCCTCGTGGATGCCAAACACATCCTGCGCGTCGAACCACTGCCGGATCGGTACCTCGCGGAAACGCTCGCCGTCGCGGACCGCCAGCCCGTTCGAAGTGCCGATCCAGAGCCGCCCATCGCGCCCTTCGTGCAGGGCGACGACGAAGTTCCGCGGCAGCCCGTCGCGTTCGTCGAAGCGGTCGATGCGGCCATCGGCGCGGCGCCGGAACAGGCCCGAACTGGTGCCGATCCAGAGGTCGCCATTCCGGGCCTCGAAGATCGCGCGCACCTGCGGTCCCAGCAGGCCGTCGCCGGCACCGAGCTGGTTGACCACCTTGCCGTCGCGCAACTGGTAGAGGCCCAGCGAATACATGCCCACCCACACGCTGCCATCGCGGCCATGCGCGAGGCTGAGCACGGCTTCGTTACCGATGCCGCCCTCCTCACGCGACACCGGCTCGATGCGACCGTCCTTCCAGCGATCCAAGCCGCCGCTGCTGCCGATCAGCACGCTGCCGTCGGGCAACTGCAGCACCGATCGCACGTAGTTGTCGGCCAGTCCCTGGTAGGTGTCATAGCTGCCGAAGGGGGTGTCGGCGAAGCGCAGCAAGCCGGCATTGGTACCGACCCAGATCGAGCCTTCGCGGTCGACGAACAGGGCCGGCACGCGGTTGTTGGGCAGGCCGCCGGCGCGGCTGAAACGCTCGAGCCCGATGGGCTTCGCGCGAAACACGCCGCGGTTCACCGTGCCCGCGATCAGGCTGCCCTGTGGATCGATGGCGAGGCTCGGCACGGCGTCATCCGGGAAACCGGCCTCGTGCGCGCGGAACTCGCCGTTGCGGCCACGCCACACGCCGTGGTGCGTACCAAGGAACAAGCCGCCATCCGGTGCCGCAACGATGGCATAGACCGCACCTTGGGGCATGCCGTCCGCGGTGCCGAAGGCTTGGACGCGGTCCTCCTCGATGCGCACGAGGCCTTCCGCGCTGCCGGCCCAGACCACGTCGTTGGCATCGATCATCAGTGCGAACATCTGGCCCGATGGCAGGCCCTCGGCGACACCGAACGGCGTCGCCGTTCCGTCCGGCGCAATGCGCACGAGGCCTTTGCTCTCGTGTGCCACCCAAAGGCGACCCTGCGCATCGAACTCGGCGCGCATGGTTTCCTCCTGCGCGAGCCCTTCGGCGACACCGACACGACGCCATTCGCCCTCCTCGCGGATCATCACGCCGCCGCGCGACGTGGAGACCACCAACTTGCCCGGCACGCGGGTAGAGATGCTGCGGATGCCCTGGTCGGTGAAGGCTTCGACGTTCTGCGGCCCGAACAGCGTGAAGTCCTGGCCGTTGTAGCGGACGAGGCCCTCCCACGTGGCGAGCCAGAGGTAGCCGTCCTCGGTCTGGGCGATGTCATTGACCTGGTTGTGCGGCAGGCCGTTGCGCGTGGTCCAGACGTCGCGCGCGTAAGCCGCGAGCGGTTTCGAATCCATCGCATTCGCCGTACCCGCGGCGAGCCCAAGGAACAGCGCCAGCCAACAGGCCAGCGCCGGTGCCAGTGCAACAATCCGCATGCCTCCCTCCCGGTGCGTCGCGGATGGGCGCGCCGGTCAGCCGATCTGGCCGCCGAGCGCACCCATGTGGCGACGATAGTGCCTGAGTTCCTCGATGGACTCCCGCGCGTCCGCCAAGGCCGTGTGGGCGCCCTGCTTCTGCATGCCCTCGAGGACGCCGGGCGCCCAGCGGCGCGCGAGCTCCTTCACCGTCGAGACGTCGAGGTTACGGTAGTGGAACCACTTCTCGAGCCGCGGCATCAGCCGGGCGAGGAAGCGCCGGTCCTGGCAGATTGAATTGCCGCACATCGGCGACTTGCCGGCGGCGATCCACGGCGAAAGGAAATCGCAGGTCAGCGCCTCGGCCTCGGCCAACGAGTGCGTGCTGGCCAGCACGCGATCCCACAGCCCGGACTTCCGATGCGTTCCGCGATTCCATTCGTCCATCGCCTCCAGCGTGGCGAGGTCATGGCGGACGGCCAGCGAGGGCCCCTCGGCCAGCACGTTGAGATCACGGTCGGTGACGATCGTGGCGATCTCGATGATGGAATCGGACATCGGGTCCAACCCGGTCATCTCGAGGTCGATCCAGATCAGGCGGGCGTCATCGGCGGCGGGCTTCGTCATCGCCGGAGTGTAACGATTCCGTTCAGGGCTCTGGCCGCGCCCCCTGCCGCGCATCCCCAGAATTGACGCCGTTTGTCAGTCTCCCAGGAGCTGCGCGATCATCCCGGCGTTCCGGAGACTCCGATGCCGCTGACCGATACCCTCGCCCACCCCACCGTCATTGGCGCGATGCTCGCCCCCGCCCTGTTGATGGCCGCTACCGGATCGCTGCTGATTTCGGCCAACGCCCGGCTGGCCCGCGTCGTGGACCGCCTCCGGCTGCTGGTGCTCGGCGAGGGCGATCCCGACGGCGAAGCCCCGCCCCTGTCCGAGCACGAGACACAGATCGCCGAACATCGCCGCCGCGCCGCGCTGGTGCTGCGCGCCTGCTGGATGCTCTATGTGGCGCTCGGATGCTTCATCGGCACCAGCCTCGCCCTGGCCGGCGGCGCGCTGGTGGAGGCTCGCATCGGGATCATCGCCACCCTGCTGGCCATCCTCGGCATGGGTTGCCTCCTCGGGGCAGCCGTCGCGATGGGTCGCGAGGTGAGCATGGCGGTGCGCAGCCTCGACACCGAACTCGACATCGCTTTGGCGAAGCGCCGGCGCGGCGCTTGATTCACGCCTTCGCGCGTTTGGCGCGGAAGTAGTTCGTCAGCATGCTCGACGCCTCCTCGGCCAGCACGCCGCCCTCGACCGCCACGCGGTGGTTGTGGCGAGGGTCGGCGATGAGGTCGAAGACGCTGCCGGCCGCACCGGTCTTGGGGTCGCTCGCGGCGTAGACGACCCGCGCGATACGCGCATGCACCATGGCCATCGCGCACATGGCACACGGCTCGAGCGTCACGTAGAGCGTGGCACCAAGCAACCGGTGGTTGCCGAGCACCTGCCCTGCCATGCGCATCGCCACGATCTCGGCGTGGGCACTCGGATCATGCTCGGTGATGTTCCGATTGCCGCCCTCGGCCAGCACTGAACCGTCGGCAGCGACCAACACGGCACCGACCGGCACCTCGCCGTCCTCGCGCTCGGCCTTGCGGGCGAGTTCGAGGGCACAGCGCATCCAGTGGGCGTCGATGGCTTCCTGATTCTGCATGGGACTCAACCGCTAATTGGGCTCCCCCGGACCGGCCTTGCGGCCGGTCAGCTCGGCGATCGCGCGCCAGAGGCGCGCAAGCGATCGCCTCACTCCCATTCAATGGTCGCGGGCGGCTTGCCGGAGATGTCGTAGACCACGCGGCTGACGCCGCGCAGTTCGTTGACGATGCGCCGCGCCACCACGTCGAGCAACTCGTACGGCAGGTGCGCCCAGTGCGCGGTCATGAAGTCGATGGTCTCGACGGCGCGCAGCGCGATCACCCACTCGTAGGCGCGGGCATCGCCGACCACGCCGACCGACTTCACAGGCAGGAAGACCGCGAAAGCCTGCGAGGTCTTGTCGTACCAGCCCGCCTTGCGCAGCTCTTCGATGAAGATGGCATCGGCGCGGGCGAGGATCTCGGCGTACTCGCGCTTCACTTCGCCGAGGATGCGCACGCCCAGGCCCGGGCCCGGGAACGGATGGCGGAACACCATCTCGCGCGGCAGACCGAGCTCGACGCCGATGCGGCGCACCTCGTCCTTGAACAGCTCGCGCAGCGGCTCGACCAGCTTGAGCTGCATGCGCTCCGGCAGGCCGCCCACGTTGTGGTGGCTCTTGATGACGTGGGCCTTGCCGGTCTTGCTGCCGGCCGACTCGATCACATCCGGGTAGATCGTGCCCTGCGCCAGCCACTTCACGTTGGTGAGCTTCTTCGATTCCTCCTCGAAGATCTCGATGAAGAGACGGCCAATGATCTTGCGCTTGGCCTCCGGGTCCTGCACGCCGGCCAGCTCGCCGTAAAAGCGATCCGCCGCGTTGACGCGGATGACCTTGACGCCCATGTGCTGGGCGAACATCGCCATCACCTGGTCGCCTTCGTTCCAGCGCAGCAGGCCGGTGTCGACGAACACGCAGGTCAGCTTCTCGCCGATGGCTTTGTGCAGCAGCGCGGCCACCACGGACGAATCGACGCCACCGGACAGGCCCAGCAGCACCTCGTCATCGCCGACCTGGGCACGCACGCGGGCGATCTGGTCCTCGATGATGTTGGCCGCCGTCCACAGCGTGGCGCAGCCGCAGATCTCCGCCACGAAGCGGCGCAGCTGCTCGGTGCCCTGCTTGGTGTGCGTCACTTCCGGGTGCCACTGCACGCCGTAGTAGCGGCGGGACTCGTCGGCCATCGCGACGATCGGCACGCTGTGCGTGCGCGCGGTGATCTTGAAGCCTTCCGGCAGGCGGGTGACGCGGTCGCCGTGGCTCATCCACACATCGATGCGCGGCGGCGAGCCCGGGTGGTCCTTCTGGTCATCCAGCAGGCGGCAGGCCGAGGCGACTTCCACTTCGGCGTAACCGAACTCGCGGTCGTGGCCGCCTTCCACCAGGCCACCGAGCTGCATGGCCATCGTCTGCATGCCGTAGCAGATGCCGAGCACCGGCACCTTCAGGTCGAAGACCGGCTGCGGCGCGCGCGGCGAACCGGCTTCCGTCGTCGACTCCGGGCCGCCCGAAAGGATGATGCCCTTCGGCGCGAACTTGGCGATGTCGGCCGGGTCGTGGTCCCAGGCCCAGATCTCGCAGTAAACGCCCAGCTCGCGGACGCGGCGGGCGATCAGCTGCGTGTACTGCGCGCCGAAGTCGAGGATCAGGATCTTGTCGCTGTGGATGTCGGTCATCGCTTACTGCCGGTAGTTCGGCGGTTCCTTGGTGATCTGCACGTCGTGCACGTGGGCCTCGCGGGTGCCAGCGTTGGTCACGCGGACGAAACTCGGCTTGGTGCGCATCTCTTCGATGCTGGCGCAGCCGACGTAGCCCATCGAGGCGCGCAGGCCACCGGCGAGCTGGTGCACCACGTTGGCGAGCGGGCCGCGGTAGGGCACGCGGCCTTCGATGCCTTCGGGCACGAGCTTGTCGGCGTCGGAGGCGTCCTGGAAGTAGCGGTCCTTGCTGCCCTGCTGCATGGCGCCGAGGCTGCCCATGCCGCGGTAGCTCTTGTAGCTGCGGCCCTGGAAGAGTTCGATTTCGCCCGGCGATTCCTCGGTGCCGGCGAACAGGCCGCCGATCATGATGCTCGAGGCACCGGCGACGATCGCCTTGGCGATGTCGCCCGAGTAGCGGATGCCGCCATCGGCGATCAGCGGGATGCGGCCCTTCAGCGCGTCGGCCACCATGCCCACGGCGGTGATCTGCGGCACGCCCACGCCCGCGACGATGCGCGTCGTGCAGATCGAGCCCGGGCCCACGCCCACCTTCACGGCGTCGGCGCCATGCGCCTCAAGCGCCAGCGCGGCATCGCCGGTGACGATGTTGCCGCCGATGACCTGCAGGTGCGGGAAGGTCTTCTTCACCCAGGCCACGCGGTCGAGAACGCCCTGCGAATGGCCGTGCGCGGTGTCCACCACGATGACGTCGACGCCGGCGGCGACGAGGGCCTCGACGCGCGCTTCGGTGTCACCACCCACGCCGACGGCCGCGCCGACGACGAGGCGCTCGCTCGAGTCCTTCGCGGCGTTCGGGTTGTCGCGGGCCTTCTGGATGTCCTTGACGGTGATCAGGCCGCGCAGCGCGAAGGCGTCATCGACGACGAGCACCTTCTCGATGCGGTACTGGTGCAGCTTGGCGAGCACTTCCTCGTCCGTGGCGCCTTCGCGCACGGTCACGAGGCGATCCTTGCCGGTCATGATGCTGCTCACCGGGGCGTCGAGGCGGGTCTCGAAGCGCATGTCGCGGCCGGTGACGATGCCGACGAGCTGGCCGTTATCCACCACCGGCACGCCGGAGATGCGGCGGGCGGCGGTGAGCTTCAGCACCTCGCCCACGGTCGTGCCCGGGGTGACGGTGAACGGCTCGCGGATGACGCCGGCCTCGAACTTCTTGACCTCGGCGACCTCGGCGGCCTGCCGTTCCGCGCTCATATTCTTGTGGATGATGGCGATGCCGCCGAGCTGCGCCATCGCGATGGCGAGCCGCGCCTCGGACACGGTGTCCATGGCGGCGGCGACGATCGGGAGGTTCAACGAGAGGCCACGCGTCAGGCGGGTGGCGAGGGAGACGTCCTTGGGCAACACGGCCGAATGGGCCGGGATCAGGGAGACGTCGTCGAACGTGAGGGCTTCCGCCTGGATGCGCAGCATGGACTGCTCCGGAACTGGGAAGCGCGACATTCTAACCGGTTCAGCCCCCGCCCAGCAGGCCCAGCGACAGGGCCGGCCACCACGTGATGACCAGCACCGAGGCGCCCAAGAGGAGCAGGAATGGCGCTGTGGCGCGGACCAGCGTCGTGACGGGCACCTTGAACCGGTAGGACGCGATGAACAGGTTCATACCGACCGGCGGCGTGAAATAGCCCAATTGCAGGTTGGCCAGCATGACGATGCCCAAATGCGCCGGGTGGACCCCGAACTGGGCCGCCAGCGGCATCAGCAGTGGGGTGAGGATGACGATGGCCGAGAAGATGTCGACCAGCATGCCCACCACCAGCAGGAACACGTTCAGCACCAGCAGGAATTCCAGCGGGCTGTCGATGTGGTTGCTGACGAGGGCATAGAGCCGGCCCGGCACGTCCTGGTCGATGAACCAGTTGGACAGGGCGCGCGCGGCACCCAGGATCAGCAGGATGGCGCCTACCATGCGCATCGCCTCGGCCATCACGCCCGGCAACTGGCGGAAGGCCAGTTCACGACGCACCAGCACCGTCACCACCAGCACATAGGCGGCGGTGAGCGCCGCCACTTCGCTGACCGCAAGCACGCCTTGGTAGATCGCGGCCAGCACCACCACCGGCAAAGGCAGCTCCCAACGCGCATCCTTCACGGCCGCCCACAGTTCACGGGCATCGAAAGCCTTGCCGGTCGAAGGCACCGCCCGTCCCACCCACATCGCATGGGCGGACAGCACGACCAGCATCAGTGCCCCCGGCAGGAGGCCGGCGAGAAACAGGTCCTGCACGCTGACCGTGGGATTCGTGGCGATCGGCGCCGCGATGAAGCCGTACAGGATCAGCGGCAGCGACGGGGCGAACAGCAGGCCGAGGCTGCCTGCCGCGGTGACGAGGCCGAGGCTGTAGCGGTCCGGGTAGCCGGCGGCCTTCAAGGCCGGATACAGCAGTGCGCCCATCGCCACCACGGTGACGCCCGAGGCGCCGGTAAACGCAGTGAAGAACGCACAGGCAACGATCGCGACAATCGCCAGGCCGCCCGGAAGGCTGCCAAGCAGCGCGTCGGAGAGCCGCACGAGCCGCTTCGGCGCACCGCTTTCGCTGAGCAGGTAGCCCGCCAGCGTGAACAGCGGAATCGCAATCAGGCCCGGCATGTCGCCAAGGCCGTAGAACTCGGTGAGTGCCGCCTGCTCGTAGCCTGCGGCCTGCAGGCCGACCAGTGCGATGCCCAGGATCACCGCGAACAGCGGCATGCCGAGGGCGGCGAGCAACAGGAGCAGGCCGATCTGCAGCTCGAGGCTCACGGCGCAGGCTCGTCGATGGGCCGGGGCGCGAAGGCCGACAGCACGAAGCGCACGGCCAGCAGGCCGAAACCGAAGGGCAGCACCAGCATCGGCACCCAGCTTTCGATACCGGCCACGAAGGGCAGCGGGAACTCGCGCTCGGACACCATCAGGCCCCAGCCCACCCAAGCCGCCCAGCCACAGAGCGCCGCAGCGGCGAACTGCGTCAGCACGTGCACGGCCCGCCACGCCGCATCAGGCAGCAAGCGCGGAATCGCATCCACGGCAATGTGGCGCTGCTGGCGCGCCGCCCCCAAGGCACCGAGCATCGCCAGCCAGAGCACGCCAGCACGACTGATCGCCTCAGCCCAGGCCAGCCCTTCGTCGAAGCCCACGCGCAGCACGATCTGCACTACAGCCAGAACCAGCAGGCTCCCGAGGGCCGCGGCAAGCAAGGCGTCCTCGGCACGATGCAGCGCGCGGAGGACGGGCTGGAGCGCGCCTTGGCTCAAGGCTGGCCGCCCGCCGGGGCCGCCCCTGCCGCCTTGGCGTCGCGAATGGCCTTCAGGATGGCTGGGCTGATGCCCTGCTCCGCCTCGAGACGGGCGAGCACCCGACGGCCGACTTCGCGGAAGTATTCGGCGTCGGTCGGCGTCGGCGTCACGACGGTGAGACCCTGCTTCTTCATCGCCTCGAGCGCCGCGACGTCGTCGCGGCGGATCGTCTGGTCGACCCGTGCGGACGCCGCCTTGAAGATGCGGTCGACGATGGCCTGGTCGGCGGGGGCGATGCGCGCCCACGCGCGCTGGTCGACGACGATGAAGCCCACCACGTAGACCAGCGGCAGGTCGTAGAGCGACTTCAGGCGGCCATGCCACTGCAAGGCCACCGTCCCGGCCGGCGTGTTCGCCACCATGTCGACCATGCCGGTCTGCAGGCTGGTGAAGACGTCACCGATCGGCAGCGGAATCGGGCTGGCGCCGCCCTCGCGGAAGGTCATCTCGGCGATGGCGTCGTTCTGCGGCACCCACAGCTTGGCGCGGCGGACATCCTCGACGCCGGCCATCGGCTTGGCGCTCATCAGGTAAGCGAAGCCCACGCCCGATGCACCGAGCATGTGGAAACCGCGCTCGGCGAAGCCGGAGGCCAGCAGAGGATCGACCTTCGGCCGCACGCGGTCGATTTCCGCCCAGTTCGCGAACATGAAGGGCAGCGTGTAGACGGGCGCGTCCGGGTAGACCAGCGACAGCTCGCTCGAGGTGAGCACCCCACCCTGCAGCTGGCCGCCCTGGCGGATGCGGCGCAGCACGGCCTGGTCATTGCCCATCACGCCGCCAGGGAAATAGCGGATCTCCACGCGGCCGCCGGTCTCGGCCTTCACCTGCTCGGCGGCCGCACGCAGCTCGCGCATCCACGGCGAACCGTCGGGGGCCAGCGTGGCGAGGCGCAGGGTCTGGGTCTGGGCGAACAGCGCCGGGGCGAGCGCCAGCAGCAGGATCGGGAGCAGGAAACGACGGATCATCGGGGGGGCGTCCTTCAGAAATAGTCCTTGCCGGACTCCAGCAGCGCCTTCGCGCGCACCTGGGCCAGCGTGTTCATCAGCGTGTAGCGCGGCGCCTTCGGGTCGGCGGCCAGCACCTCGTTCAACAGGCGGTCGTGCAGGGCCTGGTCGAAGACCAGGCGCGCGTGGAATTCCGCCATCAGCGTCTTGGCGTACAGATTGCGCCCTTCCGAGGCGTCGATCGCCTGCTGGAAGTAAGCCTTGCCCAGCTCGGGCTTGCCGCCGACGGCCTCGGGCCGAAGCGAGTTCAGGACGCCGAGGTAGACCAGCGGCAGCCCGCCGTCGTGGTTCGGATCGATGGCGACCACCCGCTGGAGCAGGGCCTCCACCTTGGGCAGGTCGGCCACCGCGCCCCAGTCGTCGCGGTTCGCCTGGATGTAACCGGCCCAGGCCGCGGCGAGCCCATACATCAGGCCGATGCGCTCGTCGCCCACGCCCTTGAGCGCAGCGGCGAAGTCGTCCGGGTTGCCTTCGAGCGTCGCGCAGAGCGCGTCTTCCTCGAGGCAGGTGGCGCGCTTGGCGTAGGCGAGCGCCTTGGCGGCCAGGCGCTGGGCGCGCGCGGTATCAGAACCCGTGAAGTTGCCCGCGTAAGCGCCGTTGAGATTCGACGCTGCAAGCAGGGTGCCGACGTTTTCGGGGTCGCCTTCCAGCAGGCCGTCGAGCAGCAGCAGGTAAGCCGGGAGACCGTCGCGGACGGTGGACGGGTCGTCGGCATTCAGCACCGCGCTGCCGAGGTTATCCGCGAGGCGCTGCGTCGCATTGCCGACGATCGAGGCGCAACCGGTAGCGAGGACGGCCAGCAGCGCAAGCACCGCCTTGCGCAGAGCAGCGGAGCGGGATTCGGCGAAGCGGGGGCACGGTGCGGTCATTCGGCCAGCCTATCGGGCGTAGGTGTAAAGCTCGTGACCGGGGCGATCGGCCGCATCGGCGGCTTCGATGGTGTTCTGCATCAGGGTGGCCACCGTCATCGGCCCCACGCCGCCAGGCACCGGGGTGATCCAGCTCGCGCGCTCGCGCGCCACGTCGAACCCGACGTCGCCGACGAGGCGCCCGTCGTCCATCCGGTTGATGCCGACATCGATGACGACCGCGCCGGGCTTCACCCACTCGCCGGGCACGATGCCCGGACGACCGACGGCAACGACGAGGATGTCGGCCTGTTCGATCTGCCGCTGCAGCACCTCGCGCGGCGTGAACTTGTGGCAGGCGGTGACGGTGCAGCCCGCGATCATCAGCTCGAGCACCATCGGGCGGCCGACGTGGTTGCTCACGCCGACGACGACGGCATTCGCTCCGCGCACCGGCCGGTCGGCATAACCCAGCAGCGTGGTGATGCCGCGAGGCGTGCACGGGCGAAGGCCGAACTGCCGCAGCGCGAGGCGGCCGACGTTCTCCGGATGGAAGCCGTCGACGTCCTTGCGCGGATCGATACGCTGGATGATCTCGCGGCCGTCGCGGCCGCCGGGCAGCGGCAGCTGAAGCAGGATGCCGTGGATGGTGGGATCGGCGTTGAGACGGTCGATCAGGGCAACGAGCTCGGTGTCGCTGGTGTCGGCCGGCAGGTCGAAGTCATGCGCCTCGATGCCCACCTTCAGGCAGGCGCGCCGCTTGTTGCGCACGTACACCGCCGACGCCGGATCGTCGCCCACCAGGACCACCGCAAGGCCCGGCCGCGACTGGCCGGCGGAAAGCCGGGCCTGCACGCGGGCGGCGAGATCATCGAGCAAGCGGTCGGCGATGCCTTTGCCGTCGAGCAGGCGCGCACTCATCGGAGGTTCGGGTCCGTGCTGGAAAGCGGCGGATTATCGCATGCCACCTTCACGCCGTTAGCGCGAAGCGCAAAAGGTCTCGATCGCGGCGTAGCCGTCGAAGACGGCGTGCGTGCCGCAACCCGGGCAGTCGGGATCCGCCTCGAGCGCCAATTCGCGGAAGCGCATGCCGAGCGCGTCGACGGTGAGCAGGCGCCCGACCAGCGGATCACCGATGCCCAGCAGCAGCTTCAGCGCCTCGGTGGCCTGCAGCATCCCGATCAGCCCCGGCAGCACGCCCAGCACCCCGGCCTCGGCGCAGTTCGGCGCGGCGTCCGCGCCCGGCGGCTCCGGGAACAGGCAGCGATAGCAGGGCGCCCTGCCCCGCTGGCGGCCGGCGTCGAACACCGACACCTGGCCCGTGAAGCGTTCCACCGCGCCGCACACCAACGGCAGCGCCAACTCGCGGCAGGCGGCGTCGACGAGGTAGCGCGTGGCGAAGTTGTCGCTGCCGTCGATAACGACATCGGCGCCACGTAGCAGGGCCTCGACGTTCTCCGGCGCCAACCGTGCCTGCACGCCGTCCACGCGCAGGCGGGGATTCAATGCCAGCAGCCTCTCGCGGGCCGAGACCACCTTCGCCGAGCCGACGGCAGCGTCGGTGTGCAGGATCTGGCGCTGCAGGTTGCTGCGCTCGACCCGGTCGTCGTCGACCAGAACGAGCGTGCCCACGCCCGCGGCCGCGAGGTAGAACGCCGCTGGCGAACCGAGCCCGCCGGCGCCCACCACCACCACGCGCGAGGCCATCAGGCGCTGCTGGCCTGCGGCACCGACCTGGGCCAAGCGGAGGTGGCGGTCGTAGCGCGCGAGCGCATCGGCGTCGAAGGCCGGGGTGACCGCGGAAGCACCTCCAGACGCGAGGGGGAATCCGGCGGACCGCCAAGCGTCGAAACCACCGCGGACGCTGGCCACGTCGACGACTCCCCGCCCACGCAGCAGCGCCGCCGCGCGCTGCGACCGTTGGCCGCGCGCACAGATCAGCACCAGCGGAGCACCGTCCACAGGAAGCGCGGCGCCACTGCCTTCCAGAGTCGAAAGCGGCAGCGGCCGCGCGCCGTCGGGCAAGCCGAGGGCATGTTCCTCGGCCTCGCGCACGTCGTAGAAGTGCGCACCCGCAGCCACGAGGGCCGCCACCTCGGCCACCTCGCACTCCGGCGGAAACGCGCTGGCCACGCCCTGCATGGCGTCGATCAGCGCCTCGCCGGTCACCGGCCACATCGCTTCAAGGCGCTCCGGATCGTCGGGCAACACCAGAAGCACCGAGCGCGGGGCGCGCTCGCCGAATGGCGCGGCGATGGCACCGTCGATCAGGGCCGAGAGCCGGGAGGCACCTTCCCCAGTCGCCTCCGAGCACGCGATGACGAGGTCGAAGGCCTGGGCCGCGTCGTGGAGGGCCGGTGCAGCGCGCTGCGGGTCGCCCGGCAGGATGGGCCAGGCGACGGGATCGAGGCCCATCGTCTGCAGCAAGGCCAGCAGGACCGGACGGGCGGCATCGTGGCGCTCGCCCGCGCCGAGCGCCTGCCCCGGCGGACGCAGGGCGTCACCGCTGCTGAAGACCGCGACGGTTGGCCGCCGTGCGCACGGCACCTCGGCGAGGCCGCGTGCGGCGAGCGCTCCAAGGTCGGCGGGACGCAGCCGATGCCCCGCAGGCAACGCAACTCCGGAGCCCGCCGTGGCGGCGACGCCTTCCGCCAGCACGCGTCCCCGCGCGCGGGCCAGCGGCACGCGTTCGGCGTCGGTGCGGTGGGCAGCCCCCAATCGCCGCAGCGACGAGGACAGCAAGGAAGGATCGACGGGCCGGGCGGCCATGGAACGGCCGCGCCGTCAGCGCTTCTTGGAGAAGCGCATCAGCCGGCGGCGCTTCGCCACCTGCCGCTCGGACAGCACGTTCTTCTTGCCCTCGTAAGGGTTGTCGCCCTCACGGAACTCGAACCTCACCGGCGTGCCGACCAGCTTGAAGCGCTTGCGGAAGAAGTTCTCGAGATAGCGCCGGTAGCTTTCCGGCAACCCTTTCAGGCGCGAGCCGTGGACGATGAAGGTCGGCGGCGTGCTGCCACCGGAGTGGCCATAGCGCATTTTGGGCGCATGGCCGCGCACCGACGGCGGCGGATTGCCTTCGTAGGCCACTTCCAAGGCGCGGTTGATCTCGCTGGTACCGAACGTCTTCGTCACCGAAGCGTGGGCGCGGTTCACGGCCTTGAACAACTCGCGCAGGCCGCTGCCGTGCAAGGCGGAGATGGTGATCCGCTCGGCCCACGGTGCGAACATGAGCTTGCGTTCGAGCAACACGCGGTTCTGCTCGCGCTCGTAGGTGCTCAGGCCGTCCCATTTGTTCACCGCGACGACGAGGCCGCGACCGGCTTCCAGCACGTGCCCGAGCACGGTCGCGTCCTGGTCGGTGATGCCTTCCGTGCCGTCCACCAGCACCACGGCGACCTGGCAGTGCTCGATCGACGCCAGCGTCTTGAAGGCGCTGAACTTCTCGACGGCCTCCTCGACCTTGCCGCGGCGCCGTAGGCCCGCGGTGTCGATCAGCCGATACAACTTGCCGTCGCGCTCGAGGTCGACGGCGATGGAATCCCGCGTGGTGCCCGGCACGTCGGAGGCGATCATCCGCTCTTCGCCGAGCATGCGGTTCACCAGCGTGCTCTTGCCGACGTTCGGACGGCCGACGAAGGCGACGCGGATGCGCTGCGGATCGTCTTCCAGCACCGAGAGGTCGCGATCCGCCGGCAGCCGGGACTGCACGAGCTCGACGAGATCCGGCACGCCACGCTGGTGGGACGCTGCGAGTGGGAGTGCATCCGCGATGCCGAACTTCGCGAACTCCGCCATGCAGTCGGACTCGTCGAGTCCATCGGTTTTGTTGACGGCCAGAACCAGCGGTTTGCCGGTCTTGCGCAGCCAGCCGATGATCTCGCGATCGAGCGCGGCCAGCCCCTCGCGGGCATCCACGACGAAAACGACGAGGTCCGCTTCCTCGACACCCGCGCGCGCTTGCTTGGCGGTGGCACCGGCGAGGCCGAACTCCTCGCCCGACAGACCGCCGGTGTCGACGATGGCAAAGGGACGCGCCGGTTCCAACCGGCACACGCCGTAGTGGCGGTCACGCGTGACGCCGGGCTGGTCGTGGACGAGCGCGTCGCGCGTGCGCGTCAGTGCGTTGAACAGCGTGCTCTTGCCGACGTTCGGCCGACCGACCAGCGCGACAAGGGGCAGCATGCGATTACTCGACGACGCGATAGGCCGCGAGGCGGCCTTCGTCGGTCACGGCGACGACCGTGCCCGTCGGCGTGACGATGGGCGTGGCGATGATGCGCGCATCACCCACGCGCTCGCGTGCGATGAACGAGCCGGTGCGCGGGTCGAACCAGTGCAGGTAGCCTTCGAGGTCACCGACGACGGCGTAGGTGCCGGCGAGCACGGGGCCGGTGGGCTGGCGGCGGATCAGGGCTTCCTGGCGCCAGAGGGCGCTGCCGCTCGCGCGATCGAGCGACCACAGCGTGCCGCCCTTGTCGGCCACGAGGACGCCATCGGCCGTGAGATCGATGCTGTTGGCGCCGCCGTTGTCGCGCGTCCAGGCGATCTGGCCCGAGGAAATCGCAATCGCCGCGGTGATCCCGCGGACACTGCTGGCATACACCGCATCGGCGCCGACGGCGAGGTCGCCGTCGATGTCGACGAGGCGGTCCAGCTCGCTGCGGCCTTCCGGCTCGGCGACGGGCGCTTCCCAGACCGGGAGGCCGTCATCGGGACGAAGCGCCACGACCGTGCCGTCGTCGTTGCCGACGAGGATCAGGCCCGCGGCGGCCAGCGGCGTGCTGGCACCGCGCGAGCTCAGGGTCGGAATGGCCCGGTCGAACGCCCAGCGCTGCTTGCCGTCCGCCGCATTCAGGCCGAACACCCGCCCATCCTGCGACCGCACCACCACCAGACCGTTGGCGATCAACGGCATGGCGAGCACTTCGGCCGACGCCTGCGCTTCCCAGCGCGGCTCGCCGCTGTCGGCGGACACCGCGAACACCGTGCCGCTGCGGCCGGCGACGACCACGAGGCCCTCGCCGACGCCGACGGAAGACTGCAGCCCGCCTTCGCGGACGCCGCTCTCCCACAGGCGCCAGCCGCGGCTGTTCGAAAGCGCCTCGAGATCGCGCTCCCAGCGCTCGTCGCCGGTTTCGACGTCGATGGCGCGAAGGTCGCCGCCATCGGCGACGACGTACAGGGTGCTGCCGTCGAAGCCGGGACGCTGGCGGAAGCCGAGGCTACCCTCGCCATCACCGAGCGATTCCGACCAAAGCTTCTCGACCTCGCGGGCGCCTTCGATCTCAACGAGCTTGGTCGGATCGGTGGACTTCGCCTTGTCGGTGCGGAACCAGTCGCGGACGGTGGTGCAGCCCGGGAGGACGAGCGCGGCGACGATGGCCAGGCCGAGGAGCTTGCGCATGGATCAGGCTTCCGGTGTCGTGGAGCCGCCGGTATCGGCGAGCTTGAGTTCGAGGAGGACACGCGTCGGCGAGGCGACGTCGGTGCCCGTCAGGGCCTTCTGGTAGGCATCGCGGGCGTCATCGCGCTTGCCCTGTGCGGCAAGGGCGTCACCGCGAAGCTCGTCGCGGAGCGCGGCGTAGCCGTCGAGATCGATGCCCTCGAGGCGCGCCAGCGCGGCGTCGTGGCGACCGAGCACCAGCTCCGCACGGGCGGCGCGCAGCAGGATCAGCTGGCGCAGCGTTTCATCGCGAGTGGTCGGCAGCGCGCCTTCGAGCGCCTTGAGGGCGTCCTCGGCCTTGTCCTCGTTGACGAGGGCGGCGCTGCGACGCAGGGCCGCGAGCGCGGGATACGGCGTCTCGGCGTAGTTGGCCGTCAGCGATGCGGCAAGACCGGCTGCCTGTTCGGCTTCGCCGGCTTCCTGCGCGGTGAGGAAGCTCTCGAACTGCTTGGCGGCTTCGAGCTTCTGCGCATCCTGCCGGCCCTGCCAAGTCTGGAAGCCGACGATGGCAGCGAGGCCGATCGCGATGCCGCCCAGCACGGAGCCGCCGTTGTCACGAAGCCACTTGCGGACGCGTTCGCCCTGTTCGTATTCGTCGATCTGGTCGTTGGACATGAGCCGTCACCGCGGCAATCGCGGCTTGTCAGGGGATGGGGCGAGGCCCCCGCGGCTTCAACGCGCGACGGCCTCGATCGAGCCGTCGGAGGATAGCGCAAAGCGGGCGACGTTCGCGGCGCGCACCGTGTCCAGATTCACGCGCGAGCCATTCAGCATGACCTCCGTCGCCTCGACATTGCCGATCGTGACCCGACCGATGTCGGCGGCGGCAAAACGGCGCGCTTCCCCATCGCGGGCGAGCGCGCGCTCGACCACGCCGCCGTCGCGCCCGAAGACCTCGATCCAGCTGTCGCCGGTGAATCGCAGTTCGAGCTGCGGGGCCGATGGCAGCACGCCAGCCAGACTCGCCGACACCGGGGTGGGGCCTGACGACGCGGACGGTGATTCGACGGGCTGGTCGGTCGGCGCCGAAGCGGCGACGGCCTCGGTGCCGGGGATGCCGACCGGAACGACGGCGTCGCCGTCATCGGCCAAGGCCGATTCGTCCGTCGTGGACGGCGCTGCAATGGCGGGAGACGGCACCACCGCCCTCGGGGCCGGCGCAACGATTTCGGTGGGCACCGGATCGAGAGGGCGGTACTCGGCCGGACCGGAGGCGGTCCGCGACAGTGCGAGGTACACGAGCGGCAGGACGAGAAGGCTGCCTCCAACGTAGGCCGCGTTGCGCATCGACACGTCGGCGATGCGGCCCATGCGGGACACGGACACCTGCGGACGGAGGACCGGAGCCTCGACGCGCTGGACGACCTCGTCGAGATCAACACTCACGCCCAGGCGGCTGGCATAGCGGCCGACGAGATGACGGGCGAACACCGGCGCGCCGAGACGCGCCCAGTCGCCGCGCTCGATGCCCTCGAGCACCGCACGGGGATTCTTGAGTTCACGCGCCAGCGCTTCGATCTCGAGGCCTTGCTGGAGGCGCGCGGCCTTGAGGCGCGCGGCGATGCCGTGGTTCTGGTCCGAAGTGCTCACTGTTTCGAACTACCCGTGTCGGAAGGGGGCGAGCTGGCTTCGACCTCGGCAGCGAGGGTCGCCAACTGGTTGCGGTAACGCGCCGCGGCACGGGCATCGCCCGCGGCGGTTTCGATCTCGATGGCCAGGGCCAACTCCGGCGCCGTGAGCGGAGCCACGGCTTCGCGGCGCTGGAGGAAGGCCCGCGCCTTCAGGGCATCGCCACGGCGATGTTCGAGCCGCGCCATGCCCGAGAGCGCCTGCGCCTGCTGGGGCGCCAGAGTGAGCGCGGCCCGGAAATTGAACTCGGCCTGTTCGTCGCGCCCCGCTTCGGAGGCACAACTGCCCGCGTTGGCCAAGGCTTGCGTGGGCTGCCGGTAGGCCTCGTCGGCGACCGCATCACTGAACGCCTTCAGGGCCTCGTCGGTCCGGCCGGCCCGGCAGAGCCAGGCGCCATAGGCGTTCAGCACCGGGCCGCTCGCGGGCGAAAGCCGAAGGGCCTGCTTGTAGTCGTCACCCGCCTCGAGGCCTCGTCCGAGCGCCTCCAGGGCGGTACCGCGCATCACCCTCGCCTGGGCACTGCGCGAATCCGACTTGACGGCCAGTTCGGCCTCGACCAGCGCGCCAGCGGCATCGCCGCGCTCCAGCAAGGCCTGCGCGGCATTGATCGAGCGCTGGGCGATCGGCGAGGTGTGGTGAGGGGTGCCCGCAGCACGCGGCGCAGGCGCTGACGCGCAGCCCGCCAGGACGAGGGCGGCCAGCAGCAGATGCAGGAGGCGATCAGGCCGCCGCATCCGCGCTGCCCTCGAGCTTGCGGCGGAATTCGGCCTGTCGGCGCGTCTTGTCCATCACCTGCCCCTTCAGCTGGCCGCAGGCGGCATCGATGTCGTCGCCCCGAGTGCGGCGCACCATCGTCAGGATGCCGGCATCGAGCAGCTTCTTCTGGAAGGCGCGGATCTCCGTTTCGCCACTGCGCTCGAAGCGCGTGCCGGGGAACGGATTGAACGGAATCAGGTTCACCTTCGCGGCATGGCCGTCCTGCGCCTGACGGCAGAACTGGCGCATCAACGCCGCGAGCTCGCGGGCATGCTCGGGCTGGTCGTTCACGCCCTTCATGAGCGTGTACTCGAAGGTGATCGAATCGATCTTGGTGGATCGCACGTAGCGCAGGCAGGCGGCCATCAGCTCGGCGATCGGGTACTTCTTGTTCAGCGGGACGAGCTGGGTGCGCAGTTCGTCGTTGGCCGCGTGCAGCGAGACGGCCAAGGCCACGTCGCAGCGCGCCGCCAGCTGGTCGATCATCGGCACCATGCCGGCGGTGCTCAAGGTGACGCGTTTGCTGGCGAGGCCGAAACCAAGGTCATCGCGCATCAGGTTCATCGCGGTGACGACGTTCTCGAAATTGAGCAAGGGCTCGCCCATGCCCATCATCACGACGTTGGTGAGCTTGCGGTCCTTGTGCGGGACATTGCCCAAGTGGCGCGCCGCGACGAACACCTGGCCGATGATCTCGGCGGCGGTCAGGTTGCGGTTGAAGCCCTGCGTCGCGGTGGAGCAGAACTGGCAGTTCAGTCCGCAACCGACCTGGCTCGACACGCAGAGCGTGCCGCGGTTCTTGTCCGGGATCAGGACGGTCTCGACGGCATTTCCCGCATCCATGCCGAGCAGCCACTTGTGCGTGCCGTCGGTGGAGGGCTTGTCGAACATCACCTTCGGCGGGCGGGCCTCGCAGCGGTCTTCCAGCTTCGTGCGCAGCGCCTTGCCGAGATCCGTCATGCCACCGAAGTCGGTGACATGGCGGTGGTAGATCCACTTCATCACCTGGTGGGCGCGGAAGCGCTTTTCCCCGAGCTCGCGCTCGAAGAAATCCTCCGCGGCCACGCGGTCGAGGTCGAGCAGGTTGACGCGCGCCGGCGACGCCGGAGGAACCGGCGGAAGCACTACGGCAGGAGCGTCAACCGTGCCCATCGCCGCTTCAGCGCGCGCAGAGCTCGGTGGCGCTGAAGAAGTACGCGGTTTCGATCGCGGCGTTCTCGAGGCTGTCCGAACCGTGGACGGCGTTCGCGTCGATCGACTGCGCGAAATCGGCGCGGATCGTGCCCGGCGCGGCGTCCTTCGGGTTGGTGGCGCCCATCAGATCACGGTTCTTGAGCACGGCGTTCTCGCCTTCGAGAACCTGGATCATCACCGGGCCCGAGATCATGAACTCGACCAGCGCGTTGAAGAACGGACGCTCCTTGTGGACCTCGTAGAAGCCTTCGGCCTCCTTGCGCGAGAGGTGCTTCATCTTCGCGGCGACGATCTTCAGGCCGGCGTTCTCGAAACGCGCGTAGATCTGACCGATCACGTTCTTCGCGACGGCGTCGGGCTTGATGATCGAAATGGTGCGCTCTACGGCCATGTTTGCAAACCTTTGTCAATAGGAAAACAGCTAAGGCTGAGAGTATAAGCAGCGAATATCAAAAAAGACAGCGGGTTACGGCACATTCCGCAGGCCGGACTGAGGGTGTGAAGACGCCCGGAACCGTGCCTTTCGCGACGCCGCACGCCCCGGCGGCGACCATGATCGTCCGCTTGATTCAATCAAGCACTTGACAGCTGCCGGTGACTGGCCGGAGCATCGAACAAGCGTTTGAAACGAGGCCCGAATGAGCACCACCCACTTCAACACCAAGGAACGCATCCTCGGCGCCGCCGAGGAACTGTTCGCCATCCACGGCTTCTCCGGGACCTCGCTCCGCCAGGTCACCAGCCGCGCCGACGTGAACATCGCCGCCGTCAATTACCACTTCGGCTCGAAGGAGAACCTCGTCAACGAGGTCTTCCGGCGCCGGATGGACGACATGAGCGAGAAGCGGCTGAAGCACCTCGTCGAGGCCCGGCAGGCCCACCCGGGCAATTTGGAGGCCGTTCTGCGCGCCTTCATCGAACCCCCGCTGGCGCTCACGCTGGACCGCCAGCACGGCGGCGCGGCCTTCGTCCGCGTCCTGGCCCGCGCTTTCGCCGAGAAGAACGACGGCCTGCGCAAGTTCCTTTCGGACAACTACGGCCACGTGCTCCGCGAGTTCGCCAAGGCCATCGCCGAGTGCGTGCCGGGCCTCCCCAAGGAAGACCTCTACTGGCGTCTCGACTTCGTTGCCGGCGCCTTGACCTACGCCATGGCCGACTTCGGCCTGATCAAACGCCCGGCCGGTACCAGCGAGAAACAGCACTGCGAGAAGGCCGCCCAACAGCTGGTGCGGTTCGCCGCCGCCGGCCTCCGGGCCGGCTGAGGCCCGACCGGGCCACCCGGCCCTGGGTTGACCATACGCTGGCGTATCTTTAACGTACGCCGCCGTACGCTTCCGCTTTCCACCCGTTTTCCCGTTCGCCTCCCCACCGGAGTTCCTCATGTCCCAGCTTCGTATCCGCAAAGTGGCGGTGCTCGGCGCCGGCGTGATGGGCGCGCAGATCGCCGCTCATCTTGTTAACGCTGACGTTGACACCCTGCTCTTCGACCTTCCGGCCAAGGAAGGCGACAAGAACGGCATCGTCCAGAAGGCCATCGCCAACCTCGGCAAGCTGTCGCCCGCACCACTGGCCAGCAAAGCCAAGGCCGCCGCGATCATCCCGGCGAACTACGAGCAGCACCTCGCCCTCCTCGCGGACTGTGACCTCATCATCGAGGCGATCGCCGAGAAGATGGAGTGGAAGAAAGACCTCTACGAGAAGATCGCTCCGCACGTCGCGCCGCATGCCATCGTCGCCTCGAACACCTCGGGCCTGTCGATCAACGGCCTCGCCGACGCGATGCCGGCGGCGGTGCGCCCGCGCTTCTGCGGCGTGCACTTCTTCAACCCGCCGCGCTACATGCACCTCGCCGAGCTGATTCCGTGCAAGGGCACCGAGGCTGGCGTGCTGGAAGGCCTCGAGACCTTCCTCACGACCACGCTTGGCAAGGGCGTCGTCTACGCCAAGGACACGCCGAACTTCATCGGCAACCGCATCGGCGTGTTCTCGATCCTCGCCGGCATGCCCCACACCGAGCGTCTCGGCCTCGGCTTCGATGAAGTCGACGCCGTCACCGGCCCGCTGATCGGCCGCCCGAAGTCGGCGACCTACCGCACCTGCGACGTGGTAGGCCTCGACACGATGGCGCATGTGATCAAGACCATGCGCGACACCCTGCCGGACGATCCCTGGCACGCGTATTTCAACGCGCCGGCCTGGCTGCAGGCATTGATCGCCAAGGGCGCGCTCGGCCAGAAAACCGGCGCGGGCTTCTACACCAAGAAGGGCAAGGACATCCTCGTCCTCGATCTCGCCAAGCAGGATTTCCGCCCCAGTGGCGCGGAAGCGAATCCTGAAGTGGTCGAGATCCTGAAGATCAAGAACCCGGCCGAGAAGTTCGCCAAGCTGCGCGCCCACGCGCATCCGCAGGCGCAGTTCCTGTGGTCGATCTTCCGCGACCTGTTCCACTACGCCGCCTTCCACCTGCACTCGATCGCCGACACCGCGCGTGACGTCGACTTCGCCATGCGCTGGGGCTAAGGCTGGAACCTCGGCCCGTTCGAGACCTGGCAGGCCGCCGGCTGGCAGCAGGTCGCCGCGTGGATCGCCGAGGACATCGCCGCTGGCAAGACCATGGGCACGGCCCCGCTGCCGGCTTGGGTGACCGACGGCCGCGCCGGCGTGCACGGCAAGGACGGCAGCTTCAGCCCGGCGCAGAACGCCGCCCTGCCCCGCTCCTCGCTGGCCGTCTACGGCCGCCAGCGCTTCCCGGAAACCGTCATCGGCGAGGCCTCGGCCAACCCCGGCACGACGGTGTTCGAGACCGACGCCGTGCGCCTTTGGACCGACGGCGACGGCATCGCGGTGCTGAGCTTCAAGACCAAAATGAACACCGTCGGCGACGGCGTGCTGGCTGGGGTCCTGCAGGCGATCGACGTCGCCGAGAAGGACTTCCGCGGCATGGTGATCTGGCAGCCGAAGGGCCCGTTCTCGGCCGGTGCCGACCTGGCCGGCGCTCTGGGCGCCCTGCAGGCCGGCAAGCTGGACGAGTTCAATGCGATGGTCGCCACCTTCCAGGCGGCCAGCCAGCGCATCAAGTACTCGCTGGTACCGGTGGTCGCGGCCGTTCGCGGCCTCGCGCTCGGCGGCGGCTGCGAGTTCCAGATGCATTCGGCGCGTACCGTGGCCCACCTCGAGAGCTACATCGGCCTCGTCGAAGCGGGCGTCGGCCTGTTGCCGGCCGGTGGCGGCCTGAAGGAGTTCGCCGGCCGTGCCTCGGCCAAGGCGAAGAACGGCGACGTGTTCGCCGAACTGAAGCCGCTGTTCGAAGCCGTGGCGATGGGCAAGGTCTCGGCCTCCGCCCTCGAAGCCAAGGAACTCGGCCTGCTGCGCGATGCCGACATCGTCGTCTTCCACGAGCACGAGCTGCTGCACGTCGCCCGCCAGGTCGCGCTGGGCCTCGCTGAGACCGGCTACCGCCCGCCGCTGCCGAACCGCACGATCACCGCGGCCGGCGACGTCGGCATCGCCACCTTCAAGATGATGCTGGTGAACATGCTCGAGGGCCGGATGATCAGCCCGCACGACATGGAGATCGCCACGCGCATCGCGACCGTTCTCTCCGGTGGCGAGATCGACCGCGGCGCCACCGTGGACGAGGACTGGCTGATCCGCCTCGAGCGCGAGCACTTCGTCGCGCTCGCCCAGATGCCGAAGACGCAGGAGCGCATCGCGCACATGCTGAAGACCGGCAAGCCGCTGCGGAATTGACCCTTTGTGTCGGCGGCCAAGGCCGCCGGCGCGCCCGACTTCGGAGTTTCCTCCATGAGCAAGCAAGTTCAAGACGCCTACATCGTCGCCGCCACCCGCACCCCGGTCGGCAAGGCCCCGCGCGGCTTCTTCCGCAACACCCGCCCCGACGACCTGCTGGCCCACGTGCTGAAGAGCGTCGTGGCGCAGGCCCCGGGCATCGACCTCTCGCAGATCGACGACGCGATCATCGGCTGCGCCATGCCCGAGGGCGAGCAGGGCATGAACGTGGCGCGCATCGGCGTGCTGCTGGCCGGCCTGCCGAACACCATCGCCGCGCAGACCATCAACCGCTTCTGCTCCTCCGGCCTCCAGGCCGTGGCGCTGGCGGCCGACCAGATCCGCCTCGGCAACGCCGACCTGATGCTGGCCGGCGGCACCGAGTCGATGAGCATGGTGCCGATGATGGGCAACAAGGTGGCCATGGCCCCCTCCGTGTTCGACAACGAGCACGTCGCGATTGCCTATGGCATGGGCATCACCGCCGAGAAGGTCGCCGAGGAGTGGAAGGTCAGCCGCGACGACCAGGACGCTTTTGCCGCCGAATCGCACCGTCGCGCGCTGGCCGCCATCGCCGCCGGTGAGTTCAAGGACGAGATCTCGCCCTACGCCGTGCGCGCCCGCGTGCCGGTGCTGGGCGGCAACACGGTCAAGCTGATCGAGAAGTCCGTCGACACGGATGAAGGCCCGCGCGCCGACACCTCGGTCGAGGGCCTCGCCAAGCTGAAGCCGGTGTTCCGCATGGGCGGCTCGGTGACGGCGGGCAACAGCTCGCAGATGAGCGACGGCGCCGGCGCGGTGCTGCTGGCCTCGGAGAAGGCCATCAAGCAGTACGGCCTGACCCCGCTCGCCCGCTTCGTCAGTTTCTCGGTCGCCGGCGTGCGCCCGGAAGTGATGGGCATCGGCCCGATCGAAGCGATCCCGAAGGCGCTGAAGCAGGCCGGCCTCACGCAGGACCAGCTCGACTGGATCGAGCTCAACGAAGCCTTCGCCGCGCAGGCGCTGGCGGTGACGCGCACCTGCGGCCTCGACCCGTCGAAGATCAACCCGCTGGGCGGTGCGATCGCGCTGGGCCACCCGCTGGGCGCGACCGGTGCGATCCGCACCGCGACGATCGTGCACGGCCTGCGTCGCCGCAAGCAGAAGTACGGCATGGTGACCATGTGCATCGGCACCGGCATGGGCGCGGCAGGCATCTTCGAAGCGCTCTGACCCCGAGCTGATCCGAAACGGAAAGGCCCGGCATTGCCGGGCCTTTCGCGTTCAAGGGCGCGCTGCCCTGCCCTCGCGCCAGTCTTTCCACGCGTCCTTGGCCTGCAGCCACCAGTAGGTGGCCTGTGCGCCGGCGAAGCCCCAGGGCTTCATTGCGGAGGCGAGGCCGTAGGGCGCGTAGGCCTGCCACGTGGTATCGCCCTCAGCGATCGCCGAAGCCAGCACTTCGCCCGCGACCGTGGTCGGGGCCACGCCGTGCCCGCCGAAGGCCTGCGCATGCCAGAGACCCTCGTCCAAGCGCCCGATCTGCGGCATCTCGTGGCGGGCGTAACTCATCAGCCCGGACCACGCATGGTCGATGCGCACGCCGTCGAGCTGTGGAAACACGCGCAGCACGTCGCGTCGCAACAGGCGTTCGACCTGCATCGCCTTGCGATCGCGCACCGAGATGCGCCCACCCCACAGCAGCCGGGTGTCGGGCAGCAACCGGTAGTAGTCGAAGGCGAAACGCGTGTCGTAGACGGCGGCCTGCGTCTCGAGCACTTCCGCGGCGCGCACCCCCAAGGGTTCGGTCACGATTACATACGTGGCAATGGGCAACACCGAGGCATCGACCTTGGGCACCAGCCCGGCGAGGTAGCCGCCGCAGGCCAGCACGACGTGCTCGGCGTCCACCGAACCACACGGGGTCTCGACGCGCCAACCGCTGCCCTTGGGTCGAAGCGCGGTCGCCGGGCTGCCGTCATGAACCGTCGCTCCAAGGTGGCGAAGCGTGCCGGCCAGGCCCCGCGCGTACTTCAGCGGGTGGAAGTGGAAGGCCTGGGGTTCGAACAGGGCCGCGCTGTAGCGCGTGCTCTTCACCTGCATGCGCAATCGCGCGCGGTCCACCGGCTGCCAGTGCGTGTCGAAGTGCGTCGCCAGCAAGCGACGACGGCGTTCAAGCACCTCGCCGTCACGGAACCAGTTCGCCCACAGCACGCCACCGTCGATCCGGTCGCAGTCGATGCCGTAACGCTCGGTGCGGGAGCGCACCAGGGCGACGGCATCCTGCGTCCGACGATAGGCCGCCCGTGCCGCATCGGGACCGAGGTCGGCGAGGAGGTCGGCCTCGCCACGCGAATAGCCGGCGAAGACGAACCCCCCGTTTCGCCCGGAGGCACCGTAGCCCACCGTGTCCGCCTCGAGCACGACGACGTCGGTGACGCCGCGTTCCACGAGTCCGAGCGCGGTGTTCAGCCCGGCGAATCCGCCCCCGATGATGCAGACGCGCGCTTCCGTGGCGCCGCGGAGCGGCGCGGCTTCCAACCCGGGCCCGCCAGTCGCGCGGTAGTAGTCGGTGGCGGTGCTTTCAAGCATGGGCGGGCGACGCGGGAGGCGATAGCATCAGAAGTCCCTCGCATCTTTCCCGCCGACGATGCCGCCATCAAGCCCACCGGGCCGTACCCGCGTGATCCTCGTCGCACTCGCCGGTGCCTGCGTGGTGGTCGGCCTGATGTGGGGGCTGCGATGGGCGTTCGAGGACCGCGTGCTGGCGGGGCGATTGAGCCCCGAAGCGTCCCTCGAGGCAATGGCGGACTTCGTGGCGATGCTCTATGCCCTCGCCGCGATGATCGCCGCACTGTTGGCGGCGCCGCTGGGGTGGATCGCGAGGCGCACGCGCGAAACACGCCAATGGCCCCCCTCGGGCCGATGGCCGACACCGCGCGCCATCGGGGACCGCGAAATCCACCGATACACCCAGCGCCTGCAAGTGGGCGCCGTGGCATCCGGCGCCGCCGCCATCGCGGCGCTCGCCGCCGCGCTCGGCTGAGTTGAGCCGTCAGCCCTCGGCCAAGGCCCGGCGCATCAGCGCCTTGGCGGCATCGCGGAGGTCGGCGTCTTCGAGTGCGTACTGCAGGGTCGCCTCGATCAGACCGATGCGGCTGCCGCAGTCAAAGCGACGGCCTTCGAAACGGTAGGCCAGCGTCTTCTGCTCCTTGAGCAGGGCCGCGATGCCGTCGGTGAGCTGGATTTCACCGCCGGCGCCCGGCTTGGTCGACTCGAGCAGTTCGAAGATGCGCGGCTGAAGCACGTAGCGCCCCACCACCGCGAGCGTGCTGGGCGCCTCTTCCGGCCGCGGCTTCTCGACGATGGCGCTGATCTCACCATGGCGGCCGGTGAAATCGCGCATCGCGACGATGCCGTAGCTGCGCGTCTGCTCGATCGGCACGTCCTGCACCGCGATCACGCTCGCCTGTTGCTGCGTGGCGAGCTCCACCAGCTGGCGCGTGGCGCCTGCGCCGCGATTCCAGATCAGGTCGTCCGGCAGCAGCACGGCGAACGGCTGGTCGCCAACGACCGGGCGGGCGCACAGCACGGCATGGCCCAGGCCGAGGGCTTCCGCCTGGGTCACGAACACCGCGCGCACATGGCGTGGCAAGACGTCGCGGATCATCGCCAGCAACTCGGACTTCCCGGCACGCTCGAGCTTCTGCTCGAGCTCATAGGCCTTGTCGAAATAGTCGGCGACCGAGTGCTTGTAGCGGTTGGTGACGAAAACCAGCGTGTCGCAACCGGCTTCGATGGCCTCGTCGACGGCGTATTGGATCAGGGGGCGGTCAACGACCGGCAGCATCTCCTTTGGCACCGTCTTGGTGGCCGGCAGGAAACGCGTTCCGAGGCCCGCGACGGGGAAAACGGCGCAACGGACACGGGCACTCATGGCGTGCGGCCGCCGCGGATGACCTGCGGGCGGAACGGCCCGGTGATGCGGCTCGCGGCCGTGGCGGCGAATTCGGGGATGGCTTCGGCAATCACTCGTCGGATCTCACTATCGTCGTCGCGCTGCACGGCTTGGCGCAGCGCCTTCAGGGTGGCGTCCACCTCGGCGAGGTCGACGGGCCGCGGTTCGGCAAGGAAAATCTTCGGATGCACAGTCTGCGAGCAACTCTCGTCGGCGTGGAAGAGCTCCTCGTGGAGTTTTTCGCCGGGGCGCAGGCCTGTGTAGCTGATGTCGATGTCGCGGTACGGCGCGAAGCCGGCCAGCCGGATCATCTGTTCGGCGAGCACGCGGATCAGCACCGGACGGCCCATGTCGAGGGTGAAGATGCCCGAGGCCTCGCGAAGGGTCGTGGCCTGCAGGATCAGCTGGCAGGCCTCGGGAATCGTCATGAAATAGCGGGTGACGTCCGGGTGCGTGACCGTCACCGGCCCGCCGTGGCGGATCTGCTCGCGGAAGAGCGGCACCACGCTACCGGCCGAATCGAGCACGTTGCCGAAGCGCACGGTGACCAGCCGCGTCGCGGAGCCCTCGCAAC
This sequence comes from Silanimonas sp., assembly GCF_044377035.1. GTDB lineage: Bacteria > Pseudomonadota > Gammaproteobacteria > Xanthomonadales > Xanthomonadaceae > Silanimonas. The sequence goes on from NZ_JBILJW010000008.1 coordinate 134,561, forward strand.
GGGCGAGGCAGGCCAACTCCGCGAGGCGCTTGCTGGCGCCCAGCATGTTGATGGCGTTGACGGCCTTGTCGGTCGAGATGAGGACGAGGGTCTTCACCGCGCCGGCGACGGCCGTTCTCGCCACCACCTCGGTCGCGAACAGGTTGTTGCGCACCGCCTCGCGGGGCTGCGCTTCGAGCAGCGGCACGTGCTTGTATGCGGCGGCATGGAACAACTCATCGGGGCGCCACTGCTCGACCAGTCGGCGCATCAGCGCCTCGTCGCCGCAGTCGCCGAGTACGTACTCCGCCTGCAACCGGGGGAAGCGCGCGCGCAGATCGAACTGCAGTTCATGCAGGGCGAGCTCGGAGCGCTCCACCAGCACGAGTTGGGCGACGTCGACGTTCGCGCACTGTCGCGCCAGCTCCGAACCGATCGACCCGCCGGCCCCGGTGATCAGGACCGACCGCCCCAACAGCGACTCGCGGATGGCAACCCAATCCGGCAGCACCGGATCACGACCGAGCAGGTCTTCGATGGCGACGTCTTTCAGGGCGCCGTGCATCCACTGGTCCTGCAGCACTTCCTCCGGGGCCGGCATGCGGCTGAAGCGCAGCTTCAGTCGCTCGCATTGCGCAGCGATGCGGCCCAGCTGCTCGCTCTGATCACCCGGCAGGGCGATCGCGACGTGCGTGACCGCCGCTTCCTCGGCGATATGCGCTAGGTCCTTGATGCGGCCCAGGACCGGCAAACCGTAGATCTTGGCGCCCTGGATGCTGCCATCGTCGGCGAGGAAGCCGACCACCTGGTAGCGGTCGCTGCGCTGGAGGTCGCGTGCGAGGCTTTCCGCCGTCGGGCCGGCACCGAGGATCAGCAGGCGTTCGCGCTGTCCCGCCGCGGCGCGCAGCGCCTGCCCGTCCTTCCACGCGCGGTAGAGCAACCTCGGCGCCCCCAAAAGGACAGCCAAGGCCACCGGGTAGAGCACCAGCGCCACGCGAGGCACGCCTTCCGCACGATCCCGGAACAGGAACAGCAGGATGGCGACGAGCAGGCCACCAAGCATCGTGCTGAACAGGATGTTCTTGAGGTCCGGAAGGCTGGCGAACCGCCACAACCCCCGATATAGCCCCATGCGCCAGAACACCGTCAGCTGCACGGCGACCACGATGGCGGTTTCCACGAGGAACCCGTGCATCGGCACGCTGGAGCCGATTGACGCGTAACGCAGGGCGATCAAGGCCTGCCACGCCAGCACGACCATGAGCACGTCGTGCAACACCACGAGGACACGGCTGATCGGGAAGCGGGGTGGACGGGGGGAGCTCACCACTGGCCACGCTCCTTGAGATGCGATGTGAAGTGTCGTTGCAGCCACCACCACGCGGAAACCGTGGCGAAGAAAACCAGCGCCGCGGCGATGGCTTCGCGTCCTGCCTGCTGGGCCATGACCATCCCTACCCCGCTCGCCAGCATCCATGCCACGTACGCCATCGTCACGCGGGCGTGACTGTAACCGCTGCGTGTGGCGAGCTGATAGAGGTGCCGGCGGTGGGCGGACGCCAATCGTTCACCATCGCGAGCGCGCAGCACGAGGGTGCCGAGCACATCCACGAGGAAGGCCGCACTCGCCGCCAGCGCCACCCCGGCGATCTCGATGCGGGGCGAGGCCAGCACCAGCACCGCCAGGCCGAAGCCGAGGGCATGGCTGCCACAGTCCCCCATGAAGACCCGAGCCTTCGGGAAATTCAGCGGCAGGAAGCCGAGGCAGGCGGCGAGCAGGCCCATCGCGACGGGGGCGACGAGCGCCGCGCCGGCGCCGGTCGCCACAGCGAGGACGCTGGTGCAAACCACCACGGCGGCCCATGCGGCGATGCCGTCGATGCCGTCCATGAAGTTCCAAGCGTTGACGAACAGCAGCACCAGCGCCGCGCTCGCCAATGCCGCCAGCGGCGAGGGCAGGACGAAGGGCACACCGTCGGGCGCGAGCGGCAGCGCGATCGCGACGGGAAGCGCCGCGAGGGTCTGGCCGACGAACTTCCACGCAGCCGGCAACGGTCGGAAGTCATCCGCCAGCCCCACGATCGCCGCCACCAACCCGCCCAGCAGGACAGCATCTCGCGTTGTTCCCGGGGGCGCCCACAGGGCGATCGCCAGGCCCGAAGCGACGGCAATGCCGATGCCCGCGCCCCGCGGCGTGGCGACGGCATGGCTGCTGCGATGCCCGGGCACGTCGAGCACGCCCCGCCGAAGGGCCAGCCGACGCCAGGCCTCGGCCACCACGAAGGCGACGGCGGCCACCAGCAACAGCCGCGGCCATGCCGTCAGCAAGGCCTCGAACAGCGGACTCACCGTCCCCTCACTCGATGGCCACGTGCGGCAGCGGCTTGATCGATGCCCACTGCTTGCAGCTCGGGCATTGCCAATGGTGGGCGCGCGCCCCGAAGCCGCAACTCTGGCAGCGATACCCCGGCGAGCGGACGATGAGCTGTTCGTTGATCTGTTGCAGGGCCACCAGCAACCCGCGGGCGTCGTCGCTCTCGCTGCGCAGCGCGAGCTCGATCAGCGCCGCCTCGCCGCGGATCGAAGGCCGCTGACGCAAATGCTTGCGCAGGAACTCCAA
>NZ_JBILJW010000019.1:0-71130 GCF_044377035.1 Silanimonas sp.
CGCCAGGGCCAGCGCAGGCGAGACGCCGCGGTAGCGCTCGACCATCTCGAGCAGGAAGCTCCGGGCGCGCGCAGGGTCGTCGCCGCGGTCGTAGGCCGCCAGCAGCGGCGGCAGCACTTCGGGAAGGAACTCGATGTCCTGGCGCGCGGCGCGCTCGTAGGCGCGGATCGCGGCGGCATCGTTGCCTTCGGCCAGTTCGATCTGTCCCTCCAACAGGGCGGCGCGCACGCTGTTGGCATCGGCAGCATGGGCGCGCTCGAGGTGCTGGCGGGCCAGCGCGCCGTCGCCCTTCAACCGCGCCTTCTCGGCGAGCTCGCATTCGAACTGGGCGATCAGCTTGCCCATCGGCTCGTGAGTGGCCTGCTCGTAGCGGCGCGCGTGGTCGATGGCCTGCTGCCAGTCCCGCTCGGCCTGGTAGATCGACATCAGGTGGCGTAGGGCCTGCGGCGCCGCCGAGCCCAGCTTCACCAGGTCGGCGAACAGGGTTTCCGCACGGTCCAGCAAGCCGGCGCGCATGTAGTCCTCGCCCAGCGCGAGGATGGCGCGCGTCTTCTGCTCGTCCGACAGGCCCGGCCGCGAGATCACGCTCTGGTGCAGGCGGATGGCGCGATCCACCTCGCCGCGACGGCGGAACAGCGTGCCGAGCGTGAACTGGGTTTCCAGCGTCTCCTTGTCGCGCTCGGCGATCTGCAGGAAGACCTCGATGGCCTTGTCCTGCTGTTCGTTCAGCAGGTAGTTCAGGCCGCGGAAATACGTGGCCGAGAGCTTCGAGATGCGGGCGCCACCGCGGCGCTCGCTGCCACGCTGCCCGAGGTACCAACCGGCCATGCCGATCACTGGCACCAGCAGCAGGATCCACCAAATGCTGATCATCCGGCCGACGCCTCGTCGTCTTCGGCCGCAGCGACCGGGGTGGACACCGTGCCACGGGACAGCAGGGCGGCGAGGCCACCCAGCAAGGCGCCGAGCAGCAGAACGGAAAGCAGTAGCAGGCCCAATGGCAGGGAGAACTCGATCCACAGCAGATCGAGATTCACGGCGTCCGCGTTCAAGGCGACGACACCGATGCCGAACGCGATGCAGAGGAAGGCCAGCAGGATGCGGATCAGACGCATGCGACCACGCCGTTGCGGAGGGATCGCAGGATTATCGACGGATCAGGGCGCTTCGGGAACCACGGGGTTCACGCGCTCGCGAAGTTCCTTGCCCGGCTTGAAGTGCGGGACGTACTTGCCCGGCAGCTCGACGCTCTCGCCGGTCTTCGGGTTGCGGCCCAGCCGCGGCGGACGGAAATGCAGGGAGAAGCTGCCGAACCCGCGCACTTCGATGCGCTGCCCGGTCGTGAGCGAGTCGCTCATCATCTCGAGCAGGGACTTGACCGCCAGCTCGACGTCTTCGGGCTTGAGATGGGGCTGGCGGAGCGCCAACGCCTCGATCAGTTCGGACTTGGTCATCGATCCCTTCGACGGCCGCATTCAGGGGCAGCGGCCCGGGCGAACCCGGGCCGCCGTTGTCGCTTCGATTACTCGCGGTTGCCCAGCTGCTCGCGCAGCAGCGCGCCCAGCTTGGTGGTGCCGCTGGAGGCTTCCGCCGCCGACTTGTTGTACTCGGCGAGGGTCTCCTGCACTTCGGCCTCGTCCTTGGCGCGGATCGAGAGCTGCAGCACGCGGCTCTTGCGGTCCGTACCAACGATCTTGGCTTCGATGGTGTCGCCGACCTTCAGGTGCTGGCTGGCGTCTTCCACGCGCTCCTTGGCGATGTCCGAGGCGCGGATGTAGCCCTCGACGCCATCACCCAGGTCGACCGTGGCGCCACGGGCATCCACTTCCTTGACGGTGCCGTTCACGATCGCACCCTTCTGGCGCTGGGCCACGAAGGAACCGAACGGGTCCTGCTCCATCTGCTTGATGCCCAGCGAGATGCGCTCGCGCTCCGGGTCCACGGCGAGGACGACGGCCTCGACGGTGTCGCCCTTCTTGAAGTTGCGGACGATGTCTTCGCCGGTGGTGTTCCAGCTGATGTCCGACAGGTGGACGAGGCCGTCGATGCCGCCTTCCAGGCCGATGAAGATGCCGAAGTCGGTGATCGACTTGACCTGGCCCGAGACCTTGTCGTTCTTCTTGTTCATCGCCGCGAACGCTTCCCACGGGTTCGGCGTGCACTGCTTCATGCCGAGCGAGATGCGGCGACGCTCCGCGTCGACGTCCAGGATCATGACCTGGGTCTCGTCGCCCAGCTGGACGACCTTCGACGGGTTGACGTTCTTGTTGGTCCAGTCCATCTCCGACACGTGGACGAGGCCTTCGACGCCCGGCTCGATCTCGACGAACGCGCCGTAATCAGTGACGTTCGAGACCTTGCCGAACACGCGGGCGCCGTTCGGGTAGCGGCGGGCGATGTTGTCCCACGGATCTTCGCCGAGCTGCTTCAGGCCGAGCGAAACGCGGTTGCGCTCGCGGTCGAACTTCAGCACGCGGACCTGCAGCTCGTCGCCGACGTTGACGACTTCCGACGGGTGGCGGACGCGCTTCCACGCCATGTCCGTGATGTGCAGCAGGCCGTCGATGCCGCCGAGGTCCACGAACGCGCCGTAGTCGGTGAGGTTCTTGACGACGCCGGTGACGATCGCGCCTTCCTGCAGGCGCTCGAGCAGCTGCTCGCGCTCTTCCGAGTGCTCCGACTCGACGACGGCGCGGCGCGACACGACCACGTTGTTGCGCTTGCGGTCGAGCTTGATGATCTTGAACTCGAGTTCCTTGCCCTCGAGGTAGACCGGGTCACGGACCGGACGGACGTCGACCAGCGAGCCCGGCAGGAACGCGCGGACGTCGCGGATGTCGACGGTGAAGCCGCCCTTGACCTTGCCGCTGATGCGGCCGGTGACGGTCTCGGCCTTTTCCATCGCCTCTTCGAGCTCGTCCCACACCATGGCGCGCTTGGCTTTCTCGCGCGACAGCACGGTTTCGCCGAAGCCGTTCTCGAGCGAGTCCAGCGCCACCTTGACGGTGTCGCCGACGCTGACTTCGAGCTCGCCGGCTTCGTTACGGAACTGTTCGATCGGGACGATGCCCTCGGACTTCAGGCCGGCGTTCACGACGACGACGTCGTTGCGGATCTCGACGACGACGCCCGAAACGATGGCGCCCGGCTTCAGCTTGTTGAGCGCGGTCTGGCTCTGTTCGAACAGTTCGGCAAATGATTCGGTCATTGGAGTTTCTCTGGTTGGACATCAGGCTTTCGTCCGCATTCCTGCGCGACGCGCCCACCTGCAGTGCATCTTTCGATGCGTGGGAAAACCGGCGCGCGGAATGCGTGCCGGAGCGGTTCTTCGGTACGTGGTCCCGGCGGACGATGCGCGCCGTCGTGGGCCCTCAGGGCCGTCGCATCGATTCGGGAACGAGCGCCAGGACGTGCTGGACCACCTCGCCGATCGACCGACCGGTGGAATCCAGGAAAAGCGCATCGGGTGCGGGTTTCAGGGGCGCCACCGCACGGCTGGCATCGCGTTCGTCGCGAGCCGAGATTTCGTGCAGAAGACTGTCGAAATTAACAGAAACTCCCTTTTCCTTCAACTGCTTATGGCGCCGATGGGCGCGCTCTTCGGCGCTGGCGGTCAGGAAGACCTTGAAGGGAGCATCGGGGAAGATGACCGTACCCATGTCGCGGCCGTCGGCCACCAAGCCGGGATCAGCGCGGAAACTGCGCTGAAGGTCGGTCAACGCGCTGCGAACAGGCGGGTGAGCAGCAATCGCCGAAGCCGCGGCACCGGCGGTTTCCATGCGCAGCTGGTGGGTCGCGTCCTTGCCGTTGACCCAGACCTTCGGCTCGCCCTCACCGTCGCCGTCGAAGCGGATGACGGTCCGCGATGCGCAAGCGGCCACGGCTTCGGCGTCCGAGAGGTCGATCTGCTCCCAAGCGGCGGCCAGGCCGACCGCGCGATACAGGGCGCCGGAATCGAGGTAATGCCAGCCCAAGGCGTGGGCAACCATCCGGCTGACGGTGCCCTTGCCCGAACCCGATGGCCCGTCGATGGTGAGGACGGGCGCGGGCGCGCCGGCGGCGGTGGCCGGATCGCGGCCGCGGGAGGTCGAAGGACTCATGCGGGGCGGCAGTCTACGCGAGTCGCAGCCCGAACCCGACCCCACGCGCCAGCGCATCGAAGCCCGGGAAGGAGGTTGCGACGTTGGCGATGTCGTCGATCCGGACCTCGCCCTCAGCGCACTGCGCGGCAATGGCCAGGCTCATCGCGATGCGGTGGTCGCCGCGGCTGTCGGCCTGTCCGCCCCGGAGCCGCCCGGCTCGAGCCTCGCTGGGCGTGGCGGTGGCATTGGCGGTGAAGCCGCTGCCGGTAATCACGGCACCGTCGGGCGTTTCGTCGATGACCGCCCCGAGGGCACGAAGGCCTGCGGCCATCACTGCGATGCGGTCGGACTCCTTCACCCGAAGCTCGGCCGCGCCGCTGACGACGGTCGTGCCTTCGGCGAGCGCAGCGGCCGTGAACAGGGCCGGGAACTCGTCGATCATGTCGGGAACCAGCGCTTCCGGGATCGCCGCGCCACGCAGGCGGGCGGCCCGGACCTCGATGTCGGCGACCGGCTCGCCCCCCTGCTCGCCCGCTGCACGAACCACCAGATCGGCCCCCATCAGGCGCAGCGCCTCGAGGAGCCCCGTGCGTCGCGGGTTCACGCCCACCCGTTCGAGCACAAGGTGCGAACCGGGGATGACGCTGGCGGCAACGAGGAAGAAGGCAGCCGAACTGAAGTCGGCCGGGACGTCGACCGAGGCGGCCATGAGCGGTCGACCAGGGCGCAACGTGGCGATCCCCGGCGCGAAGTCGATGTCCGCACCGAAGGCCGAGAGCATCCGCTCGGTGTAGTCGCGGGTCGGGTGCGGCTCGCGGACGGTCGTCGGACCGCTCGCGTACAGGCCGGCCAGGAGGATCGCCGACTTCACCTGCGCGCTGGCCACAGGGCATTCATAATCAATGCCTTGCAAAACATTGTTCGCGTGGATTCGAAGCGGAGGCAGGCCGCCTTCGCTGTCGATCCGCGCCCCCATTCGCGCCAGCGGGTCGATGACCCGGCGCATCGGGCGCTTGCTCAGGGACGCATCACCCACCAGCACGCTGTCGAAGGCCTGGCCCGCCAGCAGGCCGGCCAACAGGCGCATGCCCGTGCCGGCGTTGCCGCAGTCCAGGGGCCCCTCCGCGGCTCGGAGGCCGTGCAGCCCGACGCCATGGACGATGCGCACCCCCTCGCCGGATGCCTCGATGCGGACGCCGAGGCGTTGCAGGATGGCCGCCGTGGCGATGGTGTCCTCGCCTTCGAGGAAGCCCGTGATGCGGGTGGTGCCTTCCGCCAGCGCGCCGAGCATGACCGAGCGGTGGGAGACGGATTTGTCACCGGGGACGCGGAGCCGCCCGGTCAGCGGACGGCCCGCGGCAGCGATCCAGGACACGCTGCCGCCGCTCATGCGGAAGCTCCCGCGCCGGGTGCCGTCAGGCCGGCCTCGGCAACGACGGTATCCAGGGCCATCAGCAGCCGCGCGTTCTGCTCAACCTTCCCCACGGTGATGCGCAGGCACTGCGGCAGTCCGTAGCCGCGCATCGGCCTCACGACGATGTCGCGGGCCAGCAGGCCGCGATCGACCGCGGCGGCGGTCTCCGGCGTGCCGAAATCGACCAGCAGGAAGTTGGTCTGCGAGGGGTGCACGAACCAGCCTCGGTCCCTCAGTTCGATGGCCAGCGCCTCGCGGTTGCCGGCCGTCTCGTGCAGCACCGTGGCGATGTGCGCCTCGTCCTTCAACGCCGCAGCGGCGGCCACGAGACCGGGGCTGTTGACGTTGAAGCTCTCCCGCACGCGCTCCATGACCGCCACGATCCCCGGGTCGGTCACCAGCGCGCCAACGCGCAGCGCCGCCAGGCCGTGCAGCTTCGAAAAGGTGCGCGTCACCAATAGATTCTGATACTTACGAAGCAGACTTAAAGCGGATTCGCAGCCGGGCTGGGCGAGGAACTCGCCGTAGGCCTCGTCCAAGACCACCAGCGTGTCCGGCCCCGCCGCCTGCAGCAGGCGTTCGATCTGGGCCGTGGTCAGCCAGGTGCCGGTCGGGTTGTTCGGGTTGGCCAGCATCACGAGGCCGTGGGCCGGCGTCAGGGCGGCGATCATCGCCTCGATGTCGTGGCCGCGCGGCTGGGTCGGGTGGTCCTTCGGCAGGGCCTCGACCACATCCAGGCGGGCATTCGCCGCCTGCGCGGCCAGCGGGTAGACGGCGAAGCAGTAGCGCGACACCAGCACCGGGCGCTCGGGCCCGGCGAAAACCTGGGCGACCTGCATCAGCAGCTCGTGGGTGCCGTTGCCGAGCAGCAACTGCTCGCGCGCCACTCCGAAGGCCTCCGCCAGAGCGTGCTTGAGCACCCCCCCGCGCGGGTCCGGATAGAGCTCGAGCGTATCGAGCTCCGAGCGCAGGGCGGCCATGGCCAGCAGGCTGGGGCCCCAGGCACTCTCGTTGCCGCCGAGCTCGAGGAGCCCCTGATCACCCGCGTTGTTCCGCAGGGCGACGATGTCGTGGCCGGGGTCGTAGCTGGCGAGACCTCGGATGCCCGGGCTAGCCAGGGCGCCGAAATCGCGCCCCATCAGAGCACCGCCACCGGGTACGAGCCGAGGATCTTCACCGTGGAAGCGAACGCGCCCAGCTGCTGGAGGGCGGCCTGCATCTCCGGCTGGTCCACGTGGCCGGAAACGTCGATGAAGAAGGCGTACTCCCAGCGACGCGTGTGCGCCGGGCGCGATTCGATGCGGTTCAGCGACAGGCCGACGTCGGCGAAGGGCTTGAGGATGCCGAACAGCGCGCCCGGCTGGTCGTTGACGAAGACCAGCAAGGAGGTGCGGTCGTGGCCACAGGTCGGCAGAAGCTCGCGGCCCAGGACCAGGAAGCGCGTGGTGTTGTCGGCGCGGTCGTTGGCCGGGCCAGCGATCGTCTTCAAGCCGTAGACGTGGCCGGCCGATTCGCCCGCCAGAGCGGCGGCATCGTCGGCATTGCGGGCGCGGCGGGCCGCGTCGGCATTGCTCGGCGTCGGGACGAGTTCGGCCTTAGGGAGGTTCGCGCGCAGCCAGGCCTTGCACTGGGCCAGCGATTGCGGGTGCGCGTAAACGCGCTCGATGTCCTCGATGCGGCCGGTGCGCCCCAGCAGGTACTGGTGGATGCCCAGCTCGACTTCGCCGCAGATCTTCAGCGACGAGGTCAGGAACATGTCCAGCGTCGACTGGATGGTGCCCTGGCCGGAGTTCTCGACCGGCACCACGCCGAAATCGGCATTGCCGGCGTCGACCTCCTGGAACACCTCCTCGATGCTGGCCAGCGGCAGGCCCTTGGCCGAATGGCCGAAGTGCTTGTGCACCGCCTGCTGCGAGAAGGTGCCTTCCGGCCCCAGGTACCCCACCTTCAGCGGCTCCTGCTGGGCGAGGCAGGCCGACATGATCTCGCGGAACAGGCGCACCAGCACCTCATCCGCGAGCGGCCCTTCGTTGCGGTCGACGACGCGGCGCAGCACCTGCGCCTCGCGCTCCGGGCGGTAGTAGTCGACGGCGGCCTTGAGCGGGCCCTTGGCCCGGCCGACCTGCTGCGCCCAACGGGCGCGCTCGGCGATGAGCTGCTGGATCGTCTCGTCGATCCCGTCGATGCGGGCGCGGACCTGGCCGAGGTCGAGCGGCGTGCCGCCCTCCCCGGCCGATGCTTGCGATTCGTCAGCCATGGCTCACCCGTGCCGCTTGGCGAAGTCGCCCATGAAGTCGACGAGGGCAGCCACGGCCTCGTGCGGCAGCGCGTTGTAGATCGAGGCGCGCATGCCACCGAGGTCGCGATGGCCCTTCAGCGCCAGCAGGCCGGCAGCCTCCGATTCCTTCAGGAAGGCGGCGTCGAGCGCGGCGTCCTTCAGCATGAAGGGCACGTTCATCAGCGAACGGGCGTCCAGCGCCACCGGGTTGCGGTAGAAGCCGCCACTGCCGTCGATGGCGGAGTACAGGGCCTCGGCCTTGCGGCGGTTGTTGGCTTCGAAAGCGGCCAGGCCGCCCTGCTCCAGCATCCACTCGAACACGAGGCCGGCCAAGTACCAGCTGAAGGTCGGCGGGGTGTTGAGCATCGAGCCCTGCGCCGCGTGCTCCTTGTAGCTGAGGATCTTGGCGCGCGACTGGCCGGCGCGCTCCAGCAGGTCCTTGCGGATCACCATCACGACCAGACCCGAGGGCCCGATGTTCTTCTGCGCGCCAGCGTAGATGACGCCGTACTTCGAAACGTCGATCGGACGCGACAGGATCGACGAGCTGAAATCGGCCACCAGCGGCACGCCGCCGGTGTCGATGGCATCGGGAAACTCGACGCCGTGGATCGTCTCGTTGGCCACGAGATGCACGTAGGCCGCCGAAGGATCGATGGCGTAGCTGCCCGCTGCCGGCAGGGTCGTGTAGTTCGAGCCCGCCGTGTCGGCGATGACTTGGACCGCGGCATGCGGCTTGGCCTCGCTGGCAGCCTTCTTGCTCCATGCGCCGGTGACGAGGTAATCGGCGCGCTGGCCGGCGGCGGCCAGGTTCATCGGCAGAAGGGCGAAGTGCGTGGTGGCGCCGCCCTGCAGGAACAGCACGGCGTAGTCGTCAGTGATGCCCATCAGCTTGCGGAGATCGGCCTCGGCCTTCTCGGCCACCGCGATGAACGCCTTGCCGCGGTGCGACACTTCCATCACCGAGGCGCGCTCACCGCCCCACTCGAGCAGTTCGGCCTGCGCCCGGCGCAGCACCGGCTCCGGAAGGACGGCCGGACCGGCACTGAAATTGAATCCCCGCGACATCACCACACCTCCCATGGACGAAAGAACGACGCTAGCACGCGTCGACATTCCGTCGACAGTAGGCAAGGGAATTAGAGTCGAATCTCGAAATGCCCGTTTGGGCATCAACGCGCCGCGGGATCAGCCCTTCGGCGCGTAGACGAAGAAGGCCGTCAGTGCAGCGGCCAGTGCGGCCGCGGCGGCGACCAAGAGGTACAGGCCGCTGAGGTCGCGCTTCGTCGCTGGCGTCGCCGGGGCCGCATGCGGCACGTTGATCGATGGCATGGAGGTCGGCGTCGAGGTGTCGCGGCGCGCCGGCACCGGTGTATCGCCCGCCTCGCCGCCCTTGCCGAGGCCGGGGGCCTCGAGGACGAATCGCTGGTCGCCGAGTTCCAACTGGTCGCCCTGCGCCAGCACGGCAGCCCGGACCGCATGCCCGTTGACCCGCACCAGCGCGGTCGGAGACAGCGTGCGTAGCACCGCCACGCCATCCTCGATGTCGATTTGCGCGTGGCGGTCCTGCAGGCCGGCGCCGTCGAGGCGGACGTCACTTCCGGCACCTCGCCCCAGCACGCGCGGTGACGCCAGCGGCAGCGAACGGCCGAACCACGCACCGCTGAGGCCACGCAATGACGCCTTCGGGACACCGGACGCGAGGCCATCGTCGGGTGCCCGGCGGCGGCTCGGCATCTCGGGGCTTGCGGGTGCCGGCGGCGGCTGGTCCGATTCCACACGCACCTGCACGCCAGCAAGGCACACGAGGTCACCGGCGCGAAGGAAGGCGATGCGCTTCACGGGCCGGGCGTTGACGATCACCGTGGCGTCCTGCGGCACGGTCAGCCAGCTGCCGCGTCGGCCGGTCGCGAAGACGGCATGCAAGGGCGAAAGACCCGCGATGGCGACGGTCGTCCCGCCGCCGGCGGCGCTTCCCACGCCGACCTGTCCGTGTTCGAGATTGACCGCGGCATGCTCGCCGTTCGGAAACGTCAGTCGCATTGGGCCTCCTGCGCGGCGAAAAGGTAACACAGGCTTCACGGGCTGGCCGGCGCGCCACGGCATGGCACAGAATCGCGGGCCAGGAGGGTCCCATGACCGACATCGACATCCGCCGCAGCCATGCGGTTCCGTTGAAGGAAGCGAAGGCCAAGGTGGAGCGCATCGCCGAACGCATCGCCGAGCGCTTCGACGTGGACTACGGCTGGAAAGGCAACACGCTGCTGTTCACCCGCAGCGGCGTGGAGGGGCAGATCGCGGTAAGCGCGAAAGAGGTGCACGTGATGGTGCGGCTCGGCTTCCTGCTGTTCGCACTGAAGGGGTCCATCGAGCGCGAGATCGACCGCGTGATCGAAGAGCAGTTCCGCTGAAGCCTGACTGCTCTGCCGCCGCCTAGGGGCGGAAAGGGTCGGGGTCACCGGCGAACAGGCGGCGGCTGACCTCCCCCTCGCCACGCGCCACGCGATCGAGGAAGCGGTCGGCGCCGTCGAGTTTCGCGAAGGCATCGAAGCCCCGCTCGAGGAAGCCCTGCAGCTCCGAAAGCCCGGCGGCGCGCGCCGGCAGCCGCGAAGCGCGAAGCAGGCGGTGGACGCCGTGGCGCTGCACGGCCGCGTCGAGACTCCGCCCCACCGACACCACCAGCGCGATCTGCCGACGGCGGAGCCGCGGCTGGCCGGCCTCGCGGTAGACCTCGGCGTAACGCGCCGCATCCAGCTTCGACAAACGTCGTCGGTCCATGGCCCGCACCATGCGCAGGTCGAGCGCGTGGCTCAGCACATGCAGCTCGATGGCGTCGCGAGCGGCGCGCAGCATGGTTTCCGGCAGCAGGTGGACCATGATCGGCATGATCCGATCGACGTCGCGGTCGCGGCCACTGAAGTCGCGGTCGGCGTAGAGGTCGCTCAGGAAGAACCGCCCCGCCGCGTGCATCTGCGGGTCCGCCAGCACGTCCGCGAAGCTGCGCTCCAGCCGCTGCGTCTGCCAGGCGCGCAGCACCGCGAGCCGCGGCGAGGCGTTCTCCTTTCGCACGGCCTGGAACGCTTCCGCACGCCAGTGCAGGCGGCGCGCGATGGCGGATTTCAGTCGGGCGCGATGGTGGGCGTCGTCGGTCATGGTGGCGGGCAGCCGTCGGGACACCGATCATGCGGCGGCCGTGACGCAGGCGCCAGAACGGCAGCCCGGGTTCGTGGGTAGAATCGGGAAGTTTCTTCACCGTCTGCGAATCGATGCTCGTCGTCCAGCCTGCCCAACCCCGAACGCCCAGCCAGGGCCGCATCGGCCTCGCCATCGCCGGCGGTGGCCCGACCGGGGGGATGTACGAGCTCGGCGCCCTGCGCGCGCTCGACCGCGCCATCGAGGGCCTCGACCTCACGCGGCTCGACTGCTACGTCGGCGTGAGCTCCGGCGCCTTCATCGCCGCCGGCCTCGTGAACCGCCTGAGCACCGAGGAGATGTGCCGGATCTTCCTCACCGGCGACGCCGACGTGCATTTCCGGCCGGAGATGTTCCTGAAGCCGGCCATCGGCGAGTACCTGCGCCGGGCGGCCAGCGCACCGAGCCTGCTGTTGAACTGGGCCCGTGAGTCGCTGGCCGACCCCGCCAACGCCTCGCTGGGCGAACTTCTCACGCGAATGGGCGGCGTGATCCCGAACGGCCTGTTCGACAACACCGATGTCGAGACCTTCCTGCGCCGCCTGTTCACGACCCAAGGGCGCAGCAACGATTTCCGCGAACTCGACCGCCCGCTCTACGTGGTCGCCGTCGACCTCGACAGCGGCAAGGCGGTGCGCTTCGGGTCTCGCGACTGGGACGACGTTCCGATCTCGCGCGCCGTGCAGGCCAGCGCCGCCCTGCCCGGCCTGTACCCGCCGGTGTGCATCCGCGACCACCACTTCGTGGACGGTGCCCTGCGTCGGACGATGCACGCCTCGGTGGCGCTCGACAAAGGCATCGACCTGTTGCTGGGCGTGAACCCCTTCGTTCCGTTCAACGCCAGCCGCGGGGGCAAGCGTCCCGCCGGCCTCGACCGACTCGCCGAGGGCGGCCTCCCGGTCGTGCTGTCGCAGACCTTCCGGACGCTGCTGCAGTCGCGCGTGCAGGTCGGGCTCGAGAAGTACGCCCGCCAGTACCCGGATACCGACCAGATCGTCATGGAGCCGGACGAGGACGATGGCGAGATGTTCTTCACCAGCGTCTTCAGCTACGACAACCGCGTGAAGGTCTGCGAGTACGCCTTCCGCGCCACGCTGAAGGACCTGCGCGAGCGCCGCGAGCAGTTGGGGCCGATGTTCGCCCGCCACGGCCTGCGGTTGCGCGACGAGATCCTCGATGCGCGCCACCTGTCGATTCTGGATGGCGTCGGGCGCCGTCGCCCGCAAACCGAAACCACGGCCCGGCTGCGTCGCTCGCTCGACGACGTCGAGGCCATGCTGCAGCGCGAGGCGCCCGCGGCGAAGCGGGCTGCCACGCGGCGTCGCGGCAGCGCGCGCAAAGCGCGGCCCTGAGCGCGGCTCTGGTGTGAATGCTCTAGGCACGCTCCCGAGACTGCGCGCACATCACGCTCACCCAAGGTGCAGGAAAGGCTCATGGCCAAGCTGAAAAAGACGACCCGCAAGTCCCCCTCGGCCGCGGCGTCCAACGCCGACCTCCAGGCCAAGGCCGAGCAGCTCTCCCGCGGCCTTGCCGATTCGGCGCAGCAGATCTGGCTGGCCGGCGTCGGTGCGTTCCAGCGCGCCCAGCACGAAGGCTCGAAGCTGTTCGACGCCCTGGTGAAGGAAGGCTCGACGATCGAAACCGCCACCCGCAAGCTGGCCACCGGCCGCGTCGATGCGGTTCGTGACGCCGTCGAGGAGCGCGTGGGCACCGTCCGCGAACGCGCCGTCGACACCTGGGACCGCCTCGAGAAGGTGTTCGAAGAGCGCGTTCAGCGCGCCCTGACCCGCCTCGGCGTGCCGAGCCGCGAGGACCTCGTCGAGCTCACCGAGCGCGTCGACCAGCTCACCCGCGCCTTGAAGCAGCGTGGTGCGGCCCCGGTCGCCAAGCCGGCTGCCAAGGCCCCGGCCAAGGCTGCGAAGAAGGCCGCCGCGAAGCCCGCCAAGAAGGCTGCCAAGAAGGCCGCCAAGCCGGTGAAGAAGGCGACGACGAAGGCCGCCGCCAAGCCGGCCAAGGCCCGAAAGGCCGCGCTCGCGCCGATCGCTGCCCCCGACGCGCCGCAGGGCTGAGCCCGGTTTCGCCCGCCGTCCTGGGGACGTAGGCTCCCTCCCCGCACACGGCCCCCGGATCGCGGGCACCCCAACGACACGACGCCTACGGGCGTCGTGTTTTTTTGTGCCCATCGACGGGCTACCCTCTGCGACCGCTCCAACCGCTGGCACCTATGTCCATCGTTGTTTCGATCCTCATCGCCGTCGCCGTCGCCGTGGCCCTCGTGCTCGGCAGCCGGCTGTGGTTCGACCGCGTGCAAAAGCGGGCCCATGCGCAACGCATCGGCATCGAGGCCCTCGACGTCCGCCGCTGGCGGGAAGCCCTCGACCTGCTCGTCCAGGCCCTCGCCAAGGACGGGTACACGCAGGCCGCAGAGGTCACCGGCCCAAGCGGGATGCCGCTCGCCGAGCGCCATCTTTCCCGCGGCAACAGCCGCGTATTGCTGATCTACAAGCACGGCACCAGCTACCTCATCGGCCCAGCCGCCTTGCTGGACGCCGAACGCCGCCGCCAGGAGGCGGAGATGGACGAGGTCATCGTGGCCACGCTTGGCAGCCTCGATGGCGACGCGCTCGCGCAGGCGGCCCGGATGAAGGTGGCTTGCCTCGACGGTCCGACCGTGTGGTCGAAGGTGCGGGACATCCTCGACAGCGGGACGCAGGAGGCGGTGGCCGCGGAGGCCGAAGCCCTGGTCGAACGTCCGCGGCGCCTGGCCACCATCGCCGCCTCCGTGCTCGGTCTCGGCATCGTGGTGTGGGGCGGCAACCTCGACCCGTCGTCGATCGCCTCGTTCGCGGCACCGGAGCCATCGCCGCCGATGGCGGCACCAGCACCGGCACCGGCACCCGCCGCTTCCGCAGGGGCGACGAGCGCCACGCCCACGCCGGCCAACCCCGCCTCCGCTGCCCCGCAAGCCATGGCCGCCAGCAGCGACGAGGAACGGCGTGGCGCACTGGCCAAGGCCATCACCGCGCTGCCGGAGGTCCAGCGGGCCAGTTGGTCCAGCGGCAGCACCATGATCGTCGCCTTGCGGCCCCGCATCAGCATCGACCGCGGCATGGAAGCGACCTGTGCGCTCACCGCCGATTATCCGTTCCTGCGGGACGTCCGCCTGCAGATGGAGGCCAGTGGCGGGACCGAGGTGCGCTGGCGCCGCTGCAACTGAGGCCCCCACCCCAGCGCTGCCCGTAAAGCAGAAGGCCCGCTTGCGCGGGCCTTCGCCGTTTTCCACCTTTCGGAGCGTTTACCAGTGCACGCCGCGCATCAGCGCCGCGAAGGCGATCTGCTCGTTCGAGGGCTTCTCGCCCTCGCGCATGCCCTTGATGCCCTTGGCCGCCGCCGAGTCGGGGAACAGCTCGTAGGCGGTGTTCATGACGATCTCGTAGGCCTTCGGCGCCACCGAGTTCAGCACCGAGGCGAAAATGCCAAGGCGTGTCGCGACGCGGCTGGAGCGGGTGATCACCGCATCGACGATGAGGTCGGCGGCCTCTTCTGGGGTCAAGGTCGGCACCGAGTCGTACATCTTGGTCGGCGCGATCATCGGCGTCTTCACCAGCGGCATGTTGATGGTGGTGAACGCGATGTTCTTGCCCGACAGCTCGCCCTGGGCGCAGCGGCTGAACGCGTCCAACGCCGCCTTCGAAGCCACGTAGGCCGAGAAGCGCGGCGAATTGGCGAGCACGCCGATCGACGAGATGTTGATGATGTGGCCGCCGCGGCGCTCGATCATCGCCGGCAGCACGCCCATGATCAGGCGCAGGCTGCCGAAGTAGTTCAGCTGCATCGTCCGCTCGAAGTCATGGAAGCGGTCGAAGCTGAGTTCGATCGAACGACGGATGGAGCGGCCGGCGTTGTTGATCAGGATGTCGACCGGGCCGATCTCCGCTTGCACCTTCTGGATCAGCTCGTCGCAGCTGGCGAGGTCGGTGAGGTCGGCGGTGTAGGCGAAGCACTTCCCGCCCTTGGCCTTGATCTCGTCGCGGGCCTTGAACAGTTCCTCCTCGCCGCGAGCCACGATGACGACCTTGCCGCCGGCATCGGCGATCTTGTGGGCGGCGGCGAGACCGATACCCGACGAACCGCCGGTGATGAGCACCACTTTGTTCTCGACCTTGCCGCGCAGCGAGCGATCGATGAACAGGTCCGGATCGAGGTGGCGCTCCCAGTAGTCCCACAGGCGCCAGGCGTAGGTGTCGAGCTTCGGCACCGTGATGCCGCTGCCCTTCAGCGCACGCTCCACTTCACGGGTGTCGAAGCGCGTCGGGTAGGTGATGTAGCCCAGCGCCTCGCGCGGGATCTTCAGGTCCTTCAGCACGGCCTTGGAGAAGCGCTGCACTGGCGGCAGGTTCTTGATGGCGCTGCGGATGTAGCCCGGCACCACGGCGAACATGCGCGCATCGATGCGCATGCTCATCTCCGGCGCGTGGGCCGCGCGGGCGAAGGTGTTCATCACCTCGCCGATGCGCTCCGGGTCCGGATCCACCAGGTGGAAGCACTTGCCGTCGAGGCCGCGCTTGTGGGCGATGTGGTCCATCGCGTCCACCACGAAATCGACCGGAACGAGGTTGATCTTGCCGCCCTCGATGCCGAGCGTCGGCATCCACTGCGGCAGGGTCTGCCGCATCTTCTTGATCAGCGAGAACAGGTAGTACGGGCCGTCGATCTTGTCGATCTCGCCGGTCTTGCTGTGGCCGATGACGACGCCGGGGCGGTAGATGCGGTACGGCACCGGGCAGGACGTGCGCACCAGGCCTTCGGAATCGTGCTTGGTGCGGAAGTACGGGTCGTTCAGGCCTTCGGCCTCGTCGAACATGTCCTCACGGAACACGCCGGGGTAGAGACCGGCCGCTGCGATCGAGCTGGTGTGGTGGAAGCACACGGCCTTGACCACGCCAGCGAACTCCATCGCGTGCTTGGTGCCTTCCACGTTCGCAATTCGCTGCGACTCGGCGTCGGCCGTGAGGTCGTAGATCGCCGCCAGATGGAAGACATGCTTCACCTTGCCGGTGAGCGACCTCAGCTGCGTGGCCGTGAGGCCGAGCTTCGCCTTGGCGAGATCACCGACAACCGGGAGCACCCGCTTGCGGTCCCAACCCATCTTCGCGGCGGTCTCTTCGAACTTCTTCTGCGAGCCCTTGCGGACGAGGACGTGGATCTGCCCCTTGCGCGCCAGCAGCTTACTGACCAGGAACCGACCGATGAAGCCGGTGCCGCCGGTCACGAAATACGTCATGTCACCCTCTCCCCGGAACGACCATGGACCAAGTCCCGCAGGCGTGCGGGATGCCCGGTTACGTTGCCAGAGGCGCACGCAAACGACAAACGGCGCGGGTGCGTTGACCGGCCCGGGGGGGCGTGCTATCTCAGCGTTCGCTGTCAGCCCCGGATCGCCGCAATGCCCGACCTCAAGACCCAGTTCGAACAGGCCAAGGACGCCGTGATGGCCCTGGCCGAGCGTCCCGACAACGACACGCTGCTGCGACTTTATGCGCTCTACAAGCAGGGCTCGGAGGGCGACGTCAACGGCGCGCGGCCCGGCTTCTTCGATTTCGTCGGCAACGCCAAGTACGAGGCCTGGGAGAAGCTCAAGGGCACCAAGCCGGACGAGGCGATGAAGAAGTACGTCGATCTCGTGAAGAAGCTGACGGCCTGACGGCCGGCCTGCGACCACCCCGATGGCTCCCCAGACCCGGCAACGGATCCTCGACTGCGCCTTGGCGATGTTCAACGCCCAGGGCGAGCCGAACGTGACCACGAACCATATCGCCGACGAGCTGGAGATCAGCCCGGGCAACCTCTACTACCACTTCCGCAACAAGGACGACATCATCGAGCAGCTCTTCGGGCGCTTCGAGGAGCGCATCGGTGAGGCGATGACGGTGCCGGAGGGCCGGCTGCCGGGGCTCGAGGACATCTGGTTGCAGATGCACCTCGTCTTCGAGTGCATCTGGGACAACCGCTTCCTGTACCGCGACCTGGTCGACATCCTGAGCCGCAACCGTCGGCTGCGGATGCGTTTCGCGCGCATCCTGAAGCGCGCGACGGACAACGCCAGCTCGGTGATCCGCGGCCTCTCGCAGGCCGGGGTCCTTCGCGCGTCGGCGGCGGAGATGGACGCACTGGCGACCAACATCCTGCTGGTCGCCACCTTCTGGCTGAACTACGGCGCTGCGCGCGGCGACCAGGACGAGGCGAAATCCATCCGCCAGGGCATCGTGCAGATGATGATGCTGATCTCGCCCTTCCTGCGCGATGCCGAGCGTGTCCACCTGAACACGCTCAGCCAGGCTTACCAGGACTGACGCCTCAGGCCCGGCGACGGGCCTTCACCGCCTTCTTCGCCACCGGACGCTTCACGGCGGCCTTGGCAGCGCGCTTGGCCGGGGCCTTGGCGACGATCTTCGGCAGGCCGACGCGGGTCAGCAGCGGGTTCAGGCGCTTGGCGGCTTCGGCCACGCCCTGGACGCGGGCCGCGCCGATCTGGGCGCCCAGCTTGTCGGCCTCGCGCTTCAGCGGGGCGATGCGCGAACGCGCGGACTTGGCGAGCTTCTTCACTTCGCTGCGGGCGGTGTCGACCGCGGCATCGGCGCCGGCGCGAAGGCGCTGCGGCACTTCCGCGGCGTCGGCCGCGAGGCGCTCGGCCTGGCGGCCGGCCAGCACGGCGGCGCCGAGGCTGGCGAGGAAGACCGTACGCGGGTTGACCGGCGCGGCGGCGGCGGCGCGCGGGCGCGCGGTGCTGCGGGTGCGGGTGCGGGAGGACGAACGTGCCATGGGACCACCGTTGGATTCGCGCCGGAATGGCGTCGGCGCGAGTCTTGGTTCGCGGCGCAGAGCTTTCACACTAGACGCGAGCGAAATATCGCCGCAGTCTGCGCGCTGGATCGAGGAGACCCGAACGATGGCGACGAAGAAGAAGTCCGGATGGGCCACCCTGCCCGCCAAGGCCCCTAAATTCGACTTCTCGGGCGATGCGCTCAAGAAGGCTTGGAAAGACCTGCATGCCGGCGACGCCGAGCCCTATCCGGACGCGAAGCGCGCCGCGGCACTGCTGAAGGCAGCGGGCAAGGCAGCGCCGAAAGGCCTCGACGCCGAGGGCATCGCCAACCAGATGCAGGACGGCTGGCGGGCGTTCCATGAAGGCCGTTTCGAAGCCGCCCACGAGGCCGGCCGCGCGCTTGGCGTGTTGGGCGCCTCGCTGGCGACGAAGGCGATGGGCATCCACGCCGCCTACCTCGTCGATGATGACGCCGAACGCCTGCAGCGCTTCGAGTTCGTCACCGCCATCGCCGAGCAGGCCGTCGATGCCCTGCCCGCGGAGTCCAACAGCCACTACCGCCGTGCATTCGGCTTGGGCCGCTACAGCCAGGGCATCAGCATCGTGAAGGCACTGAAGCAGGGGCTGGCCGGCAAGGTGCGCGAAAGCCTCGACAAGACCCTGGCCATCGAACCTGACCACGCCGAGGCGCGCTTGGCCCTCGCCGTGTACCACGCCGAGATCGTGTCGAAGGTGGGCGGGCTGATCGGCGGCATGACCTATGGCGCGAAGGCGTCGGAAGCCGAAAAACACCTCGCTGCCGCGCTCAAGCTGATGCCGAAGTCGCCGGTGGCGCACCTTGAGCAAGGCAATGTCGCCCTGCTGCTGAATGGTGCCAAGGGCGAGGATGCCGCCGCCGCCGCGTACGAGAAGGCTGCGGGACTGAAGCCGCGCGACGCGATGGAGTGGCTCGACGCGCGGCACGCGGCGAGCCAGATCGAGTAAGCCTCAGGGCGCGGGGCAGCTCAGCGTCTTCGCACGCTGGAACAGGTCCGGCGGCAGCTGGACCATATAGGCGTCAACGTCCTGGTCGCTGGTGCTGCCCCAGTTCGAAGTGAACAGGACGCGGGTGAAATCACGGTTGACGCTCGCGTGCGGCTCCGTCCAGTAGCCGTTGGCGCGGCTCTGGTGGTGCGCGAGTTGGATGATGGTCGGGCTGGCTCTGAGCTCAACGGCCATGATGCGTTCGTGCAGCCAACGCTCGGGACCGCTGTAGGCGTAAGTCGACAACAGCATCCAGCCCGGCACATTGAAGTTCTTCGCCGACACGTGATACGCCGTGCCACTGCCGTCGAGGTAGGTCCGGAACAGCGCCGTGCGCACGCCCGTATCGAGGTTGACCATGACGAGGTCGCCGGCATTGCTCTGGTAGTCGACGAAAACGAAGATGTCCTCGCCGGTCGGGCTCAACCCGAGGTCGGAATGCTCAGACGTTGCGTGCAACTGCCGTGAGCTGGTGAAGGTCCGATTCCAAGCCACCGTACCGCCCATGCCATTGAGACTGCTCACGACGCAGTGCCGGCCGCTGGCGGACATACTGATGTGGTCAGGGCGCGCCGTCATCGCACGCGTGCCGACGACCGTTTGCGTCTGCAGGTCGTAGGTGAACACGCCGAGGATGCCGAAATTCGCGTTCTCCGCATGGAAGCACCAGTAGCGAGCGTCCGCAGAGGGGCTACCTTCCGATCTCGTCCAGACGCGCGCCACACCGGCCCAAGGCAGCTTGCCGGTGAAATCGGCCGCCAGCGTCGTGACATTGGTATTGACGTCCAGCACCGACATCCGCATGCCGCCATTGGTCGGCAGGTAGTAGAGCCTGTTGGGGTCGGTGGGATGCCATTGCGGCTCAGCGTCGCCGGCCGGCCCACTCAACGCGCGGATGTGGGCCAGCGTGTTCGCGTCGTAGAGGTGCCACGAGCCGTTGAAGGCGTAGACGATGAAGCGCGAGTTGTCGGCATTGAAGGCCTGCCGGCGCGAATAGTCGTTGCGGGCGAAACCGGACGGCGGCTCCGCGGCATGGTCGGTCGCACGTACCACGCAGGTGCCGAAGAAAGGATCACGCTGCGCGACGCCCTTGGTCGGTCGCGGACTGGCCTTGAACGGCGCCATGACTTCGCCGACGACGGGCGAGTAGTTCGCGGTGTAGAAGTTCAGGCACGGACCGGTCGTCGGCCCCGGCGCTGACTGCGCGCCCGCCGCGAATGCGCCGAGCAGCGCGATGGCGGCGAGAAAGGGCCGAAAGAACGCTCGGGCGGAATCGGACATCAGCATCGTGCTCCGTTACGGGGGGATGGGCTCATGGTGCAGTGCCGCGACGCAGTTTGCCCCAGATGCCATTCGCCAGCCATCGCAGGTCGGGCTGGCGCAACCTCCACGCACAGGCGAGACCAGCGACACCGGCGACGAAGGCGATGGCCATCGCTTCTAGGGCATGGAAAAGGCGCGTCTCGGGAAGCGTCGGCCACACCAGCGGCAGGAGCAGGAGACCCACGGCTGCCATCGCCGCGGCCACCGCAGCCAGCTTCCCGAGCTCCGGCCACAGCCCTTTGGGCCAGCGCCAGCGCAGCACCCAGAGCGCCGCGAGAAGCGAGAGCAACGCGGACTGCAGCATGGACAACGAGGCCGCCCACGCGACGCCCACGGCGCCGGCGCTGTCTCCCCAGAGATGGCACAGCCCGAGGTGCGTGGCGACGCCGAGCAGGCCGATGCCGACCTGCAGCCACGGGCGCACGGCGGCGTGCAGCACGCGGTAGTTGAAGAACGCGGCGGAGCGGAAAATCAGGCCGAGCGCCAGCACCTCGGTGATGTCGGCTGTGAACTCGGTCTGCGCCGGGGTAAACGCGCCGCGCTCGAGCAGCAAGGCCACGAGCGGCTCGGAGAACAGCATCAGCAGGACGGCCGCCGGCAGGGTGAGGAACAGCAGGAAGCGCAAACCATCGGCGAAGGCCTGGGCGGCCTCGTCGACTTCGCCACGGGCGAAATGGCGACCGAAGGTCGGATAGAAGGTGGTGATGACGGCCTGCGCGAACACCTCGACCGGCAGGAACGCGAACATCGCTGCGTAGGCCATCGCCGAGATCGCGCCCTCCTCCCCGTGGGACAGGAAGTACTGGTTGATCAATCCCGTGAATACGGAGCCCACCGATCCGACGAACAGCGGCAGCAGGTGGGCCGCCGGTGCGCGGAAATCCGGATGCCGGAGATCGAGCTTGGGGCGGATGCTGCGGCGGAGATCATCACGGTTGCCCCAGAGGAGCACGCCGGCCTGAAGGACGAATCCGGCGAGCACGCCCATGGTGAGGGCCATCACCCCGAGATGGGTCGCGAGGAGCAGGGCCGAAGCGATGATCGTCACATTGGTCAGCACGCCCTCGAGTGCGGGCAGGACGAAACGCTCGCGGGCGTTGCTCAATGCCGAAAGCACGGACGACAGCGTCAGCAGCGGCACGCAGGGCAACAGCAGACGGCTGAGCGACACCGCCTCGCCGCGGGCCTCCGCCGGGAGTCCCGGCGCCAACGCACTTACCAGCGCCTCGGCGAAGACGAACATCGTCGCCGAGGCGATGATGCTGATGCCGACCACGACGGTGAAGAAGGTGTTCGCCCCAGCCCAGGCCTCCGGGCCCTCGCGACCCTCCAGGTTCGCCATGAAGCGCGGCACGAAGGCCACCGTCACCACGGTCGTGAGCAGCGACGGCAGCAGCAAAGGCAGCGAATACGCCACCCAGAAGGCATCGAGCGATGCGCTGGCGCCGAACAGCGCGGCGACCATCATCGTCTTGCCGATCGCCAGCAACTTGCTGGCGCCATTCAATGCCGATAGACCCAGCGCCTTGTGGTGGCCGGAGCGACTCACGCGCGCACCATGGGGGGAGCGCGACGCGGCGGGGGGGCGGTCTGCACGGGGGCGCTTGCGGCACGCAACTGCGACTGCCGCTCCACCAGTGCGGCCAACGCCCAGAAGATGCCCATGACCGTGCCCTCGCTGAAGGGGCTGCCGTAGATGTTGCCGAGCGCCATCGCCAGAACGGCGATACGGAATCCGTGCGCGAGGGTCAGCGCCTCGTGGTCGCGCGCCTCACGCACCAGCCGGCAGCCGAGCCGCCAAAGCGCGAACACAAGCAGGAGCAAGGCGAGCAAACCCTGCAGACCCGCCTCCGCCAACGTCAGCACGTAGTAGTTGTGTGCGTCCTTGCCGGGGTAGTTCGAATAGTCGCCGATCAATCCCTTGAACCGGTTCGCGCCAACGCCGATCGGACTCTCCGACCACATGACGACCGCGCCGCCCCAGATATCCCAGCGGCTGGCCGTGCTGTCATCGACGTCCTCCTGGCCGAACTCGTCGACCTGCTGCGTTTCCTGCACGCGTTCGAACGCACCGGAGGGCAGCATGGGCAAGGCGATGGCGAAGACGATGGCGCAGAAGGCCGCGACGAGGACGCTGCGGCGGACCGCCATCAGCGCCAGGGCGAGCAGCGCGATGAAGTAGCTCTGCCGCGAGTAGGTGAACAGGATGGCCGCGGCCAGCACCAGCAGGCCGCCCAGCGCGACCATGCGCCAGAACGGCTGGCCCTTCAGGAAGAACACCGGCGCCGCGAACAGCGGGATGAACATGGCATAGAACACGCCCGCCCGGTTCGCCGAGCGGTAGTCCGGGCCGAACGGCCCGGCGGCACGCTGGGTTTCCGCATAGCCGCCGATGCCGTAGTCGAGCCCTTCGCGCACGGCCTCGAGCCCGGCCACGGCCGCGATGATGAACACCAGCAGGATCAGCCGGCGCGCGGTCTGCAGGTCGCGCACCGCGTAGTAGAAGAGGAAGTAGTACAGCGGATAGAACAGCAGCGTCTTCAGGTAGGTGAGGTCCTCCATCGGCGACTGCGGGCGGGCGACCATGGCCACGAGGGTGGCGATGGCGGCCGCCGCGAAATAGATCCGCAGCGGGCCTCCGAGGGAGGGCTTCGCCAGCGGGGTTCCCCGGCCTTGGAGCACTAGGGCGGCCAGCGCGGCACCGAACACCAGGTTGATGACGTTGACGCCCGGGATGCCGAGGTCGATGTCGAAGTGGAACTGGTTGACCGTGTAGACCAGCAGGACGGCCAGCATCAGGCGCAGGATCATGTCAGTCGGAATCCACGAACCGCCGCGCCCAAAGCTCCAGCACCAGCACCTGCCACAGCGGCTCGGCGTGGTCGGCGCGGCCCGCGCGATGCTCGGCGAGCAGGCCATCGACGACGGCGGGCTGCACCCAACCGCGCTCGCGGAACGCGCGGCTGGCGAACACATCGCCCGCCATCGCGCCGAGCCGGGTGCGGAACCATTCCGGTAGGGGAATCGCGAAGCCCTGCTTCGGCTTGTCCAGCACGTCGGACGGCAGCCAGCGCCGCGCGACTTCGCGCAACACGTGCTTGCCTCGGCCACCGCGCACGCGCAGGTGGGCCGGAAGCCGCACCGCGAACTCGACGACCCGATGGTCGAGGAGCGGCGCCCGGCCCTCGATCGAGGCCGCCATCGTCATGCGATCGAGCTTCACGAGGATGTCGTCCAGCAGGTAGCTGCGGATGTCGGCGTCGACGATGCGGTCGATCATCGGCCGGGTGTCGCCAGCCGGGAACAGCGGATGCAGCGAGGCGTAGCCCTCCGCACCGGCGGGGCCCAGCAGCGCCAGCATCTGGTCCGGCCGCGAGAGCGCCACGCCGCTCAGGTAACTGTCGGGGAAGCGCTCGCCGAGGCGCTGACCGACCCGACGCAGGCGCTGGCCGAACAGGCCGGGCACCACGGCGCCGGCAGCGCGGAGCCCGAGCGCCGCGGCACCGCGCAGCGGACCGAGGCGTTCAAGAGCGAGGAACTTCAGGTAGCGCTCGTAGCCGGCGAAGGCTTCGTCGCCGCCGTCGCCCGAGAGCACCATCTTCACGTGCGGGCGCGCGAGTTCGGAGACGAGGAAGGTCGGCAGCGCCGAGGAATCCGCGAACGGCTCGTCGAGGTGCCAGACCAGCGTCTCGATCAGCTCGGTGGCTTCGGGTTCAACCACCAGTTCATGGTGATCGGTGCCGAGGAGGTCGGCCACGCGCTTCGCACCACTCAACTCGCTGTAGCGGGCTTCCTTGAAGCCGATCGAGAAGGTCTTGACCGGCTGCGTCATCCGCTGCGCCATCAAGGCGACGACGACGCTCGAATCCAATCCGCCACTGAGGAAGGCGCCGAACGGCACGTCGGCGACAAGTCGATCGTCGACCGCTGCCTGCAAGCGCTCGTGCAACTGCTCCACGGCCTCGGCTTCGCTGCCATTGAAGGTCGGCGAAAAATCGAGGGCCCAGTAGCGTTCCTCGCGCAGGCGGCCATCGCGCCAGACGGCGTAGTGGCCAGCGGGCAGTTTGCGGACATCGCGGAAGATGGAGTGCGGGCTCGGCACATAGCCGAAGGCGAAATAGCCCGGCAGCACGCCGGCATCCACCTCGCGGCGGAAGCCCGGAAGTGCCAGCAGCGACTTCAGTTCGCTGGCGAAGCCGATACCGTCGGGGCCATCCCACAGGAACAGCGGCTTCTTGCCCAGCCGGTCGCGGGCTAGCAACAGCTGGCTGCGGGCGCGGTCCCACAGCGCGAAGGCGAACATGCCCTCCAAACGCGCGACGGCGGCTTCGCCCCAGGCCTCGTAGGCGACGAGGATGACTTCCGAATCCGAATCGGTGCGGAACCGGTGGCCCAGCGCCTGCAGTTCGGCGCGCAAGCGGCGGAAGTTGTAGATCTCGCCGTTGAACACAAGCACGCGCTGGCCGTCGGCGCTGGTCATCGGCTGGTGGCCGCCACCGAGATCGATGATGGCGAGGCGACGCATGCCGAGCAGCACGGCGTCCTCGCGATGCACGCCGCCGTCGTCCGGTCCGCGATGCACGATCGCGGCGTTCATGGCTTCACCGATGCGCGCATCGGGTGCTGTGCGCCCCGGTGCCGCGGCGAATCCGACAATGCCGCACATCAGGCCGTCTCCCCGGTGTAGAGGGGCATCAGTTGGGCGATGACGGCCGGCACGGAGGCCTTGGCGAGTACATCCGCCCGCGCGGCGGCGCCCATGGAACGGCGCGCCTCGGGCGTGAGGTCCATCGCTTCGCCAAGCGCAGCGGCCAGTCCGTCCACGTCGTCGACGTCACACAGCCAGCCGTTGCGCTGCGGGATTACAAGATCCTCGCTGCCGCTGATGCGGGTGGCGATCACCGGCAGGCCGGCGGCCATGTACTCGAGCAGGGTGTTCGAGAGGCCCTCGAAACGCGAGGGCAGGATGCCGACGTCGGCGCTCGCGAGTTCGCGCTCCACCGCGTCGCTCGGTCCGGGGAGATCGACGCTGTCGACCACGCCGAGCGAGCTGGCCAGCGCACGCAGCGCGCCATCCTCCCCACCGCCGCCCACCAGTCGCAAGCGCCATCCGGCGCGGCGCGCCTGGGCCCAGGCGCGGAGGAGGCTGTCGAGGCCCTTCTCGGGCACCAGTCGGCCGACGAACACGATGGTCGGCGGGGTGTTGCCCGCATCGGGCCGGGTGATGCCTTCGAAGCGCGCGGTCTTGACGCCGTTGGGCAGCCAATGGATGCGCGCCGGATCGAAGCCCACCGCCTGCAGGTCGCGAGAGATGCGCGTGCTGATGGCCTGCACGGCCGTGGCCTGCCGCAGCATCCGCCGCGCCAAGGACGCGCCGGGGCCGCCATGCGGGCGGAGGCAGCCTTTCTCCTGTTCCCACCAGCCGGAGAACTTCACCACCACCGGCTTGCCAAGCAGGCGCCCCATCACGCTGGCCACGGCGCCCATGTTGTGGGCGATGTGTACGTGGATGGCGTCGTAGCGGTGGCGCCACGCGAAGAGCAGCCACGCCAAGCGGACCATCAACAGCAGGGAACCGATCCAGCGGAGGGGCGGATAGCCTACGCGCCAGACGTCGAGACCACCGTGGCGCGAGGCGCCGGACTTTTGCGAACCGTCGACGCGGGGGACGACGATCGTGACGGAATGGCCGAGGGCGACGAGCGCCTGCGACAGCGTTTCCACCTGGCGCTCGGCACCGCCCATGGCCGGGAACTGCCCTTCCAGCAGCATCAGGATCGACAGGCTCACGGCCGGTCGCCTTCGAGGTTATTGCGCACCCACAGCTCCAGCACGGCGAGGGACCACAGGTGGGCGGAGTAGTCCCAGCCTCCGGCCTGATGGCGGTTGAACAGGTCGGCGACGTATGCCGGCTCGAACCAGCCGCGCTGGCGGGTACGCTCGGAAAGCAGCAGGTCGCGGAGCCATTCGCGGAATTGCGGACGATCGCGCATCCACACGCTGATGGGCAACCCAAAGCCCTGTTTCGGCTTCTTGAGGATGGCATCGGGGAGGATGCCCACCGTGGCCTGCTTGAACAGACGGCGCTTCTCGGTGCCGCTGACCTTCCAGTGCGCCTTGAGCCGGCCGGTGTAGGCCACGAGATCGGCATCGAGGTAGGGGAAGCGCACGGTGACGCCGGCGTGCCGGGCCGCGCCGTCCACCTTGACGAGGTCGTTCTGCGCGATCGCCAGCTCGAGGTCGAGAGCCATCAAGCGATGCAGTTCGCTGCGGGCGTCGCAGCCCGCGTACATCCCGCGCAGCAGCTGCAGCGAAAGATCGGCCGTCACCGAAGAGCGGAAGGACGCCGTCAGCAGTTCGTCGAAGCACTCCGAAGCGAACGCGTCGTCCGTGTAGAACCGGTCCGGGTTTGGCAAGCTGCTGCGACGGGCGAAGTTGTCGATGCGGTTGAGGAAGCGGTTCGACCCGCCTCCGACGGTGCGCCCGATCACGCGGCCCAGCGCCTTCACCGCGCCCGGCAGCTCGAACCAGCGCTGCATGATCATGTCCTTCGCGTAACGCTCGTTGCCGCCGAAGATCTCGTCGCCGCCGTCGCCGGCCACGAGGATCGATCGCCCGTCTGCCGCTGCCATCGCTGCGCAGGCCAGCGTCGGAACCGCCGACGCGTTGCCGAAGGGCTGGTCGAACAACTCCGGAAGGTGCGGCAGGACCGCCAGCGTCTCGGCTTCGTCGATGCTGCCGAAATGCCCTTGCGCCCCACAGGCCGAGGCGGCGATGCGGGCGAACTCCAGTTCGTCGAAACCAGCCTCGGCGAAACCGATGGAGAAGCTGTGCACGGCCTCGCCGGGGACCTGCCGCGCGAGCACCGTGGTGATGCTCGAGCTGTCGGTGCCGCCGCTGAGGAAGGTGCCCCAGCGCGTTCCCGTGGCGGGCCGGCAACGCTGCACGGCCGCGACCAGCCGCTCGCGCAGGCCGGCGGCGAGCGTCGTCGCGTCACCGTCGAGATCCTCGGCATACGTCGGACGCCACCAGCGCTCCACGCGCCCCTGCCCTGCCCGCCAGCGCAGCAAACTGGCCGGCGGAAGCCGCTGCACGTCGGCGACGATGGTGAGCGGCGCCGGGATGCAGGCGAAATTGAGGAAATGGAACACCGCCGCCGGGTCGGCGCGGCGCGCCACCCACGGCGCGCGCAACAGCGGCTTCAGGTGCGAGGCCAGCAGCAGCTGGTCGCCCTTCGCCGTGTGGAACAGCGGCACGGTGCCGAAGTGATCGACCACGGCGCACCACTCACCGGACGCACGATCGTGGCGGACGAAGGCGAAGCGCCCGCGCCAGTCCATCCACGGCCGGAGATCAACGCCCTGCAGGGCGTCGTCGGCCCGGCCAACCAGCAAGTCGAAGACACCGACGACCGTGATGTCCCCGTCCTGCAATACCCGCACGCGGCCTTCGCCAAAACCGTGGACGGCCCCGGCGCCTTCGAGCGAAGCCATGCCGCAAGCCACGGCCTCCACGCCGGCGCCCTGCCCCACCAGCCAACGGGCGACCGTCGGACCCGGCGCGACGCGAACGTCGAGAACGCCGTTCAGCGCCTGGGTCGGCGCATCGGCCGTCGCCGCCAGCGACGACGCGCTCATGCCGCCACCTTCCCGCCGACGATGCAACGGTCGTAGATGCTCGCGGTGTGCTCCACCATGGCGCCCAAGGTGAAACGTGCCTCCGCCTGAGCGCGCGCCGCGGCGGCGAGGCGCCGCCGCTCCTCGGCGTCGCCCGCCAACGCCGCGATCGTCGCCGCGAGCGCCGCGACGTCATCGCTTGGCAGCAGCCTTCCCGTGACGCGATCGTCGATCAGTTCCGGGCTACCGCCCACGGCGGTGGCGATCACCGGCAGGCCACTGGCCATGGCTTCGAGCAGCACGTTGGAAAGGCCCTCTTCGCGGGACGGCAGCACCAGCAGGTCGGCGGCGTGCATCAGGCGACGGATGTCGCTACGTTCGCCGAGCAGGCGCACGACCTCGCCGAGCCCGTGCCGCGCGATCTCCGCCTCGACGCGGCCGCGCTCCGGGCCCTCGCCCGCCAGCCACACCCGAGGGCGTCGCGACGGTGCCATCCGGGCGACGGCGTCGATCAGCAGCGGAAGGTTTTTCTCCGGCACCAGACGACCGACGAAGAGCAGCAGCGTGTCGTCATGGGGCAGGCCGAGGTCGCGCCTGGCCGTGGCGCGGTCCGTCGCGTCGGGCAGCGGCGGGAGGTCGAGACCATTCGGAACGATGTCGATGCCCTGCAGGGGCACCGCGCAGCGGCGGGCCACCAACTCGGCGCCCGCCCGCGTGTTGGAGATCACCGCCGACGAGCCTTGCACGATCCAGCGCTTGGCGCGCCAGTGCCAGTCCGGGCCCGTCAGGCCAAGGCCGCGCACCGAACTGACGAGCCGCAGGCCCGGCACGAAGGGCAGCACCAGGCGCACCCAGAGCTCCGCCGTGATCGAGAACGCATGCACGACATCGAAGCGACCCGCGCGAAGGAAGCGCTGCAGGCGCAGGACGAAGGCCGGATCGATGGCGCCGCGCTTGTCGATGCGATGCACCGGCACGCCATCGCTCTCGAGGGCGTCGACGAGGTGGGAGCGCTCGCGGAAATACAGCAGCTCGGCATGGCGGCCACGGGCGTGCAAACCGCGCAGCAGGTGCACGATCTGACGCTGGCTACCGCCCACTTCCATTTCGTCGGTGACGACCAGCACCCGCTCAGCGCGCATGGACGAGCCCCTCCGGGGCGACGCAGCGGACGCCGATCTGCGCCAACAGCCGGTCGGCTTCGTGGCGGGCGTCGAACTCGGCGGCAACGAGCGCACGCGCGGCAAGGCCGAGGCGATGGCGCAGCGCCTCGTCACCGAGCAGGCGCTGCAGGGCGTCCGCCAGCGCGCGGGCGTCCCCCGGAGGCACGACGAGGCCGTTGCGCTCGTGGTGCACCAGCTCCGGGATGCCCGAGACTTGGGTGCTCACGACCGCCCCGGCGGTCGCCATGGCTTCCATCAGCGCCACCGGGATGCCGTCCTGGTTGCCTTCCGGCGTGGTGACGCTCGGCATCACAAACACGGTGGCGTCGTTGAGCGCCGCGCGCACGGCCTCCTGCGGCTTGGCGCCGACGAGCGCCACGCGGTCGGCGACGTCTTCTGCGGCGATCTGCGCCTCCAGCTCGCGACGCTGCGGGCCTTCGCCGATGACAGTGCAGCGGAAACGGACGCCGCGGCGCTTCAGCAGCCCCAGCGCCGGGATCAGCGTGTCGAAGCCCTTGATCGGGTCCAGCCGGCCGACCGTGACGAGATGGTCGTCGGCGCGGGCGTCGAGGTTCTCCGGGAGTTCGGCGAAATCGACACCGCAATGCACGACCTGTAGGCGCTCGCCGAGCTGTTCGGCGCCCCAGCGGGCAAGGAAGCGCACGTTGTAGCGGGAAATCGTCACGGCCAACGCGGCATCGGCAAGCTTCGGTGCGACCAGCTGGTCCTCGACGAAGATGTCGTGCGCGTGCGCAGTGAAGGAGAACGGCACGCCGGTCAGCTTCGAGAGGGCCCACGCCACGGTCGACGGGTACGTGGCCCAGTGCGCATGCAGCCACTGCGGGTCGAACCGGCGGATGGCCGGCAGCGCCGCGAGGCCACGCCAAACCGCGATGGCGCTCTTGCCGAGGGCGGCGGGCTGTTTCCACAGGCCCAGCAGCAATTGCGCGGCCACCACGAGCACGCCGATCGGGTGGCGAAGCACCTCGAGTAAAACGGTCGGCAGCTCGGCCAGCGGGTGGCGCGGGCCGATGACCCGGTCCATCAGGGCTCCGGCGCGCTTCTGCACCAGAGTCTCCGACGGTGGCTTCAGGGACAGGATGCGGACGTCGACGCCGCGCTCCACGAAGCGCTCGATCTCGCGGACGATGAAGGTCTCGGACCAGCAGGGAAACAGCGACACGAGATAGAGGACGCGGTCGGGCGTCGGCGTGGAGCGACTCACGGTCATGGGGGGCTCGGGGGGATGACGGACGGCGCCGCGGCCCAGAGATGGGCGTCGCGGCTGCGAAGAAAATCGATGAAGCCCAGCACGGCGTAGGCGTTCATTTCGAGGAAGGCGGAGGCGAGCTTCACCGGAAGAAGCGCCCGCAACGCCGGCCACCGGAAACCAGCCAGAGCGAGGGCGTAAGCGGCGCACTGCGCGGCGAACAGCGCCATCGCCAGGGTGCCCTGCCCCAGCAGCGCCGCGTTCGCGACGAAGGCACCGAGCAGGAACAGCGGAGCGACAAGGCGCAGCAGCTTGTGGTGGATGAAGCGCCACGCCAGCGGATGCCGGCCCGGGATCGTGATGGCGGGCCAACGCGCCAGAAGTTGCCAGTTGCCGGAAAGCGTACGGCGCTTGCGCCCGGATTCAACCGCGGCACTGGCGGAGGCCCGATCGAAGGCGACGGCCGTGGGCTCGAGGCCGATCCGCCCACCGTTTGCGGCGATGCGCATCGGCACCCAGACATCGTCGAGCACCAATCCCGGCGGCGGCACCGGCATATCCTGCCGGCGAACGGCATACAGCGCACCGCTCACGCCGACCACCGAGCCGGTGGCGGCTTCGGCTCGGCGGATCGCGGTTTCGTACTTCCAATAGGCATCGACCGCCTGCGCATAGCCGCCGGCATCCTCGAGACGGAGCTGCCCGCTGACCGCAGCGAGTTCGCCACTGGCCAAGGCATCGCAGAGCGCCTGCACGCTGCCCGGCGCCAACCGCTGGCGCACGTCGGTGAACAGCAGGACGTCGCCGCGGGCGCGGGCGATCGCATCGGCGAGGCAGGCGGTCTTGCCGCGACGCACCGCGGCATCGATGGCCACCAAGCGATCACCGGCCCGCTCGCGCAGGCGGGCACCGGTGCCATCGGTGGAGCCATCGGACACCACGACGAGGTCCAGCCGATCTGCCGGATAGTCATGGGCCAGCAGGCCGTCGATCTTGGCGTCGACGTGGGCCACGCCGTTATGCACGGCCATGCAGACGGTGACGTGCGGTTGCCATGAGCGCGGGGTCACCGGCCGCGGCCGCAGGCGTGCAAGAGCCAGCAACCAGGCCGGGTAGCCGACATAGGTCCAGCCCAGCACCGCGAGGCAGAGCCCCAGCGTCGTCCAAGCGGCGAGAATCACGCCGTCGCTCCCAGCGCCCGGCCGCGCCAACGCTCGTAACGCTCGTCGCCCAGCACCGCTTTCGCGGTGGCGAGAACCCGATGCCGCATCCGCAGACGACGCAACGCGGCCGGGCCACCCGTGGCCCAGGCCGAGACGGTGTCCACCGCATGCCCCGCGGTCACGGCAACGCGCGGCAGCGGGCGGGAGAGATCGCGCTCGGCGACCAGTCCCGGCGTCGAATCCAGCACCGCGCGGTACCCGAGGGAACGCGCCAGCGGCACCAGGCCCCGCGGCACGCGCCCGCCGGGCGGAGCCAGCAAGGTCACGGGTTGGCCGAGGCCCTGCTCGAGCTGATCCTTGGAGACGCGCAGCTCCTCGCGCAGCGCCGCCACGTCGAGGTGCGTGAAGTAGGCGTGCGTGTGTCCGTGCGACTGCAGGCTCATGCCGGCGGCCGCCATCTGACGCAGTTCGGCCCACCCCATGAATCCCGGTCGCCCGACCCTCGCCGGCGTGATGAAGAAATCGGCCTTCAGGCCGCGCTCGGCCAGCAGCGGCAGGGCCTCGAGCGCATTGCTGGCGTCGCCGTCGTCGAAGGTCAGCCAGACTGGTCGCGGCGAGGTGGTG
Organism: Silanimonas sp.; assembly: GCF_044377035.1. Taxonomy (GTDB): domain Bacteria; phylum Pseudomonadota; class Gammaproteobacteria; order Xanthomonadales; family Xanthomonadaceae; genus Silanimonas. The sequence goes on from NZ_JBILJW010000019.1 coordinate 31,915, forward strand.
TCATCGAGCAGGTCGCGCGCCGCTCCCAGCGTGCAGCCTGCGGCACGCAGGGCATCCAGCATCGCGGCGAAGCGCGCGGCATCGACCGTGTAATGCGCGTCCGCCGCATAGCCGACGGCCCGCGAATGCGGGCCATCGACACCATGGAACATCAGGGCGAGCGCCGGAGGCATCAACGCACCAGGTTGAAGGTGACCAGCGCGCGGTTGTCGTCGAACACCTGCTGCGCCTCGGTACTGCTGCGTTCGCCATGGCTCAGCTCGAAGCTCAGCCCGGTGCGGCGGGAGGTCCGCCAGTTCGCGACGAGGGCGATGCGCGAATCGCGGTCGCGGCGCTCGATCGCGCCGAAGCGCCGCCATTCCACGCCGGCTTGTGCGCCGAGCGAGAATGTCGCCCGCACCTGGCGGTTGGCCGAGACCACGAAGCCACGAATAGTCTGGTCGAGACCCGTGGCGCGCAGGTACTCCTGGCGACGCCAGCGGCCATCGATTCGGAAATAGGTGGCCTCCGAGCGGTGCGACAGGCCGAGGCGGCCGCCGGTCTGTTCGAACAGGTCCGACGAGAGCGTGGTGTCGCGGATGGCCGTCCGGCCGATCGGCAGCGCGTAGTCGTCCGCGCGGGGCGCGCCATCGAGCAGGTCCTCGACGCTGTCGCCGAATCCGCGCTGCAGGTCGATTTCAAGCCGCGTGATATCGGTCAGCGCATGGGCGACGCGTAGGCGGGCCATCGGCAGCGATTCTTCTCGGGAGAACCCGGCAAACGTGTCGTCGAAACGGACCTGGCTGTAGCCGATGTCGGCATTCCAATCGCCACGGGCACCCAGGCGCGAATAGCGCAGGAAGGCGTTGTCACGACGGTAGTCCGGCGCGGCGCCCGCGCGGTCGAACTCGGCATCGATGCTCTCGAACTCCGCGGACAGCGCCGACACCGGACTGCGCTGGTAGAGCAGCCGCGCGGCGGCGGCGGCACGCTGGCCGTCGAACTCCGGGGTGCGCTCCGCGCCGGTGTCCATGAAGCGCAGTTCGCCGAGAAGCCGCACGTTTGTCGAGGGCCGCAAGGCCAGCGTTGGGCCCGTCACCAGCACCTGGGTGCGCTGGCGGTTGTCCGGGGCATCGACGCCAAAGGGGTTCACCGGCTGGTCGGTGACCACCGCCTGAAGCGCCCACGAAAGCCGCTCCGGCGCCAGCACCCAGCGGCCGTCCAAGCCAATCTGCTGGAGGAACTCGTCGTCGAAACGTTCCTGCTGGTAACGGCGGTAGGTCGCGCTGCCTGCGGCTTCGAACTCGCCGCGCGCCCCCTGCATCAAGTAGGCGAAAGCCAGCGTCGGTGCAATCGCGGTGTCCGACACGGCGACCGGACGCCGGGCCATGTTGTCGCTGTGCTCGACACTGAGACCGAGGCGCCAGTTGAGCCCGTCCGGAGCCGCCTGAGCTTGGGCACCCGCCGCGGCGACGAGACCCACCACGCCCAGCGTGTTGCGAAGGAGCGCGCTCATGTCAGGGCACCTTGTTGAAGACGACGCCGGCGAGGCGGCTGGGATCGAAGACGGCGCTGGCATCGCTAACGGCAGACGCGGTGTCGCGGCCGTAACCGGCGACCAGCACGGCAAGATCGGCGAAATCGGAGGCGATTCGCGCGTCGGGCGCGCTGCTGACGGCCGCGGCGTCGAGCACCACGGTCACGCGCTCGCCCGAGCCGCGCAGGTCGTCGATCGCCTGGCGCATCCGCGCCGAGGCCAGCAATTCGCCCGAGGCTTCGCGACGATCGCCGGCCGGCACCAGCAGCAAGCGCGGCAGGGCCGTCGGGTAGACCACATCGCGCAGGTCCTCCACGCGCCCTTCCAGCAGGTCGACGAGACCGCCACGTTCGGGCACGACGCCGAGCCGCTCGTGGAGGACCGGCGCACGCAGGTTGCCGTCGATCAGGATCGCGACGCGGCTTTCGTCGAGGGCGATGGCCGCCGCGAGGTTGGTGGCGACGAAGCTGCCGCCACTGCCGCGCCGGACCGGGGCCACGAGGATCACAAGGCCGTCGGCCCGGGAGCGCGAGAGCAGCTGGGTGCGCAGGTCACGGAAGGCATCGGCGTGCCGCGGATCGCCCATGTCATGGCCGACCAGCCGACGCGCCTGGCGCTGCGCGAGGTTGAACGGGGCCGGCACGGCCTTGTCGGCCATCAGCGCCGGCAGCGTGCCACGTTCGGTAGTGAGCGCGTTCACAGGGCGAAGCTCCCTTTCTGGATGGCCACCGCGAGGTAGATGGCGAGGCAGACGACCACCGCGCCACCGCCCATCGCCCAGCGCAGGGTTTCGCGGCGGCGATCGGCCACCGTGCGGAATTCGGGAATGCTCACCAGCACCGGCAGCGGCTGCTGGTTGGCGAGCGCGGCGGCGCTGCGTGGACGCGGGTCGTAGAACAGGTACAGGCCCAGCAGGCCCAGAGGCGCCAGCACGCCCAGCAGGAGGCCGGCCAGTGCGAAATGCATGAGGCGGAGGCCGCTCGGCTGCAGCGGCAACGCCGCCGGCTCCTGCACGCGGAACGTGAGGCCACGCTTCTCGGCATCGAGGTTCATCGAAACGCGGGCGTTCTCGCGCCGGCGAAGCAGGTCCTGGTAGATGTCGCGATTGACCTCGTAATCGCGGGTCAGTTCGGCGAGATCGGCTTCGGAATCCGCCACCCGACGCCCGCGCTCCAGCTCCTGCCTCAACAGGGCCTCGTTCTCGGTGATGCGCGCGGCGAGGCCCGCCGCATCGCTGCGCGCGCGGGCGAGGTCTGAGCGAAGCTCCTGGTACAGCGGGTTGCGCATGGCCGCGGCCTCGTCGCGCTCGCCATTGCGCTCGCTGGCGCGGGCCTCGACGATCGCGTCCTGCAGGTCGTCGATCTGGTGGCGGAGACGGACCACATCGGGGTACTCGTCGGTGTATTCGAGGCGAAGGCGGTCGAGCTGCCCCTGCAATTCGGCGAGACGGATCTGCATCTCGCCGGAGCGGGTGCGGGCGCCGCTCACTTCCGCTTCGCCGCTGAGCTGGCCCTGCACCGAGGCTTCACGCATGCGCAGCTCGGACAGGGCCGTGCGCGCCTGCTCGATGCTGGTACGCAGCCCGGCGATGCGCGTGCGCACATCCGTGTCGCTGCCCGGGCCGGCATCCTGGTTGCCGGCGCGGAACTCCTTCAGCCGGTCTTCGGCATCGGTGAGCTTCGCGTGGTACTCGCGGACCTGGGAGTCGATGAACTCGTAGGCTTCGCGGCTTTCGCGCTCCTTCGCGGCCAGGCTCTCCTCCATGAAGAGTTCGGCGAAGCGCTGCGCGACCTTGAAGGCGCGCTCGGGCTCCTTGTCGGTGTAGCTGATCTCGATCAGGTTCGCTCCGGGGCTGGACACCCGCGTGCGCTGCTTGATCTGCTCGGCCGCCCGCTCCCGGGCGATCGGGTCCTCGAGCTCCTCGGTCCAGCCGCCAGCGGCGAGGATCTCGCCCATCACCTTGCGGCTGAAGATCACCTCGCGAGCGATCCGGGCACGGTCGGCCACGCCCGTGGGCACCGCGCGGCCCTCCATGAGGGGCGTGATGATGTTGGCCTCGCCGGCCAGGATCGTCGTACCGGAGACGTACTTCTTCGGCACCAGCAGCCCCACCATCAGGGCGAGCAACGCCACGGTAGCGAAGCCGAGGCTCAGGCCGAACACGCGGCGGCGCAGCTCCGCCAGCAGCACCGGCAGGAGCTGCAGCCATTCCGGCTGACGGGTGGGTCCTTCCAGGAGCATCGGTTGGTTCACAGCGCGCGCTCCGGCACGGTGATGACGTCGCCAGGGCGGACGTCGAGGTTGGATTCCAGCTTGCCGCCGTCGAGGATGTCGCCAAGGCGGATCTCACGCGTTTCCACGGCACCTTCGGCGTCGCGACGGTGCAGGCGCGAGCGGTTGGCGGCCGCGAAGTCGGTGACTCCGCCAGCCTGCAGCACCGCATCGAGCACGGTCATGCCCTGCCGATAGGGCACCGACACCGGCTGGCGGACCGCACCGGTCACGCGGACGCGCGAAATGAACTCATGGCTGCGGAGGTCGACGAGGATCACTGCGACCTTGGGATCGCGCACGTAGGTGGCCAGTTGCTTCTCGATGTCCGCGGCCACTTCCTGCGGAGCCCGTCCACCGGCCATCACGTCGCCGACCAAGGGGACGGAGATCCGTCCATCGGGGCGCACCGGCACGGTCACGCTCAGCTCGGGGTTGCGCCACACCGAGACCTGCAGGCGGTCATCGACACCGATCCGATACAGCTCGGAAAACTCGCCGGAGGCGACTTCGGCCGGCGGAGGTGGCGAGGCCGCGGCGGCGTCCTGGTCTTCGGTCTGCGCCCATGCCATCGACGCCATCAGTAGGACGGCGAGCGCGAATAGGGTTCTGGCGGCTTGGATCAACATGGGATGCCCTGCTCCTTGGGCGTCCGGGGGGGCAACAGGACTGCTTCCGGGCGCACTGTCGTGTGTGGGGGTGGAGTGATGATACGCTGCTTCTGGATGATTCTGAGAATCAGGTCACACTTTTTAACCTGACGCGCCGTGTCCGATCCCTTCAGTCCGCTCGATGACCTGACCCGCCTGGGTCTGCCTCCCGGCGCCCCGCTTGACGCCCTCAAGCCGGCTTGGCGCCGGGCGGTGTCGGCCCTTCACCCGGACCGCAACGGCCCCGAGGCGGACCGGGAGCTGGCCGAGGTGAACGCGGCCTTCCAGCGCCTCCAGGCCTTCGAGCGGCGATACGGCCGCCTGCCCGGGCACCGAGATGCCCCACTGCGCCCCAACCCATCCCCACGGCGCGGCTCGCCGCGCTGGATGGTCGGCAGCCTGGCGATCGCCGCCGCCGCCCTCATCCTCTGGCCGCAGGCCCAGCCCGTCGACGACCCGACCCGTCTCGGCGACGAGGGCGCCATGGACGCCTGGGTGCCGCCCCCCGCCGTCGCTTCGTCCCCCGCCGGCATCGGCCTCCCGACGGATCGCCTGCGGGTCGGCCTCGATCCGGAGGCCGTGGAGCGCCTCGCCGGCCCACCCCTGTTCCGCTCCGCCGAACGCTGGGAATACGGCCCGTCCGAGGTCCGCTTCACCGACGGAAAAGTGTCCGGCTGGTACAGCTCGGCGCTCCGTCCGCTGCCGGTCGGAGACACCCCGAGCTTCCCGGCACACGACCACCACTGAGCGGCTTCGCGCTCAGCGCGCCCCCTTGCCGAACAGAACGACCTCGACCGTCTGCAGCAGCACCAGCAGATCGAACATCAGGCTCTGGTTCTTGACGTAGTACAGGTCGTACTTGAGCTTCTCCTCGGCGTCCTTGACCGAAGCCCCGTAGGCGTAGCGCAGCTGCGCCCACCCCGTGATGCCGGGCTTCACCGCGTGGCGCAGGCCGTAGTAGGGAATCTCGCGCTCGAGCTGCTCGACGAAGGTCGGGCGCTCCGGGCGCGGCCCGACGAAACTCATCTCGCCGCGGAGCACGTTCAGGACCTGCGGCAATTCGTCGATGCGCAGCTTGCGGATGACCCGGCCGACGCGCGTCACGCGGTCGTCGTTCGAGGTCGCCCAACGGGCCACGCCGTCGCGCTCGGCATCGGTGCGCATGCTGCGGAACTTGATGACGCGGAAGGTCTCGCCGCCCTCGCCAACCCGCTCCTGCAGGTAGAAGATCGGGCCGCTCAAGCCGCTCTCGAGCTTGATCAGCACGGCGGTCAGCAGCATCAGCGGCATCGCGAGGAGCAGCAGCAGCGACGAGGAGGCGATGTCGAACACGCGCTTGCTGGCGGAACGCACGACGCTGCGGTCGAAGCCGGAATCGAACACGATCCAGGACGGGCTCAGCGCGTTGATGTGGGCCCGGCCGGTCTGGTTCTCGAGGAAGGTGTGCAGGTCGTTGACGTGGACGCCGCGCAGGCGGCAGGCCATCAGCTCGTCCAGCGGCAGGCTACCGCGGCGGCAGTCCGGGGCCACCACGATCTCGTCGACGCCCAGCAGGTCGACCATGGCAGGCAGCCCCTCGCTGGGGCTCAGACGCAACTCCGCCGGCACCCGCTCGGCATCGCCCTGCACCGCGACGTAGCCCACGATGCCGAACGTCCGGCGATCGCTGTCGCGCCGCAGGCGGGAGTGGATCAGGTCCGCCTTTTCGCCCACGCCGAGGACCAGCACCTGGCGGCGGAGGAGCTCACCCTGCCCCACGCGCAGGGCGAAGGCCCGCGCCACCATCACGCCAGCGAAACCGAACCCGAGGGCCAACACCATGACACCGCGCCCGATATCGTCGACCGGCGTGAGGTACTGCAGCGCCATCAGGGTCAGGCCGCCGGCGAAGAAGGCCACCAGCGCGCGGACGACGTGGCCGCTCCATCCGTCGCGGCTGTGGGTGGCGTACAGGCCCATCGAGGTCATCGCCAGCATGAGCACGCCGGCGAACACGAGGCCACGCAGCACCATGCTGCCGCCAAAGGCCTGGTCGATCAGGTTGAAGTCGCCGAAGAAGCGGACCAGGACGGCCGCCTCGAAGGCCAGGAAGAGGGCGACGAACTCGGCGGAGGCGAGGAAAAGAATCCAGCGGCGAGCGGGATGAAGGGCGTCCGAGATGGAGCGCATGTGAATTCCTGCAAATGCATTGGGGGGCTTCCGGAACCGCCGGGGGCCGTCAAAAGCCCGCCGCTGCTGGCGGCGTGCCCTTCGCGGGGTCCGGAATCGTCGCTTTGGGATCACGAAGGCGTGTAGCCAAGGTGAAGCCCATGACGGGTACTATGAGAACCCGGTCACATTGCAGACACAAGTCCATTCCCCCCAGCTATGACAAACCCTGACAGTCTTCACATTGGAATCATCGGCTTGGGCTACGTCGGCCTGCCGCTCGCGGTGGAATTCGGCAAGCAGTTGCCCACCACCGGTTTCGACATCAACGACGCGCGCGTCGCCGAACTCAAGGGCGGCCATGACCACACCCTCGAAGTGGACGCCGATGAGCTCGCTTCGGCGAAGTTCCTGAAGTATTCGACGGCGTTGGCGGATCTTGAGTCCGTCAACGTCTACATCGTCACCGTGCCCACGCCGATCGACCAGGCCCGCCGGCCGGATTTCGGCCCCCTGCTCTCGGCCAGTCGCACGGTGGGCAAGACCCTGCGCAAGGGCGACATCGTGGTGTTCGAATCGACCGTGTATCCGGGCGCGACCGAGGAGGTCTGCGTGCCGGTGATCGAGCGCGAATCGGGCCTGACGTACAACGTCGACTTCTTCTGCGGCTACAGCCCGGAGCGCATCAACCCGGGCGACAAGCAGCACCGCCTGCCGGACATCGTGAAGGTGACCTCGGGCTCCACCCCGGAGATCGCCGACCGGGTCGACGCCCTCTACCGCCGCGTCATCCGCGCCGGCACCCACAAGGCCTCGAGCATCCGGGTGGCCGAAGCCGCGAAGGTGATCGAGAACACCCAGCGCGACCTCAACATCGCGCTGATGAACGAGCTGGCGAAGATCTTCTCGCGCCTGGGTATCGACACCTTGGAGGTGCTCGAAGCCGCCGGGACGAAGTGGAACTTCCTCCCCTTCCGCCCCGGCCTCGTGGGCGGCCACTGCATCGGCGTGGACCCGTACTACCTCACCCACAAGGCGCAGGAGATCGGCTACCACCCGGAGGTGATCCTTGCCGGCCGCCGCACCAACGACGGCATGGGCCCGCACGTGGCCCATCGCGTGGTGAAACTGATGAGCCAGAAGGGCCTGCACGTGGTCGGCGCCAAGGTGCTGGTGCTCGGCCTGACGTTCAAGGAGAACTGCCCGGACCTGCGCAACACGCGGGTCACCGACGTGATCGCTGAACTGGCCGGCTTCAACATGGCCGTCGACGTCTACGACCCCTGGGTGAGCGTGGACGAGGCCAAGCACGAGTACGACTTGGACCTGCTCCGTGAAGCGCCGAAGGCGGGTGACTACGACGCCGTCGTACTGGCCGTCTCGCACCGGCAGTTCCAGGCCATGGGCCCGGCGGCGATCCGCGGCCTGTGCAAGCCCGACGGCGTGTTGTTCGACGTGAAGAGCGCCCTGCCCTACGGCACGGCGGACGGCCGGCTCTGAGGCAGCCCGGGCGCTCCTCGGCGCAGTGCTTGTCAAAAAGTGTGATGGAGTAGTCAAAAATCCAGCCGGGCGCGGTATCGTGTCAAGACTGGATGAATCCCCCCTTCCGGGCCGCAAGACGCGGCCTCTTGGAGTTCCCGATGCGTGTCCTCATCACCGGCGCTGCCGGCTTCATCGGCTCGACGCTGGCCCATCGCCTGCTGGACCGCGGCGACGAGGTCCTCGGCTACGACAACCTCAACGACTACTACGACGTCCGCCTGAAGCAGGCCCGGCTCGACCGGCTGACGCCGCGTGCCGGCTTCTCGTTCGTGAAGGCCTCGCTGGAGGACCGCGAGGCGCTCGACGCCGCGTTCGACGCGTTCAAGCCGCAGCGGGTCGTCAACCTCGCCGCCCAGGCCGGGGTCCGCTACTCGTTGGAAAACCCCCGCGCCTACATCGACGCCAACATCGTGGGCTTCCTGAACGTGCTGGAAGCCTGCCGGCACAAGGGCGTCGAGCACCTCGTCTACGCCTCGTCGAGTTCGGTCTACGGCAGCAACCGCAAGCTGCCGTTCGCGGTGGAGGACAGCGTCGACCACCCGGTCAGCCTGTACGCCGCCAGCAAGAAGGCCAATGAGCTGATGGCGCACACCTACAGCCATCTGTTCCGGCTGCCGACGACCGGCCTGCGCTTCTTCACGGTCTATGGCCCGTGGGGCCGCCCGGACATGGCGCTGTTCCTGTTCACGAAGAAGATCCTCGCCGGCGAGCCGATCGACGTCTTCAACTTCGGCAAGCACACGCGGGATTTCACCTACATCGACGACATCGTCGAGGGCGTCATCCGCACGCTGGATCGTGTCCCGGGCCCGGACGAGACCTTCGACCCGCTGGCCCCGAGCCCGGCGACGAGTGCCGCGCCCTATCGCGTCTACAACATCGGCAACCACACGCCGGTGCAGCTCTCGCGCTACATCGAGCTGATCGAAGAAGCGACCGGCAAGACCGCGACGAAGAACCTGCTGCCGCTGCAGCCCGGCGACGTGCCCGACACGGAAGCCGAAGTCTCGGCGCTGATGCGGGACACCGGCTACGCCCCGGAGACGCCGGTCGAAGTCGGGGTGAAGCGCTTCGTTGAGTGGTATCGCGGGCACTACGGGGTCTGATCCCATGCACGCCCGGAGCCCAAGCGCGCTTCAGGACCTGATCGCACGGACGTGGGCGGGCCTGCTGGGCGAAACCACCCCCGAGGCGCGTACCAACCTGTTCGATGCCGGCGCACATTCGCTGCTCGTGCCGAAGTTCATCGCCGCCATGCGCGAAGCCGGCGTCGACACGCTGGGCGTGGCCGACGTCTACGACCGCCCGACGATCGCCGGGCTGACCGAGCGCGCGCTTCGCGGCAGCGGCGATGGCGCGACCGCATCGAGGGCTGCGAGCCCCGGAGCGCAGGTCGCCGGAACGCAGGGGCGCGACCGCGCGGCCGGTGGTTTCGCCATCGTCGGCATGGCCCTTCGCGGGCCGGGCGCCCCGGATCTCGAGGCTTTCTGGAACCAATTGCTCGCCGGGCAGGAAGGCATCCGCCGATTCCGTCCGGACGAGCTCGATCCCGACGTGCCGGCATCCTTGCGCTCGCATCCCAACTTCGTCGCCGCGCGCGGAGTCGTCGAGGATCTCGACCGCTTCGATGCCGGCTTCTTCGGCGTCTCCGCCCGCGAGGCCACCCTCGTCGACCCGCAGCAGCGCATGCTGCTGGAACTGTCGTGGCAGGCCTTCGAGCACGCCGGCATTGCGCCGGAACGTGCGTCCCGGGTGGGCGTCTACGCCGGCACCGCGAACAACCAGTACACGCCGCTGCTGCGCCAGCACGCGCCGCAGCTGGTCGCGCAGAGCGGCGAGTTCACGACGATGCTCGGCGCCGAAAAGGACTTCGTCGCGACGCGCATTGCGCATCGTCTCGACCTCAAAGGCCCGGCGATGACGGTGCTGACGGCCTGCTCCACCGGGCTTGTGGTCGTCGCCCAGGCCTGCGAGGCGCTGGCGGCCGGCCATTGCGATGTCGGCCTCGCTGCGGCCTCGACCGTGCTGTTGCCGCAGGCCGGCGGCTACCTGCACGTGGAGGGCGGCATGGAGTCGGCCGATGGGCGCTGCCGCCCCTTCGACGCCGAGGCCACTGGCACCGTGTTCTCGAACGGCGGCGCGGCGGTGCTGATCAAGCGCCTGGGCGACGCACTCGCTGACGGCGACACCGTGTATGCCGTGATCCAAGGCATCGGCATCAACAACGATGGCGGCGGGAAGGCGAGCTTCACCGCGCCGAGCGTGAGCGGCCAGAGCGACGCAATCCGCATGGCGCTCGATGCCGCCGGCGTGTCGGCGCGCGACATCGGCTACGTGGAAGCGCACGGCACCGCCACGACGCTGGGCGACCCGATCGAAGTGAGCGGCCTGGTCAATGCCTATCGCCGCGACACCGCGGACACCGGCTACTGCTGGCTCGGCTCGGTGAAGGGCAACGTGGGCCACACTTGGGCGGCCGCCGGCCTGTTCGGCCTGATCAAGGCGGCGCTGGTGCTGCATCACGGGGTCATTCCACGGTCTCTGCACTTCCGCAAATCGAACCCTCAGATCGACTTCGCGCGCACGCCGTTCCGGGTCTGCACGGACAACGTGGCCTGGCCGCGTGGCGCGGCGCCGCGGCATGCGGCGGTGAGCTCGTTCGGCGTCGGCGGCACCAATGCCCACGTGGTGCTGGGCGAAGCCCCGGCGACGACCGCACGGAAGACGGCGGGGAGCAACGACGACGCTGGCTGGCAGGTGCTGCCGCTCTCGGCGCGCAGCGAGGCGGCGGTTGCCGCCCGCGCGCTGGCGCTGGCGAAGCGCCTCGACGCTGATGACGCCCCCGACCTCGCCGCCGTGGCCTACACGCTGATCCGCGGCCGCAGCCTGTTGCCCTGCCGCGCCGCCGTGGCTGCCCGCAGCCTCGCCGACGCCGTCGCCAAGCTTCGCCGCATCGCCCGCGGTGAAACCGCGCTGGACGCGCCGCGGCTGGTCTTCCTGTTTCCCGGGCAAGGCGCGCAATCACCGGGCATGGCGCGCGAACTGCACGCCGCGCTGCCGGAGTTCGCCCGCGCCTTCGACGCCGCCTGCGCGGCCGTGGCGCCCCACCTCGATCTCGACCTGCGTGCCCTGCTGCTCGCGGAACCGGGCCCAGCCCACGCGGCGACGCTGGACGAAACCCGCTACGCCCAACCCGCGCTGTTCTGCGTTTCCGTCGCGCTCGCCCGCTGGTTGCAGCATTTCGGCCTCGAGCCGCAGGCCCTGATCGGCCACAGCATCGGCGAACTGGCGGCCGCGCACATCGCCGGCGTGTTCGACCTCGACGCCGCCGCAGCACTCGTCTGCGCCCGCGCCGCCGCGATGTGGCAGCAGCCCCGTGGCGCGATGCTCGCGGTGCGTGCCAGCGCTGAGGTCGTGCGTGGCGCCCTGCCTCACGGGGTCGAGATCGCCGGCTTGAATGCCCCCGAACTCACGGTTGTGTCCGGCCCCACGGCAGCCGTCGACGCTCTGGCGGCGCAGCTGCAGTCCAGAGGCATCGAAACGACCGCGCTGCGTGTCTCGCACGGCTTCCACAGCGCCTCGATGGCGGGCGCGCTGGCGGCGATCGACGCCGCGGCCGCCGCGGTGGTCCACCACGCCCCGGGCATCCCGTTCTACTCCTGCGTCACCGGTGCGCCGCACGAGGCCGAGTCGCTCGGACCGACCTACTGGTCACGCCAGGTCCGCGAACCGGTGCGATTCAGTGACGCCGTCCGGGCCGAACTGGCCCGACCCGACACCCTCTTCGTCGAGGTGGGGCCTGGCCAGGCGCTGACCGCCCTGCTACGCCAACACCGCGACGCAGCGAACAGCGCGCCGCGCGTCGTCGCCATGCAACCTCCAGCCAGCAAGCCTGCGGATGCCGGCACCGCCGTGCACGGCCTCGGCCAACTGTGGTCGTTGGGCGCACCAGTGGCTTGGCCACAACCCCATGGCCGCGCGCGCGTCACGCTTCCCGGCTATCCCTTCGCCGACACGCGGTTCTGGTTTCCGCGTTCGTCCGCATCGCCCGCCGCACCGTCCATGGTGCCTTCCACGTTGGAGCCCGCCGTGGCTGATCGACTTCCCGCCCTTCGGGCCGAACTCACCCGCCTCTTGGCCGAAGTTTGCGGCCAGAACGCTGCCGACATCCCGGCCGACGCGCCACTGATCGACCTCGGGCTCGACTCGCTGTCGGCGACGCAGGCCAGCCTGGAGATCGATCGCGTCTTCGGCCAGAGGCTGCGCTTCCGACGCTTGATGGAAGACCTCGACACGGTGGAGAAGCTGGCGCGCCACCTCGATGCGACCCTGCCTGCCGGTCGCTTCGCACCGGCCGCCACCGTCGCAGCGGCATTGCCGGCCACGACGGGCATCACTCCAGTGCCGGCGGCGATGGGCAACGATGCGGTGAATGCGCTCATCCAGCAGCAGCTCGTGCTCATGCAGCAGCAGCTGGCGGTGATGTCCGGTCTGGGCGCCGCAACGGCGGCACCGCCTCCCTTCGCCGCGACTCCGACGCCGCCAAGGCCCCGGGCCGCGACGGCCTCGGTTTCACCTTCGCCGACAGAAGCCGCACCAGACCTGATCGCCAAACCGTTCGGAGCCTCGGCACGCATCACCCTGGCGCCGCAACTGGACATGACGCCAGCGCAGCGCACGTGGTTGTCCGACTTCACGGCACGCTACCTCGCCCGCTACGGCAAGTCGCGGGCGTTCTCGCAGGCGAACCGCGCGCAGATGGCCGACCCGCGCGTCGTCACCGGCTTCAACCCGCTGTGGAAGGACCTCGTTTTCCCGATCGTCGCGGATCGCTCCGAAGGTGCGCGTATCTGGGACATCGAGGGCAATGCCTTCATCGACCTGCTCTCGTGCTTCGGCGCGAACCTGCTCGGCTACAAGCCCAAGGCCGTCACCCAGGCCATGCACGAACAGCTGGACCGTGGCATCGAAGTCGGTCCACAGCACCCGCTCGCGGCCGACGTCTCCGCCATCCTTCGCGAGTTCTCGGGCCATGAGCGCATCGGCCTGTGCAACACGGGCTCGGAAGCGGTCATGGGGGCGATGCGCGTCGCGCGCACAGTGACCGGCCGCAAGACGATCGCGATCTTCTCCAACAGCTACCACGGCATCTTCGACGAGGTGCTGGTCCGCGGCACGAAGCAGCTGCGTTCGCTCGCCGCCGCGCCGGGGATCCTTGCCGAAGCGGTCGAAAACATCCTCGTGCTCGACTACGGCAGCGAGGAGTCGCTGCGCATCCTGCGCGAGCGTGCGCACGAACTGGCCGCGATCATGATCGAGCCGGTGCAAAACAAGTACCCGACGCTGCGTCCGCGCGAGTTCGTCCATGAACTCCGGCGGATCTGCGACGCGGGCGGCTGCGCGCTGATCCTCGATGAAGTGGTCACCGGTTTCCGTCTCGCGCCCGGCGGCGCCCAGGAATTCTATGGCGTGCGTGCCGACCTATGCGCCTACGGCAAGATCATCGGCGGCGGCCTGCCGATGGCGGCCATCGCGGGTTCCGCACACTGGATGGACGCGTTGGACGGCGGCGGATGGCAGTACGGCGACGACAGTCACCCCGAGGCCGGCGTCACCTACTTCGCCGGCACCTACGTGCGCCATCCGCTCGCGCTTGCCGCGGCCAAGGCGACGCTGCAGTACCTCAAGGACCGCGGCCCCGCGCTCTACGACGAACTCAACGGCCGCACGCAGGGCTTGGTCGAGCGCCTGAACGCTGGTTTCGCCGCCCGCGGCGCGCCGGTGAAAGCGGTGCACTGTGCTTCGCTGTGGCGCCTGCAGTGGGACGAGGACCAGCGCTACGTCAGCCTGTTCTACTACCTCGCCCGCCTGCACGGCCTGCACCTCTACGAGCAGTTCGGCCATTTCGTTACCGAACCGATGGGCGCGGCGGAGATCGACCGGATCGTCGAGGTCTTCCTCGGTGCCGTCGACGAACTGATGGCCCTGGGCTTCCTGAGCCCACGGAGCGGTGGCGCGGCAGCCGAAGCCGGCGTCGCGACGCTGCCGGCTTCCATCGCACCGACGACCGACATCGCACCGCTCTCGCCCGGCCAGGCCGAGCGTTGGCTGGCGGCGAGCTTCGATCGTCAGGCGCTGAAGGCGCTCAACGAAACGCTTTGCCTGCGGCTCGACGGTGTGCTCGACGTTGACGCCTTCAAGGCCGCCATCGAGGCGCTCGTTGCGCGCCATCCGGTGTTCCGCCTGCGCTTCGAGGCCGATGCGCCGAAGCAGCGCGAGGTGCCCGGCAGCGAACCGACGCTCGCCGTGCGCGACCTGTCGACGCAGCCGGATCCGGAAGCCGCCCTCGCCGCCTTCGCACGCGAGGCCGGGCAGCACGCCTTCGCCCTCGGCGACGGTCCGATGATCGCCATGACCCTGCTGCGCCTCGGTCCGGCGCGCCATGCGCTGAACCTCGTGTACAGCCATCTCGCCGTCGACGGCTGGGCCATCAGCGTGTTCCTCGAGGAGCTGGCGTTGCTCTACGCGGCCAAGCGCACGGGCGTCGCTGCCAACCTGCCTCCGGCGGGCCGGCCAGGCGAATTCGCCGTCGCCGAGCAGGCGCGGATGGCCTCCGCCGAAGGTGGCGAATCGGCCGAGTTCTGGAAGGCCCAGCTGGCTTCGGCGCCGGCGCCGCTGGAACTCGGCGACCGCCAGCCCTCGGGCGCGCGCCAATTCGCCGCCGACACCGCCTACCTGCGCATCGACGGCCCCCGCTTCGCGGCCCTGCGTTCGCTGGCGAAGGCGCGTCGCGTCACGCTGTTCCAGCTGCTTCTCGGGGTGGTTGCCACCCTGCTTGGCCGCCGCGCCGGCAGCGATGACTTCGTGTTGAGCATCCCCTACGCGAGTCAGGGACTGGGCCGCCATCAGGCCCTGATGTCGGACGGCGTGCTCGACCTGCCGCTGCGCCTCCGCCTGTCGCGACTCGACGACACGCTGGCCAACCTGGCGCCGGTGCGCGGCGCACTCATGGATGCGCTCGAACACCCACTGATGACGCAAGGCCTGGCCGCGCGCCTGTTGGGCCTGCCCAGCCGCGGCGAACGCCCGCCGCTCACCGGTGTGTACTTCAACCTCAACCCCAAGGTCGTCCTCGACGGCTTCCAGCCGTTGGTCGCCCGCATGCAGGAGGGCCGCAAGCCCGGCCTGCTGGGCGAGCTGATGTTCAACTTCTACGAAGAGGACGAGGCACTCGCCCTCGACCTGCACCACAGCACGGAGTTCTTCAGCCCGATGCGCATCGCAGAAATCCTCGGCGGCCTTGAAGCCGAGATCGACGCGCTGGCCGGAGCCAGTGCCCCGGAGCGGATCGAACGCGGCTTCGCCGAACAGGCAAGCCGCACGCCTTCGGCCATCGCCATCTCCAGTGCGGAAGGGCGCATCACCTTCGCTGAGCTCGACGCCCGCGCGAATCGCATCGCCCACACCCTCGCCGCCCGCGGCGTGCGCACCGGTGACTGGGTGGGCCTTTGCCTGCCGCGCGGCATCGACCTCGTCGCTTCCCTGCTCGGCGTGCTGAAAGTCGGCGCGGCCTACGTGCCGCTCGACCCGGCCTTCCCGCTGCAACGCTTGCGCGACATGGCGGAGGATGCCGGCCTCGCCCTGCTGCTAAGCGATTCGGAGAACTCAGCGCGCCTCGAAATCAACGGCCTTCGGACGCTGCTTCTCGATGCCGATGCCGCCGCGATCGACGCCGCCTCGGCCACGGCGCCCGCCGTCACGCTGCCCGCGGATGCCCCGGCCTACGTCATCTACACCTCGGGCTCGACCGGCAAGCCCAAGGGCGTGGTGGTGCTGCAGCGCGGCGTGGTGAACTTCCTGCGCAGCATGGCGCACACCCCAGGCCTCAAGGCCGGCGAGTGCCTGCTGGCGGTGACCACGCTCAGCTTCGACATCGCCGTGCTCGAGTTGCTGTTGCCGTTGACCGTCGGCGCGGAGGTCGTGCTCGCGCAGCGCACCGACGCGATCGACGGCCAAGCCCTGAAACAGCTCATCGCCCAACACGGCGTGCAGGTGATGCAGGCGACGCCCAGCACCTGGCACCTGCTGCTGGAAGCGGGCTTCGCCGCGCCGCCGGGCTTCCGCGCCCTATGCGGCGGCGAGGCGCTGAGCCCCGCCCTCGCGAAGCGGATGCTCGACGCCGGCGTGGCCGAACTGTGGAACATGTACGGGCCGACCGAGACCACGGTGTGGTCGACGCTGGCGCGCATCACCGACCCCGACCACATCACGGTGGGCCGCCCCATCGATGCCACCGTCGTGCGCCTGCTCGACGACCAGGGCCGCGAGTGCGGCGTGGGCGAACCGGGCGAAATCTGCATCGGCGGTGCCGGCGTGGCGCAGGGTTACCACGCCCGGCCGGAGCTCACGGCGGACCGCTTCATCGCCGATCCCTTCGACGCGACGCCCGGTACGCGGCTCTATCGCACCGGCGACCTCGGCGCATGGAATGCGGACGGCACGATCCGCCACATGGGCCGGCTCGACCACCAGGTCAAGCTGCGCGGCTACCGCATCGAGCTCGGGGAAATCGAAGCCGCCATCGAGCAGCTGCCGGGCGTGGCCCGCGCGGCGATGACCGTCGAAAGCTTCGGCCCGATGGACGATCGTCTCGTCGCCTATGTCGCCGCTGCGGCCGGCGCGAGCGTCCCCGCGCTGACACCGATGCGCCGGGCCCTCGGCCAACGCCTGCCCGACTACATGCTGCCGCAGGTGCTGCGCGTGCTCGACGCGTTGCCCCTGCTGCCGAACGGCAAGATCGACCGCAAGGCCCTGCGGCCGGACGCGATCGCCACCGCCGAAGCGCCCACCACCGCGCCAGCAGTGGCAGCCACGCCGGCGACGCCCTCCCTCGACGCGCTCGAGGCCGGCATCGGCGAGACGATGGGACGACTTCTGCAGCGTGCACCGCTGGCGGCCGACGAGCACTTCTTCGAGCAGGGCGGGCACTCGCTGCTCGCCGCGGAGCTCGCCGGGGAATTGCAGCGCCTGACCGGGTCCCGCCCCTCGCTGCGCGCGATCTTCGAAGCACCGACGCCCCGCCAGCTCGCCGCGCAGCTGTCGCTGTCCGCCGTCGGCAGCAACGACGCCGCAACCACGGCGATCCCGCCACTGACCCGCCGCCTTGGCCAAGGCGCCGCCGCCCTGTCCGTGCAGCAGCTGCGCGCCTGGTTCCTCGAGCGCAGCAGCGACGACGGCAGCATCAACCTGCTGCCCTCGGCGCACCGGTTGAAGGGGCCGTTCGATGTCGCCGCCTTCCAGCGCGCCCTCGCTGCCCTTGTCGCACGTCAGTCGGTGCTGCGCACCGTGTTCCGCCCATCGCCCGATGGCGCAGAGCAGGTTGTGCTGGACCGCATCGACATGGATTGCCCGCTCATCGACTGGTCGGACCGGCCGAGGGACGGCGTGGATGCCGCGATCCACCAGGCCGTGGCCGACATGCAGGCCGACGCCATCGATCTCGCGGCCGGCCCACCTTTCCGTGCCGCGCTGTTCCGCGTGGGCCCCGAGGAACATGTGTTCGCCTTCGTCGTGCACCACCTCGTCTGGGACGGTTGGTCGTTCGACCTGCTCTACCGTGACATGGCTGCGCTCTACGCCGCCGAACTGACCGCCGAAGCCGCGCCGCCCGTGCCGCTGGCGCTCGACTACAGTGACTACGCGGAATGGCAGAAGTCGGTGCTTGCCTCGGGTGCGCTGCAGCCGCAGGTCAACTTCTGGAAGCGCACCCTGTTGCCGGCACCGGCCGCGCTCGCCCTGCCCACCGACCTGCCCCGCCCGGCGCAGATGAGCGGCCGCGGTGGTTCGTTGCGCCTCGTCCTGCCGGCCGATGTGGTCGAGCGCCTGCATGCCAAGGCGCGCGAGCGCGGCACCACGCTGTTCGTGCTGCTGCTCGCCGCCTACACCGCCTTGCTGCAACGGCTCGGCGGCCAGAACGACATCGTGGTCGGCACGCCGGTGCGCGGGCGCGAGCAAGCCGAGCTGCTGCCGGTGATGGGCTTCTTCGTGAACGCCCTGCCCCTGCGCTTCCGCGGCGATGCCACGTCGTTCGAGGACTGGATCGGCCAGGTGCGGGCCATCGCCACCGAGGCGCTCGGCCATCCCGATGTGCCCATCGAGGCCTTGGTCCGCGAACTCCATCTGCCGCGCGACTCGAGCCGCCCCGCGCTGTTCCAGGCGATGTTCTCCTTCCAGGACGTGCGTGAGCGCCCCAGCCACTGGGGTCCGCTCGAACATTCGCGCTTCGGCGTGCCTGTGACCGGTGCCAGCCACGAGCTGAGCCTGTGGTGCGTCGAGACCCGGGTGGGCCTCGAGACCATCTTCACCTACGACGCCGATCTGTTCTTCCGCGAGCGCATCACCGCCTGGGCCGAGGACTACCTCACGACGCTGCGCACCTTCGCTGGCACGACGAATGCCAACGTGGCACTCCTGCAGGGCATCTGGAACGAACTGCTCGGCACGAGCGACGTCGGCGTGGACGACAACTTCTTCGAGCGTGGCGGCCACTCGCTGCTCGCGTTGAGCATGGTGAGCCGCGTGGAGCTGGCCTGCGGCAAACGCCTGCCGCTGCTTCGCGTCGGCGACAGCAGCCTCGGCGCCCTCGCCGCGATGCTCGACGAGGAGGCCGCTGTCGCGCCCGCTCCCGCCCCGGCCTCGGCGCAAGGCAAGCTCGGCGGCTGGCTGCGCAAGCTCGTCGGCCAACCCGGCGCATGACGGCGGTGGGCATGCGGCGGGTGCAACGCTCCGTGGGCCGCGGCTGGGTCCAGGGCATGCTGTGCGAGGCACCCGCCCCTCGCGCCGCCGTGCTGGTGCTGCCACCGTTCTTCCATGAATGGCAGCGCAGCTACCGGTTGTTTGCGCTGGTGGCCGATGCCTTGGCGGTGCGCGGCATCAGCGCGCTCCGCTTCGACTACCGCGGCACCGGGGAGTCTTCGGGCGACGATGCCGACTTCCTGCCGAGCCGCGCGCTGGACGATGCGGAAGCGATGCTCGCTGCGTTGCGCGAACGCGGCCCCGCGCCCGTCGCCCTGATCGGCGTGCGGGCCGGCGCCCTCCTGGCCGAACGGTTGTCGGTGCGACACGGCTTGCCGTGGTGTGCATGGCAGGGCGTGGATCGCGGCGACCAGCATCTGGTCGAACTGCGCGAGCGCGATACGCACGAATCCAACAACCGCAACCGTTTCCCCTTCCTCGGGCGTCATCGCGCGCCCGATCCCGCCACGCTGATGGGTCATCGCCTGCATCCAGAGTTCGCGCTCGAACTCGGCATCTTCCAACGCGCCACGGAACCCGCATGGCGCATCGACCGTGCCGAGCGATGCGGTCCCGCCGACGTCGCGCTGCCCGAGAGCCTACCGGGCTGGGTGGGGCAGATCGACCTCCAGGGCGCCCTGCCGCTCGCCGCCATCGCGGCGTTGGCTGAAGCGATCGCGGCGCGAATGTCGGCCCATCCGGAGCGGGCGGCATGATCGAGCGTCCGTTCCGCCCAGCCGGCACCGAGGCCGACATCGGCGTGCTCGCCGAACCCGCCCGCAGCGGTGGCACCGCGGTGGTCCTGCTGAACGCCGGCGCCATGCGCCGCGCGGGGCCGTTCCGCCTGCATGTTCATGCCGCGCGTCGTTTCGCAGCGCTCGGCTTTCCGACGCTGCGCATCGACCAACCCGGGATCGCCGATCACATCGCCAGCGCGCGGCGCCCGCATGTCGAGGTGCTGATCGAGATCCTCGACACTTTGCAACGCGAGACCGGCTGCGAGCGCTTCGTCGTCGGCGGTGTCTGCAGCGCGGCCGATTTCGCCTGGGTGCTGGCGCAGAAGGAACCCCGTGTCGCCGGCCTGCTGCTGCTCGACCCCATGGCGCGATCGGACGCACCGGGTTTCCGTCTCGGCCAGTTCCAGTTGCTGCTGCAGCGCGGCCCGAGCGGCTGGATCGACATCGTGAAGCGCCGACTCGCGCGCCGCGCCGCGCCACCACGCGCCACCGACGACCAGCTGCGCGATTGGCCCGCGCCCGGCGCGGAAGCCGCCCAGCTCGAGGGCCTTGTCGGCCGCGGCGCCGAGCTGTTCGTGTTGTACACCGGCGGCGCCGCCAACTATTTCACCCATCCGAAGCAGTTCTTCGAGGGCTACGGCCCGGCCGCGCGCAGCCCCCGGGTCCACTTCGAGTACTGGCGCCAGTGCGACCACCTGTTCTTCCAGCCCGACGACCGCGAACGGCTCGTCGAGCGCATCGCTGGATGGCTTGGCGACCGATTCGGAGCCCCCGCATGAACATCGAACGCGTGGGGGGCCTCAGCACCCGCGACTTCATCGAAAACTACGTCGCGCCGCGCAAGCCGGTGGTGCTCACCGATGCCATCCACGACTGGCCCGCGCTGGGCCGCTGGACGCCGGCGTGGTTCCACGAGACCTGGGGCGAGCGCGTGGTGCGGTGTCGCGGCACGAAGAACAACGCGCCGGTGAAGCTGGCCGACTACATCGATGGCCTCGCCACCTCGACGGAAGCCGCGCCGGTCCCCTACCTGCGCAACGTCAACATCCAGACCGACTGGCCGGAACTCGCCGCGGACATCACCCCGCGCTGCCGCTTCACCGCCGACGACTGGCTCAGCAGCCGCCTGATGCCGAAGGGCTGGCCGCGCGTGGCACGCCATCTCAACCAGCTGTTCATCAGCGGCGCCGGCACCACCATTCCGCTGCACTACGACGAATGGATGATGCACGCCTTCATCTCGAACGTTCACGGCGAGAAGGAGTTCACGCTGTTCCCGCCGGACCAGACGCCGTTCCTCTACCCCAAGGACGACTACTACCTCGTCTCGCGCATCCCCAACCCCTACCACGTCGATCGCGAGGCCTTCCCGCTATTCGAGAAAGCGGCGACAGCCAGCATCACCATCGGCACCGGCGAGTCGATCTTCCTGCCCTGCGGCTGGTGGCACACCACGCGTACGGTTTCGCCCTGCATCTCGGTAAGCTCGAACTTCGTCGGTGCCTCGAATTGGGATTCGTTCGTCGACGAGCTGTGCACGATGCGCGACCGGCTGGGTGCGAGCCGTTGGAAGACCCCGATGATCCGCGCCTACCTGAAGACCACCGGCGCCCTGCTGCGGCTTCAACCCGGCGCAGGACACCACTGAGGATATGGACGCATGGCGTTGACGGCAGGACCCGCCGCCCCCTCTTCCCCGCTCCACGCGATGCAGCCCGGGCTCCCGCGGCTGCGCGTGAGCGTCGTGCTGGCCTGCACCCGCTTGCCGGCGTGGCTCGACGAGACTCTCGCAGGGCTCCTGAAGGCTGACTTCCTCGACGTGCAGGTGCTGCGCGACGCCGATGCGCCCGCACGTCGCCACGGCAGCGTCGCCTGGCGCGCTTACCACGCGCTGGACCGCCGACTGCTCGGCGAGCTCCGACCCATCATGGCTCCGCGTGCGCTGGCGCCCCGACTGGCCGAGGCACCCGCCCCCGGCACGGCCGATGCCCTGTGCGCCGCAGTGGCTGGCTTCACGCCGGACGTCGTCCTGTCGATCGGCCATTCCCCAGCGCGCATCGACCTGTGGCCGCTGGCGCGCCGCGCCGCATGGTCGATCCCCGCGGAGGCCTGCAAGCCCTCGTGGGGGCTGATGCACCTGCTGCCGGCGTTCCTTCGTGGCAACACCGAGGCGCCCTCCGGCTTTCCGGTGCACGACGACCGCACCGGGCACGGGCTGCTGCTGGACCCGGCAGTCGTCTCGATCGCGCAGCTCAGCTTCGCCCGCAACACCGCCTACCAGTTGCAGAAGGCGCCGGCGAAACTGCTGCGTGCGCTGCGACGACTGCAGCAGGGCCAGCCTTCCGCGGCCGCACCCGTCGAACTGGCGCGCGCGCCGGGAACCTTTGCCACGCTGGGCCTTTGCGCCCGGCTCCTCGGCCGCAGCCTGTGGCGTCACGTCCCAAGGCTCGGGCGCCGCGAACGCTGGACACTGGCCGCCCGTCGCTCGGGCACGGCCCTCGACCCGGCGGCCCCGCGCGCCGAGGACTTCACGCGATGGACGCCGCCGCGCGGCTGGTTCTGGGCGGACCCGTTCCCGGTGCACCACGACGGCGTCGACCACGTGTTCTTCGAGGCCTACGACTACGAACGCGCCATCGGTGAGATCCATGCCGTCACCGTCGATGCCCATGGCCATCACAGCCCGCACCGCGTGGTGATGGCCGGCCCCCACCACCTGTCGTATCCGTTCCTCTTCCCGCATGCGGGGGAGCCGCACCTGCTCGTTGAGTGCGCGCAATCGCGGCGCATGCAGGCATTCCGCGCCCAACGCTTCCCCGAAGCCTGGTACCCCGTCGCCACCCTGCTCGAGGGCTGGCGCGCCGTCGATGGAACCCTTTGGCAGCAGGACGGCCGATGGTGGCTGTTCGCCTGCGTGGCGGAAACGCCCTTCGACGACGGCGGACGCGAGTTCAACGAGCTCTTCCTGTTCCATGCCGACACACCGGTGGGCCCGTGGACGCCGCATCGCCAGAACCCCGTCGTCTCCGACGTGCGCAGTGCCCGCCCCGCCGGGCCGCTGTTCATGCATGAGGGGCGGCTGGTCCGCCCGAGCCAGGACTGCGCCGCCGAATACGGCCACCGCATCGTCTTCAACGAGGTGCGACGGCTCGATACCGAGGTGTACGAGGAAAGGCCGCTGGCCACCCTCAACCCCGATTGGGCGCCGGCATTGCGCGGCTGCCACACCTACGCGCAAGCCGGGCGGCTCGAGCTGCTCGACGCGAAGTACCTGGCGCCGACGCGGGACGCGCGCCGCGACGCAGCCCCGTGAAGCCCAGCCCCGGGCGGCGACGCCTCGATCGTCTCGCCATCGTCGTCTCGGTCGTCGGCTTCGCGGTGCTGCTGATACCGATGCGGCAGGACCCCGGCCTGCAGGTGATGTTCAACCTGGCGCACGTGCCGGGCTTCGCACTGCTGGCCCTGCTCTGGGCGGAAGACCTGCTGGCACGCGAATGGGCGCGTGGGCGGCGCCTCGCCGTTGTCGCCTCGTGCGGCCTGCTGATGGCCGCGGCCACGGAAGGCCTGCAGATGCTCGTCCCCGGTCGCTACGCCGACCTCGGCGACATGCTCCGCAACGTCCTCGGCATCGCGCTTGGGCTGGGCGTGCACCGTCTCTGGCCCGGCCTCCTGGCCTCCCGCATCGGCCGCGACTGAACACCGGGTGGAAAAAGAAAACGGCGGCGTGTTTCCACGCCGCCGCCACCCCCCATCCTTGGATGTCGCTGGATTACTGCGCGGCCGGAATCAGGCTCGGCGGCAGGTACATCATGTAGGCGTCGATGTCGGTGCTCGAGGTCGTACCGAAGTTCGAGGCCCAGATCACGCGGGTGAAGTCGCGGCTCACCGTCGCCTGCGGCTCGGTCCAGTAACCGCTCAGTCGGCTCTGGTGATGACCGATGTTGAGGATGCGGCCACCCGAGCGCAGCTCCACCGCGAACAGCTTGTTGTGCAGCCACTGGTTGGCACCCGACGAACCGTAGGTCGACACCAGCACCCAGCCCGGCTTGGCGAAGGCCTGGCCCGAGACGTGATAGGCCGTCGCCGTGCCCGAGAGGTAGGTCGGGAACAGGTTGGTGCGGGTGTTGGTGTCGATGTTGAACATGAAGAAGTCACCGGCGTTCGCCTGGTAGTCGACGGCGACATACACGTCCTGGCCGGCGGCGTTCAGTGCGAGGTCCGAGTGCTCCGAGGTGGTGTGCAGCTGGCGCGACGTCGTAAATCCGCGATCCCAGGCCACCGTGCCACCGCTGCCCGCGAGGTGCGAAACCACGCACCAGCGGCCCGAGGCCGACATGCCCGTGTGGTCGGGGCGAGCGCTCAGCGAACGCGAACCCACCACCGTCTGCGTCTGCAGGTCGTACACGATGACGCCACGGATCGCGAAGCTGCTGGTCTCGGCCATCAGGCACCAGTAGCGGCCGTCCGCCGAGGGCGAACCCTCGGACTTCGTCCACACGCGGGCGGCATCAGCCCAGGGCAGCTTGCCGGCGAAGCTCGCGGCGCTCGTCGAGGTGTTGGTGTCAACGTTGAGTTGGCGCAGCGTCATGCCGCCGTTGGTGTCGAAGTAGTACAGCGTCTTCGGATTGGTCGGGTGCCACTGGATCTCGGCGTCGCCGGCCGGGCCGCTCAACGTGCGGATGAAGGCCATCGTGTTGGCGTTGTAGAGATGCCAGAAACCATTCGTCGCTTGCACCAGCAGGTAACTGTTGTCGGCGTTGAAGGCCTGGCGACGCGAGTAGTCTTGACGCGCCATGCCCGACGGCGCCTCGTTGGCGTGGTCGGTCACGCGGATGCCGCAGGTGCCGTGCACCGGATCGCGGTACGAGGTGCCCTTCACCGGCTTGCCGACCGCCGGCACCGTCGAGACAACCTGGCCCTGCGGCAGCGCGAATCCGGCGGTGTAGAAGTTCGCACAGGCCTGGGGCGCACCAACCGATGCCACCGGCGGCTCGGTCTGCGCAGGCGCGGCGTTCACCGTAAGCGTGTAGCCGGCGGTGCTGCTGCGGCCCTGGGCATCGGCGATGCGTGCCGAGAGCGTGCGGGCGCCCGCGGAAGCCGCGCCCGGCACCGTCGCGCGGAAGCTGTACGTGCCATCGCCGGCCACGGCGTCGCCGTTCTGCCCGGCGTCGTTGAAGGCCTGTGCCGCGCCGAGGCCGAGGCTCGAGAGGTCGCTGGTCACCGTCAGGCCGGTGCTGGCCGGACCGGTGCCCGCCGTGACACGCACCGCCAGCACGCTGGCTTCGCCAGCGAGCAGGCTGCTCGGGCTGGCCGAGGCGGCACCGAACGGCGCGGCGCTCGGCTCGGCGGCGGCGACCGTCAGACTGACGGAGGCGGAGGCCGAACGGCCCTGGCCATCGTTCACCGCGAAGCGCACCGACTTGCTGCCGGTGGCGATGCTGCTCCCGACGGTCTGGCGGAAGCTGTAAACGCCGTCGCCGGCAACGGCGTCACCGTTGATGCCGTTGTCGCGCAGGCGCTGGCTCTTGCTGCCGCCCAGCGCCGAGAGGTTGGCAGTGACGCCGATGCTCGTGCTGGTCGGATTGGTGGCCGCGGTGACGCGCGCGGTGACCAGCGTGGTGCCGCCCGGCGCGACCGACGTCGGCGAGGCGGAACCCACGGCCGACAGCGACACGGTCGCGGCCGGCTGGGTGGTCGTGCCGCCGCCAGTGCTGGCGGCGCCCAGCGTGGCATTGAAGGTGGCCGTGGTGCTGCGTCCCTGCGCATCGCGAACGGTGGCGACAATCGTCTTGGTGCCCAGCGTCGCGGCGCCGGCGATGTTCTCGCGGTAGGTGAACACGCCGTCGCCGGCGACGGCATCGCCGTACTGGCCGGCGTCGTTCAGGTCCTGCGCCGTGCTGCGCAGGAAGCCGCTCAAGTCGGCCTTCACCGTGATCCCGGTGCTGGTCGGGTTGGCGGCCGGGGTCGTGTTGACGGTGATCATCACCCAGTCGCCCGGGTTGAGGTTGGTGGCGGGGGACGCGGCACCGGTGGCCGTGAGGCTTTGCGCCTGGGCGAGGACCGGCAGCGCCAACAGGGCGGCAGCCAAGGGCAGGCGGCGAAGAGTCGAGGCAGGATTCATGAGGGCGTCTCCAAAATTCAGGCGTGCGAATCCCCGAGCCGGCCGTTGCGACGCAGCCAGGGGCGCTTGCATTGGGTTCGGCGGGCTCCGCCGCCAAACAGGGGGTTCTGGCTACGAAGCGACGATCGTTGCTAGGGCAACGCGCTCCGTATTGATCGTCGGGAACCGGAAGTGGTCCTCGCCGCAGCGAGCCGACCCGGCCGTCCTGGCCCTTCCGTGCACCTCGATCCGGTGCCGGCACCATCGCTCTGGATGGCGTCCCTCCGATCCGTCCCCGCACTCGCAAGTGCGTGGCGACCTCAGGTGAGGCGCACTCTCCGGATGCAAACAGATGCAAACCGGGCAATCGGCCACACTTTCGCTGACACCGGTTCAAAATCGCCCCGGCACCACTCAAACCGCCGGGCCACGTCACAAATTGTCAAAGCCCGTAATTACCGGGCGTTCACGTCCGGGGGAAGGAATGCGTTAAGCGACGAGCAAAAAGCGCTGGCAAATGGCCGGCGTGCGCGGAATGACCGGCGGCGGGCGCCGGCGCGGCCTCCGCCTGCCACCAACTTCCCAGCATGCCCATGGCCACCCGAAGGCCGGGGCCCTCACTGAACGGAATGCGCCAAGCGCTTGATCCGGAAGCGAGTTGTGCCCCATACTCGCGGGCTTCCGATGATGTAACCGCTGTTTCCCTTTACTCGCCCACAGGTGTCGCATGAAAGTTCTCTCGTCCCTGAAGTCCGCGAAGTCCCGTCACCGCGACTGCAAGGTCGTGCGCCGCCGTGGCAAGGTCTTCGTGATCTGCAAGTCGAACCCCCGCTTCAAGGCCCGCCAGCGCTGATTCGCGCCCGGCCCTGATGCCCTGCGACGCCGGCCCTGTGCCGGCGTTGTTGTTTTCGGGCATCGCGATGCCACAATCCGGCGTCGCCCCCATCCGATCGTCCCGGAGACCCGCCATGCTGCGTTCCACCCTCGTCGCCGCCGGCCTTGCGCTGGCCTTCGCCGCCCCCGCCCAGGCCGACCGCCTGCTCATCGAGCGCGCCCAGGCCAGCGAAGCCGCCAACCTGCCCGCTCGCGGCCAGAGCATGGCCGAAGTGGAAGCCAAGTTCGGCGCCCCGCAGCAGAAGCTCGAACCGCGTGGTGGCCAGAGCGCCGCCTGGCCGGTGATCCATCGTTGGGTGTATTCGGACTTCACCGTCTACTTCGAGCGCGAGCGCGTCGTCGACACCGTGCTCAACAAGGCGGCGCCGCAGGAGCAGGGGCCGGCCCCCGCGAACCGCGGCTGAGCCCGTAGGCCGTCGACCCAAGGCGCGGCCCCGGGCCGCGCCTTTTTTCATGCCTGCGCGCGACAATGCGCGCCTCGTTTCGATCCCGAGAGACCGATGAGCCTTCGCTTCCCCGCCGAATGGGAACCCCAGGACGCCGTCCTGATCGCCTGGCCGCACGCCGGCACCGACTGGGCCGAGCGGCTCGCCGAAGTCGAAACCACCTATGTCGCGCTCGGTGCGGCCATCACGCGCTTCCAGCGTCTGGTCATCGTGGTGGCCGATGCCGCGCTCGAAGCCCATGCGCGTGCCCTGCTGACGGCGGGTGGTGCCGATCTCGCGCGCGTGCGCTTCGTCCACGCCGCCTACGACGACACCTGGCTGCGCGACTCCGGCCCAATCACCCTCCGCGACGGTGACGGTTTCCGCCTGCTCGATTTCCGCTTCACCGGCTGGGGCGGCAAGTACGGCGCCGCGCAGGACGATGCGCTGATCGCGCAGCTCGTCGCGGCGGGCCTGTTCAAGGACGCGAAGCACCAGCGCATCGATTTCGCACTCGAGGGCGGCGGCATCGAGACCGACGGCGAAGGCACCCTGCTCACCACCTGGCACTGCCTGCACGAGCGCCACCCCGGGCTAACGCGCCAGGAAATCAGCTGGCAGCTCGAGAACGCGCTCCAGCAGCAGCGCGTGCTGTGGCTGGACCATGGCGCGCTCGAAGGCGACGACACCGACGCGCATATCGACACCCTCGCCCGCTTCGCCGCGCGCGACAGCATCACCTACCAGAGCTGCGACGACCCGGCCGATTCGCACTACGCCGGACTGCAGGCCATGGGCGCCGAGCTGTCCGCGCTGCGCACGGCCGACAACAAGCCGTATCGCCTGTACCCGCTGCCCTGGGCGCGCCCGATCATCGACGAGGGCCGCCGCCTCGCGGCGAGTTACGCGAACTTCCTGATCATCAACGGCGCGGTGCTGATGCCGGCCTACGGCGACAAAATGGACGCCGCCGCCGCCGTGATGCTCGGCAACGCTTTCCCGAACCACGCCATCGTGCCCGTGCCCTGCCGCCCGCTGATCTGGCAGAACGGCAGCCTGCACTGCATCACCATGCAGCTGCCCGCCGGCCTGCTGGCCTGAGCGCCGCGCGCGAACCCACCCCGAGTGACCCCATGAGCCGCATTCTGAAAGTCGCCCTCGTCCAGGAGTTCAACCAGGGCGACGCCGAACCCAACCTTGCGCGCATCGAGCAGCGCGTGGCCGAAGCCGCCGCCAGCGGCGCGAAGCTCGTGCTGCTGCAGGAACTGCACAACGGCCCGTACTTCTGCCAGCACCAGGACACCGACGAGTTCGATCGGGCGGAAGCCATTCCCGGCCCGAGCACCGAACGCCTGTCGCGGCTGGCGAAGCAGCACGGCGTGGTGCTGGTGGCCTCGCTGTTCGAGCGCCGCGCGCCCGGCCTCGCGCACAACACCGCCGTGGTGTTCGACGCCGACGGCAGCTTCCGCGGCAAGTACCGGAAGATGCACATCCCCGACGACCCGGGCTTCAACGAGAAGTTCTACTTCACGCCCGGTGACCTCGGCTTCACCCCGATCGACACCTCAGTGGGCCGCCTCGGCGTGCTCGTCTGCTGGGACCAGTGGTATCCGGAAGCCGCGCGCCTGATGGCGCTGGCCGGCGCCGACCTGCTGCTCTACCCGACCGCCATCGGCTGGGACCCGCGCGACACAGACGCCGAGAAGGAGCGCCAGCGCATGGCCTGGATCCTCTCGCACCGCGGCCACGCGGTGGCCAACGGCCTGCCCGTGCTCACCTGCAACCGCACCGGCTTCGAGGCCTCCCCCATCGGCGGCCCCGGCATCCAGTTCTGGGGCTCCAGCGCGGTGTTCGGGCCGCAGGGCGAAGTCCTCGCCGAGGCCTCGCGCGACGCCGCTGAAGTGCTGTTCTGCGAGGTCGACCTCGCCCGCGGTGAAGCCGTGCGGCGCATCTGGCCCTTCCTGCGCGACCGCCGCATCGACGCCTACGGCGACCTGACCAAGCGTTTCCGCGATTGAACGGCGCGAACGAGCCTGCATTGAACGACACGACCCTGCCGGCCGCGCTGGCCGACCAGCCGCTCGCCCGCGTCGACCGCGACGGCGTCCGCTACACCCTGCTCGGCACCGCGCATGTCTCGAAGGAGAGCGTGGCCGCCGTCGAGACCGCGCTGGCCAGCGGCGCCTTCGATGTCATCGCCGTCGAGCTTGATCCCGCGCGCCATCGGGCGCTGACCGATCCGAACGCGCTGGCCAAGCTCGACCTCGTGCAGGCCATCAAGTCCGGCAAGGCCGGGCTGCTGGCCGCGAACCTCGCCCTCGCCGCCTACCAGCGCCGCCTCTCGGAGCAGTTGGGCGTCGAGCCCGGAGCAGAGCTGAAAGCCGCCGCCGTCGGCGCCACCGCGCGGGGCTTGCCGATGGTGCTGATCGATCGCGACATCGGGCTCACCTTCAAGCGCGCCTGGGGCCGGCTCGGCTTCTGGAAGCGCTCGATGCTGGGTGCCGGGCTGTTCACCAGCCTGATCGTCGACGAGAAGGTCGAAGACGACGCCATCGAGAAGCTCAAGCAGGGCGACGTGCTGGAAGCGAGCTTCGCCGAGTTCGCCGGGCAGAGCCCCGAGCTCTTCGAAGCGGTCATCGCCGAACGCGACCGCTACATGGCCGCCAAGCTGCGCGAGGCCGGCGCGGCACATCCCGGCAAGCACGTGCTTGCCGTGGTCGGTGCGGGCCATCTGGCCGGCCTGACGGCCGCCCTTGAAACCGGCACCGCCGCACCCGCCGCGCAGATCGCCGAACTCGAAGGCCTGCCCAAGGACGAGGGCCTGCCGTGGTTCACCATTGTCCTCGTCGGCCTGCTGCTGGGCGGCTTCGCCTGGGGCTGGCACCAGGGCGGCATCGAAACCGGCGGCATGGTGCTGCTGCAGTGGGCGGCGATCACCGCCGCGGGCGGCGCGCTGGGCTGCCTCGCGGCTGGCGGGCATCCCTTGAGCATCCTCGCCGCCGCGCTGGCCTCGCCGATCACGCCCCTGCACCCGGCGCTGGCCTCGGGCACGGTCAGCGCGCTGGTCGAGGCCTGGGTGCGCAAGCCGGATTACGCCGACTTCCTCGCCCTGCGCGACGACACGCGGACCTTGCGCGGCTGGTGGAAGAACCGCGTGGCACGCACGCTGCTGAACTTCTTCCTCACCTCGGTGGGCACCGCCTTGGCCATTTGGGCGGCAGGCGCCGGCATGATCGCCACGCTGCTCTGAGCGGACCGCGCGCACGCGTGTCCGCGCCACGGCGCATGAGTTCGACACCGGAAGTGATTTGACGGCTCGACGGCGCTGCGCTCCACTCGGGAGCCCGCCCTTCGAGTGCCGCTGGTGTCCGAGCCCGTCGCCCTGCCCCGCTGGAAACGCGCCGTCCTCAAGGTCGGCAGCAACTTGATCGCGCCCGGCGGGCAGCGGCTTTCCACGCGGCACCTGCTGTCGATCGCGCGCTTCATCGCCGAAGCCCGCGCCGATGATCGCGAGGTCGTGCTCGTCTCCTCCGGCGCCGTCGCCGCCGGGCGCGCACTGCTGGGCTCGCTGGATGCGCCCGCGCTCCCCGCGAAGCAGGCGCTCGCGGCGCTCGGACAGCCGCGCATGTTCGACGCCTGGGCCCGCCTGCTCGACGTGCCGTGCGCACAGGTACTGCTGGCTTTCGACGACCTGCAGAACCGCCGCCGCTTCGTCAATGCCAAGAACACGCTGCGCGAGCTGCTGCGCGCTGGCGTGCTGCCGATCATCAACGAGAACGATTCGGTGGCCGTCGACGAGCTCCGCCTCGGCGACAACGACAACCTCGCCGCCCACGTGGCGGTGCTGGTCGAAGCCGACCTGCTGGTGATCCTTTCCGACATCGACGGTCTGTACGACGCCGATCCGCGCAAAGTGCCGACTGCGATGCGCATCGCGCGCGTGGCCGCCATTGACGACGCGGTGTTCGCGCTCGCCGGCGGCGCCGGCTCAGCGGTCGGTACGGGCGGCATGCGCACCAAGCTGGAAGCCGCCGCGAAGGCGACGGCTCGCGGCATCCCGACCGTCATTGCGCACGGCGGGAAGGCGGAGGCGCTCGAAGCCCTCGGCCGCGACGAGTGCCCGGGCACCCTCTTCGAGCCCACGGCGACACCGGCCAGCGCCAAGGAGCATTGGATGCGCCACGCACTGGCGAGCCAAGGCCAACTGCATGTCGATGCCGGGGCACTACGCGCACTGAAGGAGCGCGGCGCGTCCCTGCTTCCGGCCGGCGTCCGCGGGGTCGAGGGCGCGTTCCGTGCCGGCGATGCCGTCGAAGTGCGGGTGGAGGGCGACGCGCGGCCCTTCGCCAAGGGCATCGCGCAATACGATGCCTCCGAATTGCGGCGCGTGCTGGGCAAACCGAGCGCTGAGTTGCCGGCCCTGCTCGGCTACGAAGGCCCCGAGACCGTGATCCACCGCGACGACCTGGTGCTGCTGTGACCCCCGACGAAACCCGACTCATCCGCCGCTGTGCGGAAGCCTCGCGCGCCGCTGCGCGCCGCCTCGCCGCGAGCGACGCCGCCACCCGCACTGCGGCGCTCGACGCTATCGCGCTCGCCCTCGAGGCTCGGGAGGCCAGCGTGCTCGCAGCCAATGCGAAGGATCTCGAGGCGGCCGGCGCGGCGGGCCTGTCGACCGCGATGCAGGATCGCCTTCGGCTCGACCCCGCACGCTTCGCCGCACTGGTCGCCGCCGTGCGCGCCGTGAACGCGCTGCCCGATCCACTGGGCGGGATCGAATGGCAGGCGCCGCGCGCCGATGGCCTCGAGATCGGGCGGATGCGCGCACCGCTCGGTGCCATTGCGATGATCTACGAATCGCGCCCGAACGTGACCGTCGATGCCGCAGTGCTCTGCCTCAAGTCCGGAAACGCCTGCGTGCTGCGCGGCGGCCGGGAGGCGGCGCACAGCAATGCCGCGCTCATCGAGGCCGTACAGGCCGGCTTGCAGGCCGTCGGCCTGCCGGTCGATGCGGCGGTGCTGGTGCCGGTGTTCGAACGCGCCGCCATCGCCGAACTGTTGAAGCATGACGACTGCCTCGCGCTGGTGATCCCGCGCGGCGGCGAAGGCTTGATCCGGCATGTCGCCGAGGTCAGCCGCGTGCCGGTCATCCGCCACTACAAGGGCGTTTGCCACCTGTACGTCGAAGCCAGCGCCGACCTCGACGCCGCGCTCCACCTCGCCATCGACGGCAAGTGCGCGCGTCCTTCCGCATGCAATGCCTTGGAGACGCTGCTGGTCGACGCCAGCGTGGCAGGCGCTTTCCTGCCACGCGTTGGCGAGGCGCTTCGCGCTCGCGGTGTCACGCTGCGCGCCTGCCCGCGCGCCGTCCCGCTGCTGCCTTCGGCCGAGGCCGCGACGCCCGACGACTGGGACGCCGAATACCTCGAACTCGTCATCGCAGTGAAGGTCGTGAACGGCTTCGAAGAGGCGCTCGTGCACATTGCCGCGCACGGCTCTCAGCACACCGAGGCCATCGCCACGCAGGACGATGCACTGGCGGCCCGCTTCCAGCGCGAGGTCGACGCCTCGGCGGTGATGGTCAACGCATCCACCCGCTTCAACGATGGCGGCGAACTGGGCCTGGGCGCCGAGATCGGCATCTCGACGACCAAGTTGCACGCCTACGGTCCGATGGGGCTCGAATCCCTCACCACCCTCAAGTGGATGGTGCGCGGCGCGGGGCATACCCGCGCTCCCGTCCACTGACGCGGCCCCGGGAGAACCGGGGCTCGCGCCGGGCCCTCAGTGGGCGGTACCGATCTCGCGCACGCCAGCCCACTCGCGGGCACGACGGAACGCGGCACCGCTCCAGTTCCCGACGTCGTCGAGGATCGCGTAGATCGTCGGCAGGAAGACCAGGCTGACGACCGTCGAGAAGATCAGGCCACCGACGATGGCTCGGGCCATCGGGTAGTAGCCCGGGCCATCGCCGCCGATCTGCGCACCGCCGAGCGTCAGCGGAATCATGCCGAGGATCGTCGTGCCCATCGTCATCAGGATGGGCCGCAGGCGTTCGCGACTGCCCTCCACCAGTGCATCGAGGCGGCTGTAGCCCTCCCGGCGCAGGTTGTTGATGTGCTCGATCATCACGATGCCGTTGTTCACCACCACGCCCATCAGCACCAGGATGCCGATCGCCGCCATGATCGTGAACGTGGTGTTGGTGATCACGAAGAACCAGAACACGCCGAAGGCCGAGAACACGATGCTGCTCATGATCGCCAACGGGTACAGCAAGGACTCGAATAGCGCAGCCATGATGATGAAGATCATGATCATGGCGATGAGCGTGTTGAAGGCCATCTGCGTACCGGCCTCGTCATTCCGCTGGAAATCGCCACCAAAACTGAAGCCGTAGCCAGGCGGGAACGTCACCTTGGCGAGCACTTCGGTCATGGCCTTGCGGGCGTCCTCGTTGGTTTGCTTGTCGCCGAGGTTGGCCGCGATATTGAGCGATGTCCGGCGGTTCTCCCGATTGATCTGCCCGGCACCGCGCTCGATGTCCACCTTCACCATCGACATCAGCGGCACGCGGCTGCCGTCTGGACGCGTCAGCTGCAACGACTGCAGGTCCTGCACACGGAACTTCTCCGCGCCAGCGAAGCGCGCCCACACCGGCACCTCCTCGCCGCCACCGCGGAACTCGCGAAGCGGCGTACCGCGAAGCGCGATGCCGATGTACTGCGCCACTTCCTGGGCGGAGAACCCGTAGGCCGCGGCGCGATCGCGATCCACGCTGACGCGAACCTCGCTGGTCTCGTCGCCGGTATCGATACGGACATCGCGGAGTTCCGGGCGACGGGCAAGCACGGGAACGATCTGCTCGGCGAGCAGCATCAGCTCCTCGTTCGAATCCCCATTCAGCGAGACACGGACGCCCTCGTTCTGGCCGCCGCCGCCGCCACCACCCGGGCCACCGCCGCCC
This sequence comes from Silanimonas sp., assembly GCF_044377035.1. Classification (GTDB taxonomy): domain Bacteria; phylum Pseudomonadota; class Gammaproteobacteria; order Xanthomonadales; family Xanthomonadaceae; genus Silanimonas. The sequence goes on from NZ_JBILJW010000019.1 coordinate 65,959, forward strand.
TCGATGCCGATCTCGGCCAGCGCGGACTTGGGCAGGATCTTGCGAATCGCTTCCTGCAGTTCCTCGGTCGGAAGCAGGTCGCCCTCCGACTTCAAGGTCACGTCGATGCCGCCCCAACCCCGCTCGCTGTAGACCGTGTAGATCTGCTCGATCTGCAGCTCTTCGCGCTTGGCGTCGAGAACCTCCTCCACCTTGAGCATCTCGCCGAGCATCTGGTCGAGGCTGTAGGAGCCGCGCCAGTCGAAATAGATGTCGATCTCGCGGCCGGCGTCGTTCTTGAACATGTCGACCTTCATCAACCCGGTCGCGGCAGGAACGATGCTGAGGATGATGATCAGGACGATACCGAACACCGACCAACCGCGATGCTCGAGCGACCAACGCAGGCCATCGGCGTAACGGCGGGTGAGCCACGGGACGAAGCCCGTAGTCAGGCCCAGCGCCGGCGGCGTGGCCACCTTGGCCGAAAGCATCGGGATCAGGCTCACCGCCACCAGCCACGAGGCCAGCAACGAGATGGTGATCGTCGCCGCGACCTGGCCGAGGAAGATGCTGATCTGGTTGACGTCGCCGAACAGGTTCGGCACGAACACGATGATGCTCGTCAGCGTGCCGGCGCTGATCGCCAGCTGCACGCTGCGCGTGCCCTCGATCGCGCAGCGATACGGATCATTCGGATACTTCTCGCGGTACTGGTAGATGCTCTCCACCACCACGACCGCGTTGTCCACCAGCATGCCGAGCCCGAGCAGCAGACCCATCATGGTGAGGATGTTCAACGTCAGGCCCATGAAGTACATGATGCCCAGCGTCATCACGATGCAGACCGGGATGGCGAGCGTCACCATCAGGGTGCTCGGCCAGTGGCGCAGGAAGTAGAACAGGATGAAGATCGAGAGCAGGCAGCCGACGATGCCGGCTTCCGTCAGCTCGAAGATCGAGCTCTTCACCGATTCGGCCTGATCGTCCGCGATGAGCACCTGGATGCCGCGCAACTCCGGCGCTTTCTCGATCTCCACCATCTCGCGCAGCACATCCCGCGACATCTGCACGAGGTTGGCGTCGGCCTCGCGCTGGATGTCGATACCCACCGCCGGGCGGCCGTCGAGGCGGCGGCCGAAATCGGCGCGCTGCGGCTTCAGCACCACGTCGGCGATGTCGGAAAGCTTCAGGCCCCGGTCGTTCAGGACAAGGTTGCGCAACTCGTCGAGATCACGGATCTCGCCCACCGGCTGCACGCGGATGCGGCGTAGGCCGTCATCGATACTGCCGGCCGACACGGAGAAGTTCACCGCGCGGAGCCGCATCGCCAGATCGTTCAGCGCGACGTTGTGGGCCCCGAGGCGCACGGGGTCGATCGCGACCTCGACCTCCGGCGCTTCCACGCCGATGATGTCGACGCGCGCCACCCCGGGGATGCGCTCGATGCGACGCTTGAACAGGCGCTCCAGCATCGCGTATTCGTTGCGCAAGTCGCGATCGCTGGTGAAGCGCAGGCGCAGCACCGGCTCGTCCGTCGTCGAGAACTTCATGACGAAGTAGCGCTGGAAGTCGTCCGGAAGGTCCGTACGAATCGCATCGATGCGGTCGCGCGCCTCGCTCGCGGCGATGTTGGTATCGCGCGCCCAGTCGTCGAACTCGAGGAAGATTCCGCCGCCATCGCCACGGGCGTTCGACCACATGTTCTTGACGCCGGAGAGCGTCGCCAACGCCTCCTCGGCCGGCCGAACGATCGTGCGCTCCACTTCTTCCGGTGATGCGCCGGCGTACGGCAACTCGATGTAGATGAACGGCGCCGTGAGGGCTGGGAACTGCTCGAGCGGCAGCTTGAAGGCGGCGATCAGCCCCAAGACCATCAGCGAGATGTAGAACATGATCGCCGACACCGGACGGCGCAGGCTGATCTCCGCAAGGCTCATGACTGCGACTCCCCGACCAGCTTGCCGATCAGACCGATCTGCTTGTTGCGCTCACCCTCGGCCTTCCAGGACTCGTCACTGCTGCGATCGAGCAGCTTGTACATCACCGGGATGACGACCAGGGTCAGCAGGGTGGAAACCGTGAGTCCGCCGATGACCGTGATCGCCATCGGCGCCTTCACCTCGGCACCGTCGCCGCCGAAGAAGGCCAGTGGCGCGAAGCCGAACAGCGTCGTCAGGGTCGTCATGACGATGGGGCGCAGGCGCGAGTACGAGCCCTCCACCAGCGCGTCGACCTTGCTCAGGCCCTCGAGGCGCAGCTGGTTCACCTTGTCGACCAGCACGATGGCGTTCTTCACCACGATGCCGACGAGCAAGATCAACCCGATGAACACCACCACCGACACCGGAGAACCGGACAGTACGAGGGCGAGCACAGCGCCGACCACGGCCAACGGGATGGTGAAGAGGATGACGAAGGGGTGCAGCAGCGACTCGAACTGCGAGGCCATCACCAGGTAGACGAGGAAGATGGCGAGGCCGAAGGCGAACATTAGCGACTGCAGCGAACGTCCCAGCTCCTCGCTCTGTCCGCCAAAGGCGAGGCGGAGGTCGGCACCCAACGGATTGGCGTCGACGAGCTTGTTCACTTCCTGCACCGCCGTGCCCAGGTCGATGTCGCGCAGGTTTGCCGAAATGATGGCCACGCGGGTCTGGTCGACGCGATTGATCTCGCCGGGCCCGATGGTCTCGACGACTTCAGCCACCGCCGACAACGGCACCGGACGCTCGCTCTGCGGGTTGACGATCAGGTCGCGGATCTCGGCGACCGACGCGCGATCCGCCTCCTGTGCACGCACCAGCACGTCGATCTTGCGGTCGCGGAAGCTGTAGCGGGTGGCGACTTCTCCGCGCACCTTGCGCACGACTTCGTCGGCGATCTGGCGCGTGGTCAGGCCGAGCGCGGCGGCCCGTTCCTGGTCGAAGCGGATCTGCACCTCGGGGAAGCCCTGCTCCACCGTCGACTTGACGTCGGCGAAGTGCGGGGACGCCTTCATCAGATCGGTGAGCTTTCGCCCAGCCGCCTCGAGCTCGACGAGGTCGGTTCCACGGATCTCGATTTCCAGAGGCGTCGAAAGGCTCACCAGCTCCGGGCGGCTGAACTTCACCTCGACATCCGGATAGCCGGCCATGAAGCCGCGCAGGTCGTCGGTGAGTGCCGCTTCCGTGGTGCGGCTGTAGCCCTGGCCCAGCACGATCGAGACGCGCGCGATGTTCTCGCCCGATTCGGTCGGATTGGCATCGAGGCGCGTGCCCGTTCCGCTGACGCCGAACAACGCCTTGATGCGGTCGTCGTCGTCGAACTGGCCCTGCACCGCCGCGACAAGGCGGTCGGTGTCCTGGAGCTGGGTGCCGGCGGGCAGCTTCGCGGTCATGTCGAAGCGGTCCTGGGCCAGCTGCGGGATCAGGTCGGTGCCCAGCGTCGTCGCCATGCCCAGCGAGAGCAGGAAGGCCGCACCGGCCGAGCCGAGCACCAGCGCGGGATTCCGCAGGGCCGCGGGGAGGATCCGATGGCGGTAGGCCTCGGCAGCGGCTTCGTAAGGACGCAGGACGAATTCACCCACCTTGGCGACGCCGGGCAAGACGAAGGTGGTGAACCCGCGCCACACCAGCAGTGCGGCGCGAACCGCGAGCAGCGTGAGGAAGGTCAAGGCCCACCACAGCAACTTGAAGGGCGCAGCGAGCAGCACGAGCACGCCTCCGGCAAGGGCCGACAGTCCGCCCGGGCGACGCGCCACCATGCTGGCGTAGGGCGCAGCGAAGCGCTCACCGGCCTCGGCAATGCTGCGCGGCGGGCGCACCAAGCCCGGCTCACTCTCCACCGGGAAGCTCATCGGCGCCGTCGCCTTCAACGAACTGAGCATCGGGATCAGGGTCAGCGCGATCACCATCGAGATCAGCAGCGCGATCGAGACGGTCAGCGCCTGGTCCCTGAACAGCTGGCCGGCAACGCCCTCCACGAACACCAGCGGCAGGAACACCGCGACGGTCGTCAGGGTGGTCGCCACCACGGGCATGCCCACTTCCTTGGTACCGACGATGGCCGCCTCGAGCACGCCGAGGCCTTTCTCCCGGGCCTTGGCGATGTTCTCGAGCACGACGATCGAGTCGTCGACCACCATGCCGGTCGCCAGTGCGAGGCCGGCCAGCGACATCACGTTGAGCGAGAGGTCGAGCTGTCCCATGAAGAAGAAGGTGGCGATGATCGACACCGGGAGCGACAGCGAAATGACGAAGGTGCTCCAGCCGTCGCGGAGGAAGAAGAAGATGATCAGGATGGCGAACAGGCCACCCATCACCGCTTCCTTCTGCACTTCGCTAAGGGCCGAACCGATGAAGACCGACTGGTCCTCGACGGTGCGCATGGTCAGGCCATCGACCGTGTACTGCCCCGGCACGGTGGCGACCTGCGGCGGGCCGCGGCGCCCACCCTCGGCACCGGGCGTGCGCGGCGCGGTCTCGCGCTCCATGTCACGCAGGGCCTGCTTGATGGCGTCGGCTACCGCGACGGTGTTGGCATCGCCTTCCTTGTACAGCGCAACCTCGACCGCCTCGGACGAACCGATGCGGATGATGGCCTCGCGCTCCTTGTTGCCCTGCTCCACCGTGGCGACGTCGCGCAGATGGATCGGCACGCCGTTGAGCGTGGTGATCAGCATGTCGCGCATCTGCTGCAGGTTGGCGAACTGGTTCACCGTCCGCACCAGGTAGCGCTGCGAGCCTTCCTCGATGCGGCCGCCGGAGACGTTGACGTTCTCCTGCTGCAGGCGCTGCACCACGACGTTGATGTCGAGGTTCAGCTGCGCCAGCTTGTTCTGGTCGATCAGCACCTGGACTTCATCTTCGAGACCGCCGCCCACCTTCACCGCGGCGACACCCGGCACCGGCTCGAGGCGGCGCTTCAGCGTCTCCTCGGCGTAGCGGCGGAGATTCATCAGCTCCTGCGGCGTGGCCTGCGCGCTGGAGGCCGCGATGGCAAGCCGCATGATCGGCTGGGTGCTCGGGTTGAAGCGCAGCAGCACCGGCGGCTTCACTTCCAGCGGCAGCTGCAGGAGTTCCAGCTTGTCGCGGACCTCAAGGCTGGCCTGGTCCATGTCGGTGCCCCAGGCGAATTCGAGCACGACGTCGCTCTGCCCGGTGCGCGAAACGGACTTCAGCTTGCGCAGGTTTTTGACCACGCCCACGGCCTGCT